>CAYMUT010000005.1:0-32997 GCA_964393625.1 uncultured Pseudomonadales bacterium
CCCGACCAGCCGTTTTCCGGACAGTTCGGGGCCGGGGCCGATTGACGGGCTGGGCGGCGAGGTCGGGGCGACGTGGCATCGGGGCTGTGGGGTTACGGGCGTTGTCGGTGGGCGGCCACGCACAAACTTCCGGGCCGTCTGACCAAGGCGTGAGTGAAGCCAGGCACAGCATAAATGCTTTTCACGCAGCGCTCATCCAGGCCATGCGCTCCCCTGACTATGCTGCCAGGGAAACGGCCCTGCAGCCGGTGATAGAAGCTTCTTTCGACATCACCCGAATAGCTGGTATCAGTGTCGGGCGGACCTGGCGTGATCTGACGGACGCTCAGCAGGCGGAATTTGTCAGCCTGCTGAGCGAGCTTGTCGTGGCGACCTATGCAGACCGGTTTGATGGGTATTCCGGCCAGCAGTTCGTTACCGACGAGGTGCGCTCTGTGCGCACCGGTCATGTGGTCCGTACGCGTCTGATTCGAGAAACTGAGGCGGACGTTATGCTGGATTATTTCCTGCGGGCAGGGCGAGTTTTCAACGTAGTTGCGGACGGCGTGAGCGATCTGTCGCTAAGGCGTGCGGACTACAGCAGTATCATCAAAAGTGAGGGCTTTTCGGCACTGCTGACGCATATCCAGCAGAAGATCGACGAAGCTAGGGAGGAGGATTGATGCGAATCGCGGCAATATTTGTTTGTGTGTGCCTGTCAGCCTGTTCGTCACTGGCGGGTAAAGAGTATGCGGTATACGACCCCGGCGAGGAGCTCAACCGCAGGACCTACGACGTTATGGATCGCATTGACCGTGCCGCCGTTGTACCTGTGGCGCGGGGCTATCAGGCCATTACCCCGGACTGGCTGGAGCGGGGCGTGAATAATGTATTTGTCAACGTGCGGACCATCAGCAGCTCCGTGAACGGCTTCCTGCAGGCCAAACCTGAAAGCGGGTTCACCGACTTGAGCCGCATACTGGTCAACTCGACCCTTGGTGTCGGTGGATTTTTC
Source organism: uncultured Pseudomonadales bacterium (assembly GCA_964393625.1). GTDB lineage: Bacteria > Pseudomonadota > Gammaproteobacteria > Pseudomonadales > Azotimanducaceae > UBA4421. The sequence continues at coordinate 995 of CAYMUT010000005.1, forward strand.
GATGTGGCGACCCGCATGGATCTGCGCTACCAGCAGGAGGATTTCGGCCAGACGCTGGCGGTGTGGGGCTGGCGTCGCTCCCGCTATGTATATGTGCCGTTTCTCGGCCCGTCCACCTGGCGTGACTTGCCTTCCACTCTCGTGCGCAGTGCCATGCCGCGGTTGATCGTCGGCCCTGACTATCATTGGGGGTACAGTGGGCTGGATGCGGTGGCGACCCGTGCCGACCTGCTGTCGGCCACCGAGGTACGTGACGCCGCGGCGATAGACCCGTATGCCTTTACCAGAGACGCGTATTTTCAACGACGCAAATTTCAGATCTACGACGGAGCGCCGCCGCTGGACGAATTCTTCGATGAGTTTGACGAGTTCGAAGATCAACAACGGGATTTTTGACAGGTGCGCTTGGACCACCTGCTGAGCCGCTGGGTCAGCTGGGTTGCCGGACATGCCGGCCTGACGATACTGGTTGTCGGCATGCTCAGTGTCGTGTGTGGCTACATCAGCCTTACGCGATTCGCCATGAACTCCGAGCTGAGTGACCTGATCGACCAGAGCGCACCCTGGCGGGTGGATTTTGATCGTTTCGAAGCAAGTTTCCCGGACCTGGTGCGGACCGCGGTGGTGGTGGTGGATTCGAGTTCATTACGTGACCTCGAGGCCACGACAGACGCGCTGTTGGCTGGCCTGGAGCAGCATTCGGAGAAATTCACTGCGGTGGCGGCGCCGGGCAGTGAGCCTTTCTTCCGGGATCATGCGCTTCTGTACATGAGCGTCGATGAACTCGACGACATGACCGATCGCCTTGCCGAAGCACAGCCGTGGTTGACCACAGTTGCCGAAGACGCCAGCTTGCGGGGTGTGCTGTCACTACTTGCCGATGGAGTCGAAAACGACCCACCCGAGGGGTTTGATCGGGTGGTCGGCCTGCTGAGCGAATCAGCTACCGGTGCATTGGCTGGGGAAAGCGCCGAGATTGCGTGGAGTGATGAGCTATTCGGTGTTGAAGAGCGGCTGTATCAGCTTGTTTACCTGAAAGCTGGCGAGATAGACGGCGAAGTGCTTTCCGATGCAGAAGTCGTCGCAGCCCTGCGAGATGTTGTTGCATCCCTCGACATTCCGGTCGGTTCCGCAGTGCGTCTGACCGGGGAACTGCCGTTGCAGCATGAGGAACTGGAGGCGGCGGTGGGCGGTGTCACCATGGCTGGTTGGCTGGCGCTGGCGCTGCTGTTGCTGGTCATGCTGGTTGGTGTACGTTCGATCAAGATCATCGTCGCGACCTTCAGCATGCTTGCCATCGGTGTGATCTGGACCACCGCCTTCGCCATACTCAGTGTCGGTGAGTACAACACCCTGTCAATCGTTTTCATTGTCATGTTTTTCGGGCTGGGCGTGGACTTTGCCCTGCACTTCTCGCTTCGCTATCAGCAGGCAATCAACGCCACTCATGCGGACGTGGCCACAGCCCTTGCGACCAGTGCAGGCAGTGTCGGGCGGGCGATCTCGTTGTGTACCCTGACCACCGGGTTGGGGTTTCTCGGTTTCGTTCCTACCGAATACCAGGGGTTGGCAGACCTCGGGGTAATCAGCGCTGGCGGTATGCTGGTCGCCTGGTTGCTGACCTTCTCGTATCTGCCGGCCTTCTATGCACTGGTGGGCCCGCCCCGAGACCATGTGATGGACCTGCCCAGCTCCACGTTGGTCGTCAACGCGCTGCTGGCCAGACGGCGCATGGTACTGGTGGTGCTGGCGGTGCTGGGTGTCAGCGCCGGGGCAGTGGCCAGTCAGGCGAGATTCGATTACAGCGTGCTTGCGCTGAAAGACCCTGACTCGGAATCCATGAGTACGCTGCGTGAGTTACAGGCCGAGGGCCTGTCCACCGACTATCAGCTTGTGGTGGTATCGGCACCGGACGAGGTGCCCCTGGCGGTCGACGTGCTGGAGGATCTGGACGTGGTCGATGAAGTGCGGACCCCTGACGCGTTCGTTCCGTCCGACCAGGATGACAAGCTGTATGCGCTGGAAGATATTCGCTTCATGCTGTGGAGCGCACTGGAACCTGCGCGTACCCTGGCGTCGCCCCGGGTCGTGGAGCTGCGCGAGCAGGCGGCAGCACTGGCCGCGCAGATCGAAGCCAACGCAAGCGCACTCACCGAGGAACGTTCGCTAAGCTTGCACGAGCTGCGGGTGGTGTTGGAAGAAATACAGAGTGCACCGGACGATGTGTGGTTGCAGTGGCAGCAGGGTGTGACATCGAATCTGGTAGAGGAACTCGCCTGGCTGCGCAGGGCCGTTGCCGTGCAGCCGATCGACCTGGCAGACGTGCCGGCATCGGTGCGCACCAGAGTCGTCAATGAACGTGGCGAGCGGTTGAGCAGCATAGTTCCGGCGCAGGATATTGCACAAGTCGCAGCATTGTCTGAGTTCATCGATTCGGTCAGAGAGCTGCAGCCCCACGCCACCGGGCGGCCGGTCATCGAATGGGGTGTCGGCGCCATCGTTGTCAGCTCGTTTGGGCAAGCCCTGCTGTTTGCCGCCGTGAGTATTTGCGCAGTCCTGCTGATTGCGCTGCGCAGGGTGCGCTCGGTGCTGCTGATTCTACTGCCGCTGCTGTTGACCGGGGTCATGACCCTTGCGGTGGGCGTGCTGGCAGGATACCCGTTGAACATGGCCAACATCCTTGTATTGCCTCTGATCTTCGGTCTCGGTGTGGATAACGGCATTCATGTGGTAGACCGTTACCTGGGCGAAGGCGACGTGGAGCACCTCATGCACTCCAGCACACCTCGAGCGGTGTTGCTGTCTGCGCTGACTACTGTCGGTGCGTTTACTGCACTGTCTACATCGCCTCATGCCGGGACTGCTTCGATCGGTATGCTGCTTACCGTGGCTGTCGGTTTATTGCTGTTGCTCACGATTTTTGCCTTGCCAGTGTTGCTGGCCGATGGCGTGAAGCGCCGATGAGCTTCTGGTGGGCATGGTTGTTGTGCTGGGTCGTTGTGGGCACTGGAGCAAGAGCTCTCGCGCTGATGTTCTACCCGGATTACGGGGGTGAAATCGGCTTGTTCGAATTCGCCGCCGGTATAGTCAATGACCTGCAGGCGTTTGGCCTGATCGCCGGCGTCGTCGCACTGGGCGGATTGGTAGGCCCGCGCAGTTTGCGCGCTTTCGCTGTAGTCGGGCTGGGTTTGTGGCTGGTATTGCTTGTTGCCGAAGGATTCTTCTGGTTTGAGTTTGAAAGCCGCCTGGATCGCCTTGTCTTTCATTATCTGGCGTATCCGGTGGAAGTTCTGGCTTTCCTTGATGATCAGTTCTACCTGTCCGTCATCCTGTTACCATTCGTCGGAGCGGTCTGGTTGCTGGTGCGCATTTTCGGGCTGCCGGAGTACGGGCACCTGGGACGTCGGCCCTATGCTGCGGCCATTGTATTGATGGGCAGCATCGTCTGGTTTGGCATGCCCCTGGCTCAGTCTGACTCGCGGGTCGCCAGCGAATTCGTCAGCAATGGTCTGCTCGGTGTGTTGTCAGATGCTCGATACGACGTTGCCGACATTGCCTGGTTACAGGGCGGCGCGGACGCGTTCGAGCAAAATGATCTGTCCGATACGCCGTCTGATCTGAGTAGACAGGTCCGGTCGGAGGTTGCCGGTAAATCGCATCTGGTACTAATCATTGAGGAATCATTTGCCGGGCCGGTGTGGGAGCAGAGTGAATTGCGTGAGCGCTATCTACCCAACTACCAGCGCCTTGCCGGGCAATCCATAGCATTCACTAACGTTTTTGCTACGGGCAGCCGTACCACCCGTGGCATGGAGGCGCTACTCAGCGGTTTCCCGCCAATCCCGGGTATCTCCACCACAGAGCGTGAGCGCTCTGAACGCCTGCCTTCGCTGGCCCGGGCCCTGGCCCAGGGTGGTTTCATGCCGGTGTTTGTGTATGGGGGCTGGCCGGATTTCTCCGGTTTCTCCGGTTACTGGGAAAAGATGGGCTTCGCCCGTATCTGGTCGCGACATGATTTTTCCGAGCCCTTCGAAACGAGCTGGGGTGTGGCGGATGGCGCGCTGTTCCGGCGCATCATCGAGGAAATGGGCCAGCTGACACAGGAGCACCAGCGCGTGTTCCTGAGCACGCTGACGCTTTCTCATCACCGCCCCTACGACTTTCCCGACGGTGTTGTGGAGTTCCCGTCCGATACCCGACGCAGTGAATTTGCCATGGCCTACGCCGATCAGGCGCTGGGTGATTTCATGCGCCAGGCGTCCGAGCAGCCATGGTATGACGATACGCTGTTCGTCATCGTGGCGGACCATGGGCTGACGCCCAGAGGAGACGCGCTGGTGCCGGCCAGCAGCTACCGGGTGCCGCTGTTGATGCATGGTTCCGGGCTTGAGCCGCGGGTCATCTCCACGCTGGGCTCGACCATGAGTCTGGCTAAAACATTGACGGACCTGTTTGCCGTGCCGGATACCGAGCCGTTCGCCGGGGAAGACCTGCTTTGCGGGTGCGACACGATAGTGCCGGTGGAATACGGCTATCGCATCGGCCTGTTACAGCGGGACGGCCTGCTAGTAGTAGATGAGCACGGCAGTTTTCATCGCTGGCACTACGATGTCGGGCGCAACGAACTCAAAGCGGCCCATCGCACCACGGCCGAGGGCCGTGACGCGGTGCTGGGTTATTTTGGTCCGGCGCAGCGCTGGTTTTACGAAACAGGCCTCAATCCCCGCCCGATGCTGGCACGTTGAGGGCTTTGAGGTTGGCCAGCAGATCGGCGCCGGCGGTCCTCGGGTTAACATCCTGATCGATCTTGCTGATGTTGCCTTCAGGGTCGATGTAAAAGGTCCAGCGTTTGGCATAGCCGAGCCCAGAGAGCACGCCGAACGCACGGGCGACCGATTTATCGGGGTCAGCCAGAATCGGAAAGGTTGCACCATTCTTCTTGGCGAAGGCCGTGTTGTCCTCCAGTGAATCGGTGCTGGCCATGAAGAATGCCACATCGAAGCCGCGGATTTCTCTGTCACTGTCACGCAGCGACTTGCATTCGATGGTTCAGCCTCTTGTGAACGCTTTGGGGAAGAAGGCGATTACCACATGGCGGCCGCGCAGGTCCGCCAGCGAATGGGAATTGCCGTCGGATCCGGCCAGGGTGAACTGCGGGGCGGCGTCGCCGACTTCCACCGCAGCATGGGCCATACTGCCCAGCCATGCAGCAGCGCCTATCAACGCGGTGCGCAGCAGTTTTGCAGGTGCTTTCATGTTTGCTCGATCAGTTGCTTTGGGTACCGGCCATGGTAGCAATTCCGGGACGTTTTGGGGCAGCATAGCGCCCCATGCACATACTCCTTACCAACGACGATTCGCACGACTCGCCGCTGTTCCTGCAGATGGTGGCCAAACTGCAGCACTACGGCCAGGTTACCGTGGTAGTCCCTGCTCAGGAGCAGAGCTGGAAGGGCAAGTCCATGACCCGCTACGGGCCGCTCTATGTCGATCAGATCGATCTGCACGGGTATCGAGCCTGGTCGGTCACCGGCACGCCGGCGGATTGCGTGAATCTGGCGCTGTATAACTTAATGGATGATTGGCCGGATCTAGTCGTCTCGGGTGTGAACCTGGGTGTCAACACCGGGCTGGGTTTTGCCATGGCATCGGGCACCCTGGGTGCGTGTTTCGAAGGAAACATTGCCGGGTTGCCGGGTCTGGCGCTGTCCCAGGAAATTAGTTTCGAAGATCACAAATTGTGGAACGCTGAGCGGCGCTTCAATGATGCGGCGGTGGCGGAACTGAGTGAAATTCTGGATCAGGTGCTGCCGGCGGCATGGGCTCAGCTGGTGCATGAGGCGGAACCCCACGCCACCACCTGGAGCATCAACATGCCTCGGCATTTGCGTTCAGCGGATCTGGTGCCGGCTCGACTGGGGCGTACGTTCTACGGCAAGTGCTTCAAGCAGCGGGGCGATCAGTATCATCATTCCATGGAGCGATTTCAGCTCGATCCGGATGAAGACACCGATTACGCGGTGTTGCGCACCGGGCGGGCCAGCGTGACGCGGCTCGATCTGACGGTGCTGGGGCAGTAACGCGGGGAGTGCTACTCCCCACTACAGGCTGTCCACCAGATTCCGCAACCGCTCACACTGAGCAACTCGCTCTGCTCTGGTCTGACCCGCCAACCCCACATTCAACGAGGATACGCCTGACTTCTTGAGCGCATGCAGCCGCTCCCTGACGAATCCTTCCGGTCCAACCAGTGAACTGTGGGCAAGATACTCATCGGGAATCGCCGCTTCAGCGGCCTGTTTCTCTCCAGCCAGATACAGATCCTGAATCTGCCGGGCCTCCGCCTCATAACCGCTCTTGGCGAAGATGTCGTTGTAGAAGTTCTTCGAGCGCGCGCCCATGCCGCCGATATACAGGGCTGCCTGGGGACGGGCCAGGTCACGCAGATGCTCCAGTCCTTCGCCGATAGCAACCATGCCGCCGGCGAAAACCTCCAGCGGCCCGCGATCCGGGTCACGCTTGGCGGCGCCCGCTGCCAGGGCTTCCCCCCAGACGTCCTGGGCCGCTTCAGCTGTGTAGAAGGCCGGCAGCCAGGCGTCGGCGAGTTCAGCGGTCATGGCGACGCTGGCCGGTCCCAGCGAGGCAATGGCTATGGGGATATCGTCGCGAATCGGGTGATTGATCAGCTTCAGCGGTTTGCCCAGCCCGGTGCCCTGATCCTGAGGCAGGGGCACCTGATAGTACTTGCCCATGTGCTGTACGCGCTCCCGCTGCCATACGGTCCGGCAGATATCGATGATTTCGCGGATGCGTCCGACCGGGGCGGTGTAGGGTACGCCGTGGAAGCCTTCGATCACCTGGGGCCCGGAGGCGCCCAGACCCAGCATGCAGCGTCCATCGGAAAGGTAATCGAGACCCGCTGCGGTCATGGCCAGCAGTGACGGGGTGCGGGTGTAGATTGGCAGTATCCCCGAAGCGATTACGACCCGCTCGGTGTTGGCGGCGAGATAACCCATGGCGGTGGGCGCGTCGAAGGAATAAGCCTCCGGCACCCACACCACATCGAGGCCTGCCTTCTCCAGTTCCTGGACTTCGGCAACGGCTTCTTTGAATCCCCCGGCGTAGCTGAGCAGCATCGATATGCGCATGATGTTTCTCTTTGTGGTAATGATCAGTTGCCAGATTATGCGCAGTTGGGCATCGTCAGCAACCGGGCGTTTGGATCTGGCAGATATGGGGGAAGGGTTTGAATCTGAAATTCAGTAATACATTCGTGGCGATGGGACGACTGGCGGTGCTTACCGCAATCATGCTGCTGTCCCGTGCCGTTTCGGCCAATGAGGTCGAGGTATTTGCGGAGCAGGCGGTGGCGCGTCTTTCGCAGTATCTGCAGATCGATACCATCAACCCGCCTGGCAACGAAACCAGAGGGGTAAAGTTTCTGAGTGAGCTGCTCGACGAGGCAGGTATCGAATACCACACCGCAGAATCTGCACCGGGCCGGGGCAATCTGTGGGCCAAGCTTCCTGCCACCACTCAGCGTAAGGAGCGTGGCCTGGTGCTGTTGCACCATATCGACGTGGTGCCGGCCAACCGCGACTACTGGAGCTTCGATCCGCTGTCCGGTGAAGTCAAAGACGGCTGGATATACGGCCGTGGCGCTATCGATACCAAGGGCCTGGGCATGATCCATCTGCAGGCGTTTCTGGCGTTGCACGCCAGTGGCCTGCCGCGCAATCGCGATGTGTGGTTCATCGCCACTGCGGATGAAGAGGCCGGAGGATTCTTCGGCGCCGGCTGGTTGATCGAGGCGCATCCTGAATTGTTCAACGATGTGGGCTACGTGCTCAACGAAGGGGGTTCCGGACGCATTTTTGGCGACACGACGGTTGTGATGGTTGAAGTGACCCAGAAGGTGCCTCTTTGGTTACGACTGACGGCAACGGGCCGGCCGGGGCATGGTTCGGCGCCGCTGGTGGAAACCTCCGTCACGCGTATGGTGCGCGCGCTCAAACGCATCAGTGAAACCGAGTTCCCGGTACGGGTGTTGCCGCCGGTGGCGGATATGTTTGAAGGCATTGCACCTTTTCAGAGAGATGAAGATAAGCAGCAGTTCGCTACCATCCGTCACAGTCATCCCAACGACGACTACCTGTTTCACCTGAAGTTACGTAATCCCGGCGCCCATGCGCTGCTGCGAAATACCTGTTCCATTACCCGTATGCAAGGCAGCAGCAAGATCAACGTCATACCGGCGGAAGTACATGCAGAGCTGGATTGCCGGCTGCTGCCGGATCAGGATCCGGATGCGTTTCTGGCGGAGCTGGCCACGATCATCAACGATGGTGAAATCTCCATCGAGAAGATCATGGGCTTTACGCCGGCTGTGAGCAAAACCGAAACGGCGCTTTTCCAGGCGATCACGGAAGTCTCGGCGGAGTATTTGAACGCCCAGGTAGTGCCAACGGTTTCCGGCGGCTTCACCGACAGTCATTTTTTCCGTGATCTTGGAATCACGAGTTACGGCTATTCACCATTCGCGTTCACCACTGCAGAATTCGCCGGTGTGCACGGCAACGATGAAAGAGTATCGGTTAGCAACGTTGTAGACGGAGTGAAGATCTTTTACGGGCTGCTGGGGCGGGTGGCGGTTGCAGACTGACCGAATTCGATCTTATGAATAAACAGGATGAGCGCATGACCAACACAATTGAAACCGTCAATCACGGTCTGGACTTCACTCCCCTGCACGAGAGTATGCGCAGCTACGTCGAGCGAGACATACTTTCCTGTTGCAGCACGCTTGTTCTGCGCGGCACAGATGTACTCGATTGCCAGACCTTTGGCTACATGGACGTCGAATCTAAGGCCCCGTTACGAACGGATGCCATCTACCGAATCTACTCCAATACCAAGATCGTCACATCGGTTGCGTTGATGATGCTGTATGAACAGGGCAAATTTACGTTGGATGACCCGTTATCCAGGTTCATGCCTGAATTTGGCGACATGCGGGTTCTGCGTGACGATGCCGCCAGCGCCGACGATGTGGAAGATGCCCGCAGCGAAATCCTGATGCGCCACATCCTCAGCCACAGTGCGGGATTCAGCTACGGATTTATCGAGCCCGAGTCCGTCATCGACCAGGCCTATGCGGCCGGAGGCGTCGACCTCCTCAGCAATTTCAGCGTCGATCTTGAGGAATTCTGTAACGGCGTCGCCAGCTTGCCCCTTGCCTACCAGCCAGGCACCGATTGGCGGTACTCGGTAGCCACCGATGTGTGCGCACGCATGGTAGAAGTGCTGTCGGGTCAGAAGTTCGACGCCTATCTCAAGCAGCACATCTTCGAGCCGCTGGGCATGCAAGACACAGACTTCTGGGTACCGCCGGAGAAAGCAGAGCGCTTCATCACCATGTATGCGCCAGTCGACCTGCTGGACCCGGTGAAGCCGGGCCTGATCAAAGCCGATGATCCTGCAGAGGGCGCATACAACAGCCGCCGCAACCTGCTCAGCGGTGGCGGTGGTCTGGTCTCGACGCTGGCTGATTACACCGCATTGATTCGCATGATCGTTAACGGTGGGGAGTGGAATGGCGCGCGCATCCTGCAGCCTGAGACCCTTGCGCTCATGCGTACCAATCAACTGGCTGACGGCGTGTACGTACGATTCCCCATGTGGGAAATGACCGGCACGGTGTTCGGCCTGGGCTTCGCTCTGCGCCAGAATCTGCAGGATACGGAGCCGCCCGGCGCCCAGGACGAATACCACTGGGGCGGCATGGCTGGTACTCATTCATGGATGGCGCCTGGCGCCGGCATTACCGGCATGTGCTGGACGCAACGTATGCCGGGGTTCTGGCACCCGTTCAGCCATGAGTTTCGGGCGTTGACCTACAAGATCAGTCAGGCGTGACGTACTAACGCAGGTGGCGGAGCAGGGTCCAGCCCCGGTCGAGCATCGAAATCAGCGTGGTGGCGACCAGTAACCAGGCAGCGTAGGGGACCACGAGCTGAATCAAAGCGGCCCCCAGCAGTTCGCTGCCGATAGCGGTGCCCAGCAACACGAAGTAGGCTACTCCATTGCTGCGACCGATGACGCTGGTGCGTAAGGTGTGACCCGCCAGTGCCGATGAGTCGAGCATGTATTGAATAAAGGCGGCTGCGATCAGCCAGCAGAGATACCCATTGATCAGGCCGACCTGGGTCAGCGCCCAGCAGCCGGCCGCGACCATGGCTGCATCGGTGGCATGGTCAAACAGACCGCCCCAGGGGCTGGTCTGATTGAGCGCCCGCGCTACTTTGCCATCAAAGTAGTCAGATAAAGCCGCAAGCGTAAACAGAACTGCACTGCCCGCCCATTGCTGATTGAGCATTAGATATATCAGGGGGAGTATGCCCAGCAACCTTAAAGCGGTGAGCAGGTTAGCCCAGGTCAGCAACTTGAATGGGACGTTGTGCAAAGCGCGAGTCGGAGCCGATAGGTCAGGGTTTACTCAAACGAAACATCAGGCCGTCTTCCTGTACGAAGTCGTCGCGGCTGTCGATTTTGTACTTTTCCAGGTAGGCCTGTATCACTGGTTCTGCTTCGGCGCGTTCCGTCACGGTGCTGGCTGTTCCCCTGATCAGGCGGGTGTCGACGCTGAGGATGACTTTTGAATTGTCGTTGATGTTCTGCACCCAGTGACTCTCTTTGTCGGCTGCCGCGAAATACAGGGTGTTTGCCCTGGCGACACACCAGATGGTCACCGAATAGGGGTCTTCCGGGTCAGTCTGCAGCAACACGTTTTCAATGTTGTCGGTGAAGCTCCAGTCATCCGGCCAGGCGATTTCTTCGCCCTCGAGTGCACCGCCGGGAATCGGACCGATAGGCCCGGAACAGGCGCTCGCACACAGACACAGGAATAAAACATAAACCGCGTTGCGCACTATGCTTTCACCAAGATATTGTTACATGACGTGTATGCTACTTGATGCAGCTACAAAGGAACACGGTCTAAAAATCCGTTATACGACCAATAGGGTCTGACAGAGCGTATGGTGCAAATGTCTACGTCTAGTGAGCAGAAATGGCTGATTACCGGAGCAAACGGAAATCTGGGTAAACGGCTGATCCGGATGCTCGCAGAAAGTAAAGGACACTCGGTAGTTGCCGTGGTGCGTAGTCAGCGCGCGCGGCAGCAGATCGAAGCCATGACGCTCAGCGACAGCGCCGCGCCCAGGTTAATGGTGGAGGTGCTGGATTACAGTGATGTTGGTGCGCTGCACAGAGCTGCCCGGGGGTGTACCGCCGCGGTGCACCTCGTGGGTATTCTCAAGGCCACTGCGAATGCATCCTATGAAGAAGCTCATGAAGTCAGCTGCCGCGCCTTGACCGATGCGCTGGCCGGAACATCCGTTGAGCATCTGACCTACCTGTCGATTGTCGGTTCACGAGCGGATGCTGCCAATGCCTGCCTGGCGTCGAAAGGCCGCGCCGAGCAGATCTGTCTTGCGGGGTCGGTTCCATGTTGCGTACTGCGTGTACCCATGGTCATCGGCGAAGGCGACTACGCGAGTTTCGCCCTGGGCAAACGGGCATCGAAACCGGTCAGCTTTTCATTTCGCAGCGCCAGCCTGGAGCAGCCTATCTACGCCGGGGATGTGGTTCAGGCGATTTACCAGGCGGGCACCACTGGCGTGGAGGGCGAGCTGAATCTCGGCGGACCGGAAATACTCACTCGTAAGGCGCTGACCCGGCGGGCGGGAACCATCATGAATGCTTCGCCCACACTCATCTCGCTGCCGTTGTGGCTCGGTCTGGGCATGGCGGGCCTGATGGAAGCCATGCTTGGCAATCCGCCGGTCACCCGGGCAATGCTGGAGGTACTCGATCACGATGATCAGGTCGATGCGCACGCTGCACTGGATGCGCTGCAGATCGATGCACTGACCCCACTGGATGACGCACTGCGCGCGGCGCTCGACTAGTACCGGCTAGCTCGTGCTGATCTGGCGGGCCAGATACGGCAGGCTGACGTCCATACGGTAGTCGATACCGCTGTGAGTGTCATTGAACTCTTCATAGCGATGGGTGATGCCATGCTTGCGCAACTGATTACTGAGTTGTCGGGATCCGAAGTGGATGTAGTACTGGTCGCGCCACCCGCAGTCTATGAAGATCGCCTTCAACTTCTTCAGGTTGTCTTTGTAGCGCGGCACCATGTGTATCGGGTCGTGTTTGAGCCAGGCCTTCCAGCGGCGTTCGAGCAGTTCGCCGGTCTGCAGATCGTAGGGCAGTCTGAAACCATTGGGCGCGCGCGGGTCCGGGTCATAGGTCGCCGCCATGCACACCATCATGAGTACCGTTATGTCTGCGCCCGACAGCTTCTGGGTCGACCAGCAGTAGTCTAAGAAGCGCTGTATGCGTCCGTCGTCCTGACCGGGTCTGGCTTGGCCCAGGCGGCTGCGCTGCTGTCCGGCGGATAATGCAGGATCAGCGAAGCGCTGCAGCGCGGTCAGCACCTTGGGCCATTCCGCTTTGTAAACGAAGTCGAAGTAGGCGTCGCCGGAATGGTTGCCCACACCACCCCAGTAGCGCGCGTATTTCATGCCGTGCACCATGGCCCCGTAGCCCCCGGAGGACTTGCCGAAGCATGCTCGCTGTTCACGACGGCCTGTGGTGCGGAAGTTGCGGTCAAGATGCGGCAGTATTTCTCGGGTCAGGTAGTCTGCATAGCGGCCGATGGCGCTGGAATTAATGTACTGGTTGCCGCCCAGGGCGGTGAAACAATCGGGAAAGGCGACAATACACGGCGGCATACGCCGGCCGGCGATGAGGCGATCGAGCTTTTCCGGGACGTTCTCCTCGAAATTACGCCAGTTGGTATGACTCAAACCCGAGCCGGTGAATCCGGCCATGTCCACCAGCAGTGGAAAGCGGCGTTTCGCGGCCCTGGGCATGTCGTAGTGGTAGGGCAGGTAAACCGGTAGAACACGCTCGCTGGGGTCGCCCAGAGGGTTGTCCTTGAGTATTGCTGAATCCACCTGCTGGTATACGACCCGGCCGCGTTTTTCAGGGTAGTTTTTTTTCGCCATATCGCCTCGTCCTCACTGGTTCTGGCAGGAAATCGACCAAGCATACCCGATCGTTGAGCGCCCGAACTCAAAAAGCTGACCAGTTCACATACATGAGGCTGTATATGGGGTAGCTTGGTGTTTTGGCCTAATCTGTGAACGGACACACACACGCATGCGAACCGACGGTCAAGTGAGTACAGCTGTCGCCCCGGTAATCACCAGTGACGATATGGACGTTGAAGCGCTGCGTGCTGAACTCGCCAAGTGGCAGGAACGGGTGCCAAGACTCGCTTCAGCACTGCGCGAACGCGCTGAAGAACTTAATTCGCTGCGCGAACAACTGCGTCAGGCAAATAGTTCAGCGGCTTCCGATGCCGTCCCGAGTATACGCGCCCGCGATCAATTGATCGTGGAGCTGCAGCAGCAGGTTGAGGCCCTCAAGGAAAAACACCGTGTTGTCTCCGCAGAGTTGCACACCGCCAACCTGGATCTGCAAGAAGTACGTTTGGATGCGAGCGGATGGCAGGAGAGATGGCAATCGGTCACCAGTTCCCTCGATGACGCTGTAAGTGACGCAACCCGTCAACGCAACGAATTCGAGCAACACAAGCAGCATTGGCAGGCAGAACGCCAATCACTGATTGGCGAGTACAGCCAGCAACTCGAGGGTGCGAGCAGGGATGCGGAGTCGCTGAAAGTCCGCAATGCCAATCTGGCCGAAACCACGGAATTTGCCAATCAGCAGATCGAGTCGCTCAGTAAGGAATTGAGCCGCCTGGTAGAGCGCGACGATCAACAGCAGGCGCAACTCAAGCAGGTGCAGGAGGAATGTGTGCGCCTGGAAGATGCTCAGGCCGAACTCGAAACCAGGCTTTGCGAAGAGGATGAGCGCTACGTGCAGGCCATGCAGGCCGCTGAACATGAACAGCGCCAGCTCGTGGAAATGCTCGACCTCAAAGATCAGGCCATCGCCGAGCTGCAGGACCAGCAAAAAGCACTGGAACTGCAGCAGCAACAGGGGGCCGAACGGCAGGCCGAAAAAAAACGCCTGCAATCTGAGAATCAGACTCGTGCTGATGAAATGGCTGATCTGGCGGCGCAGCATGAACAGCGTGCATGTGAGTTGACCGGCGAGGTCGAGCGGCTCAACGACTGTATCGAACAAGCCCAACACAGCCACGATCAGCTCGAACAGGAACGGCGCGCGCTGGCTGAGGAAGTAGCAATGCTCCAGCAGGCTCTGCCGGACGCACAGCGCAGTGCAGATAAATTCAAGGAGTACGCCAACGGTCTTGAAGATCGACTGGAGAGCTACAAATCACTTATGAGTGATTTGGAAGAGGAACTGACCGATGTTCAGGTGCTGCGCAATAGCGATTCCAAGAAGTTCGACCAGCAGCTGCGTGATGCTGATGGCGTACTGAGCAAAACCAGGAAGGAGCTCGCGGCGGAACGCGATGCGCGCGTCAATCAGCAGCATGCCGTGTGCACACTTGAGGACGAACTCTACTTGCTGAAGCATGAACTCGACGAGATGCGATGGCCGCAGCCAGACGATGCATCGTCGACGGCCTGCGAGCCAGACAGCGCTGACATCCCCGCGAGATTGCTCGAACTTGAACAGATGCTGCGCGAACGCACCGAGGAGCTGGACAATCTGCGCTGGCGCACGGAGCAGCAGAGTAAACCTGCCGCAGCCGGCGATAATCTAATCATGATCCTCCATCAACAGTTGCAGGATCTGCGTGAAGAGAATCGACGTCTGCAGGAGAAACTGAGCAAGTCCAAGTCCCTGGCGGATCTGACCGTTCTGAAAGGGGTCGGCGCCAAAGTTGCCGAGCAGCTCGCCGGTCTGGGATTCGGTACTTTAGAAGCGATCGCCCGGCTGGAAATAAGCGATCTCGATTGTGATGATCACCCGTTGCATGGCTTCAAATCTCGCATTGCGCGAGATGAATGGATCCGTCACGCGAAGGAATTCCTGGAAGACTGATGGGTCTTGAAGTGGCCCAGCACTTCTTCCCAGAATTCATACATCACCAATGAGCCGCAATCTCTAAAGATGCGTGTTTGAGAGACCGCAGGCCCCAGCGCCCCGGCAATGCTCTCGTAGCTGGCGATCATGTCGGCATCGCCGTGCCACAGGGTGATGGGCGCTGCTATCGCATCGTAGTTCATGTCGTGTTCGCGGGTGAAGCAGTGCACCTCGGCGGTGAGCCCGTCCGCAGAAACGGTCATATTTTCTAACGTGTAACCCACCATGTGTTCAAGGATCTCAGGACGCGAGTCATACAGAGCGCTGTCGTGGGGGACACTGCCGTAAACCCTGCGCAGCAGGCGTCGATTGATGTCCGGGGACATGCGGCTGCGCAGGATGTTGAACATCGAGCGTACCAGCCACGGCTGCGCGGTTATGCGCTGTCGTAGAATGGCTACGGGGCTGGTTTCCAACTGGCTACTGGGAACAGGGTTGCGGCCAGCCACCAGCAGAATGTCCTCAACCCGCTCACCCAGGCGTATGGCGCTGGCAAGGGCGTGTGCGGCGCCTGCCAGGTAGCCCAGAAAGCTCACCTTTTCGATGTTCAGTTCATCGAGAAACACTTCGAGATCGCGAGCGCCGGCCTCGAACGAGAACTCCGGATGAGGGTCGGAAAAACCGTTGCCGGGCCGTTCCGGCGCGATAATGGTCAGTCCGAGTCGGGACGCCAGTGCGTGGGTGCCTGGCGGCAGGCGAGACGAAGCTGCAGATTCATGGAAGTAGATGACCTGCCTGGGGCCGCTGCCGTACCTGCGATAGGCCATGCGGCGCGACGCAGCAGGAGGACCGACCAGCATGAAGCTGTGTGGCGGATACGCGGTACTCTGTGCTTCCTCGTCGGCGGGTTGTGCGCCGTTGTGTCTGATCACCGAGAGGATCACGCTCAACTGGGTCATCATCAGAATAAGGTCGCTCTGCCGGTTTGTGCCGGTCTTTTCGAATACCGCCTGCAGCTGGTTACGGGCGGTATTCACACTGATGTTGAGGGCATGTGCCGCTTCCTTGACCTGCTGGCCGGTACTGAGTTGCCTGCATATCGCGGCTTCTGCCTGGGTCAACTGGAAACTCGACCTGAGTACCGCGGTGGCTTCGTCGTTGGGCCCTGACTGGGCGATTAACAGGCCGAACTGAACATTCTCATCCGACAAGTTCAGCGCTGAGGGCAGATCCGCTGCGCGAATCAGGTACGCGTATCGACTGAATGGTTCTTTGCCGCGAAGTTCTACCAGAGCCTGATGCTGGGTGGGGTCCTGCAGGCTCTGCAGTGCGCTGGCGAAGCTCTGCTTCGAGACTGCGTGGGTAAAGCCCAGCCGACCGTCTTCGGTAGCGCAGTACTTGCTGAGCGTGTCGATGTCGTCGCTGGTATGTAGTACCCCGCCGCCTTCGCCGAGCAGGAAAAAGGAGCAGGCGCCGTGTTGCAGGCCAGGGTCCGGCTCGCCGCGCAGTTGCCAGGCCAGTGCCTCGGCCTTGCTTAATATTGTCAAAAAAGTAGGCGTATCGAGCTGTGTCAGCTCTGTTCGATTGGTCTCCAGCTCCCTGACCAGAAGCTCCCATTGAGTGGGATTGATGGCGTACCCGATGAGCGCGTCGATGAACGAAGGGGGCAGAGTTGGCTTCAAGGTGGCGATCGACTTTTCGGGCACTTTACTCCCCAACAGGCAATAAGACCTCACACAATCACCAACGATGATCCCCCAAGCCCACCAATGAAGCCAGTTGGAAGTATGTTTTTTTTACTTTCAGTAACGGCCTCGCTATGATCTCGCACGATCGCAGCCGCTAGATGGGCCTATGTCTACGCATTCAATACCTTCTGAATCTTCCGATCGTCGCACTGAGGAGGACCGCAGGGCCGAGGATCGGAGACTTAGCGCACGGGGGCTGTTTGAGTTTCGCGCCCGCAAAGACCGTCACATCGATGACCGACGCCGGACCGAACGACGCACGGTGCGTCGCTTCAGGTTTGCTTTCTGGCGAGGGACCAGCGCGTAGAAGCTGCTTTGGGACCCTTGTGGTTCGAGGTAATTTGAGCACCGCCAATATTGATGATGGGTGCCGGCGTTAGGCTTGCACTATACAAGTACGTTTAATATACGTTCAGGGCACGTTAAGGTGTACTTTGCTGTAATCGAATCGAATTCCAATATCCAAATCCAATCCAATATCGAAATCCAATAAGGACGAAAAAAATGCGTTACTGTTTGTCTGCTCTGGCGCTGGTTGCCGCGCTTGGTTTTGTGGTCGATGAGGCCTATGCGGGCGACGCGGCGGCGGGCCAGGGCCTTTACGCCGTCTGTGCAGCCTGTCATGGACCTGCAGGTCAGGGTAGTCAGGCCATGAATGCGCCGAAGCTGGCGGGCCAGGAAACCTGGTATCTCATCAAGCAGATGCAACTGTTCCAGAATGATGCGCGGGGCACCGCGCCCGGTGATATGCAGGGCATGCAGATGGTTGCCATGGTCAAGGGTCCGCAATTGCAAGGTGACGAAGCCCTGGCCAATCTTGCGGCCTATATCGGCACGTTTCCCAATGAGCCTGTGACGCCGACGGTGAACGGTGATGCTGCAGCGGGTAAGGCCCTTTACCCGGTGTGTGGCGCGTGCCATGGGCAGAACGCTGAGGGCAACGAAGCCATGGCCGGCCCGCGTCTGGCAGGGCAGAGCGACTGGTATCTGGTCAATCAGATCAAGAAGTTCAAAGAAGGCCAGCGCGGCTATCACAGCATGGACCACGGTGGCCGCCAGATGCGCCCCATGGTGTCGACGCTGACCACCGATAAAGCCATCAATGACGTCGTGGCCTATATCAACACGCTGCAGTAGCAGTAGTTCGGACGGGCGACGGGTTGTAGCAAGCAGCCCGTGGTGTTGTTCCCCGTCGTTAGTAACTGCGCATTTCCATGACTGGCCGCCTTACGATTTCGCTCACCGCGCTGGCGGCGAACTACAACGCGTTGTGCCGCCTTGCTCAGGGTGACGTTGCTGCGGTAGTCAAAGCCGATGGTTACGGCCTGGGCGCTGTGCGGATTGCGCGTCATCTATTGTCAGCGGGATGTCGAGAGTTTTTCGTTGCCAGCTGTGCCGAGGGGGTGGCATTGCGCCAGGCGCTGGATGCGGGCGTCATCTATGTATTCGAAGGCGTGCTGCCGGAAACCGTCGAGCAGCTGCGCCAATCGGAGCTGATTCCGGTACTCAATACGCCAGCCCAGATCGAGATCTGGTCGCAGACCGGTGCGGCCTGTGCTGTGCATGTCGACACCGGTATGCAACGGATTGGATTGCCTTGGGCTGATGCTGTGCAGGCGCTGGCCGATACATCGCTAAAGCTCGACCTCTTGATCAGTCATTTCGCCAGAGCGGATGAACCCGACTCTGCTGAAAACCGTGAGCAGATGGCGCGTATTCAACCGGTATTTGAAGCTCTACGTACGCGATACCCTGAACTGCGCTTGAGTCTGAACAATTCAGCGGCGCTAAGCCGCGGCCTTGGAGCCGAGCATCTGGGTCGGGCGGGGATAGGGCTGTATGGCGGCAATCCGTTTCATAGCGGCAGGAGCACCCAATGCCCGGTAGCCAGACTCGAAGGCCGCATTCTGCAGGTACGTGATGTAGCGGCAGGGCAGGCTGTCGGCTATGGCGGCAGATTCGTTCCGGCAAAACCAGGACGGTTGGCCACCGTGGGCATTGGCTATGCCGATGGGGTGCCGCGGCTGCTATCAGACAGAGGGCGTGTGTTCATTGCCGGCGAGTACCGTCCCATTGTTGGCCGCATCAGCATGGACATGATCCACGTAGATATAGGAGAGCTGCCCGCCGCGGAAGGCGACTGGGTGGAAGTGATGGGTGCTAACGTTTCAGTGGACGAGGTTGCGGAACATGCTCAGACGATCGCTTATGAGGTTCTGACGGGGCTGGGTCGGCGCCCGATTCGACAGTACGTGGAAGCTGAGCTGTGACGCTGCGGGCGCGCAGGTAATCTTGGTAATCGCGTTGCGCACCGAGGTAGTCACCCAGGGCGCGGAGCGCCAGGGAGCGGTTCAGATACAGGGCGTAGTGCTGCAATTCATTGCCTTGCAGCAGTACATCGTAGGCCCTGACCGAGTCGGTGAAGCGGCCTTCGAGAAGCAACAGATTGGCATTGTTACCAATGATCACCGGGTCATTTGCGCCCTGGGACAAAGCCTCGTTCATGGTATCCCGGGCCTTTACCCTTTCACCGGATTGCGCCTGAGACAAAGCCGCCTGGCTCAGTGCTCGTGCAGTTGCCAACGGCTCCAGCCTGCTGGCAGATTCCTCCGGGCTCAGTTGTGCTGCAGAGATCCCCGCAGCACCAGCTACGAGCAGCACAATCGAAATCAAGCGCATCGGCGTGGTGTTTCCCAGTTATCGCGTTGTGTGGTTTAGTATGCGTGATTTCGTTGGAAGAGGGTATGAGCATGACTGGAGCAACGCTTAATCCGAATGGCCTGTTGGCGGGCCAGGTAGCCCTGGTAACCGGCGCCAGTCGCGGCATTGGGGCTGCACTGGCGAAGCGCTTTGCCATGGAAGGGGCCAAAGTAGTAGTGACCGCGCGCACCGTGGACGAGGCCGATCATTTTCTCCCGGGCACCATCAGCGAGACCGTTGCCCAGATCAATGCAGCGGGCGGCGAAGCCGTTGCCGTGCAGGCCGATCTGTCGGTGCCGGCGGACCGGCAGCGTATGATGGATGAAGCCGTTGCCGCCTGCGGGCAGGTGGACATACTTGTCAATAATGCGGCGGTGACGTTCTTCATTCCCGTCGAGGAGTTTCCTCAGAAGCGTTTTCGCCTGATGATGGATGTACAGGTCTGGACGCCATTCGAGCTGTCGCAGATGGTGATTCCGGGTATGCGCGAGCGCGGGCGGGGCTGGATCATCAATGTCTCATCCCATGCCGCGATACACCCGGATAAGACCATGCCCGGTCGCGGCGGTACCGTGTACGGTATGTGCAAGGCCGCCTTAGAGCGCTTCACCACAGGCCTGGCGCAGGAGCTGTATGACGACAACATCGGCGTGAATGTGATCTCTCCGGGGCTGGTGGCGACTCCCGGCGCGGTGCACCACAATCTGATCAATGAAGAAACCAAAGACCGCGAAACACCCGTCGAACATATGGCAGAAGCGTGTTTGCGGCTATGTCACGGTGATCCGAAGGAGATTACCGGCCGTATCGACTATGCCGATGAGGTCGTGAAGGAGTTTGGCCTGCAGCCAAAAGATCTGATCTAGCGCGTTCCCCGTATACGGGATACTCCACGAACAGGCACTTCCGTTTTTTTCGCGACGGTGCGCAGCGCGAAGCTCGAGTGTACCCGTGCCACGCCGGGCAATCTCGTCAGGTGCTGGCTGTGCACCCGCTCGTAATCCCTGGCATCGGCAACGATCACCCGGAGCAGGTAATCGGCATCGCCGCTCATGAGATAGCACTCCATCACTTCAGGCAGGTCCCTGACCTGCTGCTCGAAGGCGGCCAGATCGTCCTGCTGCTGGCTGTGCAGTGTGATGCGCACGAATACGTTATCCGGAAAGCCTGCCTTGGACTGATCCACCAGGCCGACATAACCACGCAGCATGCCGGATTCTTCCAGGCGCCGCAGACGGCGCAGACAGGCTGACTCTGACAAGTTGACCCGTTCCGCCAGGGCAGTGTTACTGAGCCGCCCATCCAGCTGAATCTCGTGGAGAATGGCGCGGTCGATTCGGTCCAGGTCGGCATAATCTTGCATAAAATATGATGTATTTGTCTGAATCTTGCGCCCAGGGTAGCAGTCTAGGCCAAAGTTGCACAGTTCGGTTGCGCCGATCCTCCTAAAATTTCCGCAACTAGAACGAAGCGGAGACGGGGCGGATGCGTATCAGTGTTCCGAAGGAAAGCAAAGTGCATGAATACCGGGTGGGTTTGACCCCCGCCAGCGCTGGCGAACTGGCTAAAGCGGGCCATGATGTGGCGGTCGAAAGGGGCGCCGGTGCCGCGATCGGTTTTGGCGATGATCAATACGTGGCCGCCGGCGCGCGCATCGTCGATGCAGATGAGGCGTTTCGCGGTGAGCTGGTCATCAAAGTCAAAGAACCTTCCATGGAAGAGTGCGCGCGTCTGGAGGAAGGCCAGATTCTGTTTACTTACCTCCATCTGGCGGCGGCCCAGCCCCAGGCGTTTGAACTGATGAAACGCAGCGTTACCGCGATTGCCTACGAGACCGTGGAAGACGCAGCCGGACGTCTGCCCCTGCTGGCGCCCATGAGCGAAGTGGCGGGCCGTATGTCGATTCAGGTGGGCGCCCAGGCGCTACTCGCCACTGGCGGTGGCCGCGGCACGTTGCTTGGCGGGGTACCAGGTGTGGCCCCAGGCAAGGTTGTGATTCTCGGCGGCGGCATGGCCGGCACCAACGCCGCATACATGGCCGTGGGTCTGCAGGCCGACGTCACGGTACTCGATAAGTCCACCGAGCGCCTGCGGAGTCTGGCAACCGAGTTCGCCGGTCGCGCGAAAGTGCTCATGGCATCTTCAGATAACGTCGCAAATGCAGTGCGCGAGGCGGATCTGGTTGTCGGCGCCGTACTGGTGCCCGGGGCCACTGCGCCCAAGCTGGTAGACCGGCAATTGCTGAGTGAAATGCTGCCGGGCGCGGCCATGGTAGACATATCCATCGATCAGGGCGGTTGTTTCGAATCCAGCCGGCCCACCAGCCATGACGAGCCTACTTTCATCGAGCAGGGCGTCGTGCACTACTGTGTGACCAATATGCCCGGCGCGGTAGCCCGTACATCGACCCAGGCGCTCAACAATGTGACTCTGGCCTATATCGCTGAGCTGGCAGCCAAGGGTATGCAGCGTGCGTTTGCTGACGACACCGGTTTTGCCCGGGGCCTGAATGTACATGACGGCAGTATCTGTCACGGGGCAGTGGCGCAGGCACTGGGTGTTGCCGCTTCCATCGCCGCCTGACCACAGGCTGGATCAGATTGTGCCGGTGCAGACATAGCTGACATAGATCGCGGCTTTGGCGATGCGGTACAGTTCCGGAATGGCAGATCTCTCGGAATCTCGCGCTTGTGCGTCGCTGGGTACTATGGGAGGCTAACTCAAATTGTCGAACAATGGGGGAGACCATGGCGGAAAGAGACATCGACGTACTGCACAACGAGTTCCCGGAAGGCTCGTTGGAAGCCAAAGATCTCAAACATCTGCTGCATCCGACAACCAATTTGAAACAGCATGCCCAGCAGGGCCCCAGCGTGCATGATCGCGCCGAAGGGGTTTATCTGTGGGACAGCAATGGCAAGCAATACCTCGAAGGCATGGCCGGCCTGTGGTGCACCGCGCTGGGTTATGGTAACGAGGAACTCGCCGACGTTGCTGCCCAGGCGATGAAGAAGCTGTCTTACTCTCAGTTATTCGCGGGTAAGACCAATGAGGCTTCCATTTTACTGGCCGAGAAACTGAAAGCGATGGCGCCATTCGATGCGGGCAGAGTGTTCTTCGGTTTGTCCGGCAGCGACGCCAACGACACCCAGATCAAGTTGATGTGGTACTACAACAATGCCGTAGGACGCCCGGAAAAGAAGAAGATCATTGCACGTAAAGGAGGCTACCATGGCGTTACGGTAGCCGCAGGGTCGCTGACCGGCCTGCCACCGTTCCACAACGCGTTCGATCTGCCGATCTCCGGCATTCTGCATACCGATTCGCCCCACTACTACAGTTGCGCCCAGTCCGGCGAAAGCGAGGCACAGTTTGTCGACCGTGTGGTCAATTCCCTGGAAGACATGATCCTCAAGGAAGGCCCGGAGACCATTGCGGCTTTCATAGCCGAGCCGATCCTTGGGGCCGGCGGCGTGATTGTGCCGCCGCCCGGCTACTACGAGAAAGTACAGGCCGTGCTTGCCAAGCACGACATACTGTTCATCGACGATGAAGTCATCTGTGGTTTCGGCCGCACCGGTGCGCCGTTCGGCGCGCAGACCATGGGCATTACGCCAACCACTATGAGTGTGGCCAAAGCCGTGTCCAGCGCCTACCTGCCGTTGAGCGCGGTGTTGTTGCCGGAGTTCATGTACGAAGCCTTTGAAGCCATGTCGGAGCAACTCGGTAACTTCGGCCACGGCTTTACTTATTCGGGGCATCCCGTTTGCGCCGCGGTCGCTCTGCGCAATCTCGAGATCATGGAGGAGCGGGATTTGTTTGGTCATGCGGCGGCCATGGGTGAAATTTTCCAGGCGCGCCTGCAGAGTTTCGCTGATCATCCGCTGGTGGGCGAGGTGCGCGGCAAAGGCCTCATCGGTGGCATAGAACTGGTGAAAGAAAAAGACCCCCGCACGCCGTTCCCACTGTCCGAGGGTGTCGCTGCCTATTGTTCCGCTGAGTGCGCCGAAGCCGGTCTGATCGTTCGCAATGTGGGTGACACCATAGCGTTCTGCCCGCCGCTGATCATTACCGAGGATCAGATAGACGAACTGTTCAGCAAATTCGAGCAGGGTCTGAACAAGACGATCGCCAGGTTTGCCTGACGGGCGTTAACGTTACGTCATCTGGACAACCTCGCAAAGGCTGGTCAAACTGCGCGCCCTCAAGACCTGTAGAGGGGGTTAAATGGCAGTCATCACCAGCGCTATCGATACGTCGAGCCCGCAGTTTCAGGCTAACGACACCCACCATCGGTCATTGCGCGACGAGTTGCGTGAGCTGACCGGGCGCATTGCTCTGGGCGGTGATGAGCGTTCCCGCGATCGTCACGTGAACCGAGGTAAGCTATTGCCGCGGGAAAGGGTAAACCGTCTGCTGGACCCCGGCTCGCCATTCCTGGAAGTTGGCCAACTGGGCGGTCACGAGCTTTACGACGACTGGATTCCCGGCGGCGGCATCATAACCGGCGTGGGCAGGGTTTCGGGGCAGCCGTGTGTGATTGTTGCCAACGATGCTACGGTGAAAGGCGGCACCTATTATCCCATAACGGTCAAGAAACACCTGCGGGCGCAGGAGATCGCTATGGAAAATAATCTGCCGTGCATCTATCTGGTGGATTCCGGTGGCGCGTTTCTGCCTCTGCAGGCAGACGTATTCCCCGACAAGACCCACTTCGGCCGCATTTTCTATAACCAGGCGAACATGTCTGCCCAGGGCATTCCCCAACTGGCGGTAGTGATGGGGTCGTGCACTGCGGGCGGGGCCTATGTACCGGCCATGTGTGACCAGGCGATCATCGTCAAGGAGCAGGGCACCATATTCCTCGGCGGACCGCCACTGGTGAAGGCGGCGACGGGCGAAGAGGTTGATGCGGAAAGCCTGGGTGGCGGTGAGGTGCACAGCCGCACATCCGGTGTCACCGACTATCTGGCCGATGATGACGAGCACGCGCTCATGCTTGCCAGGGAAGCCATGGCCAATGCTCACCAACGATTCGACTCAACGGTGGAGCGCCGCCCTGTGCTGGAACCGGCTTATCCAAGCCATGAGCTTTATGGCGTCATGCCTACCGATACGCGCACACCGTTCGATGTGCGTGAAGTGATCGCGCGACTGGTGGATGGCTCGGAGTTCCACGAATTCAAGAAGCTGTACGGCGAGACGCTGATATGCGGTTTTGCGCACATTCATGGCATGCCGGTAGCGATTCTTGCCAACAATGGGATTCTGTTTTCGGAGAGTGCACAGAAAGGCGCGCATTTCATTCAACTGGCCGACCGGCGCGGCGTGCCACTGCTGTTTCTGCAGAACATCACCGGTTTTATGGTGGGCAAGAAGTACGAAAACCAGGGTATCGCCAAAGACGGTGCGAAAATGGTCACCGCGGTAGCCTGCGCGAAGGTGCCGAAATTCACCGTCGTCATCGGTGGTTCGTTCGGCGCTGGCAATTACGCGATGTGCGGGCGCTCCTACGGTGCGCGCATGTTGTGGACCTGGCCGAATGCGCGTATCTCGGTGATGGGTGGCGACCAGGCCGCCCATGTGCTGGCGACGGTGCGTGAAGATGGAATGAACGCGCGGGGCGAAGACTGGCCGGAACAGGACAAGAACGAGTTCATGGATGGTATCCGGGCGACCTATGAGCATGAGGGGCATCCGTTCTATGCGTCCGCCCGCTTATGGGACGATGGCGTAATTGATCCGGTCGACACGCGTTCGGCGCTCGGTCTGGCCCTGTCTTATGCGACCCGCACGCCGCAGCAACCTCAGTCCGGCTTCGGCATATTCAGGATGTGACTATGTTTGACTCTTTGTTAGTAGCGAATCGGGGCGAAATCGCCTGCCGGGTATTCCGCACCGCCAGGCGGCTGGGTTTGCGTACTGTCGCGGTCTACTCGGAAGCTGACCGTAATGCGCTGCATGTTGCCATGGCGGACGATGCCGTTCTGCTTGGCCCGGCCCCGGCAACCGAAAGTTACCTGGATGTCGACAAGATCATCGCCGCCGCCAGGCAGTCCGGTGCCGCAGCGATACACCCGGGTTATGGATTCCTGTCGGAGAATGATCGCTTCGCCGAAGCCTGTGCCGGGGCGGGCATCATCTTCGTGGGCCCGCCGGCGCAGGCGATTCGCACCATGGGTTCGAAGATGGCTTCCAAGCAGCTCATGCAGGACTCCGGTGTGCCGGTGTTGCCCGGCTATCACGGCGACAACCAGGATCCTGCCTTTCTCGCTGAACAGGCAGAGCGGGTAGGCTTTCCGCTGCTCATCAAAGCCTCTGCGGGGGGCGGCGGCAAAGGTATGCGTCTGGTCCATAGCGCTGATGAGTTCGCCAGCCAGCTGGAAGGCGCGCGCCGCGAGGCGGCGTCTGCGTTCGGCGACGATACAGTTTTGCTGGAGCGTTACCTCACATCGCCCAAGCATATTGAAGTGCAGCTCATGGCAGATACCCATGGCAATGTGGTGCACCTGTTTGAGCGGGACTGTTCGGTACAGCGGCGCCATCAGAAGGTGATCGAGGAAGCACCGGGCCCCACCGTGACTGCGCAGATGCGTGATCATCTGGGAGAGACGGCAGTGGCGGCGGCACGCAGTGTCGGCTATGTCGGTGCGGGGACGGTGGAGTTCATTGCCGAGGGAGATGAGTTCTTCTTCATGGAAATGAACACTCGCCTGCAGGTCGAGCACCCTGTTACTGAAGCTGTTACCGGCCTCGACCTGGTGGAATTGCAGCTCGAGGTCGCTGCGGGCGATACCCTGCCGGTCACCCAGGATCAGATCCAATTGAACGGGCATGCCGTAGAAGCACGTCTGTACGCGGAAAACCCGGGCAAGAGATTTCTGCCCAGCACCGGGCGCTTGGAGCATTTTTTTATTCCGTCGACGCTGCGTACCGACACGGGTGTGCGTGCCGGTGACGAGGTCACCATGCACTACGATCCGATGCTGGCCAAGCTCATTGCCCATGGTCCCGACCGGGCGCAGGCCATCAGTGCCCTGGCCGACGCGCTGGGTGAGGCGGAAGTTGCCGGCGTCGAACACAATCTCGGCTACCTGCGCGGCGTACTCGCCAATGAACAGTTTGCCGGCGGCGACTACACCACGGGTCTGGCGGAAGCAGTGCATGAGCAAGTGGTGCCCCGTCAGCAGCAACCCTCTGCGGTGCTGGCGGCGCTTTTTGTACTGGCGGAACAACAAGTCGACACCCTGTGGGGCAGCAGTGCTGGTTTTCGTCTGAATTTACCTGCGCGACGGCGGGTCGATTTATCCCAGGGCAAATCAACGCTGACCATAGAGATTGGCGACGATCAGGCCATTGTCAACGATACCGGGTTTAGCCTGGCCGCAGTCGCGGTAGGCGAGAACGGCCGGTTGGCGGCACGCATCGGCGAACACACTCTGCACGGACGTGTGCTGCGCCGTGGCACTGCGCTGTATGTCATGAGTGGCGGGCATACCGAAAAATTCGCTGAGCTGACAGATGACATTGGCCGCTATCAGCGACAGGCGCTTTCCCGGGGCGGGGTGACCTCGCCGATGCCGGGCCAGGTCATCGCGGTCAATGTGAAGGCTGGTGACAAAGTCACCCGGGGTGATGTGCTGGTCGTCGTCGAAGCGATGAAGATGGAACACAGCGTGGCGGCGCCGCACAGTGGCACTGTCGCGAAGGTGCTCTGCGCCGTAGGTGAGCGGGTCGAAGAAGGTATCGAGCTCGTCGAACTGTAAGCTACTGCACCTGACGGTAGATCGTCAGCCGGTCATTCTGCGCCCATGGCGCTGAGTGGATATTCAGTGGTGTATTTCACCTGGCGCAGGGCGAAAGTACTGCTTAAGTTGTCTACACCGGGCAGATTGATCAGCACGTGTTTCAGCAGGTGCTCGTAAGCCCCCACGTCAGCCACCACAACCCGCAACAGGAAATCGCGGTCGCCGGAAACGGTGTAGCACTCGACGATTTCGGGAACATCCTGGACAGATTCTTCGAACAGCGTCAGGCCGTTTTCGACGTGGTTTTTCAAGGTGACACTGACAAATACGTTGACGGACAGGTGTAAACCCTCAGCGTCCAGCAGGGTCACACGCTTGCGGATGATGCCGTCCTTTTCGAGCCGCTTTACCCGGCGCCAGCAGGGTGTGTGGGACAGCCCGACCTTGTCGCCGAGTTCCTGCATGGAGATATCAGCGTTCTGCTGAAGTTCATACAGTATCTTTATGTCGAAGGAATCTAACGATTTCATCCTAAAATTAAGCTCTAAATCGTAAATATTTTTCTAATTTAACTGGATATATAGCAAATACGCAACCGGTTCCTAGGTCAGTCTGGCTAGCATTAGATCCAATAGGAGGATGGTGCCATGACCATGCAAGCTCAGTCAGGTTCGTTTTCACTGCAGCAGAAATACAGCGCCAGCGAAGGCGTGGTGTTGCTTACAGGTATTCAGGCGCTGGTGCGTGCGTTGCAGACCCGCCGAAGGCTGGATGAGCAGCACGGCGTAGATACCGGTGGATTCGTGTCCGGCTACCGGGGCTCGCCGCTGGGAGGGCTGGACAAGGAATTGTGGGCACAGGCCGAACAGTTGGAAGCACAGCGCATCCACTTTCAACCGGGTGTGAATGAAGATCTGGCGGCAACCGCCGTATGGGGCAGTCAGCAGGTCGGCCTGCACGCCGGCGCTGCCGCTGACGGTGTGTTCGGCCTGTGGTACGGCAAAACCCCGGGCCTGGACCGCTCCTGTGATGCCATCCGCCATGCCAACTCCTGGGGAACAAGTGCCAATGGCGGCGTTGTATTGGTAGTTGGCGATGATCCAGCGGCCAAGTCATCTAGCCTGGCCACCCAGAGCGAGTTTGCGTTGCAGAACATGCAGGTCCCCATTCTGGCCCCCAGTGACGTTCAGGAAGTGCTCGATTTCACCGTGCTGGGATGGGAAATGTCGCGCCACAGTGGGCTGTGGGTGGCCCTGAAAGCCATTGCCGATCATATGGACAGCTCTGCCACCGTGGAGGTTGGGCTAAGCCGCTTCCGCAAGGTGCCTCTACCCACGGCGGAAGATGCTCAAATCCGTGCCGATGATACCCCCGTGGCGCAGGAACAACGTCAGCTGGATGTCAAAATTCCCGCGGCAGTGGAATTCGCGCGTGCCGCCAAACTCAATCGCTGGGTCACCGAGCAGCATAATGCCCACGGCACCCGGCGCCGTCTCGGCCTGATCTGCGCCGGCAAGGCTTACCGCGATGTCCGCGAAGCCTGTGCTCAGTTCGGCTGGTACGGCACATCAGATATTCGCGATGCGGGCATAGAGATTCTAAAGCTCGGCATGACCTGGCCGCTGGATGACAAGCTGGTGAGACGTTTCGCAGATTCTGTAGATATGGTGCTGGTGATCGAAGAAAAGCGCGCATTCGTCGAACCTCAAGTGAAAGAAGCGCTGTACAGCTTCGCCGGGCAACGTTTCGTTGCGGTGCTCGGCAAACGGAATGCCCAGGGTAAACCTCTGCTCGGCTCCACCGGTATCTTGAGCGTCAACGATATTGCACACCATCTGAGCGATCTGCTTGAACTGCAGCCCCCTGTGGCGCTGGAACTGGCGCGACGCACCCGGGAGCAGACCGCGGAAATCCATGCGCCGGCCCGTCAGCAGCGCACCCCACTGTTCTGCGCTGGGTGCCCCCACAACACCTCTACACGGGTCCCACAAGGCAGTAGAGGCACCGCGGGTATTGGCTGTCACTACATGGTGCAGTGGATGGACCGTGATACTGACAGCTGCACTCACATGGGCGGCGAAGGCGTCACCTGGGTGGGGGAAAGTCTGTTTAGCAACGAACCGCACGTATTCGCCAACCTCGGCGATGGCACCTACTTCCATTCGGGCACTCTGGCCATCCGGCAGGCGGTGGCCGCCAACGTCAACATCACCTATAAGGTGCTGTTCAACGATGCCGTGGCGATGACCGGCGGCCAACCAACCGACGGTGAGTTGACCGTGCCGCGGCTTGTTGCCCAGGTGCGGGCGGAAGGCGTGGCCGAGGTTGTGATTGTCAGTGACGATCCTGATAGACACCATGATCTGCGCAGCCAGGGCATCGCGGTTTACCATCGGCGTGAGCTGGATGATGTGCAGCGCCGGCTGCGAGACGTTGCCGGTGTCAGTGTACTGATCTATCAGCAGACCTGTGCGACCGAACTGCGCCGGCGCCGCAAGCGCGGTCTCGTTAAGGACGATAAACCTCGCGTAGTGATCAATGCAGCGGTATGTGAAGGCTGTGGAGATTGCAGCGTGCAGTCCAATTGCGTTGCGGTCGAGCCGAAAGAAACGGCTTTTGGGCTGAAACGCCAGATCAATCAGACCAGTTGCAACAAAGACTTGAGTTGCGCTACGGGGTTCTGTCCCGCGTTCGTGGAAGTTCCAGGTGGGTTGCGTCGGACTGCACAGCTGGCGCTGGAGGTGGACGAAATCCGCTCCAGCGTACCTGAACCGGTGGTGGCCCAGGATACCGCCAATATCCTCATATCCGGGGTGGGCGGAACCGGCATCGTCACGTTGAGCGCGCTGCTGGCCGCTGCGGCCCAGATAGAAGGTAAGCAGGTGCGCACATTGGATATGACCGGTCTCGCCCAGAAGGGCGGGGCGGTGTTCTCCCATGTGCGGATCGCGCGGGCCGATCAGCCGCTGCATGTGGCTCGCATTCCGGAAGGCGGGGCATCGCTGCTGGTGGCTTGCGACCTGATATCCGCTGCCTCGGATGAGGCTATGGAGCTTCTGTCGAGGCAGACCCGGGCGGTGGTGAACAGCCATGTTACTCCTACTGCAGACTTCGTTCTGAGCCAGTCTCATGATGTGAAGATGCGCACCCGACTGGGCCACATCAGAAAGCTTGCCGCTGAGGTGTCGACGTATGCGGCGGAAGACCATATCGAGAGTTTCCTGGGTGATGCTCAGCAGGCCAATGTGATGTTGCTGGGGTACGCGTATCAACTCGGTGGCATTCCGCTGGCGCTGGAATCCGTTGAGCAAGCGCTGCAGGTCAATGGCGTAGCAGTGCAGCGAAACCTGCTGGCATTCCACCTCGGGCGTGTTGCCGCTCACGATGAGTCGCTGTTGCCGACCACGCAGGTCGAAACGTCGTCCGGGCGTGAGATATCCGGTGAGCAGATGACCGTGGAAGCGCTGATCGAGCATCGCGCCGATTTTCTGACGGCTTATGACGGCGCAGATCTTGCCGAGCGGTTCCGGGCGGTGATTGCCCGGGTGGCACAGGCTGAGCAGCAGGTTCGCCCCGGGGCTGAGCAGCTGACCCGGGCCGTGGCGGAAACCTACGCGCAACTGCTTGCCGTAAAAGACGAATACGAAGTCGCCAGACTGTATCTCGACCCGTCGTTTGAGCTGGCGCTGCAGCGCTTCGGGGGTCCCGGCAAGGTGCGTTACCTGCTTGCGCCGCCGTTGCTGGGCACACGCAAGCGCAGGTTCGGGCCATGGATGCGTCATGTTTTCCGCGTGCTGGCCGCCGTGAAGGGCCTGCGCAATACCTGGCTCGATCCGTTCGCTCATACCAGCGAGCGCAAACAGGCTGACTTCATGCGCAGGCACTTCGAGGATGTGCTCGACAGCTTGCTGGCCGGACTGACTCTGCAGAACCTCGTGCTAGCGATTCGTATTGTCAGAAATGCGGGTCGTGTGCGTGGTTTCGGCCATGTCAAGGTCGGGCATATGCAGCGCGCCATGGAGGAAGAGCGGGGTCTTTGGCAAGAGTTCACCACGCCACCGGAGCCGGTACGGGTATTTGACCCGTTAGCCGAGCGCGTGGCCTAACACACTGCTGGGGCGCTCTTTGTCTACTGGGCTATGCTGATGTAACGGTCCGTTCGACGGCGGGCCCTGTGAGCGCTATAATCCGCGCCGCTTTTCCGAGCCGTCTGTGAGACTCATGCATCAGATCAGGCGCCGGGCTAATCTGAAGGAGAACTACATTGCGCCGAGGCATACTTGCATCTGTTCTGGTGATACTGGCTAGTGTCTACATATACGCTGTACCGCCAGGCACAAAAGATGAGATATCTGCGCGCCTGGAGCCGTTTGGCAGCGTATGCCGTGCGGGGGACGATTGCGGCGCGACGGATGCCAGTGTGTCTTCCGGGCAGATGAGTGGCCAGCAGGTATACGATCAGTTCTGCTTTGTCTGCCACACGACTGGTGTCGGTGGCGCGCCGAAGGTCGGTGAGGCGGCAGACTGGACGGATCGTACCGGCAAAGGTATGGACGAGTTGATGGCCAGCACCCTGAACGGCCTGAATGCCATGCCAGCCAAAGGAACCTGCATGAACTGCTCTGACGAAGAGCTCAGCGAAGCAGTGGCCTATATGCTGGACAGCGTACAGTAGATCCTGTTGCGGCTTGAGCGCTCTGCTCAAGCCGCGCCGTCAGACCCCCCCGTCCCAGGGCCGGGGTAGTAGCTGGTGATGGGGGTGCCGCTCTCCCAC
>CAYMUT010000005.1:33007-87522 GCA_964393625.1 uncultured Pseudomonadales bacterium
GCCCCCCGCGGCTCATGGCGCTCCTTCAGACCCCCTCTTCCCAGTCCAGGGCCCGGTATGACAGTGCTTCTACCAGGTGTGGCGACGTTATTTTGATTGAGCTTTCCAGGTCGGCAATGGTGCGCGCGATACGCCACGCCTTTGCGTAGCTGCGCGCTGACAGCTTATAGCGGTTGATGGCCTGCTGCAGAAAACCATCGTCTAGCTCGGCCTGCTGCATGTGTTGTTGCAATTCGTCCCGCAGCGCCGCATTGAGACAGTTCTGTCTGTACGCCTGGGTCTGGCGGACCTTGTTTACTTGATCGCGCAGCTGGGCGGCGGTTTTGTCCTGCCGCTGAATCTGCAGGCGTGCCAGTACGTGATCCGGCAATGCCGGAACCTGCACATGCAGATCGATGCGATCGAGCAGCGGGCCCGAGATGCGGCGCTGGTAACTTTGTACCTGCCTGGGGGTGCAGCGGCATGCCTGCTCAGTGCAGGTACGCCCTGCCGGGCACGGGTTCATGGCGGCGATAAGCTGGAAACGGCAGGGATACTCAATCGAGTACTTCGCCCGGGTGATATTGACCGTGCCGCTTTCTATCGGCTCGCGCAGCAGGTTCAGCACGGAGGGTTGGAAATGCGGTAGTTCATCGAGAAACAGCACGCCATGATGAGCCAGCGCAATCTCGCCTGGGCGGGGCGGGCTGCCGCCGCCGACCAGCGCCGGCGCGGAAGTGGAATGATGCGGTGCGCGTATGGGCGGTTTTCGATGATTGTTGCGGGTGATGCCGGCGGCGGAGTAAACCGCGGCCACCTCGAGGCTCTGGGCGTCGCTCAATGTTGGCAGCAATTCACTGAAACCTCGCGCCAGCATGGTCTTTCCGGTACCCGGCGGACCGACCATGAGTAGATGATGACCGCCGGCCGCGGCAATGGTCATGGCGCGTTTGGCGGCGCTCTGGCCGACTACCCGGGCCAGGCTGTGGGGCTCGTCATGCTGTGTCTCAGCGATCCGGGGCGGTTGAGTAACTGCTTGCCGTGCCCCGTTCAGATATGCAACGACGTCTTTTAAGGTGGCGGCAAGACGCATGCTGCCACCGGGTGCGATTGCGGCTTCGTTACCGTTCGCTTCAGGGACTATGAGTCTGCGCCCCTCTTTGCCTGTGGCCAGGGCGCATGCCAACGCGCCCGGGGCTCCACGCAGTTCGCCGTACAATCCCAACTCGCCCAGGAATTCCAGCTCGGCGAGCTCGCCAGTGCGGATCTGGCTGGTCTTCGCCAGCAATGCCAGAGCGATGGGCAGATCCAAAGCGGTGCTCGCCTTGGCCAGTTGGCCGGGCGCGAGATTTATCACTACCTTGCCGCCCGGGTAGGTAAAACCGGAGTAATCCAGGGCGGCGCGTACTCGATCCCGTGCCTCTCTCACTGCGCTCTCTGGCAGCCCCACTATGGTAGTGCCGGGCAACCCACCCGCGAGGTGGCACTCTACGGTCACCGGATGAGGCGTCAGCCCTACCAGGGCACGCGTGTGAATGACCGGTTCCATGGTCGCCCCTGTTTACAGCGTTTGCGTCAGCGTGTTTCTTCCAGTGCTTTCAGCCGTTGTTCGAGTTCTTCGACCTGGGAATTCAGTGACGCCAGCACTTCCATATGTGTTTCGAATTCATGCTTGGGCACGAGTTCAAACCGGGCAAAAAGCCCCTGCGCCGTCTGCTCGAGCTGTTGCAGCGTTTCGGGGGAGAGCCGGTCGGCCAGATGCTCGCGGATATATTGTAAGAGTGAAGACAGTGGGTCCATAAGTGCTGCCTGAGATAGGTTGAGCTGGGATTTTACGCGAAGCGCCGGTGTTGAGGGTGCGTAAAAGGTAGTGTGGTGTGTGAGATACGGCGATCAATTGGTGCGCAGTTTGCACCAGTTTAGTGCGCGGCGATTTGCGCGCGTATCAGGAAAAAGGCATAACACATTGATTTAAAGGGAAAATCAAAGTTGGCACGGGCTGTGCTAGCTACATGGTGTGCTACTTTTCCACTGCCCTGGGCAATCATCAAGCGAACCAATCAAGGGGTTAGAAATTTGACATTACCGTTAGATCAAAGGAGCTCTCATGAAAACGCTCATTAGATTGCTAGCTATCTTTGCTGGGATGGCGGGCATTTCCTTGTCCTCTCTAGCGGCACATGCTGATGGTGTTTCATGCGATAATGGGCACGCTTCGGAATACTACCTCCGCGGCATCCTGCAGAAGAACTCTTCCGCCAGTGTGGGCGCCGACGATGAAAACAGTGGGCTTTGCATAGGAACCTGGGCCGCCGATGCTGGAGATGGCCTGGAGGTAGACGGATTTTTCGGTTACGGCATGGAAACTGACCCAGGCTTGTCGGCAAACCTTGGTTTCACGGGCTACTACTATACCGGTGGATTCGACGACACCGATGAGGAAGTCAATCTGAACCTCGGCTACGGATTGTTCGGTCTGAAGTACAGCGTAGGTGAGTAGGATAACTTCGACGGTCCGGAACTCGATTATGACTTTCTCGCGGGCGCCGTCACTTTGGCAAACGGACTGCATGCAACGTACGGGACCTTCGGTGACGATGCAGACGGTTATCTTATCGAACTGGGTTGGGGTACCACGATTGCCGAGATCGACTTTGGTGTGGCGGTGATCCCGCCCAGTGGCGAGTTTTCGGATCGGCCCGACGGTGATGGCGATCTCACTGAGAGTGGAGCCGTAGTGTTCACTATTGGAAAGTCGTTAAAGGGACTGCCGGGGCGCAGCGACAGGTTGTGTTGCATCCCGTCAAGGTACTATGCGAGTCTAATTGATAGACAATCCGAGAGGTGCGAGTTGCCATGATCTTCCCGAATTCGCCAATGAACCGAGCCATGCTGGTTCGCGCCTTTAACTAGGAGATTAGGAAAAATGAAATTAATCACAGCCATTATCAAACCCTTCAAGCTGGACGACGTGCGTGAGGCGCTGTCTGAAGTCGGCGTGCAGGGCCTGACCGTAACCGAAGTAAAGGGCTTCGGCCGCCAGAAAGGACATACCGAGCTTTATCGGGGCGCCGAATACGTGGTTGATTTTCTTCCCAAGGTGAAAATCGAAGCCGCCGTGGATGACGCCCTGGCCGAGCAGGCCATTGAAGCCATTACCAAATCAGCCAACACCGGCAAGGTGGGCGACGGCAAAATCTTTATCACTTCGCTGGAAGAAGTCGTTCGTATCCGTACCGGCGAAACCGGCCCGGATGCCGTGTAAGCGTGCTCTAAACGGCGTATATCGTGGAAGGTCCAACATAACTCAGTTGTGCAGTTGACACGTTCTACTTCCTTGTCATGGGCGTGCTGGTCATGTTCATGGCCCCAGGGTCCGCCATGCTCGAAGCGGGCATGG
This sequence comes from uncultured Pseudomonadales bacterium, assembly GCA_964393625.1. GTDB lineage: Bacteria > Pseudomonadota > Gammaproteobacteria > Pseudomonadales > Azotimanducaceae > UBA4421. Next base: position 36,387 of record CAYMUT010000005.1, read on the forward strand.
TACGAGCCGAAGATAGCACCGAGATACTGACCCAGAACGTCGCGTTGTTGACCATTGCCCGTGGCATGTATCTGCTGGTGGGCGACAGCAACATGTGCGCTGACGGGTCGGGTTTTTTTTTGCCGGATTTCTGGCGCTTTTCCAGATCTGTTCTATAAATACATACCTTTACGGATTGGGAAAGACGTATGGAACATACAACAAGTAATGGTGAAGCCGAGCTGTACTCTCCGGAAGCTCGCGCCGAGAAACGCAATGAACTGGCCGATGATGTTGAGAAATTCCTCAACTCCGGTGGCACGGTAGCAGAGATTCCGCAGGGCGAACGGGCCGACCCGCCGCGCAGGCCAGAGAACAATTACGGTCGCGGTTCCATCTGAATCGAGCAGGCCGATGCAATGGTTGCGGTGCCGCTGCCATGTAGCCGTGGCACCAACCTGGTGTCTGCTCTAGAATACGCGCCCTTCCAAGCTCAAGTAACTGGCGCAATGAGATACTGCAGTACCCGTGGCGGGGTAGAAGGCCTTTCTTTCTCGGACAGTCTGCTGATGGGGCTGGCTTCCGATGGCGGTCTGCTGGTACCTGAGACCCTGCCGGACGTCAGCGATCGGCTCGACGAATGGCGCGGTCAGGACTTTGTATCTCTCGCCCAGGAGGTCATTGCGCTGTTCGCCGATGACATTCCCAGGGAAACGCTGAACCGGCTGGTCAGCGAAGCGTACTCTACCTTTTCGCATCCTGATGTCATTGGCTGGGCCGACCTGGGTGACGTTCGTGTCATGGAGTTATTCCATGGCCCGACTCTGGCATTCAAAGATGTCGCATTGCAGCTGCTCGGGCGGTTGTTCGAGTACGTGCTGGCCGAGCGTGGCGAACATCTGAATATTCTTGGCGCAACCAGCGGTGACACCGGAAGCGCGGCCATTGCGGGTGTGCGCGGCCAGTCGAATATCGACATCTTCATCATGTACCCGAACAACAAGGTCAGCCCGCTGCAGGAATTGCAGATGACTACGGTCGCCGATGAAAACGTCCATTGCATTGCCGTAGAGGGTAGCTTTGACGACTGTCAGAGCCTCATGAAAGAGGTGTTTGGCGATCCGGCTTTCAAGCAGCAGTTCCACCTTGGTGCGGTGAATTCGGTGAACTGGGCCCGGGTCATGGCACAGATCGTTTACTACGGCTATGCCAGCCTGAAAACGGCCCAGGCGCCTGCGTTCTGTGTGCCGACCGGCAATTTCGGCAACGTTTTTGCAGCTTACCTGGCGCGTGCCATGGGCTTTCCCATTGACCAGTTGCTGGTCGCCACCAATGAAAACGACATTCTGGCGCGCTTTTTCGCCACCGGAGAATATGCCCGGGGTGACGTGCATTTCACACTGTCGCCGGCGATGGATATTCAGGTGGCCAGCAATTTCGAGCGTTTCCTTTACTACTACTTCGACAAAGACAGTGAGCGTCTGCAGCGCTTTATGACGGCCTTTGCGGAAACCGGGCACGCGGAAATCGGCGGGCCTCCCGGGCTGCATGCATTCGCCGCCACCGCGGTAGACACCGAGCAGACGCTGCGGGCTGTGCGCGATGTTCACCAGCGGTTCGGCTACATCCTCGACCCGCACAGCGCGGTTGGCTATGCCGCTTCGAGAGTGTTTGCGCCAAACGTGCGCGGCCCGCTGGTTTGTGTTGCTACTGCGCATCCGGCCAAGTTTCCTGATGCGGTCAAACGTGCCGTGGCACAAGCCGACCCGCGCCACCCGACTCTGGATGCGCTGGTTGACCTGTCCCAGCGCAAACAGGTCATTAGGGCGGATATTGAGGCGGTCAAAGGCGTGATTCGCGCTGGAGTGAGTGGCTGACCTGCCCCCGGGGTGCCTTGCGTCAGGCGCCTGAGGCGATTTCCTCAATCGCCTGCGGCACTGCGCTTAAGTCTGTGACCGCCCTGGTGGGGCGTGGGTCTTCGTCTGTCAGGGCGCGATCTTTCAGGTTAACCCAGATCGAATGCATGCCTACACCGTGGGCTCCGCTGACGTCGTCGATGAGGTGATCACCCACGTGAATGCCCTGGCGCGGCTGCAGATCCAGAGCCTGCAGGGGGGCTAAGAACATGTCTGGGTGCGGCTTGCTCGCGCCCACGTCGGCGGAGCTGTAAGCGCCGGCCATGTAGTGACCGATGCCCGCACGGTGAATGTCTGCATTGCCGTTGGTCAGCGCCATCACGGTAAACTGCTGACAGAGTGCCTCGAGCATGTCGTGGGCGCCCGGGAAGAATTCCACCCGATTGCGGCCCTCGAAGAACACGGCAAACGCCGCTTCGGCCAGGCTGCGCGCTTCGCGCCCGGGGTAACCCGCACGTTGGAAGACGGCAAAAAGGACCTGGGTGCGCATGAAGCTGAGATCGTGCCGCTGATGGGCGAATTCTTCGAACACCCGGGCGCGGATCTCGCCGATCTGTTCGCCCTGATAAATCGGCAGGCCTTCCGGTACCTGCTCGGCAATCCAGGCAACCATGTCCTGCTCGGCCTTGATGATGATGCTGTCTACGTCCCACAGCGTATTGTCCAGGTCTAGCGTAATCAGTTTGATGGCGCTCATTCGCTGTCTTTGCGAGTGTCGGCTTGACGATTAGCGCGTGGATGGGCCTGGTCGTAAACCTTGGCCAGGTGCTGGAAGTCGAGGTGAGTGTAGATCTGGGTCGTGGAAATATCGCTATGCCCCAACAGCTCCTGTACTGCGCGAAGATCGCCGGATGATTCCAGCAGATGTGTGGCGAAGCTGTGGCGCAGCATGTGCGGATGCAGCGAATCGTCACCGAGCTGCGCTGTGGCAATTTTCTTCAGCCGAGCCTGCACGGTGCGGGGGCTGATGCGTTTGTTGCCGCGGCCGGTAAAAAGCGGCGTATCTGGCTGGCGATCGGGGTGATGATCCAGCCAGCGCTGCAGTGCGGTGATGCACTGGCGCCCCAGGGGCGTTTGACGAACCTTGTTGCCCTTGCCGGTTACCCGGGCAAACCCGCTATGCAGATCGAGGTCGGCAATGTTGAGACCAACAAGTTCGCTCAAGCGTAGGCCTGCACCATAAAACAATTCCATGATTGCCAGATCCCGTGCGCTGGTCTGGTCATCGGCGGCGCTGCTGAATAGTTGTGCCGCCTGGTCGGTATCCAGCACCTTCGGGAGCTTCTTCTTCGCCTTGGGCGCCCTCGCCACGCGCGCTGGATTAGTCTGTACCGCGCCTTGATTCAGCAGGTAGTCGTAATAACTGCGCAACGCAGACAGGGCACGTTGCACGCTGGCTGGCTGCAGCCCCTGTTGCCGCAAGGCACTGGCGAATGAGGTGATCTGATGGCTTTTTGCCTCGGTGGGGCCACAGTCGATGAAATCGCAGAAGCGCTCCAGTTCCCTGGTATAGCCGTTGATCGTGTGCGCAGAATAGCGCTTCTGTATGCGCAGATAGTCGATGAACGGCGCGATGATCGTAGAGGTTTCAGGCACCTTTACAGCTCCAGGCGAGCAATGACCTTGCTGAGAATGTCCGCGATGTAGGAGACGAACAGTGTATCCATGTCGGAACTGAACCTTTGCGGCTCGCGACTGCCGATGCACAGAGCACCAACGCGGGCGGTTCCCACGGGCAGTGGCAGAAGCACTGCGCTGCCCGTATCTGTATGGCTGGAAAGAGGGAACAGTGATTCCAGTTCTTCCCGGCGCAGGGTGGTACAGAGCACGGTAGCGCCCGAGTTGATCGCGTCAGATGGTAATGCGCCGTCATGATATAGCAGATGATCCAGCGACGGGCGCTCGCCAGGCAGATGACAACAGACGAAGTCCGCTTCGAAATCTACCAGCATATGTGTTGCGAGGGTCTCGTTGAGACTTTGCTCGTTGCCCGCCTCGAGCAACGCCAGGGTCAGTGAGCGCGTCTTGGTGAACAGATCGTCGTTTTCCCGGGCCGTCTGTAGCAGTGTTTGCATACGGCGGCGCATATCGACATTGCGCTCCCGCAGGATTGCAACCTGGTGCTCCACCAGGGAAACCGCACGCCCCGAGGCGTGGGGCAGATTCAGCTCGCTCAGCAGTGCTGGTTGGCGGACGAAGAAATCAGGCTCACCGCGCAAATACGCGATCACCGCGTCTTCGTCGATCTCGCCGGTTTCAAGTTGCTCGGGTTTGGTGCTCATGGTTGGCCCACATACAATTCGCCACAATAAACCAGGGTGGCGGCGCCACTCATTGTAACGGGGTGGCCGGGGCCGGGCCACGTGATTCGCAGCTTGCCGCCGGGCAGCGATATCTTCACTTTGTCGTTGACCAGCCCATGCAGATGCGCTGCAACTACCGCAGCGCAGGCGCCGCTGCCACAGGCTCTGGTTTCACCAACGCCGCGCTCAAACACTCTCAACCGGGCGAATTGTCGATCGATGATCTGACAGAAACCTATGTTGGCGCCTTCCGGAAATGCGGCGTGACGGGTCAGCGCGCCGCCGATTGTGGCGATGTCGGTGTCGAATATATTGTCGAAAAACATGATGCCGTGAGGGTTGCCCATGCTGACCGGCGTGACTTCGAATGCGCCTGCTGCGGAATCCAGCCTCCAGGTTCTGTGTTGTTCTTCCGCTGTTTCTGCGTCAGGTAGCTCAGCCCCTGCAGTTGCCGCGCTCTCATTGAAGGGTATGTCGACCAGGGCAAGCTGCGGTACCGTGAGCGTGGTCTCTATCTGTGTCGCGCTGTTGAACTGTGTGCGGATACGCCCCGCCGGAGACTGCCAGTACAGCATTGACTTCTTTGTGAGTTTAAGGTGATGGGCCAGCAGCGTCACGCAGCGGGTACCGTTACCGCATTGCTCGGCCTTTGAGCCGTCGGCATTGTAGATTCCGTAGTCGAAGTCGGCGTCCGCCGTGGTGGGCGGATCGATGGTCAGCAACTGATCGAAACCTACTCCGGTCTTGCGGTCTGCCCAGGCGGAGACCTGCTCCGGTGACAAGTTAACCGGCTGGGTTACACGATCGAGCACCACAAAGTCGTTGCCGAGGCTGTGCATCTTGAAAAATGTGACAGGCCTGGAAGGACCGCTCATAACGCCAACCCCTGCTCCAGACGCAACTGATCGCTGATGGTCTCCCGACGGCGGATGATGCGGAAACTGTCGCCGTCTACCAGTACTTCACAGGGCCGCCCGCGTGAATTGTAGTTCGACGCCTGTACCATGCCATATGCGCCGGCGTTGAGGACCGCCAGCAACGTGTCCGGCGTAAGCGCAAGCTCACGTTGTTTTGCCAGGAAATCGCCGGTCTCGCATACCGGGCCGACGATATCCCATGTCGTTGCGTCAGCTGGGTCAACCGGGGAAGCAGCCACCACATCATGCCACGCCTGGTAGAGTGCCGGCCGAATGAGATCGTTCATGGCGGCGTCGACCACTGCGAAGTTGGGAGCGCCCTGTACCGCTGATGGTTTCAAGTACTCCACTCTGGTCAACAGTACGCCGGCATTTGCCACGATGGAGCGGCCGGGTTCGAGCGCAATCTGCAGCGAACGCCCGGCCAGCAGCTGCGCCACACCGGCGCCGTAGGCTTCGATGTCGAGGGGCGCTTCGTCCTGATAAGTAATGCCCATGCCGCCGCCCAGATTGATGTGCTCGAGGGTGATGCCGCGGCTGCTCAACTCGTCTACCAGTTCCAGCAGCCGCTGCAGGGCTTCCAGCAGCGGTTCGATTTCGTTGATCTGCGAGCCGATATGGCAATCGATACCCTTGATGACCAGGGTGTCGCTGGCGGCGGCCTGTTCGTAAAGTTGCAGCGCCAGCTCTGCCGGCACGCCGAATTTATTCTGCTGCAGTCCTGTGGAAATGTACGGGTGAGTATTGGCATCGACGTTGGGGTTGACGCGCACTGACACCGGGGCGGCACAGCGGAGATTTTCTGCGCGCCGGGCAATGCGTTGCAATTCGGCGGCGCTTTCCACGTTGAAGCAACCGATGCCGGCTTTCAGGGCGAAGTCGACTTCCTCGGTAGACTTGCCGACGCCGGAAAAGATAACTGCGGCGCCGTCTCCGCCGGCGGCCAGTACGCGGCTCAATTCACCGCCGGAGACGATATCGAAACCGCAGCCGAGTTCGTGACACAGTGCCAGAATGCTCAGGTTCGAGTTCGCCTTGACCGCGTAGTGGATGCGTGCCGGAGTCGCTGCAAAGGCTTGCTGCAATTGTGCAATGGCGCAGCGGATGTAGGCGGCGGAGTAGATGTACGCTGGGGTGCCCACTGCATTGGCGATATCTTCCAGGCACACGCCATCGACATAAAGGCGCTCGCCCTGGCGGTGCAATATCGAATCTGCCGGGCGGGACATGTCAGGGGGCCATGTAAGTGACGATTGTCTCGGGCGCCTGAGACTCAGGCAGATACAGTGGTCCCTTCTGGCCACAGCTTGCTACCCAACCGATCAAACCTAGTAACAACAACCAACGCACGGCATTTCCTGTCATCTGCGCCGTCCGTCCTGTGGGACGAACCGCTAAAAGCCGCGATTATAGCCTGATGTACGGGTCAGTGTTGAACAGCGCCGGGCCAGTTTCAGACGTTGCTCAGTGCGAAAAACTCCTCGAGGGCTTTGGCGCTTGAGCTGTTCAGAGCCGTCTCCAGGGCGAATCTGGCCTGCAGGTGGGTGGCGAATCCGGCGCCTGGCAAGCTCAGATCGGTGAGATACACGGGGTACGGAGTAGTGCCGACGCGATGCTGCTGAGCCTGTTTGCGTAGCTTGCTGAGCAGGGCGAGATCAAGCTGCTGCGGCAGCCAGGTGTCCTGGCCGCACTGAATGACCCAGCCGTGATCCGTAGCTGCCACAGTCAGGCGGTAGCGAAGTGGTTCATCGATGTCGTGGGGGGCAACCCGTTCGGGGCCGAGATTCGCATGGTCGAGCAGAATCTGGGGAACCTGGACGCCGCGGCGTTTGACGAGCGCGCTGAACAGCGTAAGGGATTGGGCCAGATGTTCCAGCGGGCGTGGTAGCGGGATGATTTCATGCAGACACTTGCGGTCCCGGTAAACGATACGGGCCTGTTCGCTCCATTGTCCCAGCAGCAGGGTGGGTTGCGACAGTACGTCGAGGGTCTGCAACCAGCCGAAAGGGGCGTAGTTGAATTCCTGGCGGGCGAGTTCAAAACCAGCAATGGTGGGAAGTTCGCGAAATGCTTGGTAGGCATCATCGTATTCGAAACATTCCGTGCGTCCCGCCGGCGTCTGCATGAAGAAGCATAGTTTTTCTGCCACGCGCAGAGCAAAGGCACTGCCTGGCTTGCGCAATGCATTGCGCGCCTGTTGCAGAGTAGCCAGCAGATGACCGGATATGCGTTGGCGCCGCACATCGCCGATGCAGATGATCTCAGCGTCGGCGCGGCCGACGAGTTCAGCGAATGCGCTTGGCAGGTGATGCCAGTGTTCCGCTTCAGGTGCGTTGCATCGATTGACTTGCAGATAATCCACATGCTGCACCAGGCAATTCTGATCCATGCCATAGCAGAAGGGGTCGTCGTTGGCGCTGATTACGCAGTCACCGTTGTCCTGCTGCGGCGCCAGAGCGCCGGCCTGGGCGTTTAGCAGCACCACGTGCTCGCCGTGCTCGAACGCATCGTAAATCTGTCGGTAGCGGGCCAGTTCCGCCTGATCACTGGCCAACGCGGAAAAAGGAAAGCCCTGTCGGTGCAACCACAGCAGAAGCAGGGCCAGCCGTGGGCGACTAATGAGCGTATGGCCATTCTCAGACAATGACCAGTTGCCTGGGCCATGCCTGGCAATGCGTGCATTGCCCGCGTAGCTCTGGGGGATGATGGCGTTGAGCAACCGGTCGTTGTACTGAGTCTCGGCGAGAATCTGCCTGCGCAATGCCTGCAGGCGTAGCGCGTAGGGGTGCACCTGTGGTGACTCACCGGGGCACGCCTGCTGCACAGCGCTCAGAAAGCTCAGCGCGTGAACGAATTCCGCCATCACCAGGTGGTGTTCTTCGATGATTTCTGCAATTGACCAGTGCGCCGGCCAGCGCAGCTGCGCGATGCGTTCCTCGTCGTAACCCCATTGAAGCGCCAGTTGCCACCATACCGGATTGCGGGTGAGATGGGTGTTGCCTCGCCCGGTCTTGGTCAACCAGGCTTTGCGCATGAACTCCAGGCGACGGCTGGCTCCGGGTGAGGCTGCGAAAAACTCATCCAGTTGCTGTGCCAGCATGAGATAGCCATCGTTCCGCTCGATATCGACGCCGGCGTTGACGTTGTCTTTGTATCGTTGCGAGAGGGCCGAGTAGCCACTGTGGTAACTCTCCAGCAGGGCGAGCTTGAGCAGCGACTTGTGGGGTGTCTGCAGACTGCGTTCCAGTTCCCGCACGCCGGCGGCAAGCAGCTCCGTTGAGGAAAAGGACTCTACCGGGCCAAAGTCGAGGTAAGTGCCCGGCCTGACATACTTCTGCCGCTGCAGGACCCGTGCTGTTGCCCGATATGTTGTCGGTTCGCTGGAAGCGATAAGCCACCACAGAGGCATCTGTCCGGCGACGTAACAGGCCGTGCGATAAAACTCATCCAGTAGCAGGGGAGAATACGCCAGTTCGGTTCCGCCGGTAAACTGGCCGGGGTCTACCGCGAAGCACTGTAACTCCACACCCAGTTGTGCGGCCCAGGCGGTCAGTGCGTCGAGCTTGGGCTGGATCTGCCAATGGAGCCGTTGCTCCGCACATACCCAGATATCCAGGTCGCTGTTGCGCGTATGGGCGACGCTGCCGGCGCTGCCCATGAAGTAGACGCCGAGAATTGCGGGGTCACCAGTCGGTATCTGCGTGTGCCGGTAGTGGGTATGGAAGAAGCGAATCGCCCTGATGCAGTCTGGTGACGGTGCATAGTTGCATATTCCCGCTGGAACCTGTTGGCCTGCGTAACCCGGCAGTGCCGGATGATTTACGTGCAGCAGCAGTGGCAGCGCAGACAAGGTGTACCGGCTGGTCGGCGGCATGCGGTCCTTGGCTTCCCGCAGACGCGCGCGATGATGTGCCAGAAACCTGCTTTGTGCGCTGTTGAGCTCGTCTACGTCGATTTCATCATGCAGCAGTTGTGCGGCGTTGACATCACGGCTGGCATCCAGCGCTGTTGTTGGGTTGGGGTCCATCTATTCAGTATAGAAACCCCAGCCACTTTGGAAGGCTGCTTGCAAACTCATTTCTGCAGCGAGCTCAAGCCTGCTAGGGGTCTTTTCAGGTCAGCCGCTGGCGGGCTCTAGCGATGGCATCGCGCACCTGGTTTGGCGCCGTGCCGCCGATGTGGTCCCGTGCCGCGGCGGAGCCGGTGAGACTCAGTACCTGATAGACGTCTTCGGTAATGACATTGCTGCCTGCCCCGTTCAATTCCTTGAGCGAAAGCGCCTCCAGCGGCTTGCCTAGGGTGACTGCCCGCTGTACGGCGCCGCCGACGATTTCGTGAGCGTCGCGGAACGGTACCTGTTTGCGCACCAGGTAGTCCGCCAGGTCGGTGGCGGTGGTGTAGCCCCGCGCGGTGGCTTCCAACATGGCTTCGCGATTGGGTTGGATATTGGGAATCAGCCCCAGCATTGCCCTCAGGCAGCCGTGCAGAGTATCGATGGCGTCGAACAGTGGCTCTTTGTCTTCCTGATTGTCTTTGTTGTATGCCAGCGGCTGGCTCTTCATGAGGGTCAGCAGTGACACCAGATGACCGTTAACGCGGCCGGTCTTGCCCCGGACCAGCTCCGGTACGTCGGGGTTTTTCTTCTGCGGCATGATCGAGGAGCCGGTACAGAAACGGTCTGGCAACTCAACGAAGTTGAACTGTTGCGAAGACCACAGCACCAGTTCCTCGCACCAGCGGGACATGTGGGTGAGGGTCAATGCCGCGTTGGCGCAGAACTCGATGGCGAAGTCGCGATCGCTGACCGCGTCGAGTGAGTTTTCGCAGATGCCATCAAACCCCAGCTGGGCAGCGACGAACTCCCGGTCGGGTTGATAGGGCGTTCCCGCCAGTGCGGCCGCTCCCAGCGGCAACTGATTGATGCGTTTGCGGCTGTCCATGAGGCGATCACGGTCGCGCCACAGCATTTCGAACCAAGCCATCATATGGTGTCCGAAGGTGATCGGTTGTGCCGCCTGAAGGTGCGTAAAGCCCGGCATAATGGCATCGGTGTGCTGCTCCGCCAGGCCTAGAATGGCTTGTAGCACCTGCCCTTCCAGTTCAATGAGATCATCGACCGCGTCGCGCAGATAAAGGCGGATGTCGGTGGCCACCTGGTCATTGCGTGAGCGACCGGTATGGAGCTTTTTGCCGGTGTCGCCTATCAGCTCAATAAGGCGTGATTCCACGTTCATGTGCACGTCCTCGAGCTGCACACTCCAGCTGAAGTTGCCCGCCGCGATTTCCTCACCGATCTGATTGAGGCCGCCGACAATGGCGTCGCGCTCAGCCTCGGTGAGTATGCTGATGTGCGCGAGCATGTTGGCGTGGGCGATCGAGCCGGCGATGTCCTGCTGGTACAGGCGCTGATCGAAGCCAACTGATGCTGTAAATTCTTCAACAAACTCGTCGGTTGCTTCGGCGAATCTGCCCCGTAACAAGCCCGCAGCGGGCTGCTTCGGTGTACTATTGGAACTCATTTTCGTTGGCGCAAAGAATTTGGGTCGGCGGATTATAGCGGAATGTGGTCCAGGCCGTGCTAGCACGCCCTCACCTGAGCCGATTGAAGCCGATTGAAGCCGACTAGAATAGCTGATGAGCGCACGCCCCGACCACTTCGTCATCCCTGAACTGTGCAACACCACCGCCATCGGACTGGTGGTGCTGTTCAGTCAGCTGCTGGTGGTGATTCTGCTGTTCGCCGGCAGCGAGTTGAGCTGGATGCGCTTCGGCCTGATGTCGCTATACGTACAGTGGGTCGCCCTGGGTAGCGCCGGCCTGCTGTGTGCGTTGCGTCAGCCGATAGCGCGTCTCGATGTACTGTGGGGCGCCACGTCGGCGTTCTTTGTGGTAATTCTGGTGACGCTGGTCATCAGTCTGGTGGCCGAATGGGTACTGTACCCAGGCCCGGGTATGCCATTGCGCATCGCCGGGCAGCTGACGGTGTGCGGTATCATCACTGGCATGGTGTTCCGCTATCTCTATGTCCAGCAACGGCTGCGCATACAGGAGCAGGCTGAACTGCAGTCGCGCATTCAGGCGCTGCAATCCCGTATACGTCCGCATTTTCTGTTCAACAGCATGAACATCATTGCCAGCCTGATCGCCGTTGACCCCGACACGGCGGAAGCGGTGGTCGAAGATCTTTCGGAGTTGTTTCGCGCCAGCCTAAACGATGTCGGGAATCAGGTCGCCATAACCGCGGAACTGGATCTGTGCGAGCGTTACCTGCGTATCGAGGGCCTGCGCCTGGGTGAACGCCTGCAACTGGACTGGCAGCTCGATGAACTTCAACCGGGCACTCAGATCCCTCTGCTCACGTTGCAGCCATTGCTGGAAAATGCCATCTATCATGGCATTCAGCCGCTGCCGGATGGCGGCACCATCGCCATTAAACTCAGCTATGATGGTGACGACGTGATAGTGCTGATCACCAATCCGATTCCGCCGGTTGATCTGCGCGGCGAAAGCGAAGGCAATCGCATGGCGCTACAGAACATCCGCAGTCGCCTGAACGTATTGTATGGCAGCCGGGCAAGTCTGGTTGCCGATGCACAGGGTGAGCGCTTTGTTACCCAACTTCGATTCCCTAAAATGCCTGAAACGGTTCAGTAGCTGAATATGCGCATCCTGTTAGTCGATGATGAAACCCTGGCGAGAGACCGCCTGCGCCGCATGCTCGAGACCACTGATGAGCACGAGGTGGTTGGCGAAGCCGCCAATGGTCTGCAGGCGGTGGCGTTGTGTGAAGAGCGCGTGCCGGATCTGGTGTTGCTGGACATTCGCATGCCCGGCATGGATGGCCTGCAAACGGCCCGGCATTTCCTCGAGCTGGAGGACCCGCCGGCGGTGATCTTCTGTACCGCCTATGAGGAGCATGCCATTGCAGCGTTTGACCTGCAGGCTGTGGGTTATCTGCTCAAGCCGGTGCGCAAAGAAGATCTGGCGAAGGCTTTGAGCAAGTCGGGCAGGCTCAATCGCGCCCAGCTGGCGGCGCTCGGCGCGGCGGATGATGGTCGCCGCTCGCACATTTCCGCACGCACGCACCGTGGCATAGAGTTGATTGCGGTGGACGATGTGCGCTTTTTTCAGGCCGATCAGAAATATGTAACCGTGCATTACAGTGGCGGTGAAATCATCGTCGATGAAACCCTGCGCGAACTGGAAATAGAATTCGACGACGTTTTCATCCGCGTGCACCGCAATGCCCTGGTGTCGAAGCGATATATCGAAGGGCTGGTCAAAGAACGCAACGGCCAGGCGGGCGTGCAGCTGCACGACGTGGAGGGCAGCGTTAGTATCAGCCGCCGGCACCTGCCGTCGGTGCGTAAAGCAATCAAGAAGTTATGACCGTGAAAACCATTACCATCGCAACCCGCGAAAGCAAACTGGCTCTATGGCAGGCGCACTTCGTGCGCGATCAACTGCTGAGCACGCACTCCGACCTGAATGTAGAGCTGCTGGGCATGACCACCCGCGGTGATCAATGGCTGCAGTCTCCACTGAGCGAAATCGGCGGCAAGGGTCTGTTTATCAAGGAACTCGAAGTGGCCATGAACGATGGTCGCGCCGACATTGCGGTGCACTCCGTCAAAGATCTGCCTGCGCAACTGCCGGAGGGTTTTGTGCTGCCGGTGCTGGCGTTTCGCGACGAGGTCAACGATGTTCTGGTGGGCGCGCCGGGTGGGCTGGATGATCTGCCGCAAGGTGCGGTCGTTGGCTCATCGAGTTTGCGCCGTCAGTCCCAGCTCAAAGCTCGACGGCCGGATCTCGATATCAGGTCGATTCGCGGCAATGTCGGTACGCGTCTGAGCAAACTCGACAACGGTGAGTTCGATGCAATCGTGCTTGCGGCCGCGGGCTTGAACCGTTTGGATCTGCGGCGCGACGATGTACACATTCTGCCCACGGATGTTTGCCTGCCCGCGCCTGGTCAGGGCGCGCTGGGCATAGAATGCCGTGCAGATAGCCCGGCGCTGCCGCTGCTCGAGTCGCTGAAGGACCAGGCGACTGCTGCCTGTGTCGAAGCCGAGCGTGGTATCAGTGCCGGTCTAGGCGCGGATTGTTCACTGCCGGTAGCGGCGCTCGCCGGCTGGAATCCGCACGGGACTTTGCTGGAGCTGAAGGCGCTGCTGGCTTCGGAGGATGGCTCCCGCATCCTTCGTGCCCATGCCAGCGGCACAGACCCGCACTCGTTAGCCGCCGACGCGGTGGCGCAACTTTACGAGCTGGGCGCGCAATCCATACTTGATCAGCTGCGGGAATGATCTGGATTACGCGCAGCGAACCGGGAGCCAGCGTGTTGGCCGAGGTCCTGCAGGCTGCGGGATTTGAGGTCTGGTGCCACCCGCTCATTGAAATAGAGCCTCTGCGACCCTTCAAAGCCCGTGCTGTGCGCGGCGAATGGTCTATTGAATCCTCGGCGCCACCGGATCTGGTAATCGCCCTTTCGGGCCATGCGGTACGTGAGTACCTGGCGAGTGCACTCGCACGGCATGCCGGCGATGCTCCGCATATTGCCGTGGGTGCGGGCACCACTGCGCTGTTAACCGGTGCGGGGGTTGATGTCGCGCAACCCGGCGAAGCGACTTCCGAAGGTATTCTGGCAATGCCTCAACTGGCCGGTCTGACGGACCAACACAATGTCTGGATTCTGGCGGGGGAAGGCGGCCGCGAGCTGGTGCTGCAGCGATTGGCTGAACAGGCCGGCTGTAAGGTTGTAAAATTCGAGTTATATGTGCGCCGCCGGGCGACCCTGCAAGAGCTGCCGGTTGCGGCCATCGGTGTAGTGAGTATCGCCTCAGAAGGCGGTCTGCGAGCCTTCGCCGAGCGTTGGCAGGAGGCAGGCGGTGGTCTGGATGTCGCGATGCTGGTGCCTTCCGAACGGGTTGCATACAGCGCGCGTGCCATGGGTTTCGAAAATGTCCATAATGCGCGCGGTGCCGGCGTGGACGATGTGCTCGCGGCGCTGCAGGAACTGGACCAGGTGTAGATAAATTTGCGGGACCACGAAGATCAGATGACCGATCGCAAGCACACGGATGACCCTGACGCCCAATCACCGGAACCTGGTTCGCAGCTCGAGCCTGATGAGCCACAGGTGCCTGTTGCAGTGACTGAAGAGCCCGCTGCTGATGCCGGCGAAGAGCCTGCTCCTCCGACCAAAGCGATAGGGCGCGGCCTCGCGCTGCTGGCATTACTGTTGGCTCTGGGTGCCGGTGGCGGTGTTGGCTACCTGTACTACATGCTGGTCTATAGCGACCCGTTGGCTGCCATGCGAGCGCAGACCGAACAGACTGATCAGCGCTTTACCGACCTGCAACAGGAGCTGCAGGGGCAGATGAGCGGTCTCGGCAGTGACAATAGTGCAGCGCTGGATGCCCTGCGCAGCGAGTATGAGGAGCGTCTTGCCACCACCGAAGCTTCGCTGGTGAAATCCCTCAACCAGGCATTGCATGCAGCGCCGCCGTCCCAACGTGAATGGAAGCTCGCCGAAGCCGAGTACCTCTTGCGCATCGCCAACCACCGGGTGCTGATGCAACAGGATTCCAACGGCGCGCGGAACCTGCTGCTGGCGGCTGATCAGATTCTTGCTGATCTCGATGATTTCGCGCTGCACCAGGTTCGCGCGCGTCTGGCGGATGAAATTGTCGCGCTGAAGCAGGTGCGGCGGGACGACCTGCAGGGCATCTACTTGCGTCTGGAAGCGCTGAAGCAGGGCGTCGGCCGGTTGCCGCTGCTAACGCCCGAGCTGCCGGAATCCACCGCCGTGGGTGATGCAGAAACCACGATCTGGCAGGACCTCGGTAAGCAGCTGAAGGACCTGATCGTTATTCGTCCGGTCCGCCCGGACGAAGTTGTAAAGCCCCTTCTGGCGCCTGACGAATTCCGTTATCTCGAACTCAATCTGAGGTTGAGTCTGGAGCAGGCACAACTGGCCGCGCTGAAGCGTCAGCAGACAGTGTACGAGCAGAGCCTGGGCAATCTGGCCGCCTGGCTGAGGGCCTACGCCGATGCCGAACATGAAGCCACCACGGCATTGCTGGCGGAAGTGGCGCAACTGAGCACCCTGGAGCTGGCCCGGCCACTGCCGGATATTTCCGGTTCCCTCAATGAGTTGCTGAGTGTGAGACGGGGAGAGTCCTGATGTTGTATGCCGCTGCGCTGCTGATCGCAATACTTCTTGGCGGGGTAGTTGGCACCCTGGTTCTGCAAGATGCGGGCTACGTGCTGATCAAGTACTCGGACACAATTGTTGAAACCAGCGTATGGATGGCCATCGTAGGGCTGGTGATGCTGTATTTTCTGATGCGCCTTGTCGCTTTTGCGATTCGCAAGTTGACCCGGGGTCAGCTCAAAATGGTGCGATGGCGATCCGGCCGTCGCGCGCGCGGTGTTCGCGATGCCACTGAGCGGGGCATTCTGGTACTGGCGGAGCAGCGTTGGTCAGATGCCCGCAAGCTGCTGACCGACAGTGCCACGCGTGCGGAGATACCAGCCATCAACTATCTTGGTGCGGCCGAGGCAGCCCAACGAATGCAGGACAAGTCTGCCCGGGACGAGTTCCTGCAATCTGCCAGAGAAACCACGCCCAGCGCCAGGTTCGCGGTCATGCTGACCCAGGCGTATTACTATATGGAAGACAAACGCTATGATCAGGCGTTTGACACCCTGCAGGAACTGCATAAACGAGCGCCACGGCACGCAGCGGTGCTGGCGCAGCTAGCGGCATGCCGGGAAGCTCGCGAAGACTGGGCCGATCTGGCGGAATTGGTTCCTGCGTTGCGTAAACACGAGGCGATTACCTCTGATGAAGCGCAGCGACTGGAACGCCTGGCCTGGGATAATCTGCTGGTGGCCTCCACCGATCCCGGTGCCCAGTGGAAAGCGTTGCCCGCTGCGCTGAAACGAGACCAGGCGCTCATGCAGGCATGGGTGGAACGCCTGCTTGCGACAGACCAGCACGATGCGGCGGAACAGGCGGCTCGTCTTGCGCTGGGAGAGCGCTTCGCCCCTGTGCTGGTGGGCACCTACGGCAATATCATGACTGGTGACCCTCAGCGTCATCTCGCAGCTTTGCAGAAAATGCAGCAGAAATGGCAGAAGGATGGTAGAGATGACCCGGCTGTCTACCTAGCGTTGGGTCGGTTGTCGTTGCAGTGTGGCGATTTTCCCCGTGCGCGGGAATTGTTTGAGGCGAGTCTCAAGCAGTCGCCCGATCCCGTAGTCTATGGTGAACTCGGGCGATTGTGTGTGGCGTTGGGCGATGAGCGCCGCGGTACTGACTATCTCCTGCATGCTGTGGGAGGTCTAGCCGATCTACCCCAACCGGAGGCCCCGGTAATTCGCAAAGTGGGCCTGTAATCAACGCCAATAGCATCAGGGAGCTGGACATGAACAAGGTCGAAGGGCTGCATCACCTGGCGATAACTACCGCGAACATGAAAGAACAGATCGAGTTTTTCACCGATAAGCTCGGCATGGAACTGGTGGCCCTGTACTGGATGCATGGTGTTGAAAATACCTGGCACGGCTTCCTGCGCCTCAACGATGAGAGTTGCGTTGCTTTTGTCTGCAACCCGGACATTGGCGATATTCCGGTCCGACTCGGCGAGACTCATGCCGGCAACCCCGGCGCAAACAGCGCCCGCGGAACCATGCAGCACGTGGCGTTGCGTGTGAAGAACCATGAGGAACTGCTGGCCATGCGCGATCGGCTCCGTTCCAAGGGAGTGCCTGTGATCGGCCCTATGGACCACGGCTTCTGTGTTTCTATCTACTTCGCCGGGCCGGAAAATCTTGCGCTGGAACTTTCGTATTCGCAAGCACCCATCGACGCCCGTGCCTGGATCGACCCTGACGTTCAGGCACTTGCCGGAATTTCCGATGAGGAACTGGCTCGGTACAAGGGCTCTTCAGACTATGCCGATCAAGGTGGTGACGTTGTGCAGCCTGGTGCCGATGCGCCGGGTCCGCACATGGCGGGCTACCCGGAAGGCGCATACGAGAGGTCGATTGCGGTTCCCGATGAAGTCATCTGGGCGAACAGCGAAAACGAGCCACCAGTCAAGGTATAGTTGGACTCACAGCGCGTCACGGGGAGCGTAGTTGTAAGCGTCTGCGGCAAGTTGTGACTCATTGACGCCCTGGGCCGTCAGTACATCGGTTGCCGCGTAAACGAACCCTGGTCCACCGGCGAGGATAATGTGCGCATCGGCGAATGCGCCGGCGTGTCTGGCGAGCCACATCAGAGCTTCGTTGTGCTTGGTGCGCCGGTCGTCTATCACCGTGTGCAGTGTGATATTCGGCAGCTGAGCCAGCTCATCGGTGTCATACAGGTTCTGCTGATAATCGGCGCACCATAGAATAGTTGTCGGGGCTCGGGCTTTCTGTGCTGCGCGGTGCCGAGCACAGCTGAATGCCTGCGCTGCGCCGTTGCCGCCTGCAATCAGCAGCAAAGGCACATCTTGAGGTGGACAGATCACGTCGCCGGCGGCCCCGGATACCTGCAATGCAGGCTCGGTTAATGCCTCGTCCATAGCCTGGGCTTCGGCGAGTCCGGGCGTGGATCTGTAATGCAGTTGAAGTTGCGGAAGTTGTTCCGGCGCAGAGGCGATAGATAATGGAATGTCTACTCCGCCTGGTCCATGGACCACCAGATACTGGCCGGCGAGGAAGCGGTAGTTCCGGTCTACGGTCAACCGAATGCGTTGCACCGGTTGACCGGAAATGTCGTTGATTAACGCCCGGTGAAATTCCAGCTTACACTCTCTGAGTAGGGTGTTTGCGCTGTTATCGCTTCATGGAATTGAAGAATTCATCGTTGCTCTTCGTTTCCTTGAGCTTATCCAGGATGAACTCGATGGCTGCGATATCGTCCATATCATGCAGCAGCTTGCGCAGTATCCACACGCGCTGTAATTCCTCCTCGCCCATCAACAGCTCTTCGCGGCGGGTCGCCGAACGGCGGATATTGATGGCCGGGTACACCCGCTTCTCGGCGATCTTGCGCTCCAGATGCAGTTCCTGGTTGCCGGTGCCCTTGAATTCTTCGTAGATGACCTCGTCCATTTTCGAGCCGGTATCGATCAGCGCAGTAGCTACGATGGTCAGACTACCGCCTTCCTCTATGTTACGTGCCGCACCGAAGAAGCGCTTGGGACGCTCCAGCGCATGGGCGTCGACACCACCGGTGAGAACCTTGCCTGAAGACGGCACGATGGTGTTGTAGGCTCGTGCCAGACGCGTGATGGAGTCGAGCAGAATCACTACGTCTTTCTGATGCTCCACCAGGCGCTTAGCTTTTTCGATGACCATTTCAGCGACCTGAACGTGGCGCGATGGTGGTTCGTCGAATGTGGATGCCACTACTTCCCCGCGTACCGAGCGCTGCATTTCGGTCACTTCCTCAGGCCGCTCGTCGATCAGTAGCACGATCAGCACGACCTCGGGGTTGTTGGCCACGATGGACTGCGCAATGTTCTGCAGTACGAGTGTTTTACCGGCCTTGGGTGGCGACACGATCAAGGCGCGCTGGCCTTTGCCGATGGGCGCTACCAGGTCAATGATCCGCGCTGTGAGGTCTTCGGTGCTGCCGTTACCGCGTTCCAGTTTGAGGCGTTCATCCGGGAACAGCGGGGTAAGGTTTTCGAACAGGATCTTGTGCTTCTTGGTATTCGGCTCGCTGAAATTGATCTGGTCTACTTTCAGCAGCGCGAAATAGCGCTCGCCGTCCTTCGGCGGGCGGATCTTGCCGGCGATGCTGTCACCGGTTCGCAGATTGAAGCGGCGTACCTGACTCGGCGAAACGTAGATATCATCCGGCCCTGCCAGGTAGGAGCCTTCCGGCGAACGCAGAAAACCGAATCCGTCCTGCAGAATCTCCAGCGTACCTTCACCGTAAATATCTTCGCCATTCTTCGACTGTTTACGGACAATGGCGGCAATCACTTCCTGCTTACGGGAGCGCCCGACGTTGTCGAGTCCCATTTCGCGGGCCATTTCGACAAGTTCGCCAACGGGCAAACGTTTTAGATCTGACAGGTTCATAGACATGTGTATTGCTCTGCTCTCTTGAGAGGGTTAATTTCCTGCGGCGGACCGGACACAAATTACATGGGTGCGCATGTCGCGGCAGGCAAGAGGGGTAACTGATACGGGAGTTTGTGCATGGCCACGCTTATGTTGCGGGCCGCTCACACAAGCAACTATGGCTTAGTGTAGTGATTTGAGATTCGGGGTCAAGGGCGATGCTCTGTCTTGGAGGTCAAATAAATTAACAAACCCGGCCATGTCGGAGATGAAGACATGGCCAGTAGTTCTATACGTGGCCCCATTTCATGAAGGCCATGGTGCTGGTGCGTGACGAATCAGATATTACTGTCTAAGAACGCCTGCAGCTGCGACTTGGAAAGCGCCCCTACCTTGGTGGCAGCCACTTCGCCGCCTTTGAAGAGCATCAGTGTCGGGATCCCCTTGATGCCGTATTTCGGCGGTGTGCCCTGATTCGCGTCGATATCGATTTTGCAGACTTTCAGCCGGTCGGAGTACTCCGTGGCTACTTCGTCCAGAATCGGGGCGATCATCTTGCAGGGGCCGCACCATTCCGCCCAGTAATCCACCAGTACGGGCTTGTCTGAGTTGATAACGTCTGCTTCCCAGGCGTTGTCGGTGGTATGAACGATGCTGTCGCTCATTGCATGTCTCCACAAATTCAAGTGCCCCGCAAGTGTAGCACCAAGGGCGCGTTCGATTAAGTCTGGAATGCTATATGCTTGGAACGTTAATTCGCAACGGCTTATCTGGGAGCATATGCAGTATGATTGACGGGCTAGTAGGACGGTATTGAATACACAAGGATCCAATTCAGCAGAGGCTGTCAGGTCTTATGGGGCGGCGATCGATCTGGGCTCGAACAGCTTTCATCTGTTGCTTGTGCGACAGGTGGGGGCGAGCTTTGTCGTGGTCGAGCGGCTCAAAGAAAAAGTGCAACTGCTCGGCGGTTTTGCCGGCGGCCGTTTAAGCGATGCTGCTATACAGCGCGGTCTGGCGTGCCTGGCGCGTTTTGCGCAACGGCTGCAGGCTGTACCGACGGATCGCGTATCTATGGTGGGTACCTGCGCATTACGCAATGCCAGTAATGCGCCGGATTTCGTTGCGGCTGCTGCCAAAGTGCTGCCGGCGCCGGTGCAGATTATTGGAGGCGAAACTGAAGCCCAGCTGATTTTCACTGGCGTAAGTCATCACCTTGGCGAGCGCGGTCAGCCGCGGCTCATCATCGATATCGGTGGCGGCAGTACGGAGTTTGCGTACGGCCCGGGTGGCGTCGATGATTGGTTGGCCGAGCACTGCGTTTCCATCGATTTAGGCTGTGTGGCGTTCACAGATCGTTTCTTTAGCGGCGAGCGCACCCAGGCTGCGGCATATGCTGCGGCCAGGAACCAGGCCCGCCATCTGCTGGAGCAGACCCTCGATGCATCATCGCTTCCTGCGGCGATGGTCAGCCAGCCTCACACCGTGCTGGGCACCAGCGGTACAGTGGATTCCATCCAAACCACCCTGAAGGCAAACGGCTGGTGCCAGGATGAGATTACGCGTGAGGGGCTGCGGATGCTGGAGGCGGCGATCCTCGATGATGGGCTGCTCATTGAGGCGGGCTTACCGGGCCTTGCACCGGATCGTATAGACATTTTCCCGGCGGGCGTGGCGATTCTCAGCGCCGCCTTTGAAGTCCTGAACATCGATCAGCTCAGCTACGTTGATGTCACGCTTCTGCAGGGCATTGTCTGCGAGAATCTGCTCATGGCGTCAACGACATCGCAGTCCCAGGCAGACCTCAAGGCCGACAGCATCGAGCAGCTTGCCAGGCGGTTTGGGGTGGACACCGCGCAGGCGCAACGGGTTGCCAGATGCGTGCAGCGGCTGTTCGAGCAAGCTGGTGAAGCCCTGGGTCTGTCGGTACAGGATGGACAGTTGCTGCAATGTGCATCCCGACTGCATGAAGTGGGTGTGAGCATCAATTCCCTCCACTATCACCGTCATGGAGGCTATGTCATTAAGCACGCCGAAATGCCAGGGTTCAGCGAAACCGAAAGAAGTATGCTGGCGCTGCTGGTGCGGGGCCACCGGCGCAGCATGCCGGGGTTGGCGTTTCATGCGTTTGACCCCAATTCAGCTGAGCGGCTGCTCAAAGCGGTGATTCTGTTGCGCCTGGCGGTGATTCTGGAGCGCAGCCATGCAGAAGCGGCGTCTCCTGAAGCAGACCTGGCCGTAGCTGGTCGGGATCTCACTCTGGGGTTACCGCCCGGATGGCTTGCCGCGCACCCATTATCTGCGCGGGAGTTGGAAGTAGAAGCTCAGCAACTGGCGACCGCCGGGTTTTCGCTGCAGCTGCCGAGCGATGGTTATTAGCCGTTGAGCGCCTGTGCTACCCGTTTCGCAAAATAGGTCAGGATGCCGTCGGCGCCGGCACGCTTGAAGCAGACCAGCGCTTCGGTGATGACTGCTTCGCTGAGCCAGCCCTGGTTAACCGCCGCCATATGCATGGCGTATTCACCGCTCACCTGATAGGCGAAAGTCGGCACCCGGAACTCACTTTTCACTCTGCGCACGATGTCCAGGTAAGGCATGCCGGGCTTGACCATGACCATATCCGCGCCTTCTTCCAGGTCCAGAGCAATTTCCTGGAGGGCTTCGTCGCTATTGGCCGAGTCCATCTGATAGGTGAACTTGTTGCCGGTGCCCAGATTGCTGCTAGAGCCAACCGCATCGCGAAATGGACCGTAATATGACGATGCGTATTTGGCCGAATACGCCATGATCTTGGTATTGATGGCGCCCTGGGCGTCAAGTGCTTTGCGAATCTCGCCGACCCGGCCGTCCATCATGTCAGATGGTGCAATGACGTCGGAGCCCGCTTCGCTGCACACCACCGCCTGTTTGCACAGGGCTGCGACGGTGATGTCGTTGGCCACATAGTTGTCTGCATCCAAGATACCGTCCTGGCCGTGGCTCGTATAAGGGTCGAGGGCCGCGTCAGTGATTACACCGAGTTCCGGGACCGCCGCTTTAATCGCCCGCACAGCCTGGGGTACGAGCCCCTCGGGGTTGTAAGCTTCGGCGCCGTCCAAAGTGCGTATGCTGGCATCTACGTTGGGAAACAGCGCGATGGCGGGTATGCCTAACCTGGCGATCCTGGTGGCTTCCTCGGCCAGCAGGTCGACACTGTAGCGCTCGATACCGGGCATGGATTCTACTTCGGTAGTGGTGTTGGAGCCTTCGATGACGAACATTGGATAGATGAGGTCACTGGTGGTGAGCTCAGATTCCCGGACCAGGCGCCGGATGAAGTCGTCGGTACGGTTGCGGCGGAGGCGGGTTTGCGGAAAACGGCGCATGGCAGGTCCTTAAGGTTATACGGCAATTGGTGGGCCTGCCTCGGCAGGCGGCACCAGATGGCTATTTTCGAATGCGCTTTCTCAGGCGTGCAACAGATTCTACGAAAAGTTGCGGAGAATTGTGTATTTTTGAGTTTAACAACGCCCCATACAATGCCGCTATGAGGTCATGGGCGTCGCGTCGCGAGCGTTTGTTTTTCTGGCCCGCCGCCACGTATACAGCGCTCAAGATATTGTGCCAGTCGGCGAATTGTGAGGCGATGACTTCCTGCAGGCCGGCGATCGCCTCGTCGCTGGCTGTGCCGTGATGATTGAATACCGCCAGCAGGCAGTCGCTGCGGCCCTGGTGCACATAGTCGGCAAACCCATCGATAAACAGGGTCAGGCGTTCAACTGGATCAAGCTGCTGCGTCAGGTAGGAAAATGCTTCACCATGCAGGCGAGCGATGGCATGGCGGATCAGCACCTGAGCCATCTCGGTTTTGCCGCCGGGAAAGTGGTGGTACAAAGACGCTTTACTCAGGCCCGTCGCATGAGCCAGGTGGGCAAGTGTAGCGCCGTCATAACCCTTACGGACGAATACGTCGCCGATACTGTTTATGAGCAACTCTTTCGTTGCAAGTCGCGTGGCCATAGTTGACTGGCAATGCTGCAGTATTTGAAATACCCAGACGAAGATACCAGACCGATCGATCGTTCGAAACTATTTTTTGGAAAACTGCGACCTTTCCCCACGCTTTGGCATCTAATACTCAATACGGAGGCGTAGTGGCTGGATTTGCGGAAATTGAGTTGACCCCAACGGTGGCCCGCGCGGTAGTGCGGGGCGAGCCTGAAGCGGTGGCGGGTGCCTATCGGGTGCTCGTGCAGGCGGTCATGAATCTGTCCGCTCGCATTCTGCAGGACAGGCAACTTGCCGAAGAAGTCGTTCAGGATACCTTTGTGGAATTGCTGGAAAAGTCGAAACAGATTAAAGACCACCGGGCCGTTGTGCCCTGGGTTCGGCGGGTGGCGGTGAATCACTGTCTGATGCGACTGCGCTCACCCTGGCACGCCCGGCGCGATGCGCTGGAGCCGGAGCAGATCGACACAGGTACAGGCAGTGATGATGGCGGAGTTGAATGGGCCGGCAACACTTCCGCCATGGGCCGAGCACTTGGGCAGTTGAGCAGTGATGCAAGGGCTGTGCTGTGGCTGCATGACGTTGAAGGTTATACCCACAGAGAGATCGGCGAGTTAATGGGTAA
Source organism: uncultured Pseudomonadales bacterium (assembly GCA_964393625.1). GTDB lineage: Bacteria > Pseudomonadota > Gammaproteobacteria > Pseudomonadales > Azotimanducaceae > UBA4421. The sequence goes on from CAYMUT010000005.1 coordinate 60,184, forward strand.
GACCGCCAGCTTTTCGAAGTCTCAACTGGCCAGAGCTTATGAGCGTCTGGTGCAGTGGCGGGAAAGTACGAGCCCTGCGGGCAGTCGGTCTGTGCAGGCTGACGAATTGGAAATGAAGGAGACAAGGCATGAAAGACCAGCGAATCTCCATTGATGAACTGCTGGCCATGCGGGATGGCGAGCTGCGGGACGCTACCGCCCTGGCGCGGCTGGATGAGCAGGCGCAAGCAGAGCGCGATGAGCGCATCAATGAGCTCAAGGATTTGCGCCGCGAGCTGCGCTCGATGCCCGACGTGCCGGTGGATGACGCGGTGTGGATCCGCCACGCGAAACCGGTCAGGCGTTCGGTGTGGCTGAGTTTCCCGCTGGCCACTGCGGCGTCGGTTTTTGTGGCCAGTGTGCTGGGTATCTATCTGGTGGGTGGTTATCTGTCAGGCAGTGAGCCGCACCAGACACAACGCATCGCCAGCACCATTGAAGTAGATCCGGACGGATTGCAGATCTCGGCATTGATGCGTCGGTCCAAAGACCTGGAGCGACGCCTGCAGACGAGTTCAGCGTTGCTCGCTGTGGCGGATGGCGCCGCTGGCAGCCCGTCGCCTCGCGTAACCACGATCGAGCGCAATCTCATGTATCGCCTGGCGGATGTCGATGCGCAGATTGCCGGGCTCTACGAAGAGCCGCATATCGAGGGCGGTGCGCGCCTGGCGTTGTGGCGCAAGCGTGTAGAAGTTTTGCAGAGCATGGTTGCCGTACGCAGCGACCGGGCGCCTGAAATGTTTAATGACAGTAGGAGTATGTAATGAACCGAATGATCTCCCGATTCGTGATGGCGGGCCTGCTCTGCCTGATGATCCAGCCGGTCGCGGCCCAGGCCGAAGAAGGTGGCGCAGCCAGCGACTTCGAGCGCGGCATCGAAGAAGCCCGCCGTCAGCTCGACGATGCGGCCCAGCGCATCAAGGAGCTGTACACCCAGAAGTACGGGCATGGTAAGAGCGGCAAGCGGGCTATGCTCGGCATACTGCTTGGTGATCATACGGCAGATGACGGCGTTGAAATCGTAGGGGTTACGCCCGGCGGTGGCGCCGAAGCGGCAGGTATGCAGGCAGGCGATGTCATTGTACAGATCGGCGATTTGTCCCTGGCTGATACGCCCGGCCCCATGCGTGGGCTGACCCGCTACATGAAAGACGTGGATCCGGGGGATGAAGTGCAGGTGGAATTCATACGCGGTGGTGAGAGTCAAAATGTGGCGATCACCACGCGCTCCAAGGGTGCGCATGTCTCGAAGATTATGGACAACATAGATTTCGAATTTTTTGATGTCAGCGGGCTGGACGAAATGCCGGTCGTGATCAAGAAGGTCCTGCATCAGCAAGCACCGGTTTCGGACAAACTGATGGCTGTAGATGGCGACCTGGCTCACTATTTTGATGTGGATGCAGGTGTGGTCGTGCTAGAGCCTGCCGCAGAATCCAAGTTGAAGGCGGGCGACGTGCTTCTGAAGGTCGGTGATGTTGAAATCTCAGACCTGAAAAGTGCGCATGCCGTCTTGGGCGGAATCGATGGCCAGGCTGAAGTTCAGGTAAAGCGGCGCGGCAAGCGCCGCGAGGTGCAGGTTGCTGAAGGAGAGTTTGCTGCCGTGGAGGTTCACGAAAAGCGTGTCATTCGCATCAGCAATAGCCACGGTTCGGGCGGAGAGGAAACCGTGGTGGAGATCGTCGACTAGCAGCCTTCCGCGGCTTCGAGCGCGGCGCCAGCGGTTAACCAGTCCTCTTCGGTCTGTTCCAGGCGGGCCCGGTAGCGACCTGCCCGGGCGAGCAGGTCATCCAGTTCCTCAGCGGGCAGCGAAGCATAGGTGTCGCCGTCCGCAAGCACTGCTTCTACCTCGCCGAGCTTGCTGGTGGTTGACTCCAGTTCCCTCTCCAGTGTCCGGACCCGATCGCGTAGATGTTTCAATGAGGCACGCTGGTTGGCGCGCTGCTGGCGCATTTCTTTTTTCGAAACAGCGGCCGCGTTCGGCGTGTCTGAACTCTTAACGACAAGGTCTGAGGATCTGCCCGGTAACGCCGCGCTGCGTGCCCTGGTGTAGTCGTCCAGATCACCTGCGTATCGACTCAGCGTATGATTTTCCAACAGCCAGAATTCATCGACAGTCTTGTCCAGCAGAATGCGGTCGTGGGACACGATGACGACCGCGCCGGCGTAGTCCTGCAGTGCCAGGGCCAGCGCGTCGCGCATGTCGAGGTCGAGGTGGTTGGTTGGTTCGTCGAGCACCAGTACGGCCGGTTGTTCCAGGGCAATGCTGGCCAGTACCAGGCGGGCTTTTTCACCGCCGGATAACGTGCTGATGGGTCGGGTTGTCATGCCGGCATCGAAGCCCCAACGACCCAGGTAATCCCGGCATTGTTGTTCACGCCAGGCGGGACGCAGGCCGGTGAACATGACCAGTGGTGACTGAACCGGGTCGAGAGTCTCCAGTTGGTGCTGGGCGAAATAGCCGACACTGCTGTGTTGACCGGCAGCCAATTCGCCTTCCATGGGTTGCAGATCGCCTACCAGTGCCTTGAGCAGGGTGGACTTGCCCGCACCGTTTGCGCCCAGCACGCCGATACGCGCACCTGGCAGAACGGTCAGATTGATCCTGTCGAGTACCGCCGCGCCATCGTAACCCAGCTGCAGGTCCCGGGTGGAAAACAAAGGGTTAGACACCTTATCTGGATCCTGAAACGAAACACTGTAGGGCGAATCCAAGTGCATGACCGGGCTGTCGGCCAGGCGTTCGAGTGCCTTGATTCGACTCTGGACCTGTTTGGCCTTGCTGGCTTTGGCGCGGAACCGGTCAACAAACTTCTGGATGTGCGCGGCCTGGGCTGCGCGCTTGGCGTACTGGGCCTGGGCCAGATGTGCGCGTTCGGCGCGCTGACGTTCCGCCGAAGAATAGTTGCCCGTGAATATCTCGCCGCCCCGGCCAGACAGGTACAGCGTGTGGTCTGCGCATGCGTCGAGAAATGCACGGTCGTGGGCGATGAAGATCACGGTGCCCTCGAAGTGGCGCAGCCACGATTCGAGCCACATGATGGCTTCCAGATCGAGATGGTTGGTCGGCTCATCGAGCAGCAGCAGATCGCATGGCGACATGAGCGCCTTGGCCAGGTTCAGGCGTATGCGCCAGCCTCCAGAGAACTCCGCATAGGGTTTTTCGAATGCATCAGGCGCAAAGCCGAGGCCGGATAGAATCGAAGCTGCGCGGGCCGGCGCTGTGTAGCCGTCCAGGTCATCGAAGGTGCTGTGCAGGAGGGCGAGTTCGTTGCTGTCGCTGGTGCTCTCTAATCGAGCTTCCACATGACGTAACTCGGTATCGCCGTCTATCACGTACGCCAACGCCGGCCGCTGGGTCACCTCGGCTTCTTGATCCATGTAGGCGATACGCCAGTTCGCAGGCATGGAGACCTCGCCGCGGTCCGGCTGAAGCTTGCCGCGCAGCAGGTGAAACAGAGTTGATTTGCCGACGCCGTTGCGGCCCGCCAGGGCGACACGCTGGCCCGCATGCACGACAAAGCTGAGGGACTCGAACAGCACCTCTTCGCTGCGGCGAAATTCTAGGTCTTCAACACGTAGCATGGCATCAGGGCGCCGCCTGGTACGGGCGGCGCCTGCAAGAATCTATTGAGCCAGTTTGGCCGAGTCCTGGTTCGGTGCGCGGCCTGCCGCGCGGGGCTCCATCATGACCCGAACACTGGTCACGGCGGACTTCTGTGGCTCGTGCTCGTCAACCCAGTTAAGCAACTGCTTCCATTGGCTGGTTTCCTTACGAGCGGCCCGTACATCGAGCATGTCTACTACGCCCTGGCCGGTTTCGGCTGCGTCGGTATATACAGGGGAGTCGCGAAATTGCGCAACTACCGGCACGTCGAGACAGCCGAGGAAGTGCATGAGTTTTTCGTGGGTTTGGGTATTGGGCTGTATGCGATTGGCGATCACGCCCACGGGACGTGGTGCCGCGCGGAAAAGGCGGTGCGTGAGCAGGTCTGCAATGAAGCGACCACTGGCACGAATGTCTATGGCGGACGGCAACATGGGTACCAGGATGATGTCGGTCTGGCGCAGCAGGGTGTCTAGATCGCGCCCTCGGACGCTGCTGTGGCCGTCGACAATGACGGTTTCGGTACCGGTAGGTAGACGGTGCTTGAACGTCTGAGTCTGGTACATGTTGGGACGTTCGTGCTTAGCGACGATTTCGATCTTTGGCAGGCTCTCGTCGCGAACGCTTGCCCAGTAGCTGCTGCTGGCTTGAGGATCATTATCGAGCAGCGCCACCTTGGAGCCACGATTGGCATATGCAACAGCTAGATTAGTAGCAATGGTGGTTTTGCCGCAGCCACCTTTGCCATTTACCACGAGAATCCGGCGAGCCGATGATTCCATAGCGTTTACCTTGTCACTCGTGCCTCGTGCTCAGCTGCGTAAGGCACCTTACCTCGTATAGCCGAGTCCTGAAGCATCCGGTGGGTCGCGTGTTTAGCTGTGCGATTAACGCGAACAGCTTCCTGCTGTTTGTCCCAATTGCTTGAGTACCCGGCCCCTATTTTTAGCCGGTCTGGGTTGGGCAGATGAGCCCATGAGGTGAATTGCGTTCTGCACCCGTCTGTTGCAAGACTAAGTTGCTGTCAGACTACCGCCGTGCAGGTGATCGGCTGATTGCGCGTATTCATGCGCTTGATCGTGGCTAACTCTTAACGGTTATGTGCTCGATCGCCGAATTGCCGTCGACTCTTTCGTGGCCTTAGGCCTCTATTTGCCGGTGGCAGATATGTTCACCCTCCCCCAAGGACACTCGCAGAGCAAATGTCTCTAACCCAACTATACCAGTGAAATTTGTAATTGCACTATTAAGTTACAGACACAATATGGAGGAAATATGAACAAATCTGGCTAATTGATGCCGTTGCATAGCGAGCATTTTGTGCTCAGGACTGTTAAGACCGGCGCAATTCCAGCAGACGACCGTCACCGGTTAAAGCGTATAAGTTACCCTGATTTTCGGCGAATGCCACTTCCAGAATCGCTGCACCAGTCGGACGCATACGGTGGCGGGTACCTGGATCCCATCGCTGCAGGAGGGAACCCGATGCCACATCGAACAATTCGATGCGGTGGTTGGCGTAACCCACCGCCAGCAGTCGCTCATCTTCAGAGAAGCGCGCGGTTATCACGCCGTGATTGGGCCCGTTGTGCAATTCGTGGATAAGGCGCCCGGACTCGTTATCCCAGATTGCGACCAGATCACCCTGGGCTGCGGTAAACGCGAATCTGCCTTCTGCGGAAATCGCCACCGCGCGCACCGGATTGTCATGTTGATAGGTCTGCAGTCCCCGCCCATCGCTCATCGACCACAACACCGCCGTGTGATCATCGCTGCCGGACAGCGCGAAGCGACTGTTACTGTCAGTGGCCACTGCACCCACCTCGCCTTCGTGTAAAAAGGTGAACAGGTAGTCGCCAGTCTGGGCATCGAACAACAGTGCGCTGTGATCGTCGAGACCGAGCAGCGCCCTCCGGTTGTCGCTCAGAATCGCCACATCCAGCACTGCTCCCGGCGTACCCCAGTAACTGATCGCCTTGCCCGAGTGCGTGTCCCACATCACCAGCGAGCGCGGGTCTGTAGTCACCGCACGGCTGCCATCCGGCGAAAAGTCTGTCGCCACCAGTTCCGCCGGTTCACCGCTCGCATGAGACCAGTTATACAACCGCGCATGCTCACCGAGATTCCACAGACTGGCGCCGTGGTTCAGCGACCCCACTACCAGCAGCTGTGCGTGATCCGATATTGCCCCGGTGTAAAGTCCCTGCGCCGCCACCTCCCAGCTGGCCGACGGCTTTTCACTGCTCCCACAGCCCGCAACCAGCCCAATAGCCGCCGCGAGAACAATCAACAAATTGGCTTTGCCGTGCAACAAAACACCACAACCCATAATGAATGTACTTTAAGTCTAGATCGAAATTACAATCCCGGCGGATAGTTATTGCTGGATATCAGCGCTGCAGCCGATCACCGCGACCGTGGTTATTAGCAATGTGAGGTATCAAGCCGCATCCCTGCGACTCTATCCTCCATCACGGTCCATCCTAGACCAGGCGGCATCCCGCCGCCTTGGAATTGCTTAACTCACGCCGCCTGGGCTTAAAGCAACTCGTCCTCAATTTCAAACCGCACTTCCAACGCAAAAGCCAGCGAATCCAGGTCGCGCTTCAGCCGATACATCGGTACCTGATCCGCCCCGCTGTAATTCTCAGCAAAGTTCAGTGCCAACTCGGTGAAATGGTTGAGTGCGGCAAGCTGGTGGGGTTCGGGTTGAAAAGATTCGAGAAAACGGAAGTGGCCAAATGACAGGTAATCGACCAGCAGCTCGTTGAACCGCTGACAGATGGCCTGGGCCAGATCGGCATGGTCCGCATCCACGCACTTGGTGAGCTTGACGAGGTAGCTGATCAGGGTTGCCCGGCTGCGCGCTATTTCTGTCTGGGTCTGGCTGTAAGGTGAATTGAGTGGTTCCCGAGTGACCCGCAAGGGGCCTTGTGGGTGGGTGATTGGCTTCTTTGTTCTGGCCTCTAATGGCATGTTTTTCCCTCGCATATGTCTATTTGAAAAATAGCAACGATCTGGGAATGCGCCATGTTTTTGCGACTTTTTTACTGACTTTAACGAGTGCCCTGGCGTAGCTGCACAATGTTGGCTGCGAGTAAGGCGACAAAGCCGAGTAATACCCAGCCAGGAATCGATGTACCCAGCAGCGACCAGCTGACCTGGGCGCAGTCGCCGGTGCCGGACGTCATTGCGGACAGTGCTTCACTGAATTGATTGCCGTCGAGCAGGTACTGCAGCGGCGCACCACATTCAGGTTTTTCATCATCCGGCAGACCCTGAAGCCACAGTTGTCGGATGGAAAACCCCGCACCGATTAGAGAAGCCAGAGTGCCAAGCAATGGATAGATCCCCCAGCGGGGGTTGTGCAACAGACTTATGTAGGCGATGAGACCTACCGCAAACACCCACAGCCGCTGCATCATGCACAGCGGGCAGGGCGCCAGGCCCATCACGTGTTCCATGATCAGGGCGATTGACAACAGAACACCGCATACCAGGCATATGATCAGCGCACATCTTTCCGCACTGAGGTTTTTTAACATCGAACTCATGAGACCTTCAGTACCACCTTGCCCAGTGCCTGGCGATGCTCGAGACAGTTGAGCGCGTCGACGTATTCATCGAATTCGAATTCCTTACCTACCAGAGGGTTAATTTTGCCGGCTTCGAACATTTCCATGATCTCGGCGAAGTTCTGCCGCGCTTCAGCCGGATAACGGGCACCGAAGGCGCCGTAGAATACACCAACTACCTGGCAGCTTTTCAACAAAATAAGATTGGTGGGAACGCGCGGAATATCACCGCCGACAAAGCCAATGATGAGCACCCGACCGTACCAGTTGATACAGCGCATGCACTGGTCGAACAGATCGCCTCCCACGGGATCGTAGATGACGTCGGCGCCTTTGCCGCCGGTAACGGCCTTTACCTTATCTTTGAGTTCCCCGTCGCTGTAGTCGATCAATTCGTCGGCACCCGCCTGCTTGGCCGTTTCGAGCTTTTCGGGGCTGCTGGCCGCGGCGATCACGCGAGCGCCCATGGCCTTGCCTAATTCCACGGCGGCGAGTCCTACGCCCCCAGCGGCGCCCAGTACCAGCAGCGTTTCGCCGGGCTGCAGGTTGGCGCGTTGTTTCAGCGCGTAGTAAGAGGTGCCGTAGGTGGTACTGATGCCCGACGCCTGGGCGAAGCTCATTCCGCTGGGCTTCTTGCGCAGACTTTTGGCCGGCACGGCTATCTGCTGGGCGAAACAACCGTGTCCGGTGCCGCCGAATACTTCATCGCCCGCCTGCCAGTCATCGACATCGTCTGCGACCGCGCTGATGCACCCCGCGAACTCTCCACCCGGGGAGAACGGCAGATCAGGTTGCGACTGATATTTGCCCTGTACCATCAGGACGTCGGGGAAATTGAGCGCCGCCGCTCGTACATCGACGATGACCTCGCCGGCCCGTAGTTCCGGTGCCGGCACGTCTTCGATGATGAGGTCTTCGGCTGGACCATTGGCCTTGCACAATACCGCTTTCAATTTTGTTCTCCACAGGAAATGGCGGTCATTCGGGCTGCGAATTTCCCGTCAGGACGCGAGTGTCGCAACAGGCTGCTAGGTTACTGGTGCATTCGCGTGGGTCAACTATGCTTTGAGTACTTCGAGTCAGAAATTCCTGAACTAGCTGAAAAGGCGCTGCAAATGAAAGCATTGCTGCTGAGTATGACAATTTTTTCAGTTCTGCTCTTCGCCGCTGCTCCGGTGCTTGCGGAAAAAGCGCCGGACGTGGGAGAGACACCACAAGCAATTGGCGGGGTGGTCCGCTATGTGAACCTCAAGCCGACCTTCATTACCAACTATGGTGTGTCAGACACCGGCAGACTGCGCTATGTGAAAGCGGACGTCACCGTCCGGGTGTCGAACAAAGACGCGGAGTTCGCCGCGCGCTACCACTTGCCGGCATTGCGCAACCGCCTGGTGCTGCTGTTGTCGCGTCAGGATGAGTCCACCATCGCCAGCACCACCGGTAGAGAAACAATCAAGGCGGAAGCGCTCCGGGAACTGCGGGAAGTTCTCGAAAAAGAAGAGGGTCAGCCCTACATCGATGACCTCATGTTCACTAACTTCGTGGTACAGCGTTGATCGCTGCAAACGCGTCCCATTCCTGCCAGGCAGCGCGCAGTTCGGGATAAAATCCCGCAAAGTCGCCGTGTGTAAGCTGGGCCACCTCGGCGCTGGCACGTTCCACCTCGGCAAGCATATCCTCCCGCCGCAGCCTGCGCAGCACTGAAGCCAGGCCGCGTCGTACATGATGCCACTGGTGATAGTTCGCCAGCAGATTCGACTCCTGCATGTAGGCAAAGAAACGTTTACCGGGCTGGTTGAGATAATCTTCGAAGGTGGCTACCGCCTGGTAGCAATCCCGGGCGAAGCTGTCGATGTCCTCGGTATAATAAGCCGGCCATTGGTTGGCAAGACTGTGATCTGCCAGCATATCTACGAATATGGGTGCGAAGCGCCGCAGATGGGCGGGGTAGCGGTCGCAACTGGCGCGAATGCCGGGCAGTGTGTTGGACAGGGCGTCTACCCTGCGGTGAAGTCGCGCACCGGCCTGTAACGGTATGGGCCAGTCCTCGGGTATCGAGCCTTTCACGAAGTCTCCGATCACAGCTCCGGCCAGCAGACCTTCTTTCTGCTTTACGGAGCAGCCCCATTGGTCGGCAGCGTCCGCCGCCAGGGCGCAATGGGCGAGGAAGTTCATTAGGCGGGCAGGGCGAGGTAGTCTTTGAGGAATTCGTCGAACGATTGAGTGTCCGCGGCTTCCATCTCGTGTTGTCGTTGAATGGATGCTCTGACCGACTCGGTAAAGTAGCGCTGTTCGGTTGAGTCCAGCGGGCGGGAAGCAAAAAACGCCTGGTGGGCAATGGCCTGATTCATACTGAAGCGGAAGAACGGAATCTGCTCGTCCTTCATCTGCTGCAGAATAAGCGCAGAGGGCGTCTGACCGGGGTCGAGGACGCGCGTGCGTTGCGCTTGCAGGGCATTGCTGTACGTGTCTGTATCGTTGGTTTGATCCAGCAGCTTAGTGATGGTTTCGCAGTCATCAAGCAGTTGCGAGCCCCACTCGCGCGGGCTGGTGCTGATGCCGTTTTCATCCAGCAGTTGCAGTGCAGGGTCGCGGCCTCGTTGCACGATGGCGAGCTGGTTTTCAACCAGGCGAACAGATTCAGCGGTGCTGTCCGGTGCACTATCGGCGAGTAGACACAGCACTAGGAAGGTGTCGAGGAAACTGATCTGCTGCTCGTCGATGCCTACCGGCAGAAACGGATTGAGATCCAGACAGCGGACCTCCACGTATTCAACGCCACGGTCGCGCAGCGCGTTGACCGGCCGCTCGCCACTATTGATGCGCCGCTTTGGCCTGATCGTGCCGTAAAACTCATTTTCGATCTGCAGTATCGCGGTATTGAGTTGTTGATATTCATCGTTGTGCTTGATGCCCATTTGCGCATAGGCGGGGTAGGTACGGGTCAACGCATCGACCATGGAACTGGCATATTCATCCAGCGAGTTGTAGGAGATGTGCAGGGCACTCTGGGCGCTGCTTTGATAGCCCAGTGGCCCCATGCGCAGACTGGTGGCGTAGGGCAGATGCAGAGAGCCTTCGTCGAACGGCTCGAGTCCATGCTGCTGATTTCTCACGAATGAGCGGCACACGGCAGGAGATGCGCCAAACAGATAGATCAGCAACCATGACCAGCGCCGGAAATTGCGGATCAGAGCGAAATACGCCCGGGTGCGCTGGTCCTGGGTGTGAATGCCCAGGGCCTGCCATAGCGAGTCGGGTATCGAGAAATTGTAGTGAATGCCCGAAATGGTCTGCATGAGCCGCCCGTAACGCAGGCCCAAGCCAAGTCTGTATACGGTTTTGGCCCGGGCGATGTTCGACGAACCATAGTTGCCTACCGGGATTTTGTCGTCGTCGCCAACGATGCAGGGCATGCTGCTGGGCCAAAGCAGTTCGTCATCGATACCGTTGTAGACAAACCGGTGAATGTCGATCAGCTCATCCAGGCACTTGCCAGGCGAGTCGTGAACGCCAGTGATCAGTTCGAGCTGTGCTTCGGAAAAATCTGTGGTTATGGCTTCGTGGGTCAGTGGCGAGCCGAGCGTCCGAGGGTGTGGCAGTTGAGATAGCCCGCCGTCGGTTGCTACGCGTAGACTTTCCTTTTCGATACCGCGCTGCAACCCAAGCAGGCTGGTGAGCTGCTGATTGAGGCTCGCCAGGTGATTCAAGTTGATCCGCGAGCCGGCAACGGCGGATGAGTTTGCGTCAGCCATTCGCGTGTTCGCTAGTTTGAGTAGCTTCTAAGGTATTGGCTTAGAGTTTGGCGGTCAACTCGTGTATGAATGGAGCGATGTCAGTCGATGGACGGTCCGGCCGCGATGATGGTCGCATCTACCTCGAACTTGCCGAAGTTGTCCACGAATTTGGCGATCAGACTATGGGCGGCTTCGTCGTACGCGGCCTGGTCGACCCAGGTGCCGCGTGGGTTCAGCAGCCTGGCGTCTACGCCGGGCACTTGCGTTGGAATCTGCAGGTTAAAGCCCGGTAGTGTTTCGGTAGTAACGTTGTTCAGTGCGCCGCTCTGAATGGCGCCGATGATGGCCCGGGTGGTGGGAATCTTGAAACGCTCTCCTACGCCGTAACCGCCGCCGGTCCAGCCGGTGTTGACCAGATAAACTCTCGAGCCGAATTCTTCGAGACGCTTGATCAGCAGATCTGCATACACGCCTGCCGGGCGTGGAAAGAACGGTGCGCCGAAGCAGGTGGAAAACGTTGCGGAATAAGCTTCGGTGGAGCCCACCTCGGTGGAACCTACCTGAGCGGTGTAGCCGGACAGAAAATGATATGCCGCAGCTTCCTTGGACAGCAGTGATACTGGCGGTAGCACGCCGCTCACATCGCAGGTCAGGAAGATGATGTTGTTAGGCTCGCCGGCGCGGTTCTCGGGTACGCTTTCGGCAATGTTTGAACGTGGGTAGCACGCTCGGGTGTTCTCCGTGAGCGTCGAATCGGCATAGTCAGGCTGCCGGGTATCGTCGTCGATGACGACGTTTTCAACGATTGCGCCGAAGCGAATGGCGTCGTAGATAACCGGCTCGTTTTCCCGGGTCAGATCGATACATTTGGCGTAACATCCGCCTTCGAAATTGAACACGGTGCCCTTGCCCCAACCGTGTTCGTCGTCGCCGATCAGCAGGCGTGTCGGGTCGGCGGACAAGGTGGTCTTGCCGGTGCCGGAAAGACCGAAGAACAGCGTCACGTCGCTGCCATCGCCCATGTTGGCGGAACAGTGCATGGGCAGTACGTCTTTCTCAGGCAGCAGGAAGTTGAGTACCGAGAACATCGACTTTTTCATTTCACCCGCGTAGCGCATGCCTGCGATGAGCACCTTGCGCTGAGCGAAGTTGATCATCACAGTGCCGTCGCTGTTAGTGCCGTCGCGTTTCGGGTCGCACATGAAGGTCGGCGCATTGATGATCTGCCAGGCTTCTTTGTTGTGCGGGTTGTAGTGTTCCGGGATGATGAACAGCGCACGGCCGAACAAACCGTGCCAGGCGTATTCAGTAGTTACCTCAATGGGCAGGTAGTGCTCGGGATCAGCGCCCACATGTAGTGTGGAGACATAGGTCTCGCGCTCATGGACGTGGAGCTGTACCCGGCGCCAAAGAGCATCGAAGATATCTGGTGAAATGGGCTGGTTGATCGGGCCCCAATCTATTGAATCTGAGGTCGAGGGTTCGTCGACGATGAAACGGTCTTTTGGTGAGCGGCCGGTTCGATGGCCGGTTTCGACGACAATGGCGCCATTGTTTGCGAAGCGGCCCTCACCGCGCAGAACAGCCTGCTCAGCCAGTGCCGGAACGCTCGGATTAACGTAATTGTCGGTCTTGACAGTTGAATCGATATCGACGGCCATTATTCTTTTTTGAACCCTTCAAGTGAAGGGCAATTATGCCAGACGAAATGTGGCCGATGTAATTTTTTGTGCGGGCTTTCGGGCGATAATCCGAAAGCCGAGAGCGGTTTTTCGTCAGTGAAGGGGGTCGCCGGATGATCGTGGATTGCCGCCCAGCAGGGCGCCGATATCTACCGTGTCATACCTGTAGCGGGTGCCGCAGAATTCACAATCGATGATTATTCTGCCGCGTTCGGCCAGCAGTTCCTCGATTTCGTCGTCGCTGAGCACCCTTAACGTGCGATCGCTCTTTTCACGTGAGCAGGTACAACGGTAACTCAACTCCCGAGGTGGGTGCAGGCGGCAGGGGTACTCCGCGAACAACCTGCCCAGCAATTGTTCTACCGGCAGCTCGGTCATTTCATCGTCGGTTACGGTATCTGCCAGGGCGACTATGGATCGCCATGCTTCTTCCTCGGCATCGATGGTCATCTCGGTGGCGTGATCCGCACTGGGTATGCGTTGCAATAACAGCCCTGTCACCGATGTCGCCGTGCTGGCGAGGAACAGGCGAGAAGGCAGCTGTTCAGAGTTGGCAAAGTAAGTCTCGAGATTGCGGCTGAACTCTGCGTCCTGCAACGCCACCATGCCCTGATAAGGGGTTTGCTGACTGTCCGGTGGTGGGATCAGTGATATCGCCAGCCGCCCTTCGCCTAGCCAGGCCGACAGATCCCGAGGGTTGGCCGGCGGCGCATAGTCCGGCTGCAGGTGAGCGATGCCGCGAAGATATTTCTGCTCTCGACATTCGGCCAGCGAGCGGATCAGTGGGCCGCTGCCCTGGGATTGCAAAGCCACCGCGCCGGAGAACTTAAGGTTGTCAGCGAACATCGAAACTGCCGCGAACATCTGGCTGAGCAAATGCGCAATCGGTGGTGGATAGGTGTGCACCGAATTGGCGACGCGCAGGGTTTCAGTGAGTCGTACCCACTGGCCGCGTACGGGAATGTCTTGGAAAGAAAACCGGTGCAGGCGATCGCCGTCTGCTGCCTGCCCGGGCTGCTCAGGTTCGTGGAGATTACTGCCGTCACTCAATGTTGTTTTCCAGGCTCTTCAGTTTGCGCAGGTCGCGGCGTTCTTTTTTACTTGGCTTACTAGCCGGGACCTGTAGGCCGGCACGCTCCATCGCGCGCATGGCGCGGTCAGATTCCCGCTTTTCGATACTCTCATCGGTTTCAGTGTAGAGGGTCTGCGCCACTTTCGCAGGGCCACGCTGTTCGCTCAGCACCTCGACGCGGATCGTCTGTTCGACGCTGCCGCGTTTAATGCGCAGCACCGTACCCGCCTGTATCTCTTTGGCGGGTTTCACGCGCTGCCCGCTCATATGCACCTTGCCGGCTTCGATGGCGGCTTTGGCGAGGGAGCGGGTCCTGAAAAAACGAGCCGCCCACAGCCAGCGGTCGATGCGCACTGACCTGACGGAAGTATCGCCTTGCATGGCGCCACCCTATAGGCCGGCTGATTAGAGCGCAATGGCCGGGCAGATTTCTGCGAAGTGATCGAATGTCGGGTAGTGCGGTATGTCGCGTGAGGGTTTGCTGGAGTCTGGTGTGGTGATGCCGTAAACGTGGCGGATGCGACTGTGCCGGGCAGCTGCGAGAACCGGTTCGTTGTCGTCAATGAACATTGCCTTTGCCGGCTCATAACTGTACTGCTGTTGCAGGGCCGCCCAGAAGCGGGGGTCCTCCTTGGGAACGCCGTAGTCTTGACTGGATGCAACGTCGTCTACTTCCGCGCAGATGCCGGTAAACTCATTCTTGACCAAGATCGAATCCCGGTGCGCGTTGGTCGCAATGACACACTGTCGCCCGGTGCTTCGCACCCAACGGAGGAATGCCAGTGCGCCGGGTCGATAGTCCACCAGCTCTGTCGCTTGCCGGTGCACCCCGACCAGATCGACACCGGTGTATGCGATCCAGTAGTCGAAGTTGTAAAATTCGATAGTGCCGCGGATATCGCGCATGTGGGCCAGCAGGTATTGCTTGGCGGCGTCAACGCTTAAGCCGCGCTGTTGCGCGAATGCGGCGGGAACCAGCTCATTCCACACGCGATTGTCGTAATTGAGGTCGAGCAACGTGCCGTCCATGTCGAGCAGGACAGACTCGATTTCGTCCCAGGCGGTACTGTGCATAGATTTATTAGGAAGAGTAAATGTCAAATTTGAATGAAGCCCTGCACGATGAATTGTTGAACATCATAACCCGGTCCGGGGAAGCGATTCTCGAAGTGTACGGTAGTGACTTCGCGGTGCAGAACAAAGAAGATCAATCGCCTCTCACTCAGGCCGACCTGGCGGCCCACGCGATCATCGTGGAGGGGCTTCTCGCTGCGACACCGGACATACCGATTATCTCGGAGGAATCAGAGCCCCCGCCCTATGACGTCCGGGCAGGCTGGCAGCGGTATTGGTTGGTAGACCCCCTCGACGGGACCAAGGAATTCGTCAATCGCAACGGCGAATTCACCGTCAACATTGCATTGATTGAACAGGGCCGGGCAGTTTACGGCATCGTCGGCGTGCCCGTTCAGGGCAAAGTCTATGTGGGTGATGTGGCGGCATCCCGAGCCTGGTGCTGGAAGGATGGAAAGCACAGCGACATCAACGTTCGGCGCATGCGTGACGATCAGCAGGAACTCGTTGTGGTCGCCAGTCGCAGCCATGGCGGTGAACGCTTAGAGGGGTATCTTGATCAATTGCAGGGGCGTTTCAATCAACTCAGCAGGCGTCCCACCGGTAGTTCGTTGAAGCTGTGCGTACTTGCCGATGGTGGCGCTGATCTGTATCCGCGCCTGGGTCCGACCAGTGAGTGGGACATCGCCGCTGCTCATGCCGTGCTCAAAGCGGCGGGAGGTGAGGTGTACACCTTCGATGGCAGCCCGCTGGCCTACAACAGCAAAGACAGCCTGCTCAATCCGGAATTCGTTGCGGTAGCCGATGGCGAGTTTGACTGGTTCGACGTATTGCCGGAGCAGCCGGAATAGCACATTAAAGCTGTTAACGGGGAAACCACGAGTTAGCGGGGTTGGCCTCAACTAGCCGGGCTGCATGTGGTGTAATCGCCCTGCCGAGGAGAATAACACTGTATAGACATACAGTCCCGGCTAGTGAGGGTTGCTAGCATACAGAAAAATTCAGCAAAAAAAAGTACCTGAGCGAGGTACTTTTTTGCCCGGAATGAAATCTCTTTTCAGTTCAATGTGTTAGCAAATCGCAATCCATAATTCTTTCATTTTCTCCATCGATCGAGCCTGGTGAGCGGCTTACATTTGTCTCACACAAGTCTCACAGAAGGCGGTTTGCAGATGACGCCGGGATAAGCCAGACTCCATGGTTCATCGTGTTGGGCGGTGGCAGTCGACGACCGGCTGCGAGAGAGTTATACGGCAGAAGAAGGCTTCGCACCATTATTTTACCGGCGGGTCAGGTTGCAGTGGCAGTCGAACTTGCAGGGTTGGACGAAGTCTTTGAGAGAGATTTTCAAGAGAAAGATCCGCAAGAGAAAGAGATCTCGTAAGACAGCAGAGAAAACTAAAAAAATCGCTTGATTACAAGGACTTGTGTCGGGCCAGCAAACTGACCGTATAGCTCGTAAACGATAATGTCCGCTGTAGGAGACGTCTGTGGACAGAGCTAGCGAGGGCGTCGCGCAGGCTTCTGAACTGCACGCCAGTGAACCGATTTCCCGTCTGGTTGCCTACTCCAGCCAGTACCTGTTCTGGGGTACCGTGGTTGGTTTGAGTGCAGCGATCGGGTTGCTCCAATAGGCCGATGCAGAAGGCGATGCGCACTGGGGTCATCAGACGAATTCTGTGCGCATCAACCATTTGAGCGCGCGCTCGTAATGGTCGAACAACTCGGTCTTGTTCCTTGAGCAGGACAGATGGTACAGGCTTGCCAGCGACCTGTGGTCGAGGCTGCCGTCGACCACGATGGCGATGCTGGCATTGACTCTTGGCCGATATTCAAGCAGCACGAAATCCCTGAAAGCTGCGGAGTCTGGCGGTGTGCGTGTTACCGTGAGGCCACGCAGGTCGATGAGTTGGGGCAGCGATGGGTCGTAGCGCGCGTCGGCGAGCATCTGGCGCGCAAACGCAGCCGCTTCTTCAAGGGGCACCTCCTCGGTGACCGAAACAGTGATCAGACCCTCAGCGAGGTTCAGATGATATCCGCAGGGCATGGAAATCCTGTTCGCGGATGCGAGCGTGCAATATAAATTCAATCACGGCAAGAAAGTGTGCGCTCTGCCCCAGCTTCCAATTTTCCCGATACAATCAGCCGGATGAACGACGCCGAATACTCAAGGGAAGAACTGCTTAGCCGGGCGCATCATGCTGCAGTGCAGATTGAACAGCATGCCGGGTGGGCGGAAAGTCATGGCAGGTTGCATGAGCTGGCGGTTGCGGCCCTGGTGCAAGCGCAGGTTCCGCGGCTGTATCTGCCAACGCGTCTGGGTGGTCTGGCCGTGGACCCGGTCACGTGTGCGTTGATTTGTGAGACCCTGGCAGACGCGGATGCTTCCGCGGCCTGGTTCGTAATGGTTTACAACGCGGCGCGTCTGATGGGCGCCAAATGGCCGGAGTCGATGGTCGAGGCACTCTGGCAGGAAGACCCTGATACGCTGGTGGCTGCCAGCGGACACACGCCGTTGAAAGCCAAACCCGCAGACGGCGGCTACATTGTCTCTGGTCGGAATTCCTTTGTCAGCGGTTGCCATCACGCCCGGTACATGCTTGCTCCGGCGCTGGTGGAAGGGGCGGAAAGCATCCCGCATATGGTTGCGGTACCCGCCGAGCAGTGCCGGATCATCGACAACTGGCATACCCTGGGCATGCGCGGTACGGGCAGTAATGACGTGGAAGTGAGCGATGTGCTGGTGCCGGCAGAACTGCTGGCGCCGGCGGCGGAATCCACCAACACCCTGTACCAGGACGACTTATATCAGTGTCCGTCAAGAGTCGTGTTTGCCACCTACGTGCCGGTGGCGTTGAGTCTAGCTCGGCAGGCACTGGACTATCTAAGCGATCTGGCGCGCAACAAAGTACCCTACGCCAGTCCCGGGCGCCTGGCGCAACGTTCTTTAGCGCAGGTCCACTTTGGCAAGGGGCTGGGAATCTATCGCAGCGCCAGACACTACTTCCTGGCCACGCTGGATCAGTACTGGCAGCGCGGTGTCGCCGGTGAAACGTTTTCCGCGGTCGAGCGTGCCGATCTTTATCTGGCAGGAACCCATACGTTGCAGGCGTGTGCGGAGGCGGTAAGGCACGTAGCTGACGCTGCGGGCTCCAGCGTATCTGATCAGGGCCAGCCGCTGGAGCGTATCCTGCGGGATATGGAAAGCCTGCGGCACCACGGTTTTGCCAATGAATCACGATTCGGCAGCGTCGCCCAGGTGCATTGGGACGTGGAACTGGATTACCCGTTGCTGCTGCGCTAGGGGAACAGATTTGCACTACATTATATACGGTGCCGGTGGCATCGGCGGCACGATCGGTGGGCGGCTTCACCAGGCGGGGTTCCAAACTACGTTGATTGCCCGGGGGGACCATGGGCGTGAGCTGCAACGAAACGGGTTGCGGCTGGTCGGCCCGGACGGCGCTGCATCGCTGGATGTTCGCACGGTAACGCATCCGGGCGAGATCTCTTTCGATGACAAGGCGGTTGTGCTGTTGTGCATGAAGTCTCAGCAGACGCAGGCCGCGCTGGATGATTTGGCAATAGTGGCGCCTGCGCATGTCGCGGTAGCCTGTGTGCAGAACGGTGTTGCCAATGAGCGGCTGGCGCTGCGTTATTTCGAAAACGTCTACGCAACGCTAGTAAATCTGCCGGCGCTCTACCTCACTCCTGGCGAAGTCGTTACCTACGCAAGAGGCGCTGGCGGCATTCTGGATACAGGGTGTTACCCCCAGGGAGTTGATGATCGTGCCACACAGATGACCGCCGACCTGACCGAGGCCGGCTTCTCGGCACGGCCGGAACGAGAAGTCATGCGCTTCAAATATGCCAAACTGCTGATGAACCTGTTCAACGTCCTGCAGGCTGGTCTCACCGATCCACAGAATATCGGCTCATTGCGGCGCCAGATCCGTGACGAAGCCCTGGCTTGCTTCCGCGCCGCCGGTATCGATTGCGCCAATGCAGATGAGGTGCGTGAGCGGCAGCGTGATACCTATGAAGCGGTGGAGGTGCCAGGTCACCCGCGCACCGCAGGCTCTTCGTGGCAGAGCGTAGAACGGGGCACTGGTGATATCGAGACCGACTATCTCAATGGCGAGATCTGTCTGCTGGGGCGCCTCTATGGCGTACCGACCCCGGCCAACGATGCCTGTGTAAGCCTTGCCAGAACCTTGTTGCGCACTGAAAGCGGGCCGGGCCTGATGAGCGTGGAGCAATTTACCGGCACGATCGGCCGCGCTTAGCGGTAATCAACTGCAGAAACGGCGCCGGTCACGCTTGGCGGCATTGAGTTGCGCGCGTAGACGCGTACTTTCGCCGATATCGTAACCCTGGCGCCGTTTGTCCCGGATCTGGGCAATCAATTCAGTAGCCTGATTGCAGGCATGCTCATGGCGCCTGGCGACCCTCGCCTGTTCTGTGGCAGCCTGCTGGCGTCGTCGCGCCGCTTCCCGGCGCTGGGCGTTGTCCTCGCGCCGCAGGTGCGGGGCTTTTGCATCCGCGGGAGCGAACTCCAGCGTCTGCAATGGGGTGAGCTCCAGCTGTTCGCTACTGTTGCAGCCGAGATCGGAGAATACCGGGTTGCCGCGGTCATCCGTGCAGCGATAAATACTGGCACCGGCGGGTGCGATGGGCAGTAAAACCAGCAGCAGGGGCAGTGTCGCTCTCATGAGTAAACCTTAACTCGCTGGTTCGCCGAGAGATGTAGGAAGAGGCCGTTCGCTGCTGTGCGTGAGTCGAGCGCTGGGGTCCGGGTGTTATCCCTCAGAGGGTACCCAGCCACTCGTCGTCTGAACCCTCTTCGATAGACTCGAACAACGGTGTGGAAAGATAGCGTTCCGCGGTATCTGGCAGCATGGCGAGAATCACACTGCCGGCCGTTGCGCTCTGCGCGGTTTTAAGGGCGGCGGTAAGCGTTGCCCCTGCCGATATGCCGACGAATATTCCTTCTTCGGTGGATAGCCGCAGCGCGTTGGCGATGGCGTCGTCTTCATTGACGGCTACCACCTCATCGGCGACCTCTGGATCGAGTACGCTGGGAATGAAATCCGGCGTCCAGCCTTGAATCTTATGCGGCGACCATTCGCCGCCGGCCAGCAGAGAGGCCTGTTCCGGCTCGGTGGCAATGATCTTCAGATCGGGTCGTGCGGCTTTGAGCACGCGTCCGGCGCCGCTCAGAGTGCCGCCGGTGCCCCAACCCGACACCCAGTAGTCCAGGCGTTCGCCGGCGAAGTCGCGCAGAATTTCAGGGCCCGTTGTGCTGGCGTGATAAGCCGGATTCGCCGGATTCTCGAACTGTCGAGCCAGGAACCAGCCGTGTTCCGCTGCCAGTTCTTCGGCGCGTTTGACCATGCCTGAACCCCGTTCTGCGGCGGGTGTAAGAATGACTTTTGCGCCGAGCGCGCGCATGATCTTGCGCCGCTCTATGGAAAAGGTTTCGACCATGGTGGCCACGAAGGGGTGACCCATGACAGCGCAGACCATTGCCAGGGCAATGCCCGTGTTTCCCGATGTGGCCTCGACCACCGTCTGCCCCGGCTGCAGTTCGCCCCGATCCCGTGCGTCTTTGAGGATGGCGTAGGCCAGACGATCTTTTACCGAAGCCATCGGGTTGAACGACTCGACCTTGACGTACATGTCCACGTGATCCGGTGCTATGCGGTTCAGGCGAACAATCGGGGTACTACCTATGGTTTGAAGTATGTTGTCGTATTTCATAGCGAGCCTAAAAAGCGTTGTTTTGGTATGTGGCCTGTATACTCCCATGGAGCGGTTGGTACAACCGCAAGGGCATGAATGCGTGTCGGGCCGCCTGGGCGCATAAACAGGGGCTCACCAAGCGGTCGTTCCCGGCGCTAGGAATGGCTATGGCCGCCTATCAGGTTGCGTACGTGGGCGATGAGTAAAGCAATGACGCCGATTACCGTCAGCAGCACCTCCCAGGTTTCGCCGAACAGGTGCGCCACGCCTACCAACATGACCACCAATCCGCCGTAACCCAGCCACAACGTGGTCACATTGTGATGTCTTTGGTAGCCACGCTGCAGGGCGACTGCGCTGATCGGTAGCGCCAGCCCGAGCAGTATCCAGTGCACCTCGGTTTCGGTACTCTGTAACCAGTTGCCCAGCAGCGGGCCCAGCAGCAGCGAAACCGGCACAGCAAGGCAATGCAGCAGGCATAGCCCTGACAAAAACACGGCGGCTTTGTCGAGGCCCGATTGGTCGGATGACTTGCTGATTTCCATAGAGTAAGGCGGCGCCTTTCGCAAAAGGGCGCATAAGCTAGCGCGTGCGGGGATAGCGTGCAACAGCGAAAAGTGACTCGAATTACAATCAGGAGAATCGATGAGTGAGGTGGATCGCCGCAAGTGGGATGCCAGATACGCGCGCGCAGACTTCCGGGCCAGCTCAGAAGCGAGTCCATTTCTGCGGGCGCATAGCTCCCGGGTCACGCCGGGTAGAGCCCTTGACCTGGCATGTGGCGCCGGCCGCAATGCCATTTACCTGGCCCAGCAGGGTTTCAGTGTAGATGCGCTAGATATATCTGAGCGGGGTCTGCAGCATGCCCGCGCAGGAGCTGAGCGTGCCGGTGTTGAGGTCAATTGGTTTTGTGCGGATCTGCTGGCGGGTGACTCACTCCCCCGCGACGATTATCAGCTGATCGTGATGACTCACTTCGTGGCGCCGGATCTGCTGGCGAGCTTGGGGCACCACCTGACTGCGGGAGGATGGCTGCTGGTAGAGGAGCATCTACGCTGGCCGGAGCCTGTAGCGGGTCCTGGCAGCGATCGTTTCCGCGTGGCGCCAGGTGCATTGCGTGAGGCAGTGCCCGACCTTGAGGCTGTAGAGTATTTCGAGGGGATGATCGAAGGAGCGGCCGGTGCTGATCTGGCAGTCGCGCAATTGCTGGCGCGCAAACCCGACGACCATTAATGACCTGGCTAGCAGGAAATCAGAAGTAGTCCGGCATCGGTGGCGGTGGCGCCAGTTGAACCAGTGCCGTAACGGCCAGCACGGCTGATATGAGGACGATCAGCGCGACCCCTGTGCGTGAGGAGTCGATCGCCTGCTCAAGCAGCTCGGCAGGCAATTGCTTGTGCCCATGCAACATGGGTCCGACCAGATCGATCTTTTTGCCCAGGCGATACCAGCCCACTGCGCACAAGTGCATCAGCACCATGGCCTGCAGCAGATTGAAATTGAGGTGGTGTATACCGGCCAGCTGGCCTGCGGTAGCGCTGCTGACTACCCCGTTATAGGGTCCTGCGTAGAAAATGTCATCGCTGATGAATAATCCGGTGGAGGCTTGTGTGGCAACCAGCAGCAGCATGGCCAGAACCGACCAGCTGGCAATGGCGCTGTGGCCGGCGCCTGCCCGTGGCTGGCGGGAAAACAGCTGTCGCAGTGATGTGATGGTTGCGGCAGGCCCGCTCAGGAAGCTCGAGAATCGCGCGTGCCGGGGCCCGACGAACCCCCAGACAATTCGAAAAAGAATCAGTGTAAGACTGGTATAACCGAGCAGAAAATGCAGCTCGGTATAATCGAAGCCTGCTTCAGCAGTGGCCCAGGACCCGAGTAGACAAACCGCCAGCAACCAGTGGAAGACCCGCGTTGGCAGGTCCCACACCAGTGACTGATTTGGTTGCTGCGATGTGTTGCTAATCTTGTTGACGGTATTCGTCGTGACAGGATTTGCAGGCGCCGCCCATTGCGCCGAACGCCTTCATCGCGGCGCCGGCACCCTGGCCCGTGGCGGCGGCCAATGCGCTTGCTCGTTCTGCGACGGTTGCCGCCTTGCCGTTGAAATCGTCAGTGTTAGACCAGATGTCATCGAGGGCTTCGGTGACCAGCTCAGAGCCGCTGGTGTCCATGCGGAACACGTCGGGGATCATCGGCACAAGTTGCGCGATCTTCTCCGCGTTGGCTTTCATCATGTCAGCGTCGTATGGGATCTGCTCGCGTGCCATGCCCACCAGTGGGCCCATGTAGTAGCCGACGACCTTGAGCAAACCCTGACGTGTCTCTATGGCTCGCTGGGCCTGCTCGTCGTCTGCGTGGACGATTGAGGATGTCAGCCCAAGCGCTGCCATGAGGCATATCAATGCCGTTTTCTTGCCGATGTTTTCGCCCATGTTCTCTCCTTTGGTATGGTTTTTTGGCTTCCACTTGGGATGATAGCGGGGCTTTATTGGGAAATGTAGGTTTTTCGTCACGCGCGCTTTTCAGGCGACGTTGAAGCGGAATACCAGGTATGCCCCGTAGCTCAGCAGCAAGCACGCACCGGCGGCTCTGCCCAGACGAGCGTTGGAGAACACAAACAGCGGGATAACCACCAGCACGAAGACAAATACCACGGCCAGGTCCAGGTCGCCGCCTCTGGGCACCGGCAGAGGTTGGATGATGGCGGCCGCGGGCAGCACGACCAGAGAATTGAAAATGTTCGAGCCGACGATGTTGCCTAGCGCCAGATCCGTTTCGTCCTGGTATGCGGCGATTGCAGAAGTAACCAGTTCCGGCAGGCTGGTGCCCACTGCGACGATGAAGATACCCACTACGACCTCGGGTACGGCAAGGATCTTGGCAATGATCGCGCCTTGAGTGATCGTCATTTGACCACCGTACATCAGACCAGCCATGCCGGCGATGGTCAGTAGAGTATTGATTGCCAGGTTTGAGCGGGATTTGCCGACGTTGAAATGTTCGGCATCCAACAGCACTGGGTCACCCTCGGATGCGATCAAGTCGCGCACGATGAAATATATGAAAATCGTAAACAACAGCAGCAGAATGATCGCATCACCCCGGTCGAGCATGGGCGCCACGTGGGCCAGGGAATCGTCGGCGGCCATGACCATCAGAATGGCCGTGATGAGCAGCAGAAAGGGTACTTCCCGTCGCACTACCTGACCTTGAAGGTAGATCGGGGACAGCACTGCCGCAGCACCCAGTACCAGGCCGAAATTGGCCAGATTTGAACCCACTGCGTTGCCGAAGGCCAGATCGGTCTGACCGCTCAGGGCGCCGGTGATATTGATGATCAACTCAGGGGTACTGGTGCCGAAGGCAACCACGCTGAGTCCGATGATCATCGGCGGCACGTTGAAATGCTGAGCTATGCCGGAAGCGCCGCGGACGAGCAGCGTGCCGCCGACCAGCAACAGGGCGACACCCAGTGCAAGTAACAGAAAAGCCATGGGGCAGCAGCGTGTTTATTTGATTGGCGGCAGTATGTCGGACGGGCGCGCCATTTCCAACAGATGTGGTTAAGATGAGCGCTTCTGGAGGAGAGATCTAAATGAAGAATGATGTGGTCCTGGGCGCTGCCGGTATCTGCGGCGCTCTGCTGGTGGCCGGGCTGCTGGCCTGGGCTGGGGCGCAGCATGGTGCGGTGATTGCCGGGCAGCCGGTAATGCTATGGTGTGCCGTATTTGCATTCTGTTTGCAGTGGATTGTCTTCCTGCATGCCTGGGTGGCGCGTACCGAAGCGTTCTTCGATCTCACCGGCAGCGTGACATACGTGATGATGATCGTTACAGCGCTGATCGCTGCCGGTTCATTCGATGTGCGCTCGGTGAGTATTGCCGGGCTGGTTGTGATATGGGCAACACGGCTGGGCCCATTCCTTTATCTGCGTACCCGTGATGCCGGAGAAGATCGCCGGTTTCGCAGTATCAAGCGCTCATTTCCGCTGTTCCTCATGACGTGGACGTTGCAGGGGTGCTGGGTGTTCGTTACGGCCAGTTGCGCGCTCGCTGCGCTTACCAGTGTTCACCAGGTCCCGGCGAACAGTTGGCTGTACCTGGGTGTCGCTATCTGGATTTTCGGATTCGTGTTGGAGGTCGCGGCCGACCGGCAGAAGTCGGCATTCCGGATGAAACCGGAAAACGCCGGCAGGTTCATCACCCATGGGTTGTGGGCATGGTCAAGGCACCCGAATTATTTCGGTGAGATTATGCTGTGGATTGGCATGGCTGTGATTGCGGTTCCTGTTCTGCAGGGGTGGCAGTACGCAACTCTGATCTCACCAGCGTTCGTCATACTGCTGCTGACGCGCATCAGTGGTGTGAGAATGCTGCAGCTGCGGGCTGAGCGCGCCTGGGGCGATGACCCTGACTATCGGCACTACCGGGATACGACGCCGATGCTGATCCCCAGGCGGCCGGCGCGGAGCCACTCGTCCAAGGAGCGTGTCGGTCCGTGATGGTGTGCGTCCACGAGCTGCTGTGCAGCTGCGCAGGTCTTCTGACGGGCGCGATGGTATAGCAGTTCACCGGAAGTCTGTGACTGCCGGGTCCCAGCGTTCCGCCATACGCTTCATCCAGCGCGCGGTGGCCGCCAGTTGATGCGCCTCAGCATTGAACACTATCTCTCGGCCATTCCTTTCCCGCGACACCAGGCCGGCATCTTCAAGAACGCTCATATGCTTGACTATGGCCTGGCGGCTAACCGGAAATTCCCTGGCAAGTGTAGATGCACTGGCCGCGCCGCTCACGGCGAGACGTTCCAGCACATGGCGACGGGTACTGTCGGCGAGTGCCGAGAAAACCAGGTTTACTGCGATGGTGGACATGGTGACGCCCCATAAGTGTCTTCGCGGAGTTAGATTTGCAACTACGTAGTTGCATTTTAGCCTGATTTACCAGGCACCAGTAAACATCAACTCTAGGCGACCATTGCGCAGCAATGTAGCACGAGAAATTCTCAGCGCCGTGAAGTGATCATTGAGGCCCTGTTGAGAATGAGCATAGTAGTGCGCTTCATTGGTGGTCGGCCGCACGATTAGTGACTGTGCATCGACGATCGCGTAACAGTGCTTTTCTATCTGGCCGGTTGAATGCATTGCGCCGAGCGCGTATGCCCGCGTCTGGGCATGCACATGGGGGTACAGAACATTGGACAGCGCTCCTAAAGCCAATGTATCGAGGTAGTGCAGGTAATCCCAGAACAGAATCACGTCGAACTGGCCGCCCGCCTGCAGACCAAGCTCGATGGTGAGTTTATCCTGAATCTCCTGCTCACTGAGTTCTTCTTCAGGCCGCCAGCCCGGCGGGTCGCGTAGCAGATCAGCAAAGAATATTTGTAGATCATACTGGCTGAGAAACTCGAGGGTGCTGGCCTCTCCGCCGCCCAGATCGAGTACCTGCAGGCGCGCAGGCGGTTCCCAGGGCGCGAATACCCTGGGTAACAACTGGGACGACAGCCCTTCGGTGGCTGGGGTTACCCCCGCTGACGCCCGCAGCAAATCAACCTGCTTCCTGCTTGGCGGGGCTCGGTGCTACCGGCTCGGCGGCTGCCTTGGAGCTCCTCGAGCGCGCACTGCCTGTGTCCGCATCGGTGGGGTCCATATCGATACTGCCTTTGAATTTGGCACCGTCTTCCAGGGTCACCCGGGGTGCGATAATGTTGCCGCGCACTATACCCGACTTGGAAATGACCACTTTTTCGCTGCCATTGATGTCACCGGAGACCTGGCCATCGACGTAGACTACCTTGGCGCGCAGGTCGGCTTCGACTTTGCCGGGTTCGCCAATTGTGACGTCGTTATTCGGCAGCTCGATGGTTCCTTCAATGGTGCCTTCAACCATGAGGTTCTCCTCGCCGGTTACGGTGCCGTTGATTTTGATGCCTTTGCCTATCATTGCGTTGCTCCTCGGGGTGAAGGGTTCCTGAGCGGGTGCGCTGGCCTGGGCGGAGCCCGATGCGGCAGCGCCGGCGGTGGATCCATGCGCCGCCTGCTTTTCTGAACCACTGGATTTTCGCTTGTCGAACATGTTTACACCTCTCTTGGTTAGGTGGTGCTTGTTGGCGCGGGAAAACCGGCCAGCAGGGCTGGAAGTCTTCGCGATCTGGGCAGATATAGCATACACGTACCCTGTCAGCTAGCCTAACAGGATTAGATTCTAGGGCTTCACCGCCAGTGTTGCCATGGATGTGGGCATGTAGTCGTTCAGGGGGGTGGCCTGGGTGCTCCAGCGATCCTCATAGAAACCCTTCAGCGTAAAACCGGCGTCGAGTTGCCCGCCGATCTGCGCATCCAGTGAATGGCTGAACTCGATGGCTTCACCAGCATCCACCCGGTCACGCATCTGTTGTTCGCTGAGGTGTTCGGGGTCGCTGTACGGCAATCCGAAGCGCGCTTCCAAGGGCCCACCCTGCTCAATATCCAGATGATCGAACAGGAAGAAATCCGGATTCATGAAGCCGGCGAGCAGTCGTCCGCCAGGAGTCAGCACCCGCAAACACTCCCGCCACACCGGTGCGATGTCAGCACAGAATACGTTGGAAACCGGGTGAAAGATGAGGTCGAAAGAGCAGTCGTCGAATCTGCTGAGATCGGCCATGTCACCAAGCTCGGTTCGCAGACTCAGCGCCTCGCGATGCGCCACCAGCTGATCACTGGCTAGCTGCCGGGGGGAGTTGTCGAAACTGGTGACCACCGCGCCGGGGGGGGGGGGGCGGGCGGGGCGCGCGGCGCCCGCCCCGCCCCCCCCCCCCCCCGCCCCGGCGGGGG
>CAYMUT010000005.1:87532-199572 GCA_964393625.1 uncultured Pseudomonadales bacterium
TTTCTGGGGTTCGGGGGGGGGGTGTGTGTTCTACGGGGGGCCCCCGGGGGCGGGGGGGGGCCCCCTGGGTTCGGGGGGGGCCGCCGCCAGAAGCCAGACACAGCACAGGCCTGTCCTGCAGTTCACCGAACCAGTCTCGCGGTACCTCGCGGGTGGGTGTGAGTATGACGGACCAGTTTCCAAGCCGTGCCTGCGCGATCGTGTGTTCATCCACTGGTTGCACCCAGCGGCTCTCACCATTGCTGGACTGGTTATCCCAGGCTTGGCGATTCAGGGCCACAATGTCCTTCACATCACGTTTCATTCTGCGCCGTTCCCGTTGCGCTGATCATGCGCATATTGCTGAGGAACAGCGCCAGTGCGATGACCGACAGACTGCCTGCTACAAAGAAGGCTATGCCAGGGAAGTATACCGGTGCGGCCGGTTGCGTGAACCAGGTAAAACTCTGAGTCATGACCAGCGGGCCGATGATTGCCGCAATGCTGCTGACGCTGGCGTTGATGCCCTGTAGCTCGCCCTGTTCATTCTGCGGGACCTGGTTGGACATGATGCCCGCCACCGCGGGACCCATGAGCCCTGCGAATGCCGATACGAAGCACCACATATAAACTGCCAGGGAACTGGGTGCAAAGGCGATGCCCATATAGGCAGATATCGCTGCCAGCATGCCGACTACAGCAGTTCGCGGCGCGCCCCATTTAGGTATGACTACGCGAATGAGTCCGCCCTGAATGATCGCCATGGCCAGACCTACCAGTCCCATCGACAGACCCACATCGAACGGGGTCCATGCGAATTTCTCGATGGTGTAGAAATTCCAGTTTGAGGGGTAGACATGGTGGCCTACGTTGTAGATGAACACCACCGTGATCAGGCCGAGTAACAGCGGGTAGCGGCGGATGTGCAGCAGCATTGTGAACGGGTTGGCGCGTTTGAAATCGAATGCGCGACGTTGCTCTTTGGCGAGGGTTTCTTTGAGGGCGAAGAGACCGTACAACGTATTGATGAACGCCAACCCGGCTGCAGCGAAAAAGGGAGCGCGAGTGTGCCATTCGCCGAGGAAACCACCCAGCGAAGGCCCTACGATGAAGCCCAGACCGAATGCCATGCCCATCAGACCGAAATTCTGCGCGCGTTCGTCCGGGGGGCTGACATCAGCGATCAACGCATTGGCGGTAGCATAGGTGGCGCTTGTTACGCCGGTGAGTATGCGACCGAGAAACAGTACCCACAGTACCGTGGCAAACCCGGCAATCAGGTAATTGATGCCGAATGCAAACAGCGAGATCAGCAGCACCGGACGCCTGCCGTAGCGATCGCTGAGATTGCCGATCAGAGGCGCAAAGAAAAACTGCAGCCCGGCATAAGAGGCCACCAGGTAACCGGCCAGCATGGAGGCTTCGGCCAGTGTGGAGCCGCTCAGCTCCACCAGGAAGTGAGGTAACACGGGCATGATTACACCGAATCCAACGGTGTCGATGAATACCGTTATCGTAACGAATGTCAGGGCATGCTTTTTGGCATTCATATCGATCGAGCTACTGCCCGGCTTGTTGTGCTTGGCGAGTGGGCCGGCAAACATGCGCGAAAAGCGCAATGTTGTCCAGTGAATTCGAGGTGAGCGTGCTGGTCCAGAATAACGACCTGCCTAGCGGCGCGGGTGACCCCATTTGTGCGCTGCTTGCTGGACGATTTCCAGAGTTCTGTCCGGGTCGGACACGTCTTCGATGAGCGGCTCGATGCGCACCTGCTTAAGCTGGTAATTGATGGTGACGGGAAGTACCGGTACGTTGGCGGCCGCTGCGATGTGGGCGAAGCCCTTGCGCCAGCTGCGCACTTTTCGGCGCGTGCCTTCGGGTGTTATGCCGAGCAGCATACGCGGATGGTCGGCGAACTGCTGCACCATCTGTTCCACCAGTCCCGACGCAGCGCTGCGGTCGACCGGTATGGCGCCGAACATGTTCATGATCACGCTCAAAGGAAAGAAAAACACCGACTTCTTGATGAGAAACGAAGCATGTAGTCGATAGCCCCAGATGACGCAGGCAGCGAGGACAAAGTCGATATTTGAAGTATGCGGCGCCAGTGCCACGATGAACTGCCGCCGGTCGGGGAAATCACCGATCATGCCCCAACCCATAATCTTGAACAGGGTTCGCCCGCACCACTGTGTGAAGCGATTCCCCCTGCGGGGCACCTCCTGGCCGATTGTTTGCCAGTTCATTACAGGGGACGCGTCACGCGCGAAAAAGGGCCTTGCTCAGTCAACAATGGCCACACATCGCGTCCAGCCGGCAGATGCGCCTTTGATCTTTACCGGAAAGCAGGCGACGGTGAAGCCGTTGTCTGGCAGAGAATCGAGGTTGTACAGCTTTTCCATCTGCCAGTAGGGAATCTCGCGGCCGGCTTTGTGGCCTTCCCAAACCATGCTGGGGTCACCTTCGGCGGCCCAGCGCTGTGCTGTGTGGTTGAACGGGGCATCCCACGACCAGCCGTCTGTGCCCACCACCCTGACACCGCGTTCGGTCAGGTACAGCGTTGCTTCGCGACCCATGCCGCATCCAGCGTCGACGTATCCGGGTTGGCCGAACATGGCTCCGGCGCTTGTGTTGACCAGCACGATATCCAGCGGTTGCAGTTCGTGACCGATGCGTCGCAGCTCGGCTTCGATGTCTGCGGCAGATACCAGATAGCCATCGTCGAAATGGCGGAAATCGAGTTTCACGCCGGGCTTGAAGCAGTAGTCCAATGGAGTTTGATCTATGGTCGGTGCGGGGTCGGCGCCATGGTTGGTGGTGCTGTGAAAGTGCCAGGGTGCATCCATGTGGGTGCCGTTGTGGGTGGACAGCTTGATACTCTCAACGGCCCAACCCTCGCCGTCGGGTAACTGCTCCGGCTGCAGACCAGGGAAGAAGTGAGCAAGCGCACCCGCGGTTTCATCGTGTGTGCGATAGGTAACCTGCGGACTGCCGCCCGGGTGGTCGGTATGCTCGTTGTTTTCTATAGCCACTGACAAATCAATGAACTGTGGCATGTTGCTCCGCGATTGCCCCTGCCTGATGAGCATGCCAGTGGGGTGGGTGGGTTGTAAAGCGAAGGGGCGCTTTTCGATCTTGTCAGATCTTCTGCGGTGCCATTTATCGGTTTACCACATGGCGTTAACCTGCTGAATGCTCAGCTCAGCAGATTCTTTACCGCCAGCATCGCGATGCGCGTCGGGTTTTCCTCGACACCCGATGCCTCTGCCAGATCGCCGGCGATGGACTTCAGCTCCGTGTGGCGGTGCCTGGCCTCTTGGGTCGCGTAGCTAAATTGCCAGACGGCCGCAGCGGCGTTTACTTCCTGTTTTTCCTCACCCCCTGCCGGCAGGCCAGTTGCGGCGAACAACCGGCAGTCGAAATCTCTGCATGTCTGAGGCCGATAGGGATATATAGAACAGACACCATCCACCAGCATAGGGCAGTGTCCGTGCTGGTCGAACCCCATGATCTGGTGTCCTGCGGGTCTGCCCGGGGCGGGAAACAGCAATTCTGCGGGAATGTGGGCAAGGGCTTGCGTATCCCCGGGGGTCACGTGAATGAAGTATGATGCCCGGCAGCATGCATTGCAGCCGCCGCAGGGTACGTCCATGCCGGCTTGACCCGGGGTTGAATGCAACCAATCGGAAAAGTCGCCGGCGTCGCGGTTGGCTAAGCTCTTAATGGTCGGTGGTAGACTCATGGGCAGAGCATACCGCAATGGCCCGATGAACATTTGCCTTGATTGAGTAGCCCCGACACACTCGATGACCGTACCAGAAGGAAGCAACGAACATGATTTGTCATGAGGTAGATTACGAAATTTTCGGCAACGACATGCAGATTGTCGAAATTGAGCTGGACCCTGGCGAGACCGTTATCGCGGAAGCCGGCGCCATGAACTACATGGAAGATGGTATCGTATTCGAAACCAGAATGGGCGACGGCTCCAGCGCATCGGGTAGCATGCTCGATGGCATACTTAACATCGGTAAACGGGTGCTGACCGGTGAATCGATTTTCATGACCCACTTTACCAACGAAGGTCAGGGCAAAAAGAAGGTCGCGTTTGCGGCGCCTTACCCCGGCAAGGTCGTGGCGGTCGACATGGCGACTCAGGCTCAGGAACTGATCTGCCAGAAGGACGCGTTTCTGTGTGCGGCTCTCGGGACCCAACTGGATATCGCGTTTCATCGCCGACTTGGAGCGGGCTTCTTTGGCGGTGAAGGGTTCATTCTGCAGCGTCTGCGCGGTGATGGTAAGGCGTTCATTCACGTGGGCGGTACCGTCATCAGGCGCGAGCTGAACAATGAGACGCTGCGAGTCGATACGGGTTGTATTGCCGCATTCACCCCCGGCATCGACTACGACATAGAGCGGGCA
The DNA here is from genome assembly GCA_964393625.1 of uncultured Pseudomonadales bacterium. Lineage (GTDB taxonomy): Bacteria > Pseudomonadota > Gammaproteobacteria > Pseudomonadales > Azotimanducaceae > UBA4421. The sequence continues at coordinate 91,934 of CAYMUT010000005.1, forward strand.
GGCGGTCTGAAATCGATGATATTCGGAGGTGAGGGATTGTTTCTGGCGACTTTACGCGGCACCGGGACCGTCTACCTGCAGAGTCTGCCGTTTTCCAGGCTTGCCGGGCGTGTCATGAAGGCGGCCACACCGCCCGGCTCCAAGGGCGAAGGTTCCGTCCTCGGCGGTCTTGGCGACATGTTTGGCGACAGCTAGGCAAACCGGGACTTTCGGATAGTGTTATCGTTTGCCAGACAAGCTCCGGTTGAAGTACGGATGCGCTGTGCGGAACTGGCGCAGAACTAATCGTCACACCATGGATGTCATTATGCGAAAAACACAGATCTTCATTTTCAGCCTGCTGCTGACGCTGCTGCAGCCCGCTCATGCGGCGGAGCAATTGACTGCGTCGATGGTGGGTCAGTTCATCAAGACGATGAACGACATGCGGCGCATCGCCGACAAGTACGACGAACCTGATCAGCTCGGTGAGATTGGCTCCATGGATGAGGCCATGGAGCGTGCGGCCGCGCCGTTCAGCTCGAGTCTGGTCATCATGCGTGAGTATGAAGGGTACCCGGAATTCGAAAGCGCGATAAGCGCAGCCGGCTTTGCCTCCGTAGAGCAGTGGGCCAGTGTCGGTGATCGGGTGATCAGAGCGTACGGAGCGATCAAAATGAGTGAGCGCGCTCCCGACCTGGACAGTCAGATGGCGCAGGCCATGCAGCAGCTGGAGGACAGCGACATGGGCGAAGCTCAGAAACAAATGATGCGCGAGATGATGCAATCGTCCACCAGGGCGGTACAGGCATATACCGATGCCCCACAGGCCGATAAGGATGCAGTTCTGCCGTATCTTGCAGAACTCGAGGCGATGCGCTAGTGGCTTGCGGAATCTGTCGAGGCCCCATCGCGCAGGTTCAGGACACTACTCGACGATCAGGTATTCGAACTGTCGGTCAGTCAGTGCCACCAGGAAGGCGTGGAGGGCGTCGATATGCATCTGGCTCAGCGGTTGTCCGCGGGTAAGCAGGTCCAGGCTCAGGTTGCGATCGACCTCAGGTGACTGCCAGGGTTGGCTGGTTTCAGGGTTCGTCGTATCGCGTATGAAGTACTTGTTGTAGAAATGCAGTACCGTTTCTAGCTCTGCGAAAATGCCATTGTGCATATATGGCGCCGTTACCGCGACGTTGCGCAGGGTAGGTACTTTGAATTTTCCCTGCTGAGCCTCGTCGATCACCGTGGGGTTGTCGAACAGCCCGAGGTCCCTGTGAGTTGCAGTACTGCCGTTCAAGGCACGCACATGGTTATGGGCCGGTATACCGATGTTGTGATACGTGAAGTCGGTAAATGTTTGTGACCTTTTATCGGTGTCGAGCTCGTGGCAGCCGTTGCAGTTGAGCAGGTCGGAAAAGAACAGGGTAAAGCCGGTCTTTTCCAGACGGGTCATCTGATACTCGCCGCGCAGATAGCGGTCGTACTTTGAATCAAAGGGAATGAACGCAGCGGTCTTTTCGAATTCGGCCAGTGCTCTGGCAATTGCAGTATGCAGTTGGCCTGGTTCTGCCAGCGTGGCTGCGTCGAATAACTGAGCGAGGTGCCGGGTGTAGGCGGTGTTTTCGTGAATTCGGGCGCTGAGCATGGCGCTGTTATCCAATGCCATCTCCATGGGATTCAGCAGTGGACCCTTGGCCTGTTCGATCAGGTCCTCTGCCCTGCCGTCATGGAACAGGCCGCCGATGTACTGGTTATTGTTGTCCAGCCTGAAGCGCGGTGTCAGCGCTGTATAGCTCAGGGTCGGCGTGTTCCGATCGCCCAGCGACCTGCCGTCGTCGCCCAGCGATACTGCGCCATCGGTAACGCTGGGTCTTGCGTCGATGAAGCCTCGCTGGGGCATGTGGCAGGTTGCGCAGGACTGCGTGCGCTGTTTTGACAGATTGGTGTCGAAGAACAGCGCTTTGCCGAACTCGGCAAGCGCTTTATCGATTGTCAGGTCTGTGGCCGCCTGGGTCGAGGCGCTCGTTGAAAATGCCACCAGAAGAAAAAAAATGGCGAGAGCCGTACGCTTCATGATCCCCGCAGCCCTGCTTCAGCCGATATACGAATCACGCGGTCGTGAGCATCAGGCCAGCGCCTGATCGAGGTCTTCCAGAATGTCGTCGATGTGTTCGATGCCCACAGACAAACGAATCGCCTCAGGCGTGACGCCGCTGGCGCGTTGTTCTACTTCTGTCAGCTGCCGGTGAGTGGTGGAGGCCGGGTGGCATGCCAGAGATTTGGCATCGCCGATATTCACCAGCCGCTTGAAAAGCTGCAGAGCATCGTAAAATTTTACGCCCGCGTCATAACCGCCTTTCACACCGAAGGTGAGAATACCGGACGCGTTGCCGCCCATGTATTTCTCTGCCAGATGATGATGGGGGTGATCTTCCAGACCTGCATAGCTGACCCATTCAACCTGATCGTGATCGGCCAGATGACGCGCAACCGCCATGGTGTTTTCGCAGTGCCGTTGCATGCGTAGCGGCAGGGTTTCGATACCCTGCAGAAGCTGAAATGCGCTTTGTGCTGAAAGCGCTGAGCCGGTGTTGCGTAGCGGCACGGTGCGCGCGCGGCCAATGTAAGCGGCGGGTCCGAAGGCTTCGTTGTAGACCACTCCGTGATAGCTCGGCTCCGGTGTATTCAACATGGAGTACCGTTCGGCATGCTCGGCCCATGGGAACTGGCCGGAGTCGACGATCAGGCCGCCCAGAGTGGTGCCGTGGCCGCCCATATATTTGGTCAGGGAATGCACTACGATGTCGATACCGTACTCGATGGGCTTCAGCAGGCTGGGTGTGGCCACGGTATTGTCGACGATGGTGGCGACGCCGTGGCTGCGCGCCATCGCTGCTACCTTCTCCACGTCGATGATGTTGCCGGCGGGATTGCCGATGCTTTCCACGAAAATGGCCCTGGTTCTGCCGTCGATGAGCTTTTCCATGGCCTCGGCGGAATCATCTTCGGCGAAACGGACCTCTATACCCTGCTTGGGCAGCATGTGGGCAAACAAGGTATAGGTGCCGCCATACAACTGCGGAACGGTGATGATATTGTCGCCGGCTTCCGCGATATTGAGTATTGCGTAGTTGATCGCGGCACTCCCTGCCGACACTGCCAGTCCTGCCACACCGCCTTCCAGAAGGGCAACGCGTTGCTCCAGCACATCGCAGGTCGGGTTCATGATGCGGCTGTAGATGTTGCCTGGTACGGCCAGGTCAAACAGATCCGCACCATGCTGGGCATCGTCGAATTCGTAAGCAACGGTCTGATATATAGGTACGGCTACAGACTTGGTGCTCTCTTCGGTGGAGTAGCCAGCGTGTATGGCAATGGTCTGGTCTTTCATGATCTGCCTGTAGGTAGATGGAGGTGGCGAAAAATAGGGTTCTCTAGACTAGCGCCCGCGATTCTTTGGTCAAGGCGTGCGCCGGGCTTCTACACTCTCGCTATGCAGATTTCTGCGATACTGAATGGCGCTGATCAATTCATCCGGGTCGGGATATTGCCCCGTCTGATGTTTCGAGTAGATGACAACTCCGTCAATCGCCACATCGAAGATGCCGCCACTACCGGGGATCAATGTGGATTCAACGCCAAGGGCCTGATTGAGATCGGCAGCCAGACTGACCGCCATGGGTTTGTAGTTTCACTGGGCGCAGTAGGTGATCGATATGTCCACGAGAAAGTTCCTCAAATGGGTTCCATGATATGGTACCAAAGCTGGCTTCAGGAGGTCTGACCGTTCTCGTGGATCAGCATCGTCAGCGGAGAACCAAATGAAATTACGCAGTATGGGAAGTAGCGGGCCTGAGGTGTCGGCACTGGGTATCGGGGCCATGAGCTTCGCAGAGTTCTATGGCCCGACCACAGAAGAGAATTCATATGCGATTCTTGCCGCCGCGCTTGACGCAGGGGTGAGCCACATCGACACATCCAACGTGTACGGTATGGGGCGCTCAGAGCGGGCAATTGGACAGTTTCTGCGCGCTAACCCCGCAACCCGAGACTGCTTTCACATCGCTACCAAAGCTTCCATCACGGTCGACGACCAGGGCAACCGCTGCTTTCGCAATACTCTGGATCACCTGGAAAGTGAGCTCGACAAAAGTCTGCAGAAACTGGGCGTGGAGTGCGTAGACTTGTTTTACATTCATCGCCGTCAAGCGGAACTGCCCATCGAAGAAGTTGCGGGCAATCTCAAGCGACTGCAGGAGAAGGGAAAAACCCGTGGCGTCGGCTTTTCTGAGATTGCGCCGTCATCGTTGCGGCGGGCAGCGGCGGAATGCCACATCGATGCGGTGCAATCGGAGTACTCGCTTGGGGTGCGCTCCGCGGAGCTGGGTCTGGTGCAGACCTGTGCGGAACTGGGCACGGCGCTGGTAGCGTTCTCGCCGGTGGGGCGTTCTTTCTTGACGGATACTCCCATGACGCTGAGCGCGGTCAGCGAGATTGGCGGCTTTGTGAGCGTCAACCCCCGGTTTAATGAACCGAACTACAGCGCCAACATCGCGGCGACCGATGGGTTTCGAGCCTACGCGGCGGAACTTGGCGTACCCGCGGCAGCACTCGCCATTGGTTGGGTGCTTGCCCAGGGAGAGCATGTCTTTGCCATTCCCGGGACTCGCTCGACTGCACATTTCGCGGAACTGGTAGCGGGATGGAATCTGGCGCTCAGCGATGAGCAGCTGGCCAGGATCGAAGAGATTCTACCGATCGGATGGGCTCATGGTGATCGCTACAACGCAGCCCAATGGGTAGGCCCGGAGCGTTACTGCTAAGCCCCGACGTCATCAACAGCGCAGAACTTCGATTCGAGATCCAGCACCATCAGTAGGCGACCAAAGCCGATGAACTGGCCGATCATCATGCCGAGTTCCAGGATCTGCGCGTCGGAGTAGTGCTGCTTCAAACGGTCGAAGAAGCCGTCATCCATATTGTGGTGGTCGGTCGCCAGCCGGTCGGCATATTCCAGCGCCAGGCGCTCCGCTTGCGAGAATGGTTCCAATGTCTTGTCCAGATCAAGCGCGGTGATCTTATCTTCGGTCAGGTCTCCTGCAGACTGCAGGAGGCGCGCATTGAGTCAGGTAAAGCAATCATTGTGGCGGGCGATTCTGAGCCTCACCATTTCGATGAGCTCATCTGATACTGAACGGCCCTGGCGCGCTGGCAGGTAAAAGCTGAAATACGAGTCGAACAACTCCTGGGCGTTGGCGAGCCCGCGCAGGGTCGAAGTGTCCTGACCATTGGATTCCATGGCCTGGGCGGAGGCGCGCGCGGCATCGTTGAGTTCTTCGTCGCCTAGCAGTCGGATCCTGGCCATGTGGGCGCCCTGATGAATGTCTCGAGGGCCGATGGTACGCGATTTGGAAGTACGGTTGAAAGAGACTGGTTGGATCTTTCCCTTCACGCCGTCTTCACGGCCTGGCGAATATTGTCTTTCGATAGTGCCAGGCACCAGTCGCCTGTCGCCCTATCTGGCTGTGGGAGCTATATCAGCGAATCAATGCCTTGCCGGCGCACAGTGCCTCGGATTGCAGGGAGAGGCCTGGACAAACGAATTGATCTGGCGGGAGTTCTATCACCACATCACGGCGCTGTATCCGCATGTCTCCACAGGCCGCCCCTGCAATCCCGAGATGGATCGCATCCACCGGCACCGACGCGGTACCGTACTTCCGCATATTCAATCCAACCACTCAGGGCCAGCGGTCCGACCCCTCAGGTATCTTCACGAGACGCATGCTGCCGGAACTGGCCCAGGTCCCTGACCGGTATCTTTTTGCGCCTCACGACTGCGGCATTGAGCTGGATTATCCTGAGCCGATTGTGGACCATAAAGCTGCCCGCGCTCGTGCGCTGGCTGCATTCGGTAACTGATTCGGGAGTTGGTCATCAAGAACGCACGCGTCCTGCTGGTTGAAGACAATCAGGATCTGGCGGAAACCGTCGGCGCCTTTCTGCAAGGGCAGTTGTTCAGCATGGATTTCGCGGCTGACGGCGTGACGGCCCTGCATCTGGTACTTGCTGAAGATTACGATGCCATCGTGCTGGATCTGAATCTCCCGGGTATGGACGGCATAGAGATTTGCCGTCGTCTGCGTCAGGAAGCTAAGAAGCGTACGCCGGTGATCATGCTGACCGCTCGCGACCAGCTCGCCGACAAGCTGGAGGGATTCGATGTCGGCGCCGATGATTATCTGGTGAAGCCGTTTGAGCTGCAGGAACTTGCAGTGCGGATCGAAGCGCTTGTGCGACGGGAGCGCGGCGAGGTCTCCCAGGCGACTTATGAGATTGCGGATCTCAAGCTCGACAAGGCCAGGCAGATTGCCATGCGCGGTCGGACCCGGCTAAAGCTCTCGCCCCGCTCATTTCAGATTCTCAGCGTGTTGATGCGGCAGTCTCCGGCGATCGTGACCCGTGGCGACCTGGAGCGTGAAATCTGGGGTGACGACCTGCCGGACTCGGATTCGCTGCGCAGCCACATTTATAATTTGCGCCGCATTGTCGATAAACCCTTTGACAGGGCGCTGATAGAAACGTCCACTGGCCGAGGGTTTCGTATCGTTGACCCTGACGAAGGCGATTAGGCGAAAGCCACTATCTCATCCATACGGTGAAGGTCGTGCCCTTACTGAGTTCGCTGTCGATGGCCACACGCCACTGCAACTGCTGGGTTAAGCGCCGTACCAGGGCCAGCCCCAGGCCCTGCCCGGGCGCTGTGTTCGCCGCTGCAGCGCCCCTGTAGAAAGCGGTAAGAGCGTTTTCCGCATCCTCCAATGACATGCCGATGCCGGTATCCGAAACGGTTACGCAATCGTCGGTGATGCGTACGGTCACCGTACCGTTGTCGGTAAAATTGATAGCATTGCGCAGCAGGTTGCCCATGATGATGGTCAATACGCTGGCTCTGGCGTAACAGGTAGCTTCTGCGACCTCTTCGAGTATTACCTTATTGCCTTGCTGTTCGGCGAGTTCGCTAAGTAGTTCGATTTCCTCGGCGACTACCTGATTGACGCTGACCGATGAGTCGGACCGGACATTTTCTTCCCGTGCGAGCATCAGCAATGCTTCCAGCACGGTTTCCATTTCGCCCACCACACGTTGCAGTCGAGCCACGGCATTGTTTTCGCGTTTGCTCAGTGACGCACTCTGTGAAAGCAGTTCCAGCGAACCCTTTATCACGGCTATGGGTGTGCGTAGTTCATGGCCCGCGTTGCGAGTGAATGTGCGCTCCCGCTCAATGAACTGGTCCAGCCTTTGGCTGAACTCGCGCAATGCTTCCACCATCAAACGGGTTTCGTTGTCGACGTCGTCCGGCTGCACCGGAATTGTCAGCCGGTCGGTGGAACGAAAGTCGAATTGTTCCAGTGCCCGAGCCAGGTTCAGCATAGGAGAAATCGCCTGCTGTGAGAGCCGATAGGAGAGAAACAGCAGCATGTAGACCGTGAGCAGGACCGCCGCCAGGGGCGCCAGGCCGAAGTAGAAGACCAGCTCACTGACCTCGGCCTGGGCAAACACCAGGTACAGGCGAGCACTGTTTTGTTCGCTGACGAGCACAAGCGGTTGATCGGGTAAGCCGGCAACCCGGCCAAAGCCTGGATTCAGCGTCTGCAACTCGGCGGGCACCGTGGAGCTGAGCGTTGGTTCCTGGAGGTGCGCGGTCATGTTTGCGGTGTCGGGCAGCGGATGATTGGGGTTTTCTGCGTAGCGCTGCCAGAAATGCTCTGCCTCTTTTTCCAGGGCCTCCCGGGTCAAAACGTCTTCTACGATCAGGTACGTGATGAAAACGCCGATTAGCGCGGCGACGCTGATGAGCAGAACCTGCAGCGCATAAACCCGGAAGAGTTTGCTGCGCAGCCCCTGTTTGGCTCGATGTGATAGTGGGTTTGAGATCGAGTTCTCCCGCTCAGCCGGAGCCGCCGTCGGCCCGTCTGATCGCAATATGAGAAAGCATGTAGAAAATAGCCACCCACGACAAGCTGATCAGCAGCATCGGCTCGATGGCAGGGACTGTCACTGCGCCAAAGCGTTCGCCGGAAAAGTATGTTACCGGTGCAAAGCAGCCGACGATGAGTGGGCCGAGATAGCGCCGGTCACGAAACCATGACAGGGAATGGTTGATGGTCAGCCCCATACCGAACCAGAGCAGCCCGATCCAGTAGGGTGCCAGGGAGGTGTTCGAGAAATCCAGAATACCCAAGTGTGCCCAGAGGTTGTCTGCCGCCAGACCTACCACCAGGGCGGTGGCGGCCACGATCAGGTCAGATTGGCGCGCCGGGCTCCAGAACAGCGCGGCGCTCAACAGCGCGAAAGCCAGCATAGCCAGCCAGTGCAGACCCAGCGCACCTGCGCCTATGACGCAACTTAACCACAGCGCCTGAAAAAGCACTGCGTTGACGATAGTGAAACGGCTGATTGCCAGACTTGCCATGTAATGCTCCCACTTTTCGGCCATCTTCGCGATTGGTGTGTGAAGGGACTGTCAACGCATCATCACAGCCGCTTCACGCTGCGTTCACACTACTTCTCATAATGTGTCAGCGTTACCGAGGAATTATCGATGAGCGTATTGAGCATATACCGGCTTTTCAGAAACAGGGCGATGGACACCGTAGTAGCCGTGTTGTTACTGATCCTGCTGGCCCATCAGGTCGGCGCAGCTGAGCGGGGCTACGCCGAGAGATTCCGAGAGATCGCTGCGCCTCACCAGCCAGTGCAGAAATATCATCCGACGATTCATCGTTACCTGACTCTGGTAGGCGATCTGCAGGGCACCAGGGATCTGGAGGCCGAAGTGAAAGTTCTGTATGCGGAAAAACTGCATTTCTCTGACACGTTCATGATTGCTCAGCACCGTGAACAGGTCGTTAAGCATTTCCTAGGGCTGCGCGACGCCGATGCGGAAATCGATCTGCATGTACATGATGTTCTGCACAGTGATGTGGGCATTTACCTGGTCTGGTCAGCGGATAATTCATTCAGTATCTTGGGGGAGACCACAACTGCGCCGAGTATCGGCGTCACCCTGTTCAAGCTCGATGAGCATGGCCGGATTTTCCTGCAACAGGATTTCTGGGACAGCACCCATGGTTTCTACCAGCACCTTCCCATACTGGGTGGCGCCTTGCGGACCATTCGAGATCGAATCGCTGAGGGTTGAGGGATGACCAAGCGAACTCTAATGCTCATAGGTCTGATTGTTGCTTGTCCCGGCATGGCTTCGGCGGCTTCCGATCTGAGTTTTCGGGTCTGGCTCGATGACCGCCCGGTCGGTCGTCATTCGTTGCGGATTTTCCATCAGGACGAAGGCGTCAAACTGCCTCGGGGTTTACGGTAGCGGTGACGCGAAACCAGCGACCCCTCACTTCGGCGGAAACCGGGGATTGCGTCGCCAGTTATGCCTACTGGGACCTTGCGCGGCTGCGCGGCCGCACGTTGATCAACTCGCGGACGGGCCAGCTGAGTGGCGGTGGCTGGCTCTGCAGACCGAGACCAGCGGTAAGAGCCTGCAGTACGTAAACGAGACGGTCTTTGCGCAGCGGAAATCCCAGGTGTACTGAAAGCAGGAGCGGGTCATCAAACAGCGGCACCTCTGTTATTGAGCGGGGTTCATGGTTTTGGTAGCTTGACTCGGGATGGATTTACGCTCGAGCAGATCGCTCGAAGCGAGTCGCAGGCCGACCCGGAGGAAACAAAAAATGCATTCGAGCATCCCACTGCTGCTGAACACAGTTCTATTGGCCGGGCTGACCCTTGTCAGCACCGCTTTCGCAGGCACATTGGCCGACGATATCAAGGAGGATTACGACGCTCACCTCGGGTTCCTGTTTGAACACTTTCATCGCAATCCCGAACTTTCCACTGTGGAATTTGAAACCGCAGCGCGCATGGCCGAGGAACTGCGTAAGGCGGGTTTCGAGGTCACGGAAGAAGTAGGCGGTACTGGCGTAGTTGCCATACTGGAAAACGGCGATGGCCCGCTGGTCATGATGCGCGCCGACATGGACGGCCTGCCGGTGCAAGAAAAATCCGGGTTGGAGATCGCCTCGCGCAAGCAGCAGGCGGACCCCATTACGGGCAACAAGGTGTTCACCATGCACGCCTGCGGTCATGATGTGCATATCACCAGCCTTGTCGGCACCGCGCGACAAATGGCGTCACGCAGAGATCAATGGTCCGGTAGGTTGATGCTGGTGGTGCAGCCGGCCGAAGAAAGGGTACTGGGTGCGGCGGCAATGAAGGCAGACCGCATCTGGGAGCGCTTCGGCACGCCGGATTACGCGCTGGCTTTCCACGTTTCCTCGGGAGACGTAGCCGGGGTGATCAACGTGTCGGAAGGTAGCCCATACGCGGGTGCGGATACCGTGGACATTGTCATTCACGGCGTAGGCACGCACGGCGCGCATCCCCATCGTGGCAAGGACCCCGTAATGCTCGGTGCGCAGATTGTCGTTGCCCTGCAGTCACTGGTCTCGCGAGAACTGGCGCCTCGGGCCCCGGGCGTTGTCACGGTGGGGTCGTTTCACGCGGGCACTAAGCACAACATCATCTCCGATGGCGCACACCTGCAGCTCACGGTGCGCAATACCAGTGAAGAAACCCGCGCGTTACTGCTGGATGGCATCAAGAGAATCGCCGAAAACATGGGGCGGGTAGCGGGATTGCCGGAAGACAAGCTGCCCGAAGTCATCGTTTCAGACGAAAGCGTGCCGCCGACCATCAACGATGCCGAACTCGCCCGTCGTCTGAAAGAGTCATGGCGTGAGCACATGGGTGAACAGCGCGTGGTGGATATTCCAACAGACGGCATGGGCGCCGAAGATTTCCCGTTCTTTACCGTAGATCCACAGATAACCAGCGTGTATTGGGCCATTGGCGGCACGCCGCAAGAGGATTTTGATCGAGAAAAAGCTGGTGGAGCGGCGGTGCCGGCACACCATTCTCCCTTGTTCAAGATTTCGCCAGAGCCGGCGGTGACCGCGGGTGTGGAGTCTACGGTGATAGCGCTGATGGAGTTGATGGGGTCGGAGTAGATGGTGGCCAGAGACAGAATCGAACTGTCGACACGGGGATTTTCAGTCCCCTGCTCTACCGACTGAGCTATCTGGCCGTAGAAGAGAGCGGCGTATTAAAGCGAGGTGTTCCCGCGCAGTCAACCGGCAGTGTGATGGATTTGTACGCGGCTATGCATCCGGCGCCACGTAGCCTTCGGCGCGATCAACCTCTTCGTTGCTGAAAAACCGCCACATCTGCTCGGTGAGGTATTTGCGCGCGTCGGGATCTATCAGGCTCAGGTGCTTTTCGTTGATCAGCATGGTCTGCAGCTGCTGCCATTCTTCCCAGGCCCGTTTCGATACTTCATTGAAGATCCGCTGGCCGTTCGGTCCGGGTAGCGGTGGTTTTTCCAGCCCTTGCAGATCCTGCTGATAGCGGCTGCAATGTACGGTGCGGGTCATGGGCATGTGGCCTGTGATGATCTGATGGCGCCATTTTAGCGAAAATGGCGCGTAAAGCCTTACAATGGCGCCATGAAACATCACAAGATAACGCGATCATTCGCCTGGGTGGGGGCAATCGCCCTTGGTGCGGTGGCAATCTGGTGGCTGCGGCCTGAGCCTGTCGAAGGGCACTATGGGGCGTGGTCGCTGCTGCCTGCGCTGATCACCATTTCAGTGTGCTTTGTTACCCGCAACGTGATCGTCGCGCTGGTGCTGGGCATATTCGCCGGCGGGTTGATTATCGGGCGTATCAACGTGCTTGACGCCTTTATGATCCCAAGCATCGCTACCGAAAACTATGCGCAGATTCTGGTGGTGTACCTGTGGGCCCTGGGTAGCTTACTGGGCCTGTGGAATCGCAATGGCGGCGCGCGCCATTTTTCCGAGACCATGGCGCGGAAGTTCGTTAATTCACGCAACAGCGCCAAGATGTTCGCCTGGAGCCTGGGTCTGCTGTTCCATCAGGGGGGTACCATTTCAACGGTGCTCGCAGGCACCACGGTCAGACCCATATCCGATAAGCATCGGGTTGCCCACGAAGAGCTCGCTTATGTGGTGGACTCCACGGCGTCGCCAATCGCCACTGTTATTCCCTTCAATGTATGGCCCATCTACGTTGTTGGATTGCTGATGATCGAACCCCTTGCTGCGGCAATTCCCGACGAGGACGCGGCAATGGCTCTGTTTCTGCAAGCCATCCCCTTCAATTTCTATGCATGGATCGCGGTGACGATGACGCTGTTGTTCTCGCTGGACCGACTGCCGCTACTGGGCACGCCCATGCAGGCAGCGGTGGCGCGGGTAACCGAGACTGGCGCATTAGACCGCGACGGCGCCATGCCGGTCATGAGCAAGGAACTCACGGAATCTAATCTGCTGGAAGGCTACCAGCCGTGGATGGCCGACTTTCTGGCGCCAATCGGTACTCTTATGGGGTTCTGCATACTTCCCTGGCTGGCCGGTGGTTCGCCCATGGTGTTCGAAGGCTTCGGTGCTGCGGTGGTTGTGGCGGTGCTGGTGAGTCTGGCCCGGGGGATGTCGGTGATGGATTCGGTGGAGGCCATGGTATCGGGCATCAAGGGTGTAACGATCGGGGCGGTGATTCTCGGGCTTGCCCTGTCGCTGGCGGCGGCGTCGGAGCAGTTGGGCACATCCGGTTTCGTGGTAACGGCCACGGCAGACAGTCTGTCGGGTGTGCCCTACATCCTGCCGGCGTTGCTCATGTTGCTATGTATGATCATCGCCTTCTCCATCGGCTCGTCGTGGGGCACATATGCGGTGGTGTTTCCCATTGCTCTGCCGCTGGCACTCAGCCTGTCGAGTGATCCTACGTTTCTGCTGCTTAACTTCGGTGCCATCATGGGCGGTGCCGTGTTCGGTGATCAGTGCTCGCCGATTTCCGATACGACGATTCTGTCGTCGCTGTCATGCGGATCCGACCTGATGGATCATGTGAGCACGCAATTGCCGCTGGCGCTGATTGCCGCTGGAATCAGCAGTGCCCTCTATGTGGTGCTGGCGGTGATTGTCGTTTGAGCGAGTGTCTCGTCAGATTGCTTCGCTGAGTAATTTTACGGCCACCGCAGATAGGCCGATTTTTTCGTTGGCATTGTGCATTTCATCAGGATGGACCCAGCGCTTCGCGTCTGTATCGGCAATGGTTGGCGGTGGGGTGCTCAGTTGCAGATATACGGGCTCAACCTGTAGATGGAAGTGCGTGAACGTATGGCGGAATGGGGCGGCGATAACTTCACTGGATAGCTGGTCCGGTGCGCAACCGATCTCATTTAGAAAAGCATCCGTCGCTGTATTGGCGCTGCGCTCAGGCGGGGTCCACAGGCCACCCCACAAGCCTTGCAGGGGTCTCTGCTCCAGCAGCGTGGCGCCGTTGGGCAGCGACGTTACGAAGAAGCGGGCACTGCGCTGGGGCTTTGCTTTGCTGGCCTTAGGCTCGGGATAGCGGCTGACCTGATCGTCGGCCAATGCCTGACACCGGGCACAAACCGGGCACTTTTCACAGCTGGGTGCACGTCTGGTGCACACCGTTGCGCCTAGGTCCATGATCGCCTGGGTATAGTTTCCTGTGCGCTGCGCGGGCGTATGCGCTTCAGCGAGGGCCCACAGTTGCCGGGTGACCTGAGCGGCACCGGGATACCCGGCGATGGTGTGGAAACGACTCAGTACGCGTTTCACATTGCCGTCGAGTATCGTGGCATGCTGATTCATGGCGATTGCCCTGATGGCGCCGGCGGTTGAACGGCCGATGCCGGGTAGACCTTCGAGGGTTGTCTGTTGGTCAGGGAATTTGCCGGCGTGTTCGGCAACGATGATGTTTGCCGTCTTATGAAGGTTGCGCGCGCGGGCGTAATAGCCCAGTCCGGTCCAGTGGTGCAGCACCTCGTCGAGGGGCGCCGCCGCCAGATCGCCCACCGTGGCAAAGCGCTGCATGAAGCGGTTGTAGTAGTCGATAACGGTGGCGACCTGGGTCTGCTGCAGCATGATCTCCGATACCCAGACCCGATACGGATCGATCTTGTGCTGCCAGGGTAGGTCTTTACGGCCGTTCTGGTGGTGCCACTTCAGCAAATGTGTTGCGAACCAGTCCATTGCCTGGTTATTTCAGGGCGCGCCCGAGAATGTCCAGCAGGTCTCTGGCCACGCCGCGGAATTCTTCCGGCACCGCTTCGTCGATTTTTTCTTCGAGCTTGCGGCGCAGGCCGGTCTCGGCATCGCCGGTGAGCGCGGCGGCAATGAGCGCCTTGGCGCCATCTTCATCGAGACGGCACTTCGGGTCAGCTACGGGACCTTTGCAGCGCACGGGTATGGGCGTGTCTTGCAGCAGTGGGTTGATTCTGAACGGGCTGTCCTCGGGCGGCTCGTTCATGGTGATGTGGGTCAGCATGTTCAGTCGATCTTCAAACGGGTTGTACTCGCCGTCTCCAGCAATGTGCAGGTTGTCGAGAGTCAGCTCCACAACATGGCTTTGACCGCGAATCTTCCAGCTGCCAACGAACTTCTCATATTGCAGGGTCTCCGGCCACCCCTGGAGTTCCTCGGCGCGGTCGGCCAGCAGCGCGACCTTGAGCAGCTGCTGCTTGAGGCGTGTGATGTCCAGCCGGCCCTGGCCGGTGGCGAAATCATTGTCGGCGTGCAGGCTGTTCAGCAGTTCCTGCTGGGAATTGCCTGTCATCTTGATCTCACCAGTGAACTGCAGTGCGGCCGCCCAGTGCATGTTGCGGCTGTGCCAGTCCATCAGACGCTGGGTATCGACCTGATCCAGCTTCGGTAGAACAGTCCATCGCACGGGTTGGCGGGTGTAGTCGATGCTGGCTTCGGTCTGCAGCGTACCTCCAAAGAAGTCCGGCTGATTGATCAGAACATCCATCTTGCCGGCCACGTTGGTGGCCTCAAGCGTGCCGCCGGTAAAGGTCTCTTCGTTCAGCGCCAGACGGGAAAGGTCGCACTGCGCGGTGGCCTCGTAGGTGTGCAGCAGATCCAGGGGCAGCAGTTGGTCGTGGTCGGCTTTGCGGACTATCGACGCAGGGGAGCCTGGGTCCACCGGCGTCGGCGCTTCGGTCAGCTGCGCGTTGCATAGCGCGTCGAGTGTGTCCGAATTGATTTGCATCCGCTGCAGCGCCACGCGTTGAGAGGCGGACTCGGTGGCGGGGGTATAGGTGACCTGGCCTGTAGCAGTGATACTGATCGGTTCGGCGGCTTCGCTGGCAGCAAGCTGGGCAACCAGCGCCAGATCCGCGGGCTCGCCAAAGCTGAAGTCATCCAATCGCAGATGATCTACCAGGGTCCTTCTCTCCGCCTCGTGGACTGTGGCGCTGGTGACAAGTAGTTCGCTGATGCGCCAGCGGTCTGGATCCTGCCAGATGGCGGAAAGGTCCACCTTCAGATCGAGGGTTGCGATATCGATGGTGCGCTCGTCGTTTTCTCCCCGCAGACCAGAAACATGCAGAATGAGTGGCGGGAACAACTGCCAGCGAACATCACCTTGAATCTGTACACGATAGTCGCTGTATTCGGCGAGCAATGCTTCGAGTTCAGGTTTCAGCCGGTTCGCATCCTGAGCGAGCAATACCAGGCCGGCGCCGATGGCCAGCAACAATACGACGATCAGGCGGGAAATGAGCCGCACGCAAGCCACCTCTATGGAGATTAGAAGTGGCTAGTATAGGCCATTAAGTATGACGGGTAGCTGAACGGCGGAAGATACGGGCGGGTTGCAGCGGTCGCAGCCATGCGGACTTCTGTGCCGGGCTGGTGGTCCACTGGCGGGTCAGCCGATTGAGAGATTTCTGTGCGTGTTGACGAGTGTCGAACGGACCCACCACCTGGTTTCCGCGCGCGCGATAATAAAACTGCTCGTCGTCGTCATTCTGGTAGATGCGATCCTTCATCCCCAAAGCCTCGTTCCTGTTACTGCTGTGGAAAGTACTGCTCTTGGCAACTTTTTGTGCCCAGCCTGCATGTCATGAAGCCGTTCTCGTGGGCTGTCTTTGACGCGAACCGAGTTTAGTTCTTTCTTTCATGACAGATTGGACCATAATCCCCGTGCGAGGGTGTATTTTTTTGTAAGGGTGACGATAATTGTCGGTAGAGACATTTGATCCGGATGCGTTGAACGCATCAATGGACCGCGCAGCGGTTGACCAGGTGTGCGAAATAGCGCGGAGCTTCGAAGGCGATACGCTGACGCTGACGGAACTGCAGGTCAAACGCTTCACGCCGCTGGTGACCCACAGTGACTGGGCGGCACGCGCTCAATCCTGCAGTGATGAGGAACTGCAGGGTCTGATTCGCATCTTCACTCTGGGCGAGATGCAGTTCGCCGGTTGGAAGGCCGGAGAAAAATCCGCGGTGATTGCGCTTGTGCGGGAATTGAAGCAGCGCGGACGCTATGACAAGTCATTCACTCAGTGGATCAAGTCCCACACCGACAACCGGTTTCTGCCCCATGGCAGTCTGCTGGACAGGTTATAGGCGGCAAACACTGCTGACAGGAACCGGGAACAAGCGCAGTGCATTGCCCGGGATAAGCCGCTAGAATCCGCGCTCGAAAATTCAGCCACCATTGAAAACGAGCGTATCCATGAGCCAGGCGCGCACCGCAACAGTAAAACGCGACACCAGTGAAACCCAGATCGAGCTGACCTTGAATCTGGACGGCACCGGTGAGTGTGAACTAACCACCGGTATTCCTTTCTTCGAGCACATGCTCACCCAGATCGCGCGGCACGGTCTGATCGACCTGTACATTGCAGCCAAGGGTGACCTGGAGATCGACGCGCACCACACTGTGGAAGACGTCGGCATCGTGCTTGGTCAGGCGTTTGCTGAAGCGGTGGGCGACAAATCGGGCATCTACCGTTATGGGCATGCCTATGTGCCGCTGGATGAATCGTTGTCGCGGGTGGTCGTTGACCTGTCCGGTCGACCCGGTCTGCTTTACGAGGTCGAGTACACCCGGCCGCTGATTGGTGAGTTTGACGTCGATCTGTTGCGGGAATTCTTTCAGGGCTTCGTCAACCATGGCATGGTGACGCTGCATCTGGATAACCTGAAGGGTATCAACGCGCACCATCAGGCCGAGACTTTGTTCAAGGCGTTCGGACGGGCGTTGCGCATGGCGTTAACGCCGGACCCGCGTATGGCCGGCATGGTGCCATCTACCAAAGGTAGTCTCTGAGCCATGCTGCTCATTCCTGCCATCGACCTGAAAGAGGGTAAATGTGTGCGCTTGCGACAGGGGCGCATGGACGATGCGACCATCTTCTCCGACGACCCAGTCGCCATGGTGGGTCACTGGGTGGAGCAGGGTGCCCGTCGCCTGCACATTGTCGATCTCGATGGCGCATTTGCCGGCGAACCGGTGAATCGAGCGCTCATTCAGCGCATGGTAGCGGCGATGGGCGATAAGCCGGTGCAGGTGGGCGGCGGTATCCGCACGCGGGAAGTAGTCGATGCCTATGTCGATGCCGGTGTTGTCGGGGTAATCGTGGGCACTAAAGCCATCGAGGCGCCGGAGTTTCTTGAAGAGATCGCCACAGCTTACCCGGGCCGGGTTCTGTTCGGCCTCGACGCACGGGACGGCCTGGTGGCGATAGAGGGCTGGGATAGAACCTCCACCAAGAAAGCCGTGGACCTTGCCAGTGCAGCCGCTGCGCTGCCCCTCGCCGGGGTCGTATATACCGATATCGAGCGCGACGGCATGCTCAGTGGTCTGAACGTTGAGGCAACGTTTGAGCTGGCGCGAGCGTCGGGCTTGCCGGTGGTGGCGTCCGGCGGCGTGACCACCCTCGAAGACCTCGCGGTGCTCAAGAAAGCATTCGCTGACGTTCCGGAACTGTTGCTGGGTGCGATTACCGGCCGAGCGATATATGAGGGGACACTGGACCTGGTTGCCGGGCAAGCATTGCTGGACGGCTGACCGGCGCGGCCTGCCGCACCAATTCCCCAGCGCTCACCAGCGCAATGTCTTCGGGCAGATTTGCCAGCTGCATTTCCAGATAGTTCAGACTGGTTCCGTAAGGATGGCCGATGATGACTGCGTGACCTTTGCGCCGCGCAATGCGTATGGCTTTTTCGAATGCTGTGTGGATCGCCTCAGGCCGTGGGTCGTGATCGAGGAACACGTCTCTGCGCAATGCCGGAACACCCAGCTCTCGGGCCACGGAATGCGCCACCGTATCTGCCGTGGTGCGCGAATCGAGAAAAAACAGATCGCGTGAGCGTAGATGCGTCATGACACGGCGCATGGCGCCATGGTGCGCGGTCAACAGACTGCCGGTGTGATTGGAAAGTCCCACCTTTTGGGGTATGGCGTCCAATGCGGCATTCAATGCGTTATCGAAGTCGTTGGCGTGCATGTGCAGCTTCAGCGTGCCGTTCTCTTCGCGGTTGTGTGCCGACGGCTGACCTTCCATGGGTTGATGAACGATTACATCGTGGCCGCGGTTGACGGCCATCTGGGCAAGCATGCCGGCATGCGGTGTGAATGGCAGCACGGCGATGGTTACCGGACCGGGAAGGTTAATGGCGCGCAAGCCGCGCGCCTTGTTGTATCCTACATCATCTATCACCACCGCGAGTTCGGCTGCGTGAGATGGCGGGTTCGCGCCTAAGCAAATTATCATTGCCATCAGCAACCGCGTCCGCAGCTGCGAGAGGCGCCTTTGTGGCGTGTTCAGTCCATGTCCCCCAAATGCTCTGGGTGAGCATTTGCAAGTCAGTCTAAAGGTGAGCGCTCGTCAAGTAAATACCTTAGCTGGATTTTTTGCGAATCCCGCGTTTTAGCGTTCAATCGCTTGTCAGTCGCGCCTGTAGTTCCCTATCGGGTTTCGCTTTGAGCTGCGCCAGCGCCTCGGCAAGCATGACTTCGTCGTCACCCTCGAGGGCGATATCGGGTTCGATGCCGGTCTCGTGGATGGTTCGGCCATTGGGGGTGAAATAGTAGGCTGTAGTCAGTTTCAGCGCCTGATCTCCTCGCAAGGGGAGCACCGACTGTACAGAGCCTTTGCCGTAGCTGGTGGACCCGATCAGGGTTGCCCGGCCATGGTCCTGCAGTGCGCCGGCGACGATTTCGGAAGCGGAAGCAGAGCCGGAATTGATCAGCACGACAATGGGCGCGCCGGCCAGCGTGTCGCCTTTAGTGGCTTTGTACTTGCCGAAGCTGGATCTGAGCCGGCCCTCGGTGTAGACGATCAGACCCTGTTCGAGAAAGTGATCAGCAACCTCCACCGACGATTGCAGAGTGCCGCCGGGGTTGTTGCGCAGATCTAAGACCAACCCGGCCATAGGTAGACTGCCCTGCGGGGTGAGCTCGTTCAGAGTCTTTTCCAGGGCGCGGCCGGTGGTGTTCTGAAACTGCGAAATACGCACGTAGCCATAGCCGGGTTCCAGCAGCCTGCCGCGCACGCTGGCGATTTCAATCTGCTGTCGGGTCAGGGTGAAATCGATGGGTTGGCGCTGGTCCTCCCGGAGTATGCGCAGGGCCACTGTTGTGCCTGGCGCGCCACGCATTTTCCGAATGAGGTCGATGAGCTTCATGCCTTTGACCGGCTCATCGTTGATGCGGGTTATGCGGTCGCCGGCTTGCATACCCGCGGTGGCCGCGGGCGTGTCATCCATGGGTGCAATGACGGTGAAGTAGCCATTTACCAGGCCGAGTTCAATGCCGATGCCGCCAAACTGTCCGGTGGTGTGGGCCTGCAGGCTTTTGAATGCCGCGGGGTCGAGATAATCCGAATGAGGATCCAGACCGCTGATCATGCCTTGTATGGCGTGGCTGAGCAGTTCGTCTTCGTTGATTTCCTCAACGTAATTGGAGTTGATCTCGCGCAGTACTTCAGCAAGGGTGCGCGACACCTGAACTGGCTGCTCGCCGCGGGACCAAAGATGTGCCAGTACCCCCAGGGCGATACCGGTCACGATACTGATGATGATACCCAACAGGGTAAGTGGTCGCAGCGTCATGCCCCCGAGTCTCTCAATTTGCCGTCCGATTTAATAGTAGCCGTGTCACGGCGCCCTAAAGTGGAGGCGGTTAGCGGTTCACCCAGGAAACAGGGTCTTTCGGCGCACCAGCGTGCCGAACTTCGAAATAAATGCCAGGCTCTTTCTTGCCACCGCTGTTACCAGCGCCGGCGATGCGCTCACCCGCTTCGACCCAGTCGCCGACTTTTTTGTAGAGTACGTCGGCATGACCATAAAGGGTCATGTAGTCGCTGCCGTGATCGACGATGGTGAGGTATCCGAAGCCTCGCAGCCAGTCAGCGAACACCACTCTGCCACGAAAAACCGCTGCTACCGGTGCGCCCTGGGCGGCGGCAATGTCGATGCCGTGCCAGCGCAGGCGGCCATCGGCGCGGCGGGAACCGAAAGCATGGCGTATGCGGCCCTTAGCGGGCATGGGCAGATTGCCCTTGGCGGCTTTGAAGTCCGCGCCATCCAGTTCAATGGCGCGGCGGCGCAGTTCTGCCAGCAGCTGTTCCAGGCGCGTACGGTCCTGTTGGAGCCGCTCATATTCGCTGGCTTTGGTTTCCTTTTCGGCATCGAGCCCGGCGATGAGTTGCGCGCGGGATTGCCGGTCGACGGCCAGGGTTTGCTGTTCTTCGAGCAGTTCATTTTGCCGGTCGGTCTGGCGCTGCTGCTGGGTGGTCAGGGCAGCGTTGGTCTGCGCTAGATCGGTAAGCGTGTGCTGATACCTCTGCACGGCGCTCAGGCGTGATTCGCTGAAATAACGATGATAGCGAATCATGCGCGCAAAGGTGTCCGGCGATTCCTGGTTGAGCAGTTGTTTGAGGAAGTCCTGCCCACTTAGCCGGTAGGAGGCAGCGATATGGGTGGCGATGAGGGCGGCCTGTTCCTGCCGCAGGCGGCGCAGTTCTGCGCGTCGGCTCTGCAGGCCGGCCAGATCGGTTTCGATCTCCTCCAGCGCTTCGCTGATACGCGCCACCGCCTGATTGAGCTGAGCAATGTCGCGGTCCGAGCGCTGCAGTTCCACCAGCCAGGCGGATCTTTTGCGTTCAGCCGCGGAAAACCACTCATCCAGCGCATTGAGTCGCTCCACTGTGGTTTTGAGTACGGCTGCGGTTTCTGCAGCGCTTGGTGCCCCCAGCGCGAACGGCGACGTGGTCAGGAAGCCGGCCCACAGAATCAGCGGCAGAAGGGCCCGTGGAGACATCAGAGGCCCGCGTGGCCTTTGCCGGCCGGGTTGTTACGCACTCTGCCGAGCGTTTATGGTTACCAGCGAATGGCCGGTCATTTCCGCGGGTTTCTCGAGATGCATCAGATCCAGCAGGGTGGGCGCCACATCGGAGAGTGTGCCGCCTTCGGCAAAGGCGACATCCTGCTGGCCGAGGTATACCAGCGGCACCGCGTTGTGGGTGTGCGCGGTGTGTTGCTGGCCGGTAGATTCATCGAGCATCTGTTCGACGTTGCCGTGGTCGGCGGTAACCAGCATCTGGCCACCGGTCTCGTCAACCGCGTCGGCCAACCGGCCAAGACAATGATCAAGGGTTTGCACCGCGGTGATTGCCGCTTGCATCTTGCCGGTGTGCCCGACCATATCGCCGTTGGCGAAGTTGCAGATGATGACGTCGTAGTCGCCGCCGCGAATGGCGGATTCCAGTTTGTCTGTGACTGCTGCAGCGCTCATTTCCGGCTGTAGATCGTATGTGGCCACGTCGGGGGACGCTATCAGCACGCGTTCTTCACCTTCGTAGGGCTGCTCGGTGCCGCCGGAGAAAAAGAAAGTGACGTGTGCGTACTTCTCGGTCTCTGCAATACGCAACTGCCGTTTGCCGAGGCTCGCCAGGTATTCGCCCAGCGTGTTGGAAAACTTCTGCTGTTCGAATGCACACGACAGGTCAATGTCGTGCGCATAGCGGGTCAGGGTGACGAATTCGGTGAGTGGCACGACACTGCGCCGGTCGAAGCCGTCGAATTCGTGTTCGGTCATCGCGCGGGTGATCTGCCGGGCGCGGTCAGCGCGGAAATTCATAAAGATCACCGCATCTTCCGGTTTTAGAGACACGGGTACATCGTCGGCGCCGTGTATGGCGGTTGGTTGCACGAACTCGTCGGTTTCATCCCGTTTGTATGACTGCTGCAATGCGCTGACCCCATCCTGGGCGTGAAATGGCGCTTCGCCCCTCACGATGAGGTTGTAGGCGCGCTCTATGCGGTCCCAGCGCTGATCGCGGTCCATGGCGTAGTAGCGGCCGACGATGCTGGCCAGCTGGCCGCAGCCGAGCTCAGCCAGCAGCTCTTCCGCCGCGCGCAAGGATGATTCTGCACTGCGCGGCGGCGTATCGCGCCCATCTAGGAAAGCGTGCAGATAGATCTGTTTGACGCCGCGTGCCGCTGCAATGCGCAGCAGCGCGAATATCTGATCTTCGTGGCTGTGCACGCCGCCGGGCGAAAGCAGGCCGAATACATGCAGCACGCCGCGGGATTTGTCGAGTTTCTTGAACGCCGCGTTGATGGCGCGATTATTGATGAATTCACCCTGGTCGATGGCGCGGTTGATCCGCGTGAAATCCTGATAAACGACCCGGCCGGCGCCCAGGTTCATGTGGCCTACTTCTGAATTGCCCATCTGCCCATCGGGCAGACCCACATCTGCGCCCGAACCTGATATCAGCGTGTGCGGTCGGGTCTGCCACAGGGTGTCCCAGTGAGGCGTGTGTGCCTTGGCAATGGCGTTGTGAGTGGAATCTTCGTTGTAACCGAAACCGTCTAATACAACCAGCAGGTTTACCTGTCGCATGAAGAATGCTCTCGCGTTGGATGTTGGATAGGTCCGTGAAGAGGCTCAATTCTAACAAAAATCCGTCGCAACGGTGTGTATAATCGCGCCCTTCGCAGATTCGGTGTGGGCTGACTTGAGGCCCAAAGCAGGAAATGGAACAGATCTTCATCTTTATCGGAAATCACCCGTTGCTGGTAGGCGCCTTTGTCTTGTTGCTGGTGTTGTTCATCCGCAACGAAGCCAATCGTGGCGGCGCCAATGTCAGCGCCCAGCAGTTGGTGGACATGGTCAACAACAGCGCCGCGGTGGTGGTGGACCTGCGCGACAAGGCAGAGTTCGACCAAGGGCATATTGTTGATTCGTTGAACATTCCTTTTGCGAATCTGGAATCGCGCATGGATGAATTGTCGAAGTACAAAGACAAGCCGATCGTCATCGCCTGCAAAATGGGTCAGCAAGCGGGTAGCGCGGGCACCATGTTGCGCAAAGCGGGCTATGAAAACGTCAGCCGCCTGCGCGGCGGTATTACAGAATGGCGCGGGCAGAATATGCCCGTCGTGAAATCCTGAACTCCCGGAGGGGAAGGTTGGCAGCATGAGTGAAGATATGCAGGATGAGCAGGCACAGGAACAGCAGAGTCAGATCCGCATCGAGCGGTTGTATCTGAAAGACAGTTCGTTCGAATCACCCGGTACGCCGTCGATCTTTACCGAGCAGTGGCAACCGAAAAACCAGGTCGACATCAATACTGCGGTAAACAGTCTTGGTGATGAGCGGCACGAGGTGGTGTTGTCGGCTACGGTGACCTCGCGGCGCAACGATGAGCATGTAGCCTTCGTCGTCGAGGTTCAGTATGCGGGAATCTTCGTTATCGAGGGCGTCAACCAGCAGCAGCGTCATCAGGTGCTGGGCATCATGTGCCCTGCTACGTTGTTCCCCTACGTGCGTGAAACCCTCGACAGCCTGGTAGTGCGGGGTGGTTTTCCTGCGCTGCAGATGGCGCCGATTAATTTTGAGCTGATTTACGCCCAGGCCATGCAACAGCAGGCTGCTAAACAGCAGGCCGAAGCAACCGACGACGCGGTCAAGCATTAGCCCGGCTTCGCGGCATGGTTTCGCGTAGAAGGTTATTGCGGGCGTCAAGCGCGGTCCCGGGCTTTCTTGCCCTCAATGCCGAGCATGCGCGTGCCGCGGACGGCTGGCGGCAGGGAGACTTGATCCATCTCATTCCGACCGCGAATCACAATCGGTTTTTCATCAAGTGTTCGTTTGGCTCGCCGCGAACCGCGGTTTCCCTCACCGTAGACGGCCGTGCGCACAGCGGGCGGCATACTGACGGCAACGGAAGGTATTTCGAGTTCGACGTTCACGGGCTCGAGCCTGCGCAACGCTATGAGCTGCGTCTGACTGATGGCACCCGGCCGCTGACTGATCCCTGGCCGCTTGCTACCTTTCCGCACCCGCAGGCAAAGCCCGAGTCCGTGCGGTTGCTGGCTTTTACCTGTGCAGGGGGCTACCCGGGGATGGGTGAGCCTGGCAACGAGATCTTCCTGCCGCTGGCGCTGCGCCAGCGACTGCTGGCACGGGCGTTGTCATTCGCGCCGGACGCGATGATAGCCATCGGCGATCAGATTTACTGGGATCAGAAGTCTCAACTGGAGCACCGGGCGCCGCAGCGTGCCGCGGCGACGCAGGCGTTTTATGAATCTGTTGGTATGCTCGACCACGACCTGCCCGCCACGGCCACGCGCAACGAAGCTGCGATCAAGGCGGCCTGTGAGCCGCAGATTGCCCATCTTTACGGGGTTGCCCTGCGCTCCACGCCAAGCTATTTCGTTGGTGATGACCACGACTATTTTGAAAATGATGAAGCCTGGCCAGACCTGGTGACGTTGCCGCCCTATGCCTATCAGCGCTCCTTCGCACGCTTCTCTAAAGCTCTGTTTCTGCCGGAATTCCTGCCTGATCCGAAGCGCCCGTTACTGCTTTCGGGGGTCGGCGCTGCAGATCGCGGGCTGGGTATCTCGGAGGCTTTTGGGACTTTTCGGTACGGCAATCTGGCGGAGGCACTCATATACGACTGTGCCCGGTTTCTATCTCTGAAGGGTGACGCGGCAGGCCTTGTTCCACCGGAGGTGGAGCGCTGGTTGCTGGAGCGCACTGCTGATCAAGCTGTACGTCACCTGCTGCACGTGCCTTCTCATCCAATGGGCTGGACCGCCGGAAAGTGGCGGGAATGGTACCCGGATGTGGCAATGAGTGATGGCGCCGAGCCCGCCATCGCCAGAATGGACGCCCAGGGCGAAGTGGTGCGCCTGACAACCGACCAGCCCAAATTCATGTGGCAGCGGGGCTGGTGGCGCCAGCATCAGAGACTGCTTGAAGCACTCGGCTCCCAGTCGCAGCGGGAAGGCTTCATGCTGTCCGGAGATCTGCACGCTACCGGCCATATCCGTATCGACAGCAGTGCCGGGCTCGAACTGCCCAGAGGCGTTCACTCGTTTCTGACAGGTCCGCTGGGTACCGGTACCGCCTGGCCATCCAATGCGCGGGGAACGCCGCCGTTGATCGCTGCGAATCTTGACGTCAGTTCACTGGCGGGGGTCGAGGAGAAAAACGGCTTCACCATCGTCGATATGTCCCAGCAAGAGATCACCGTGCGCATGTTTCGCTGGCGGCGTGGTGAACCGGAACGGGCCATCGACACGCTGGAACCCTACCATTCGTTCACGACGCGCCGGAGCTAACCCGCCCTGCTGAAAGGTCAGTTGCCGCCCGGGAATCCCAGCTGTCGCCAGGCTTCATACATGATCACGGCAACTGCGTTGGCCAGATTCAGACTGCGGGAGCCCTCCTGCATGGGGATTCGCACCCGCATGTCTGCACTGAACTGGTTCAGTACATCGTCCGGCAACCCGCGGGTTTCAGGTCCGTACAGTAAGGCGTCTCCGGGGGCGAAGCGTATATCACTATAGTTGCGCGCGCCCTTGGTGGTGCAAGCGAAAACCCGCTCTGGGGCAGCTTGGCGCAGGTATTCGTCCAGGGAGTCATGCAATGTGACATGGGCGAGATCATGATAGTCCAGACCCGCGCGGCGTAGCCGCGTATCGTCCCACTCGAAGCCGAATGGGCGAATCAGATGAAGTTGCGCACCGGTATTGGCAGACAACCGGATGATATTGCCCGTATTCGGAGGGATTTCCGGTTGGTACAGAACGACCTGAGGCGTGAGAGCGGACATGTCCCATTGTAGCGGCTAAGCGCAGTGGTGGTAGTACGGCTTGCCGCGGCCGCCCGGGTAGCCTCGCAAAACGTCCATTCGCGTCTAGGGGTTTTATGTAGGTATGGGCAGTATCAGGTGTGACCATGAACGCACAGGATCCAGCAAGTACTGAAGGAATTGTGCTCGAAGTCAAAAGGAGCTGACATGAAAGCTCGACTTGGGATGCGCCGCGCTTCATTGACCTAGACGGCGATGCCCATGCTGCTGCATTCGGCGGTGTTACGGGTGGTTTTCAGACCGGGCTTGCCGGTACCCGGATAGACCGGGTCAGCAACCTTCGGGTGATGGCCAATGGTTACCCCTGCAGCACTACGTCACAGGCGGGACACGTTCCGACGGTCTCCTGATAGGGGCGCGCCTTGAAGCGCATTGGTTGGCGCGTGCAGCAGCGTGGCGAATGCATCCGGCCGCAGCCGGTTACATATCGAGTTCCTGCATTTTGCGCGTGAGCGTGTTGCGTCCCCAACCCAACAGTTCCGCTGCAGCGCCTTTGCGGCCGCCGGTTTTGGTCAGCGCCGCCTTGATCATGATGCGCTCAAATCTTGGTGTCGCTTCATCCAGCAGAGGCTTTGCATCCGGGTTCTCGATGACCTGAGTGGCCCATACCGCCAGCGCAGATTCCCAGTCTGAGCTGGTGGTGCCGCCGCCACCCTGCTGCAGCTCGGGCGGAAGATCTTCCACGAGTATCGTGCGCGTGCTGGCCATGACATGCAGCCAACGGCAGATATTCTCCAGCTGCCTGACGTTGCCGGGCCAGGGCAGCATCTTCAGGTAATCTTCGGTCGCCGGGGCCAGGCTTTTGGCCTCATCGCCGAGTTCCCGCGCCGCTGCATCGAGGAAGTGCTGTGCGAGAGTCGGAATGTCACTGCGGCGTTCCGCCAGCGCCGGTACATGTACGCGAATGACATTCAACCTGTGGAACAGGTCTTCGCGAAACGAACCGTGTTCCACCAGCAACTCCAGATTCTGATGCGTTGCAGCGATTATCCGTACGTCAACTTTTACCGAACTGTGGCCGCCAACCCGATAGAATTCGTTTTCGGCCAGCACGCGCAACAGGCGGGTCTGTGCGGTGGCCGGCATATCGCCGATTTCATCGAGAAACAGGGTGCCTCCGTCGGCCTGTTCAAAACGACCCATGCGGCGCTGGTTGGCGCCGGTAAAGGCGCCTTTCTCGTGACCGAACAGTTCGCTTTCGATAAGTTCTTCGGGAATCGCAGCGACATTGAGGGCGACGAATGGTCTGTGTGCCCGGGGGCTGTGTCGATGCAGCGCTTTGGCCACCAGTTCCTTGCCTGAGCCGGAGGGACCATTGATGAGCACCGACACGTTGGACGATGAAAGCCGCCCGATGGCGCGAAATACTTCCTGCATGGCGGGTGCCTGACCGATGATCTCCGGCACAGGTTCGGAGTGTGGGGGTTGCAATGCGTCGGCTTCGCGCACGTGGGCGATGGCCCGCTGCACTACCGCAACCGCGTCGTCAACGTCAAATGGCTTGGGCAGGTATTCGAATGCGCCATGCTCGAAACTGGCCACAGCATTCTCCAGGTCGGCGTGGGCAGTCATTACGATGATCGGCAGGTTTGGATGTGTTTGCCGCGCCTGGTCGAGAAGTTCCAGGCCGGACATGCCGGGCATGCGCACGTCGGTGATTATCGCCAGCGGTTCCTCATCGTGCAGGTGATGCATCGCCTGATCTGCAGTATTGAAAGCCTTTATCGGAATGCCCGCCTTGCTCAGGGCACGGTCTAGTACCCAGCGAATGGAGCGGTCGTCATCGATTACCCAGACATTTTCGCTCATGTCAGGGTTGATCCTTGTCGGCGGAGACAAATGGCAGATAGATGGTGAAGCACGTATGCCCTGGTCGGCTGTCGACCTGAATCAGGCCCTGATGCTGTGCCACAATATTCTGGGCTATCGACAGACCCAGACCGGTGCCTTCGGCGCGACCGCTGATCATGGGGAAGAAGATCCGTTCTTCCAGCTCCGCATCAATACCCGGCCCGTTGTCGATGATATCCAGACCCATTACCAGGCGGTGGCGTTGCGCGCCGATGGTGAACTGGCGGACCGCTCTGGAACACAGTTGTATGCGCGGTTCTTCAGTAGCGGCCAAAGCCTGCACGGCGTTGCGCACGATGTTCATTAGCGCCTGAATGAGCTGGGCTCCATCCGCAAGAATATCCGGCAGGCTGGGATCGTAGTCGCGCTGCCAGCGAACCACTCCTGGCTGCTCTGCTTCCATGAGGGCAATCGTGTGCTCGTAGACCTTCAGAATGTTTACCGGCTGCAGATGCAGTGCGCGCTGGGGGCCGAGCATGCGATCGACCAGTTCCGTGAGCCGGTCGGTCTCATTGATGATTACTGCGGTGTATTCCCTCAGGTCGGGATCCGGTAGCTCCCGCTCCAGCAGCTGCGCGGACCCACGAATGCCGCCAAGGGGGTTTTTTACCTCATGGGCAAGTCCACGGATCAGGTGCCTGGCGGTTTCCTGACGTGCCACCGAGGCGTCGTCTTTGTTCCTGCGCTTCAGCCGGCTGAGTGCCTGCAGTTCCAGTACCAGTGCGCGGGGTTCGCTGGCACCCCGGTCGAGTATGGTGACGGTGAGGTCGACCTGCTCGGTGACGTTGTCGGGTAGTCGCAGAAGCAGATCCCGCGTGATGAATGGCTGGGCCAGATCGAGCGCCTTTTGCAGCGGCGGCAGGATCTGATCAGCGCGCAGAATAAGATCCTGCAAACGCAGGCCCTGGGCGTGCAATGCCGAGGTGTGCAGCAGATGCTCCGCGGCGGAATTCATGCTTTGAATGCACAAACCTTCATCCAGCACCACGACGGCGGTAATGAGATTGTCGAGAACCTGTTTTTCCAGGGTATGCTGATTGGTGCGCATGGTTGCACCAAATTAGTGCATGCACCATAAAAGGTCAACCGGGAAAAGCCACAGCGGCGCGGCGCTCCGGACAAAAGTCAGGGAGTGGGTTTCAGCCCAGCTTAATTTGCCGCTCGTGCAGCGGGTTTTTTCTGCAGCCGCGAATACCGCAACATGTGAAACGTTACTGGTGTAGAACTGATCAGCACCTCACCGTTGGCATCGATAATCCGGGCTGTCAGTGCATGCGTGCCGCGGTCGACGTTGGTTAGAGATAGCGTAACCCCCCCGGTAGCTGCGTTCTGGCCATCCAGCAGGATCTGCACCTGATGCCCCAGTGTAGCGTCCAAGGCAGGTATGCTTGTGACCGTGATTGTCAAATTTCCGGCATTCTCTCGTACAGCCTGATCGTGGCCGGGCGCTGTAATGGACAGTTCCATGTAGCTCGTAACCGCTGGCTGCTTGTCGTCTTGCTCCACCACCACTTCGACCAGCGTTGCATCGTCAGTGCGCTCCTGGGCAGGCGTATTGGGCGTTACCGGCGACGGCGGCGTATAGGTATTCCCGCGATCGACGTCCATTGCCGCGCTGCTGTCTTTTGGCGGCACGTCGGTATAGACCACGTTGCCGTCCTCATTGACGGTTTTGTAGATCTCCGCCTGCAGCGCTGGCGGAGTTCCGGCCAGCAAGGCGGCAGTTAATGTAATTGAAAGAATGCTTCGCATAGTGGCGAATACTCCCGGGCTTTGCCGATGGTTATGAGATATTGGACCACAAAAAGACAAAAAAAAGCCCTGCACGAATGCAGGGCTTTTTTGCCTTACGGTTAGCCGTGTACGGCGTTGCTTACGCCAGACCTTCCTTGGTGGTCAAGATGATTGCAGCAGCCACCTTGTACGGGTCGGCGTTAGATGCCGGTCGGCGGTCTTCCAGGCGGCCCTTCCAGCCGTCCTGTACCGTGGAAACCGGAATACGGATGGATGCGCCTCGGTCGGAAACCCCGTAGCTGAACATTTCAATTGACTGGGTTTCGTGCTTACCGGTCAGACGCTGGTCGTTAGCCTCGCCGTAAACGTCAATGTGACGCTTGATGTTCTTGCCGAACTCTTCACAGATCTTGGTGAAGGTTTCTTCCTGGCCGGAATCGCGCATTGGGCCATTGGAGAAGTTGGCATGCATGCCGCTGCCGTTCCAGTCGGTGGCGCCCAGGGGCTTGGGGTGCCAGTTGATCGCATAACCGTAGCGCTCGCCGACACGCTCGAGCAGGTAGCGGGCCAGCCAGGTTTGGTCGCCTGCCTGCTTCGCGCCCTTGGCGAACACCTGGAATTCCCACTGGCCGGCAGCAACTTCAGCGTTTATGCCTTCCACGTTGAGGCCTGCTTCCAGGCTCAGGTCGAGGTGTTCTTCCACGCAATCCCGGCCCCACGCGTTCTTGGCGCCAACAGAGCAGTAATAGGGGCCCTGCGGATTTGGGTAACCGCCCGGCGGGAATCCCGGCGGCAGGTTGTGCTCGTTGTCCCACAGGAAATATTCCTGCTCGAAACCGAACCAGAAATCTTCGTCATCATCATCGATGGTGGCGCGGCCATTACTGATGTGGGCCGTGCCGTCGGCATTGAGAACTTCGGTCATGACCAGGTAGCCGTTGCGGCGGTCAGGGTCGGGAATGATTGCAACCGGCTGCAGCAGACAATCGGAGTCGCCGCCTTCAGCCTGTTCGGTGGAACTGCCGTCGAACGACCACATGGGGCACTCTTCTAAGGTGCCGCCGAAGTCGGAGCGGACCATAGTCTTGCTGCGCAGGCTCTGGGTTGGCCAGTAGCCGTCCAGCCAGATGTACTCTAATTTGGATTTCATGATTAAGTGTCTCCTTCGTTTTGAGGCTTACCACGGGTAATGAGCAGCCGCCTGGATTGTTATCCGCCGGGTAAAGAGCCAGTGCCGGAGGGCTCACGGTGCCCTGTTGTTGATGTCCCCCTGTAAGAGCAAGAAGTGTGCCACGCCGAAGCGGTGATTTTAAGGGGTAATCGCCAGTTTTTGCCCGGAACAAGTGCGTGGTGGCGAAATACCGCACCAATTTGGTGCTGGTCAGCACTTTGTGGTGAAACAAGCTTGGCTCCGGCGCGTGGGTTGAGGAAATTGCGTCAGCAGACTTCGATTTCGAACAGAAACTCCGCACCAGCCTCGCTGGCCTCATGCATCACGTGTCCATGCACCCGCACCCAGGCAGGTATGTCGTGCATGGTGCCGGGGTCAGTGGCGAACACCCGCAGACGGTCCCCGGATTGCAGCTTCTTGATTGCGTCCTGGGTGCGGATTACCGGTAAAGGGCAGAGCAGCCCGCGTGCATTTAGTTCGGTACGCTCAGACATGCCATTGCGCGGGGATTTCGTTAGCCGGCATGGGGGCGGCGACTACTTCGGTGCAAACTCCGTCTGGCTGGCGGACTTCCACGGTAACTTCTGCTGCGTTCCGGCCCTGGCTGTAGCGCGCCACAATACTGGCCGCGATCTGGATATCCTGTTGCTCCAGCTTGCCGTCGACCAGCGCCAGCGGGCCCCGATGACTGGTCGTGCGCATTGAAACAAAGTGACGGCGGTAGCCCTCGAGGAAATTGTTCTCGCCTTCTTCGCGGCCGAGAATCAGTTTGTAGGCGGGCTTGGGGCGAATGTGGCGGCCGACTTTCAGCAGCATGATGTCGTCGAGTTCATAGTCCCTTTCGCCACGGGCGTCCCACAGATCCCGCAGCTTGCCGGCATAGTCTTCATTGGTGAGAAAGCAGCAGCCGCCGGCGGGTTGCGCCCAGTCTTCGAAGCCGAACTGCCGGGCCAGGGCGATCTGTGGTTTGCGGTTGCGGCCGTGGAAGTCGTAGAGCTTCTCGCGATCTACCCAGCCTTCCCGTTCCGGCAGCGTGGGCGGCAGGTGCATGGCGCACAGGGGCCGCAACAGGCGATCGTCCACGCCGGATTCCCGGGCGATGATCGGCATGGTTTCACGGCGCTGACTCATCGGCCGCTGCCCCATGACTTCACCGGTGATGATGAAGTCGAAGCCGTGTTCTTCCATGAAGGACCAGGTCTGGGCTTTCTCCACCATGAATATTTTGCAGTCCAGACACGGATTGATGTTGGCGCCGTAGCCGTGTTTGGGATTCAGCAGTACGTCTTTGTACTCTTCGATGACATCGACGATGTGTAACTTGATGCCGAGTTGCTCAGCGACCCACAGTGCGTTGTTGCGTTTCTGCTTGTTTCTTTTGGAGCGCCGAATAGCATGAGTATGCCCCTCTACACAGAAGCCGGTGTAGAAATTTACGCCTTCAACGTGCACGCCCTGCTCCATGATCACCTTGGCGGCGAGCATGGAGTCGAGTCCGCCTGAAATGAGGGCGACAGCGCGTTTCTGTTCCGCCATGATCGCGGCCCGTTTTACGAGAGGTCGCGAAGTCTAGTGGTCAAGGCGGGCGTTCGCAAATGTTGGTTTACGGGGTGGAACAGCGGAAAGGGCCTTTGCGTAGCGCCTGCTGCTGGGGTCGGGAATGGATGACCTATCCGCTGGGAAAAGGATTGCTGTCGAGATGCGGAAACTCCATCCTTTCAACGAACGCTTTGAAGCTGGCGGGTGGCCGACCCAGGAGCTGGCCGAGGGCCGGGTGGGGCTCACTCGCCAGTCCTTCGTTGAAGGCTCGATTGAATTGCAGCACCAGCTTCACGTGCCAATCTGGTTGTCCCGCCTTCTGCAGGTTCTGTTCGACCTGCTCGAGGCTTTGTTGCTGATAAACCACATCTGCGCCCAGTACGTCTGACATGATTTCGGCCATACGGGGGTAACTCAGGGCTTCGGCCGAGGTCAGCGGCAGTGTCTGCCCGGGAGCCAGTGCAGGGTCTGCAAGCAATCTACTGGCGGCCTCGGCAATATCGCCGACATCGACCATGGCGATGGCTGACTGGGCTACCGCGCTGCGCAACTGACCGGTTTTGAGAATCTGTGGAAGCTGAAAGGTGAGGTTCTGCATGAAAAAGTATGGTTGCAGGCAGGTATAGGGAAGTCCGGAACCCGCCAGATACTGTTCGGTTTGCGCGTGCCATCGGCCGCTGTCGACGAAGGAGCCGGGATATGTGGCCAACCCCGATATTTTGACAACATAGGGGTTTGCGCTGCGTGTCGCCGCATCGATTACTGCGTTGTGCCGTCTGACCTGCTCCGGATGGACCGGCGAGCACAAAAGGACTGCATCTACACCGCTCATCGCGGCGGCGATCGTTTCCGGCTGATCTAGATCGCCGGCTAGTATCTCTACACGCTCACCGAACCGCTCGGCGGCGGCGCCGGTATCGCGGACAAGGACGCGAACGGCATCGTCTGCCGCAGTCTGCAGATTCGCCACGACTTTGCGGCCGATTCTACCATTTGCGCCGATGATGAGTTTCATGCCCATACAATAGCGCCTGCGCTGACAGATAACATCGGTAAAATGTGGAGTGAACAGGTTTCACCGGTGTATTGATGGCAACCCAACGGCGCGTTTTCTACGGCTACTATTTGGCTGCCTTCACGTTCGCGGTGGGTTTCATCGACGGGTGTATCTACCTGTACTCGCGCGGGGTGTTCGTGCGCGATCAGATCGTTGATTTCGATGCATCGCGTACCGAGATATCCCTGGCATATACTTCTGTGGCCATTGTCAGCGCCTGCTTTGCACCGCTGCTCGGGTATCTGCTGGATCGATTTCCCATCCGCCATGTCATGGCGTTCGGTGCGGTGTTCGTTGCAATCGGTTTCGTCTGCTTATCTCAGGTGGACAGCCTTGTACAGTTTGCCATGGTGGCGGCAGTATTCTTGGGTTTCGGCATGGGCAGTATAGGCACTGCGGCCAATACCAAGCTCATGGTGAACTGGTTCAATCGCCAGCGCGGCTTTGCGCTGGGTATCGCGATCATGGGCTATTCCGCGGCGGGTACCGTTATGGCGCCCATCGCGCTGTTCATGCTCAATTCCCTGGGTTGGCGTGATTCCTATCTGGCGTTTGCCGCGGTTGTGGCTCTTATCGTTCTGCCAGCCGTGCTGCTGCTGGTGAGGCAGCGTCCTGCAGATATGGGACTGGGTCCCGATGGTGATGCATTTGAGCCCGATGCCGCAAAGCCCGATACCGAATCGCCAGCGCATGAGGCGGCTCCTGTCGGGCGTTGGCAGGCCTTCAAGGAGCAGGTTGCGGTGTATCTTTCATTCACGAGGTCAGCGCCGTTCTGGGGTGTAGTGTTTACCTTCGGCCTGCTCGCCGGCACATTCGGCGGTTTCAACGTGCACCTGTTCCTGTACTACACAGAGCTTGGCATAGATGAATACTGGGCCACCCTGGTGCTGTCGTTTTCTTCAGTAGTCGCCATAGGCAGCAAGCCACTGTTTGGACTGCTGATCGATCGGGTGAACCCGCGTACCGCCACAATGATCTCCTGTGGCTGTTGTCTCGGCGCTATGCTGGTGCTGTCGGTGTACACTGCGCTGCCGATGCTGTTTGTCGCGGGCGGACTCTTTGGGCTCGGGTTCGGCGGCATGGTGCCAGTGCGAGCGGCGATTATCTCGAGACTTTTCAGCATCGAACAATATGCACGGGCGTATGGATCGCTGCGACTGTGCATGTTTCCCATGACCATCTCCTGGATGCCGCTGATCGGATACATCTACGACACCCAGGGCAGCTATGCGCCCGCGTTCAATGTCTTTGCCGTACTGTTCAGCTGCGCCACGGTCGTGGCGTTCTTCATGATTCCGACCAGACCGGGTGCATAGCGTCTGATGTTCGGCCATAATCGCCGCCTTTTTGCAGAAGGTCGCCCAGCCAGTGCCCAACCTGAACGTCCGTAACGTCGCCATTATTGCCCATGTAGACCACGGTAAGACCACCCTGGTAGATCGTCTGCTGCAGCAGACGGGTCTGTTGGCGGAACATGCCGCCGAGCGCGTCATGGACAGCAATGACCTTGAGCGGGAGCGCGGCATCACGATCCTTTCGAAAAACACTTCCATCGTATACGGCGACACCCAGATCAATATTGTCGACACTCCCGGCCATGCAGACTTCGGTGGCGAAGTGGAACGCATTTTGTCGATGGTGGATGCTGTGCTGTTGCTGGTGGATGCTGTTGAAGGCCCGATGCCCCAGACGCGTTTTGTCACTTCCAAGGCTTTCGCGTTCGGGCTCAAGCCTATCCTCGTGGTCAACAAAATCGACCGGGACGGCGCTGAACCCTACCGGGCGATCGACGAGGTTTTCGATCTGTTCGACGGCCTCGGCGCGTCGGATGACCAGCTCGACTTCTCCACGGTGTACGCATCTGCGATTCAGGGCGTAGCAGGATTGGAACCGGATGAGTTGAGCGATGACATGACGCCCCTGCTGGATCTCATTGTGCGCGAGGTGCCGCCACCGGAGGTCGACGAAAACGGGCCGCTGCAGATGCAGATCAGTTCCCTCGACTACTCCACCTACGAAGGCGTGATGGGCGTGGGCCGGGTCACGCGCGGGATGATTCGACGCAATCAGCAGGTTGTGGTAGTTGATCGCGATGGCCGTGAGCGCAAGGCCAAGATCATGACGGTGTATGGCTACAGTGGGCTTGATCGGGTAGCGCGGGAGATGGCGGCGGCTGGCGATATCGTGTGTATCACCGGGGTCGACGAGATCGGCATATCAGATACGATCTGTGATCCGGAATGCGCTGAGGCTTTGCCCGCGCTGACCGTGGACGAGCCGACGATGTCGATGATGTTCTGTGTCAACAACTCTCCTCTGGCCGGCAAGGAAGGCAAGTACCTTACATCCCGCCAGATTCGCGAGAGACTGTTTACCGAAGCCTCGCACAATGTAGCCCTCAATGTGCAAGACACGGAAGATCCGGATCGATTCCGCGTGTCAGGCCGCGGCGAGCTGCACCTGTCAGTACTCATCGAAACCATGCGGCGCGAAGGTTATGAAGTTGCCGTGTCGCGCCCCCAGGTGATATTCCGCGAAGCAGACGGCAAAACCCTCGAACCGTACGAAACTCTGATTCTCGATGTTGAAGATCAGCACCAGGGTAAGGTCATGGAATCGTTGGGGGACCGTCGCGGCGAGCTTCGGGAGATGGTGCCGGACGGACGCGGACGGGTGCGCATGCAGTTCCGTATACCGACCCGGGGCATCATGGGTTATCGGCCCATATTTCTTTCCCAGACGTCGGGTACCGGCATCATGTCGTTTGCCACGGCGGGCTTTGGCCCCCACGTGGGCGAAGTAGTCGGCAAGCGCAACAACGGCGTGCTCGTTTCCAATGCCAATGGCAAAGCGGTGGCGTTCGCATTGTTCAATCTGCAGAACCGTGGCCGCATGATGGTGCAGCCGAATGACGTGGTTTACGAAGGTATGGTGGTCGGCTTGCATAATCGCAACAACGATCTCACTGTGAATCCGATGAAGGAAAAAAAACTCACCAATATCCGGGCGGCAGGTAGTGACGAGAACATCATTCTCAGTTCACCGATGCTTTTGACGTTAGAGCAGGCGCTGGAGTTCATCGACGATGACGAACTGGTGGAGATCACCCCCCAGGCTATCCGCATTCGCAAAGCCCTGCTCAAGGAACACGAACGCAAGCGAGCATCGTGAGAGGCGTCTGAACGGGAATGAAGGTGTTGCTGCAACGGGTCAGTGAAGCGTCGGTGGAAGTGGCAGGCGAGTGCGTGGCAAGGATCGGCCCCGGTCTGCTCGCCCTGGTCGGGGTGGCGCCGGAGGATGGCGAAGAGCAGTTGCAATGGCTTGCGGATAAGACGCTCGGCCTGCGTATCTTTGCCGACGAAGCGAAACCGATGAACCTCAGTGTTGCTGATGTCAGTGGCGAACTGCTGGTAGTATCTCAGTTCACCCTGGCAGCGGATACTTCCCGTGGCCGCCGCCCGGGCTTTTCCAGCGCAGCGCCGCCGGAACATGCCGAGGCCATTTATGATCGGTTCGTGGAAGTGTTGCGCGAAACCATGCCTGTGCAGACGGGCGTATTTGGAGCGGACATGCAGGTATCGCTGATCAACGACGGCCCTGTCACTTTTCTGTTAGATCGTGACTGAGCAACAGGACACACTGCTGGCCCTGGCAGAGGTGGCGGTAGCGCTGGCCGGATTTTCGGCGATCGTAGTGGTGCTGAAGCGCCGTGAATCGGGCAGGTGGGGGGCTGGCGATGCCGACCGGTTCCACGGCATGGTCATTCACTCCATTTGTGCGGTGGTGTTCTGCCTGCTGCCGAGCGTCATAGATGTCATTGTGCAGGACCCGGTCTCTACGCTGCATATCACCGCGGGAGTGCTTGGCGCCCAGATTATCGGCCATTGTCTGATGGTCATGGCTCTTGCTACCAGCGGGGGGGCGTTTGCGCGGGCCATGCTGAGCCTGGGTCTGCTGGTGGGCTGTTTGATGTTTGCGGTGTTTTCTGACTGGGGCGCCCATCGCGAGTTCGCTATCTACACCGTGGGCATCATCTGGCACATTCTGCAGGCGGGCGTATTGTTTGTGATGCTGGTGTGGATCCCGTCAGACAGCGTGGAAGATGCCTAGTACCACTGGTTGATCTTTCCCGAGAATCTTCTTCGGTTCGCTAGCGGCGGTTCCAAATGTGCCTTTGGCCATAAGCGGAAATTGCACGCCGCTGCTCAGTTGCAACAGATCAGCGATTGTTCACTCCCCTCTCTTTACAATAGAAAGATCAGGAGGAGGTGCCCTGCTCCTCATCGTCCTTGTTCTCTGTGAAGCGCGCCATCATTACGCCGAACTCGAACAGCAGCCAGGTTGGCAACGCCAGCAGCAATTGGGATACCACGTCCGGTGGCGTCAGCAGCATGCCGACAATGAAGCACCCAACAATTACATATGGACGTTTGCGCGCCATGCTGTCTGCGGTGGCAAGCCCGGACCAGGCCAGCAGCATTGTTGCGATGGGGATCTCGAACGCAATGCCGAATGCCAGGAACATCTTCAGTACGAAGTCGAGGTACGAATTGATGTCAGTCATGATCGCGACGCC
The DNA here is from genome assembly GCA_964393625.1 of uncultured Pseudomonadales bacterium. Lineage (GTDB taxonomy): Bacteria > Pseudomonadota > Gammaproteobacteria > Pseudomonadales > Azotimanducaceae > UBA4421. The sequence goes on from CAYMUT010000005.1 coordinate 129,921, forward strand.
TTCCGGCGCTACGCTGGTAAAGAACGCGAATACCAGTGGAAACACCAGGAAAAACACGAACGCCATGCCCGCATAAAACAGCACGATGCTCGACATCAGCAGCGGAATGGCGAATTTCTTTTCGTGGCGGTACAGCCCCGGTGAAACGAAGGACCAGATCTGGTGCAGCAGATAAGGCACGCCGACGAATATGGCCGCGAAGATCGCAAGTTTGAATGGCGTGAGGAATGGCGTGGCTACCTGGGTGGCGATCATGCTGGAACCCTCGGGCAACTGGGCGACCAACGGTGCCGAGATCCACTCGTACAGGTCGTTGGCGTAATAGTAGATGGGTATGAATATGATACCTACAGCGGCCAGGCTGCGGAGAATGCGGGATCGCAATTCGATGAGATGTTCGAGGAACGGCTGTTCTTCGGTGTCCACCGCGAGGTCGTGAGGGTCGCGTTGATCTGCGTTCTGTTGCGACATCAGTGTTCTTGGCTATTGGCTTGCTCGACGCGCTTCCTGCGCTCGTGAAGTGCCTCGAGTTCGGCTTCTGTTTGTGGTATTGGCGCAGTTTCCGATTGCGGCTGGCCTTCGGTTTCGAGCGAGCCGGCATCAGGCCCTTGGCTGGCAATGTTTTCAGATGCAACGTCGCGATCTGCTTCAGCCCCAGCGTCAGCAGTGCCTGCGGGCGCATCTGCGGCGGTAGCGCCGACATCCGCGCCGGTAACTGATGAAGGGTCGATGCGTGCCTGGTCTGCGGTGGATTGGACCTCTCGCTCAATGCGTTTCATTTCCTCCATCACGGATTCGTTGTGCAACTGACGCTTGATTTCGTCCATGCCGATCTCTTTTTCGATCTCGTTCTTCACAGACGTAAACGAGCGGCGCAGGCGACCGAGCCACAGGCCCAGCATACGCAGGGTCTCCGGTAGTCGCTCGGGGCCGATTACCAGCAGAACGACCACGGTAATGAGCAGTAGCTCGAGTCCGCCTATATCAAACATTGCAACGGCTGCCCGCTTACTGAACCTTGCTCTGTTCGTCGCTGGTGTTTGTGGTTTGGGTCTGGCTCTCGCCTTCTATGACCTTTTCCTGCTGGGCAGCCGGTTTGGTTTCTTCTTCTTCTTCACTGACCGCGTTGCGGAAACCCTTGATGGCATTGCCCAGGTCGGAGCCGATGCTTTTGAGGCGTTTGGGGCCGAATATCAGCAGTACGATGGCGAGAATGACCAGTAATTCAGTCATGCCGAGTCCGAACATAATAGATTCCTCTTGATGCCTCGTTGATGAGGTGAACAGGGCGATTATAGTGGTCAATGACCCTGCTTGACAGTTTGCCGCGAGTCACAGTTGGGTTGATTACCTGCGCTCAGGGCTGTTTTCTCGGCGCTCAGGGCTGTTTTTTCCGCGCTCAGGGCTGTTTTCTCGGCGCTCAGGGCTGTGTCCGACAATCAGGGGCTTCGCGCGGCCTTTTCGTCGTGGCCGGATGTGCCGAATCTACGGTCCAGCTCCGCCAGTACATCATCGGGCCCCAGATCCAGGTGTGCCAGCATGACCAGGCTGTGAAACCACAGATCGGCCACCTCGCCGATCAGCGCATCGCGCCCGCCGTCGTGCACGTCCTTGGCGGCAACGATCACCTCGGTCGCCTCCTCGCCGACTTTTTCGAGAATCTTGTTGAGGCCTTTGGCATACAGAGACGCGACGTATGAATCATCGGGGCTGTCGTCTTTGCGCGCTTCGAGCACGATAGACAGATCCTGCAGCGTAATCATATTCGGATATCCTCAAGTAGCGAATGCTCAGGCTCTGATTAGCAGTGCAGACCCCAGAAAGGCGCTCACGACACCTGCCAGCATGGTCACATCGCCGCTGCCAATGCCCTGGGCGAGAGGTTGCCACAATAACCACAGACTTGCCGCAACAAATCCAATGCCGGCGACGCGTCGATAGCGTCGCTGGCGACGGCCAGACTGCAGGTGCCGCTCGATGCGTTCTACGCTGGACTGCTGCTGATGGACGGCAGCCCGCAGCAGTCGCAATTCGGCCTCGTTGCCCGCCAGCGTTTTCGGCAACCGGGCCAGTTGTTCCCAGAGCAGCGGGCCGGCATTGAGCCAGTCCGCGATCACTGCCGCGGGCCCCAGGCGTGCTGCGGTCCAGCGCTGCATGAAAGGCTGTGCTGTTTCCCACAGGTCGAGTTGTGGATAGAGCTGTCTTCCCAGACCCTCGATATAGAGCAGTGTCTTCTGCAGTAGTACGAGTTGCGGCTGAATCTCCATGTTGAACTGCCCGGCGGTGCGGAACAACTCCAATACGAACTCACCGAACGAGATCTCCGCCAGGGGTTTAGCGAAGATCGGATCGCATACGTCGGCGATGACCCGTTCGAACTGTTGCGGGTCCGTGTCCGGCGGCACCCAGCCGGACTCCAGATGCAGGGCCACCACGCGTTTGTAATCGCGGTTGAAGAATGCCATCAGATTCTGCGCAAGATATGACTGATCGTCGCGGGTCAATGAACCGATGATGGCGCAGTCCAGGGCAATGTAGCGGGGGTTCGACGGATCTGTAGTGTTGATGAGAATGTTGCCCGGGTGCATGTCGGCGTGGAAGAAGTTGTGCTCGAACACCTGGGTAAAGAAGGTCTCGACACCCTTGTGGGCCAGTACCTTCATATCAACGCCCTGCTTGTGTAGTTCCGCGACATTGCCGATGGGCACGCCATAGACGCGCTCCATGACCAGCATGCGTTCGCGGGTCAGCTCGCCATGCACCCGAGGCACATACAACAGGTCAGATTCAGCGAAATTGCGGCGTAGCTGTATCTGGTTGCGGGCCTCGGCGAACATGTCCAACTCGTTCAGCAGGACCCGCTCATGGTCGGCCACGACTGCCGGCAGGTGCAACCGTCTTGCATCGGGAATGGCATCGTGGATGCGCTGAGCGAGGGTACGGATCAGCGCCATATCTGCCGCGATCTGCGCCCGTATGCCGGGGCGCACGATCTTGATGACCACCTGTGAACCATCGAGCAATTGCGCGGCGTGAACCTGTGCAATGGAAGCGGATGCCAGCGGCGTGCTGTCGATGCTGAGGAATACCTCGCCTGGATCGCGCTGCAGTTGCTCATGCACGAATTGAAGCACATCAAAACTGGCGATAGGTTCAACCTGATCCTGCAGGGTCGCCAGTTCATCGGCGATATCGACGGGCAATAGATCCCGCCTGGTGGAAAGAAGTTGCCCGAGCTTGATATAGACGGGCCCGAGGGCTGCCAGGGCATCGCGCAGACGGCGCCCGTCTGGCTTGCGGGGGGCGGGCAGCACGGCATTGCATGCCCGCAGCAGTATGCGCACACCGCGGTTGGGAACTGACATGGCCGGTACCAGCGTATCGAGCCGGTGACGCACTACCTGGCGAAGAATACGGCGGGCCTGTTGCAGATCGCTCATGTTGGGCGCTGCGTCAGAGCGACGATTGCCGGCGGACTTTTTCCGCCTGGGTCACACCTGCGCTCAGACGATCGATGCGCAGGCGTAACTCGTCGATGTCGCGCAACAACTGATCGATATGGTCGCGGGCTATGAACTGCCCGGCCGCCTGCCGCTGCATTGACTGACCGATGCCTTCGAATAAAGCACGTAGCCCCTTCAGTGCCATTTCCGCTGTGCCGAGCAGTGTTGCGGCGGCTTGTTCGCCGACGAGGCTGTTGAGAGGCCCTGCCAGGTCGGGCTGGTACCGGCTCAGTATGTTGCGTAGCTCAACCAGCAGCGTTTCATCGCCGTCAACTGTGACATTACCGAGATTGGTGGGCAGTAACCAGGCGGCGAGATCGGTGGCGGTGCCGCGCACGATCGCATCCGGCTGATCGGCATGGCCAGGTACCGCGGTTATACCCTGATCAGTAATCTGCACATGGCATTGCAACGGGGGTATGGTGCAATCGAACTCCACGCAGCGGCCGGCCATGCCTGCTAAGCGAGCTGCCGTGGCGGGATCGGCTTCCAGCGCCTGGTGGGAGAGCATGTTCGTTATCGAACTGAGTGCATCGAAAAGCGGAACGGCGCGCTCGTTCATGACTGTGGCTTGAGCCCCCGATGAATCGCTGCGACACCGCCGACCAGATTGTGATAGTTCACGTCGACAAAGCCAGCGTCTTCGAACATCTGCTTAAGTGCACGCTGATCCGGGTGTACGGCTATCGAATCAATGAGGTACTGGTAAGGTTTACTGTCGCCCACCAGGGCCTTTCCAGCGATCGGCCACAGTGCCTGAAACGCGGCATAGGCGGTGCCCAGCCGCGCATCTTCGGGTTTGGAAAACTCTAACACGAGTAACGCCGCAGCAGGCTTCAGCACGCGCAACAACTCACGCAGCGCCTGGTCTTTGTCGGTAAAATTGCGCAGCCCGAAACTGATACAGGCGCAATCAAAAGTATCGTCAGCGAACGGCAGCGCTTCACCAACTGCCTGGCAGTAGACGACTTCAGCGCAGCCTCGATCGAGCAGGCGGTCGCGGCCTGCCTGCATCATCGAGCGGTTGGGGTCGGCAAGCACAACCCGCCCGGATGCGCCTACTTTTTCTGCAAACAATGCCGACATGTCGCCGGTGCCGCCGGCCAGGTCGAGGACGTGGTGTCCTTCGCGCGCGCCGGAGTTTTCGATCACCATGCGCTTGAACAGCCGGTGGGCGCCGAACGACATCAGATCGTTCATGATGTCGTAGCGCCCGGCCACGGTGTGGAATACCTGTCCGACCCGCTCGGTTTTCTCCTCGCGGGAAACCACTTCGTGGCCGAAATTTACCTGTTCGGCGTCGCTCATCGGTCTCGTTTACTCATTTGCCTGGCGGTTGCCATTGCCCTACGGGAATTGATGGCAGCCGTGAGGCGTTGACGGTTTTCAGTTCGGCAAGATACTCCTGCCAGTAACGGTCCTGATTCTGACCCAGATCGTGCAGAAAGTCCCAGGCGAATATACCGCTGTCGTGGCCGTCGTCGAACACGACACGAATGGCGTAGTTGCCCACCGGTTCGATCTGGCGAATGCCCACATACTTTTTGCCTGTCTGCAGTTTGCGATCTTCTCCGGAATGACCGCGTACTTCTGCCGAAGGAGAATAAACTCTGAGCAGTTCCGCGGGCAGCTCGAAGCGCTGCTGGGGCCATTGCAGCTCGAGGACGTGGGCGATTTTGTGATAAGTGATGTCGTGGGGCGCCTGCACGGAGATCCTCAATCTACAAAATGAATCGGCTCAGATCGGTATTGCTGGCCAGTCCGGCGAGTTGCTCATCGACATAGGCCGCATCTACCGTCACCTGCTGCTCGGCGCCGTCGCCGGCATCGAAAGACAGGGTTTCCAGCAGGCGCTCCATCAGCGTGTGCAGGCGCCGGGCGCCGATGTTTTCGGTGCCTTCGTTAACCTGCCAGGCGAGCTCGGCGATGCGCTCGATGCCGTCGTCGGTGAATTCCAGATCGACATTCTCGGTGCTCAACAGCGCCTGGTACTGCTCGGTGAGGCTGGCGTTCGGTTCTACAAGTATACTTTTGAAATCTGCCGGGGTGAGGGCTTTGAGTTCCACGCGAATGGGCAGGCGGCCCTGCAGCTCGGGAATCAGGTCGCTGGGTTTGGCCAGGTGGAACGCGCCGGACGCAATGAACAGGACATGGTCGGTGCGCACCATGCCGTATTTCGTAGACACGGTGCAGCCTTCGATGAGCGGCAGCAGGTCGCGCTGTACGCCTTCCCGGGATACATCCGCCCCGGTCTGCTCTGTACGCTTGGCGACCTTGTCCATTTCATCGAGAAATACGATGCCGGTCTGTTCCACGGTTTCCACTGCGCGGGCTTTGATCTCGTCCTCGTTGATCAATCCCGCAGCTTCTTCCTCGCGCACTTTGCGCAACGCGTCTTTGATCTTCAGGCGCTGGGTGCGCTTGCGGCCCTGACCGAGGTTGCTGAACATGCTCTGCAGCTGGTTGGTCATTTCCTCCATGCCCGGTGGCGCCATGATCTCCACGCCCATGGCGATCTGTTCCAGTTCGATGTCGATATCTTTGTCATCCAGCTCTCCTTCGCGGAGTTTCTTGCGGAACATCTGCCGTGTTGCCGAGGAATCGTCGGATGAAGACGATTCGCTGCCCGATCCAACGCTGCGGGGCTCCGGCAGCAGCGCGTCGAGAATGCGCTCTTCTGCGCGGTCCTCGGCCTGGGCGCGTACGCCGGCCATTTCCCGCTCACGCAGCATGCTGACGGCCACGTCGGTAAGGTCGCGGATGATCGAATCGACATCCCGTCCCACATAACCCACCTCGGTGAATTTGGTGGCTTCGATCTTGATGAAGGGCGCATTGGCCAGCTTGGCCAGGCGGCGCGCGATTTCGGTTTTGCCTACCCCTGTGGGGCCGATCATCAGTATGTTTTTCGGGCTGATCTCGTCGCGCAGTTCGGGTTCGATCTGCATGCGCCGCCAGCGATTGCGCAAGGCGATGGCCACGGCGCGTTTGGCTTCGTCCTGGCCGATGATGTGTCTGTTGAGTTCGTGAACGATCTCACGGGGGGTCATTATGGTCATGTATTGGTCAGCCCAGGGGCAGTGTTTCGATAGTGTGGTTGTGGTTGGTATAGATACAGATATCGCCAGCAATGGTCAGTGCCTTAGCTACCACTTCTGTGGCGGGCAGATTGGTATTGTCTACCAGAGCGGTGGCTGCCGCACGCGCGTACGCGCCGCCGGAGCCGATGGCGAGAACGCCTGCCTCGGGTTCGATCACGTCGCCGTTGCCGCTGATCAGTAAGGTGGCGGTTTTGTCTGCGACAATGAGCATGGCTTCAAGGCGGCGCAGTGCCCGATCGGAGCGCCACTCTTTGGCAAGCTCCACTGCAGCGCGGGTGAGCTGCCCGCCGTATTTCTCCAGCGCGGCTTCGAACTTTTCGAACAGCGTAAACGCGTCTGCAGTGCTGCCCGCGAATCCGGCGATCACCTCATTATTGAACAGCTTGCGTACCTTGACGGCATTGCCTTTCATGACGGTGTCGCCAATGGATACCTGGCCGTCGCCGCCGACGGCGACAGTTGCGTCGTCACGGACGCTGATGATGGTGGTACCGTGAAAAGATTCCATGGTGCTGGTTTGGTCCCCTGATTGTTTTTTGTGGGTGCAGCAGGCCCGCTGGGGCAGACTACATCATCCATGGTGAGGGTGCAGATGTGACATTTCAATCGTGGTCGTTTGTTGGTATCGCCGACAGATCGTGCTGGCGCAATTTAGTCATCGCCCGGTCGGCATCGATCTTCCGTGTAAACGGGCCCACCAGCACGCGATACCAGGTTCCGCTGCTGGCGCTGATCCGTGCGGTGCGGACTGCCATGTTTTCCAGCATGAGTGCTGCGCGCAGTTTCTCTGCCTCTTCGAAAGACCGGAACGAAGCCGCCTGAATCGTGTACGTTCGTTCTTCGCGGGTAACACCCTCGGGAACCGCGTAAGTTGCGAGGTCAGCCTGTACTTCTGCGTCCTTCAGCAGCGTGTCGAATTCGAAAATCAACGACCTATCCTCGGTTGCGCCGGTGACTTTGTCGGCTGGCGGCGCGCTGGGTGATTGAAGTAATTCCGGGCCATAGGCGGCCAGGATGACGATGGCCGCCCCTACGATAGCGCCGGTGGTGAAGCTTGGACCGTGAAACATCACATTGTCGTTGCGGGAAGCATGCCGCGAGGGTTTGGCGGCGCTTGTGCGTTTAGGAGACTTTTTCGCATTGGAACGACTGCTGTTTCGAGAAGCGTAATCTTTGGGCATTTGCTGTGCAGGGAGAAACTGAGGCGGGCATATTAGGTTAGTCGTGGGGTCGCAGCCAAGTGCCCGTGCCCACAATGGCTACAGGCTGTCATAGGGATCTACGTCGATGGACCATCGCAGACTGCGTGGTGCCTTGGGCGGTGCAAGTTGATTCAGGGCGGCATGCAGTTGCGCGCGATTTCTGCCCAGCACCATGAGCTGAAAACGGCTGCGATTGGCTATGCGGCCCAGAGGCGCCGGCACTGGGCCAAGCAGCATCACGCCATGCATCTGTGATTTGAACAGGTTCAGGAGCTGCATGGCTTCGGCCGCATCAGTAGATTCGGCGCGCAGCATGGCCATTGGCGTGGTCGGTGGTAATCCGGCTTTTGCTCGTTCGCTGAGCTCTGCCTCGGCGAATCCTGCGTAGCCATCCTCGATGAGACGCAGCAGGGTTGGATTGTCTGGTTGGAAGGATTGTATCCAGACCTCCCCGGGCCGTTCTGCCCGTCCGGCCCGTCCGGCCACCTGCACGATCAGCTGTGCGGTACGCTCCGGTGCGCGGAAGTCAGGGCTCAAGAAACCGGCGTCGGCGTTGATGACCGCCACCAACGTCACATTGGGAAAGTGGTGGCCTTTGGCCAGCATCTGTGTGCCTACCATGATGCAGCGATCACCGCTGTTGATCAGTGTGAACTGCTCTTCCAGGCGGCGGCTGCTGCGAGTGGTGTCGCGGTCGATGCGGTAGATGGGAACTTCTGGGAACAATCCAGCCAGACCCTGTTCCGTGCGCTGGGTGCCCAGGCCCACGGGCATCAGACCGCCGCTGCCGCACCCTTCACATTTTTCCGGCACCTCGAAACGCAAACTGCAGTGGTGGCACACGAGCTGACGAGGCGTGCGGTGCAGGGTAAGGCGCGCGTCGCAATCGGAGCAATGCGCCTGCCAGCCACATGCCGCGCAGAGTATTGATGGTGAATAGCCCCGGCGGTTGAGGAACACCAACACCTGTCCGTCGGCCTCAAGATGCTGCCGAACGACGCGCTCGAGAGGCAGCGAGATACCGTCGGTGTGGCGGAGCCCGCGCATGTCGATGATGTGGTACGTCGGCATGGATGCGCCGCCGGCGCGATGCCGCAGTTCCAGGCGCGTGTAGCGGTTGCGCTGTACGTTGAAAATGGATTCCAGTGATGGTGTGGCGCTGCCCATTACGATAGGAATGCCGTGGCTCAAGGCGCGCTTGGTGGCCAGGTCCCGGGCTGAATAGCGTAGTGCCTCTTGCTGCTTGTACGAGCTGTCGTGTTCTTCATCGACGATGATCAACCCCGGATCGGGCAGCGGCGTAAACACCGCCGAGCGGGTGCCGATGACGATGTCGATCTGCCCTGCGGCGCACTTGAGCCAGGTCTGCAGTCGTTTGTGATCCGTCAGATTGGAATGCAGCATGCCTACCCGGACGAAGCGCCGTTGGAAACGCGCCAGGGTCTGGGGTGTCAGAGCGATTTCCGGCACCAGAACCAACACCTGCCTGCCGCGTTTCAGCACCGGCGCAATGCTGCGAAGATAGACCTCGGTTTTGCCGCTGCCTGTGACGCCTTCGAGCAGGAAAACTTTAAACTCATCAAGGGCTCCGGTAATGTCGGTGATCGCCTGAGCCTGAGCGTCGGTGGGTGTTGGCGGTGCTTCGGGGTCCAGCGAGAGTGCTGCCACTGCGTGTTCGATCGCACCGTTCTTCGCCAACGTGCGCAGGGTGTCGCGGCGAAAACCGGCAGCCACCAGATCCTCGCCGGCAACCGGGGCGTGATCACGAATGTAGTCGAACAGTGCCTGCTGGACTGGTGCCCGTTTGCTGGCCAGCTCTGTCACCGCGGGCTGCCACAGGTCATCGGGCACGATATTGCAGTTCGCGCCCTTGCGCGCGGCGGCGGGCAGAATGGTAGCCAGCACCTCGCCGAGTGGGTAGTGATAATAGCCGGCCATCCAGTGCGCCAGACCCATCAGATCGGCGGGCAGTACCGGCGTGTCGTCGAGAATGCTTTCGATGGCCTTGAGTTTTTCGTGGCTGCTGGACACCTGGGTGGCCACGCAGACACCAACGGCTTTGCTGCGCCCGAACGGTACTTTGACGCGGCTGCCGATCTGGGGAACAGGCAGGTCTTCGGCAGCCAGATAGTCATATACCGCGTGCAGCGGGCGGGGTACCGCGACCTGGATGATGCGTTTTTGGTCGTGCGGAAGGGGGGCCCTAGAATCAGGAATCAGTGGCGCTCCTGTGAAGATATGGCTGTATTGTGGATAAGGGCATATTCAAATGCTAAGACCTCACGCGATGAGTGACAAGGGAGAGTGCCGATTGCGTCGCGGCATACCGGCTTTGGCCCGAACTTGCCGCAGCGGCTGGTTGCGCTGGAACCGGCGGTGCTATTGCGCCTGGCGTTACTTCTGGTAGACTGCGCCGCCCTGAATTCGAGTACCGTATAAAGGCAAGCCCATGAAAGCGGAAATACATCCAGACTACAGCACCGTAAAAGCGACCTGCAGCTGCGGGAACGTCATAGAGGTGGGCTCTACGCTGGGCGAAGATATCCACATCGACGTATGCTCCAACTGCCATCCGTTCTATACCGGCAAGCAGAAGATCGTAGACTCCGGGGGTCGCGTCGAGCGCTTCCGTCAGCGCTTCGGCAACCGCGGCGGCGCCAACAAAGACTGATTTGCCACCTGGGCAATCAAGAGCCCGCAAAGCATCGCAGGAAAATCCCGGCAAATGCCGGGATTTTTCCTTTGCGGTTGCTGTTTTTGTGCAACAGGGGCACCAATTCCCGCTAATGTGGTCTAATTTGCTGATTGGACCTTGATTCATTGCGGCTCAACTGGGGGTGCCCAACGGTGATCTGGAAACGCGCAGCCTGGGGATTCATGATTTGTCTGCTGGCGGGCTTGCAGCCTGCCTGGGCCGGGCCGGGCGCGGAAACCTACAATGAATATCTCGACAAAGAAGTCATCTATCAGAACCAAGCATGGCAGGACTATGTCACCGAGATAGGTGAGCGGTTGCTGGCGGTTTCACCCCATACCGGGCGAAATTACACATTCGTTGTGACCGACCAACCCTTTGTCAATGCTTCCGCCTATCCTGACGCATACATATTTGTTACCCGGGGCATACTGGCGAATTTCAACAGCGAAGACGAACTTGCGGCTGTTATCGGCCACGAAATCGGTCACGTGGTTGGCGCCCATGCCAAGAGTAGGCGCCGCGGCGCGCTGCTCGGCGAGATACTGGGCTGGGTGGGTATGTTTGCTACCGGCACCACGGCAGCGTACGGCCTGTCGCAGACCCTCACAGGCGCCAGCCTGGCCGGGTACGGCCGCGCCCACGAACTCGAAGCCGATGAGTACGGTACCGAATTTCTGACAAAGGCAGGCTATAACCCCAGGGCGCTGCTCGATAGCATTCAGATGCTTCGCGATCACGATGATTTTGAGCGCACCGTCAAGCAACGTCCGGCGGTCTATCACGGGATTCTCAGTACGCATCCCGCCCACAGGAAGCGTTTGCATGAACTGGTGCAACAATCGCAGCACATGTTTCCCGATGAGCTGCGCGAACCGGAGCGTGACTTTTTCGAGATGCTGGGTGGCTTGAGGTATGGGGATGAGGCGGCGACTGGCGTCGTTCATGAAGGGCGCTACTATCACGGTGCATTGCGCCTGGTCATCAAATTCCCCGATCAGTGGGACGTGCGGGCGACACCTTCTGAGGTGTTTGGCCAGCCGCCCGCAGGTCACCCCGGCGCGCAGATTGGCGTGAAGCGTCAGGCGGCCCCGGAAAAGCAGCAGACACCAGAGGAATATCTGACCGAAACGCTACGCCGGGACGACCTGGAAGATGGCGAAGAAATCCAGGTGGGGCCTTACGTGGGCTACATTGCCGGCGTGAAAATCGCCAGCGGCAACGCCGTGAAGCGCATGATCGCAGTGGTTTACAAAGATGGTGGCGTATATCTGTTCAACGGTGAGCTGGGCCCCGGTGGCGATGTTGAAGTGTTCAAGCAGCAATTTATTGAGACTGTAATGTCATTTCGCGCCATGACTGCTGCGGATCTGCGGCTGGTCAATAACCAGAAGCTGAAGATCATAGTGGCGGAGCCCGGGCAGACCTATGCGGAGCTCGCCAAAACGATCCCTCTCAAAGCAGATGGCGAGGCGACATTGCGCATGATAAACGGTCACCACCCTCGTGGTGAGCCGCGTGCAGGCGATTATGTAAAGCTCATCGAATGAGCCAGGCAGCCCGCTGTTGGGGCGGGCGGCTAGAACAGATCGATGGCCTTTATCTCTTCTTGAGCGCGCGGGCGGGACTTCTCTTCCCGGGCGGGCTCAGCCGGGGCGAACTCCGACAGGAAAAATTCGAACATGGCGTTGGCCTGGCCTGCACGAGCCCGTTCGCCAGTGGCGGGGTCGATCTTCAGTGTCACCACGCCGGGCGGCTGGTTGGGGTGTGCTTCTTCCTCGCCCTTTAGTGCATCCTCCATGAAGTCTATCCAGATGGGCAGGGGCGTATTCGACCCGTAAGCTCGGGCACCGAGCGGTTCATGGTTCGAGAATCCCACCCACACGGTAGTCACCAGATGCGGTGAATAGCCATTGAACCACGTATCGGCCGCGTCATTGGTGGTGCCGGTTTTGCCCGCCAGATCGCCGCGCTGCAGCCGTCTGGCGCTGCGGCCGGTGCCGCGCTTGATCACATCCCGCAGTAGCGAATGCATCACGAAGACGTTGCGCTCGTCTATTACCCGTGGCGCCGCGATGGGGAGCTGTTCTTCCAGCTCAGGCGTGTCCTCAGGGTTTTCTTCGCCAGCAGCCACTTCTGCCGGGTCGGGCTGCTCGGCCACATTCGGTTCACTGGCCGCCAGAAGCTCTTCCAGTGACGTCGGCTCGGCCGCCGGCTCTTCGGTTGGCGCTAGCTCAGCGGTTTCCTCGGTGCCGCTTTCGTCCTGGCCGCACAACTGACATGCCTGGGGATGGTTGGCGCGAAACACGACTTCACCGCGGGCGTTCCTGATGGTGTCGATGATGTGGGGTTCTATGAGAAATCCGGTATTGGCGAGCACGGCGTAGGAACGGGCCATCTGCAGGGGCGTAACCGCCATGGTGCCGCCGCCGATTGCCAGCTGCGTATTGCGCGGAAAATCCCGCGTGTCGAAACCGAACCTGCCTACATGCTCCAGTACGTGGCCCGCGCCGACCTCGAGCAACACGCGCATGGAAACCAGGTTGATGGAGCGGTACAACGCCTCGCGCAACCTTGTCGGGCCGTTGTAGCGATTGTTGTCGTTGTCGGGACGGTATTGAGATTCGAGGTTTTCATCGTCGAACACCAGCGGTGCATCCAGGAACACATCTGCAGGCGTTACCCCGGCGGCCAGCGCAGCGGAGTAGACGAAGGGTTTGAAACCCGATCCAGGCTGGCGGGCGGCCTGCAGGGCGTGGTTGTACTGGTTCCGATAGAAGTCGTAGCCGCCAACCAGCGCGCGCACGGCGCCATCGTGCGGGTCGAGCGAGACCAGTGCGCCCTGTATCTGAGGCAACTGTGTGAGCAGCCAGCGGGGGTAGGGTGGTTCCGCTTTGTCTTTTGTCTCGGTTCCGGCCTCGCCGGGGGTGATACGAATGACGTCCCCGGCACTGGTGAGCCGAGTCATGGATTGCGGTACAGGCCCGCGCAGGTCGACTTCGATATACGGGCGCGCCCAGGCCGAATCGGTCAGCGCCAGAGACACGATGGCACCACCGCGGCGGGCCGCAATGGCGTATTCGTCGTTAGCGGCGATGACTACCGCCGGTTCCAAGCCGCCGTAATCAGGCAGATCGTGGAGTATCTCGGTAATGCCATCCAGCACACCAGCCTCGCTGAGGTCACTTTGCGGAGTGAATTGAGCCAGCTCCTCGCGCAACTCCTCGTATACCTGACCTTCCGCCCCGCGGTAGCCGTGGCGCCGGTCATAGCTGGCCAGGCCGCGGCGTAATGCGTCGATGGCCTCGCGCTGCATGGCGGCATCTATGGTGGTACGTATTTCATATCCGCCGGAGTACAGGTCCGGGAAAGCTTCTATCGCCTGCTGGCGAACCCACTCTGCGGCGTAGGGACTGGGTACGTCGAGCTCCCGGGCGTACAGACGCGCTGCAATAGGCGCGGCCCGGGCGGCGACGTATTGGGCTTCGGAAATGGATCCCTGGTCAAGCATGCGCGACAACACTAAGTTGCGCCGCGTCAGTGCGTGTTCCGGGCCATTGATGGGGTTGCCCGCCGACGGCAACTGCGGAATACCAGCCAGCATGGCGAGTTGCGGCAGATTGAGCTGAATGAGCGGTTTGCCGTAGTAGGTGAATGCCGCGGCCTGAGCACCGTACGCACGTTTGCCGAACGGCGCCATGTTGATGTAGAGCTCCAGAATTTCGTCTTTGCTCAGCTCCTGTTCGATCTTCAGCGACAGCAGCATCTCTTTGAATTTACGCAGAAACCTCCGTTCCAGAGAAAAAGAGATGTTGCGCGCCAGCTGCATGGTGATGGTGCTGGCCCCTGGCGTCACCTCGCCAGTTGTAAGTAATGACCCGATAAGTGTTACAAGGTCATTAGAAAGCGATATGAAATCGATGCCTTTATGCTTGTAAAATCGTTTGTCCTCGGTATCAAGGAGTGCATCGATGAAGTGTTGAGGAACCTGATCGAGAGAAATCGGAATCGCGCGCCGTTCGCCGTATTCGGCGAGTAACTCGCCATCCCGTGCATACACCCGTAGCGGAGTTTCCAGCTGTACATTGCGGTAGCTCTCAGGTCTGGGAATTTGGGGATCCAGATACAGGTATATGCCGGCCAGACTGACGACTACGGCACATAATGTGGACAACCCCAACCACATAATGTTGAGCAGGATCTTTCGGTTTTTTTGTGTCAGGTATTCTGTCAAGTTATTGGACTTGTCAACTAAAGCGGAAATATATCTCTGGCTCGCTATTGAGGTAGCGTGGGCTAACCTCAAAATAGGCTCAAGCGCATGCAAGATAGGCTAGGCGCTGATTGCTCTGAAGTCGAGTCTGTTATTTAATGCTTGACAGCATGAATAGGATGTAAATGCCCGCGCCATCAAAGGAATTTTAACGTGGCCCTGTTTGGAAAAAAAAAGACGAACACTCTACTGGGACTCGATATCAGCTCGACCTCGGTGAAGCTCCTGGAGCTGTCGCGGTCGAATGATCAGCATAAGGTCGAAGCCTACGCTGTCGAGCCCCTCCCGCCAAATGCCGTTGTGGAAAAAAACATCAGTGATGTCGAAGGCGTGGGTGACGCGATCAAGCGTGTAATTGCACGCGCGAAGCCCGGCAGCAAGCAGGCGGCGCTGGCCGTGGCCGGTTCCGCGGTCATCACCAAGACTATCGAGATGGACGCTGAACTTTCTGACGAGGAGCTGGAAAATCAGATTACCGTCGAAGCCGACCAGTACATCCCGTATCCACTGGATGAAGTGGCTATCGATTTCGAGGTGCTGGGCCTGTCGGAACGCAATCCCGAGCAGGTCGAAGTACTGCTAGCCGCGTGCCGTAGAGAGAACGTGGAAATGCGCGAAGCTGCCCTGGATCTGGCCGTGCTCAAGCCAGCGGTGGTTGATATTGAAGCCCACGCAATGAAGCGGGCGTTTGATCTGATCAAAGCACAGCTGGGCCCCAGTTCCGATGAGCTGGTCGTGGCCATCATCGACATTGGTGCCACGATGACCACACTTTCTGTGTTGGCGGATGACAAGGCCATATACACGAGGGAACAGCTGTTCGGCGGTAAGCAGCTCACCGAAGAAATTCAGCGCCGATACAGCCTGTCGTTCGAAGAAGCCGGACTGGCCAAGAAGCAGGGCGGACTGCCGGACGACTACGACGAAGAAGTATTGCAGCCCTTCAAAGAAGCCATATTGCAGCAGGTGACCCGTTCACTGCAGTTTTTCTTCTCATCATCTCAATACGACGATGTCGACTACATTGTGCTGGCGGGTGGCACCGCTTCCATTGAAGGCCTCAACGAGATGATCGAAGCGAAGCTGGGTACGCCCACCATCATCGCGAACCCGTTTGCTGATATGTCGCTATCTTCAAAAGTTGATGCGAATGCCCTGGCAAACGATGCGCCTGCGCTGATGATCGCCTGCGGCCTGGCGATGAGGAGTTTTACCTGATGGCGAATATCAACCTGCTGCCATGGCGTGAATGGGAGCGTGAGCGCAAGCAGAAGGAATTTCTCACCCAGCTTGGCGTGGTACTCGTCATCGGTGTGCTGCTGGTGTTCGGCGCCGGTTGGCAGCTTGATAACAGCATCGACAATCAGAACGAACGCAATGAGCGTCTGGAAAGGGGTATCACCCGGCTCGACGCGAAGATCGCTGAGATCCGCACATTGCGCAAAGAGCGTGAGGACCTGCTGGCTCGCATGCAGGTCATTCAGCAGTTACAGGGCAACCGCCCGGTCATCGTGCGTGTATTCGATGAAATGGTGCAGACCCTGGCCAAGGGTGTGCACTACCGTAAGCTTGAGAAGCAGGGAGTGGAACTGGCTGTTTCCGGTATTGCTGAATCGAACAACCGGATTTCAGCGCTGATGCGCAGCCTCGATGGTTCCGACTGGTTTGCCGAGCCGAACCTGAAAAGCATCAAGGAAGACCCGACGAACTCAGACTATGGTGAGCAGGCCTCTACCTTTGAACTGAGTTTCGTTCAGGACAATCCGAACAAGAAGTCGGATGAGGAGGATCTCTAATGGCCCTGCAGGATTCCCTCGATCAGCTCAGATCAGTTGATCTCAACAACTTAGACGTCAACAACATCGGCTCCTGGCCGGGAGCGGTAAAGTTCCTGTTGATGCTCATGGTGTTTCTGCTTGTGCTGGGTGGCGGATATTACTGGCACATTACCGACAAGCAGAAAGATCTTGCTCGGGCTGACGCCAAGGAGCTCGACCTGCGCAAAGAGTATCAGGATAAGTCGGCGCAGGCAGCCAATCTGGACGCCTTGCGACAGCAACGGGCAGAGATGCAGGCTGCGTTCGGCGCCCTGTTACGTCAGTTGCCCAGTGATACGGAGGTGCCCGGTCTACTGGAGGACATTACGCGCACCGCCGTAGACAACGAACTGAAAATCGAAAGCATCGATCTGCGCCCCGAGAACAAGACAGAGTTCTACATAGAACTACCCATCGAAATAGTGGTTGAAGGCGCATACCACAAGATCGGGTCGTTCGTCAGTGGCGTGGCAAACCTTTCGCGGATCGTGACGCTGCATGATTTCAGCATAGTACCAAGCAAGGAAGGGCAGGTACTGCGCATGTCGATTACCGCGAAAACCTATCGTTATGTCGAGGAGGCGAGTTAATGCGAGCTTCAATGGCAATACGTAAGTTGGTTAAGGGCGCGGCAGGCTTGGCGCTACTGACACTAATGAGCGCCTGTGGCCCGAGCGGCGACTTTTCCGATATAGATCAGTTTATGAAAGAAATGGATGGGCGTCCGCCGGGCCGTATCGATCCCTTGCCGACCATGGAAACGGTTCCGCCGTTTGCTTATCAGGCCGGCAACAAGCGCAGCCCATTCGAACCGCCTGTATTAGTTAAGCGCGTCGAGCGCCGCAGCGGCCCTCAGGTCAAGCCGGACTTCAATCGCGTAAAACAGTTCCTGGAGCGATTCACGATCGCTCAGTTGTCCATGGTGGGCACGCTGGAGCAGGGCGGTGCGATGTTCGCGTTGATTCAAGATGGCGAGGGCGGGGTGCACCGTGTCCGGCATGGTGATTACATGGGTAGCGACCACGGTAAGGTACAGCAGGTCGGTGCTACCAGTTTGGAGCTGCTTGAAATTGTTCCCGACGGATCTGGGGGCTGGGTAGAAAGAGAGCGTACTGTGCAATTGACGCAGGAAAGCGGAGCTTAAGGATGATTAAGATGTCAAAACAAGCGATGGGTTGGGCCCATCGAATACTCGGCACGGGCATTGCGCTGATAGTGAGTATTCCGGCGTGGGCGGTGACGATGGAGTCCCTCGAATTTTCATCCTTGCCCGGCGATCGTACAGAAATTCGCATGAAGTTCGACGGTACGCCGCCGGATCCGAGCGGATACACTATCGAGCAACCCGCGCGTATCGTGCTGGACCTGCCAGGCGTGACCAGTGGTCTTGCTGAAAAACACCATAACCTGGGTATTGGCAACGCGCGGCGTATGTCGGTCATCAGTACCAAAGATCGCACCCGGGCCATTGTCAATCTGACCACGCTGGTGGGTTATGAAGCCGATGTCAGTGGCAACATGCTGGTATTGCTGGTCGGCGCTGATGCCGGGTCGACGGATGTCGTGGCCCGGGCATCTCCAAGCGATTCCGGTTCGGCGATTGACGCTGCTCCGGTTACGATTGGCGGTTCGACCATCGAAGGCGTCGACTTTCGACGAGGCAGCGGTGGCGAGGGCCGCATTCTGCTGACGCTCAGCAATCCGAAAGTTCCTGTGGATGTATCCGGCGAAGCAGGTGGTATTCGCGTGGAAGTGCGTAATACGGCATTACCCAAAGCCCTGCAGCGTCGCCTGGACGTCACCGACTTTGCTACGCCGGTGCGTATCGTCGACGCGTTGCAGGAAGGTGATCACACGGTATTCACCATCGCCGCGGAAGGTAATTTCGATTATCTGGCGTACCAGGCCGACAACACCATGTCGATTGACGTTACGCCGATTACCGAAGAAGAGTTGGAGCAACGTGGGGACATCTTCAAGTATACCGGTGAAAAGCTATCGTTGAATTTCCAGGATATCGAAGTGCGCTCGGTGCTGCAGTTGATCGCCGATTTCACCGATCTGAATCTGGTGGCCAGCGACACGGTAAGCGGTCGCATCACGCTGCGCTTGAAGAACGTACCCTGGGATCAGGCGTTAGAGCTGATTCTCAAGACCAAGGGCCTGGATCAGCGCCAGGTGGGTAACGTATTGCTCGTAGCGCCCGCGGCGGAAATTGCTGCCCGGGAAAAGCAGGAGCTGGAGAATCAAAAGCAGATTTCAGAACTTGCTCCGCTACGTACCGAGTTCATTCAGATTCGCTACGCCTCCGCCACAGAGCTGTTTGAGTTGTTCAATTCCTCGGCCAGCAGCGGCCAGAGCATGTTGTCTGACCGAGGTAGTGTGATCGTCGATGAGCGCACCAACGCTATCATTCTCACGGACACCGCTGGCCGTCTCGAAGAATTCCGCGGTATCATTGCCCAGCTGGACATTCCCGTGCGCCAGGTGTTGATCGAAGCGCGCATGGTAACTGCGCTGGCGAACTTCAGTGAGCAGATGGGTATCGCTTGGGGCGGCGGCGGCGTTAATACCAACGGAAATACATCCCTGCGCTACGGCGGGTCCATGGAAACGCTGGGTGAATTGCAGAACATTCTGGTTGACGGTAGTGGCGAGATCAGCAGCCCTGGTGACATGGTGGTTGACCTGGGTATCGCTCAGGCGGGTACGTCGAGCATAGGCCTGGGTATTACCCGCGCAGGCTATCTGGTCGACCTCGAGCTGTCTGCGCTTGCCAAAGACGGTCATGCGGAAATCGTAGCCCGCCCGAAAGTCATTACCGCGGATAAGAGCCCGGCGGTTATTGAGTCTGGTGTTGAGATCCCTTATCAGGAAGCGAGCAGCAGCGGCGCGACATCTACTTCGTTCAAAGACGCGGTACTGTCGCTGGAAGTAACGCCTCAGATTACCCCTGACGACCGCATCATCATGGAGCTGAACGTCAAGCAGGATACGGTGGGTACGATCTTCAACGGCGTTCCATCGATCAACACCAACGAGATCCAGACGGAAGTGCTGGTAGATAATGGTCAGACCATCGTGCTCGGTGGTATCTATCAGACCGACAAAAACGTCTCTACCACCAAGACGCCGTTTCTGGGCGATTTGCCATACGTCGGCGCGCTGTTCCGGCAGACGGTGGAACGGGATGACAAGCAGGAGCTGCTGATCTTTATCACGCCACGTATTCTTTCGGATGGTCTGACTGACCGATAATCGCGCAGCCGATGCGCTTCGCGTACCCTAACCGCGCCTCACTTTGGGGCGCCGTTTTTGTTTGTGTGTGCGTATGAGCCAGCCAAAGATATTCTTAGTGGGCCTGATGGCTGTGGGCAAGACCACCATCGGGCGGATGCTCGCAGAGGCTCTGCAGTTGCCTTTCTACGATTCCGATGCCGAGATCGAAGCCCGGGCAGGTGCGGAAGTTTCGTGGATCTTTGATGTGGAGGGCGAAGAAGGGTTTCGCGATCGAGAGGAATCGATCATAGATGAATTCACACAGCTCGATGGGGTTGTGCTCGCAACTGGCGGTGGCGCCATTAAACGGAGGGTCAATCGTGAGCATCTTGCGACGCGGGGCACAGTCATACACCTGGACTGCCCGCTGGAACGGTTGTTGGCCCGCACCGATCGCGACAAGAAACGTCCGCTGCTGCAGGGGCCAAACCGCGAAAAAGTATTGGTGGATCTGGTCTGCGAGCGAGCCCCACTCTATGCCGAGATTGCTGACTTCCGCTTTGTTTCTGACGATCAAAGCGCCGGTGCGCTGGTACAGCAGATTCTCAAGCGGCTGCGTGCCGAAAAGGTGGTGAAGTAGAGTACTCCCCATGCAGAGCGTATCGGTTTCATTAGACGAGCGCAGTTACCTGATTCACATCGGCGCTGACCTGCTGGGCGACCCGGCACGATTAAAGTCTCTGCTGGCGCCCCACATTCGTGGTAACCAGGTTGTCGTCGTCACCAACCCGACTGTTCAGGCGCTGTATGAATCCCGGTTACTGGCCGCGCTGCCGCAGTATTCGGTCGACACCTTTGTCATGGAGGACGGTGAAGCCCACAAAAGCCTTGCCACATATGCTGAAGCGATGGATTTTCTCATTGAACACCGAAATAACCGCAATACTTGTGTGATTGCATTGGGCGGCGGTGTGGTTGGTGATCTGACCGGGTTCGTGGCGGCGACCTATCAGCGTGGCGTGGATTTCATTCAGATACCCACGACACTGCTGGCCCAGGTAGATTCGTCGGTGGGAGGCAAGACGGCGGTAAATCACTCTGCCGGCAAGAATTTGATCGGCGCATTTTATCAACCCAGGGTAGTCATCGCCGACACGGACGTTCTGAGTACCCTGTCGGAGCGGGAATATGCTGCGGGCCTGGCGGAAGTAGTGAAGTACGGGGTGATCGCCGACGCACAGTTGTTTGCCTGGCTTGAAGACAATTCTTCCGGTCTTGTCGGACGAACTCCGGAGACGCTCGCCCATGCGATACAGCGGTCGTGCGAAATAAAGGCCGACGTCGTGGCTCGGGATGAACGTGAGGGGGGCGTGCGTGCGATTCTGAATTTCGGCCATACATTCGGTCATGCCATCGAAAGCCTGTCAGGGTACGGCAGCTGGCTGCATGGCGAAGCGGTGGCCATCGGCATGGTTATGGCTGCCGCGTTGTCTGAGCGTTTGGGACTGATTGATGAAGCTAGCGTGGCGCGGCTCACCAAGCTGTTATCAGACTTGAAGCTACCGGTGGATCTGCAGCGTAGTGTAGCGGTTGGCGATATGGTGGATGCCATGGGCATGGACAAAAAAGCCCTCGACGGCCGCATCCGCTTCATTGTCGCACGAAGTATCGGGCGTGCTGAGCTGATTGACGATTACCAAGCAGATGCTCTGCACGGTGTATTGACGCAGTTCTGTACGGCGTGAGCGCATGAATCAGCGCACCTTTCTGGGTTTGACCCACAATCCTTTTGAGCCGCCGAGAGATGGATTCTTCCCGGGCGCCGATCGCCAAACGCATCTGGAGCATCTGCGCCATCTGAGTCAGTGGTCCCGCCGTATTCTCGCGGTCACGGGGCCTGCCGGCATCGGCAAATCCAGTCTGTTCAAAGAGCTGTCGAGTAATCTGGAATCGAGCACTCGCGGTGCCCGTCTTTCCGGGAGCGTCATTACCAGTGAGCGGGAAGTAGTGATCGGGCTGTTACAGGGCTTCGGTATTGCCGCCGATTTCGATGCGCACCTGGATGATCTTTGTCTGCTGATCGGCCAGCATGCGCGCGAGCAGAGCGGCAGCGACCTGATGTGCATGGCGATGGTGGATGATGCGCATCTGCTGGACTCCCAGGCGGTTCAACGCCTTGTCAAAATCGTGGCCCAGTCGCGCATGCGCCTGGTGATGTTTGCGCAACCGGACCTGGTTCCAGATCTCGATCGGGCAGCCAAGCGGCATGAGGTCGAGTGGTTCGAGATCCGACTTACGGGATTTCCGAAAGTGAATGTTCGGGAATATATCGAGTGGCGGTTTCAGCAGGCGGAAAACCGGGGCCGCCTGCCTTTTGCTGACGAGCAGATTGGGAAGATTGCGGCCAAGTCTCATGGCTATCCAGGCGACATAGATCGCCTGGCGAGTAAACTACTGGTAGAAATGGAAAGTGGCGAGTTTCAGCAGCGGGGCAGGTTTCCTGTTTCTCACCTGACGCTGGCGCTGCTGGTGATGGTAGCTGTAGGTCTGACCTACCTCTATGTGCGGGACGACATAGATGTGCCGAGGGCGATTCTGGCATTCGTCGGCCTGGACGAAAAAGGCGCCGAGGTAGAACTGGCGCCGCCACCGGACGATACGCGGGAGCATACAGACGCAGGCCCGAACCCCATCTTCGCGGATGCCGCGGTTGACCAGAGACCGGACGATGGCGCGCCGAGCGGCAGTGGACCGACTGACAGCGAAACTGTAGACGATAGCCAGATCGATGAAGTTCTGGCTGAAGAGGCGCCACCCGATGATTCGCCGGTCCATGAAACGCTTGCCGACACGCCATCTGAAGAATCCGCAATTGCTGCAGACACGTTAGCGGAAGCGCCGCCGGACAGCCCATCATCGGGCACCGAAATCCCGGTCGAGGACTCCGCCCCGGCGAGCGACTCGGTCATTCCCATCGAGGAATCGGTGGCCATTGAACCGCCGGCGCTCGCCGAACCGCAACCGCAGGTGCCAACCCGGCAATCTGAGCCTGATGTGCAGCTTGAGGGTTTTCGATCAGCGTCCTGGTTGCTGCAGCAGGAGCCAGACCGTTTCACGCTGCAGATGGTCTCGGTTTCCAGCATGGAACGCGCCGTTACCTTTGTGGAGCGCCAGCGGGACCCGGAAAACTTTGCAATCTATCTCGCGCTGCGCGACGGGCGAGAACTGTATGTGGTCACATATGGCCTCTACTCGAATCGGGCCGCTGCAACCCAGGCGGTGGATCAGTTGGTTGGGGAACTGGCCGACATGCAACCCTGGATACGACCGCTTGCGCGCGTGCAGGAATCGGTGCGGGAGGCGATGGACGCTGAGCCGAATTGAATTGTTTTTGGAAGGGTTTGCTATGAATAGGTTGCGTTATACCTGTCTGGGCGCGGTTGCGTGGGTGGTGGTGCTGTGCGGTTCCCTGGCTCATGCGGGTGAAATACCCAGAGCAGAACCGGAATCTGTGGGCATGTCCAGTGAGCGGCTTGCACGTATCGCGCCGGCCATGCAGAAGTATATCGATGCTGAACTCACGCCCGGGATCATCACCGCCATTGTGCGCAAGGGCAAGCTGGTGCACTTCAGTGTTCAAGGTGACGGGGATGTGGCGGCGGAAACGCCTCTGCAAGGCGATTCCATTTTTCGTATCGCCTCAATGACCAAGCCGATCACATCGGTAGCACTGATGATGCTGTGGGAAGAAGGCCACTTTCAGTTGCGCGATCCGGTCAGTCGGTTCATTCCCGCGTTTGCCCAGGTCCAGGTGAGTACCACCGCAGACGCCAGCGGGGCAACCGGCGAGTTGGTGCCGCCAGCCAGGCCGATACAGATCCGTGACCTGCTCACTCATACTGCCGGCTTCGCCAACAACTATCGTGGCAATGTGGAGGCTTACCAGGCCGTTATGAATAAATCCCGGCCGACGGACAATGCCGAACTGGTGGCACGTCTGGCAACGCTGCCGCTCAATTACCAGCCGGGTGAAGAATGGCAGTATTCGGTTGCCACCGATGTAGTGGGGCATCTGGTGGAGCTGATCAGCGGCATGACGCTGGATGTATTTTTTGCCGAGCGCATCTTTGGCCCGCTGGATATGCCGGATACACACTTTTATCTGGATGAGGTTCAGGCCCGGCGCCTGACGGCGCAGTACACGCCCGCCGAACAAGACCAGACCATCACGTTGCAGGATCCGGGCTCAGCGGCAAGCCGTTGGGTGGCCGGTTCGAAGACCCTGTTCCGCGGTGCCGGCGGTTTGGTTTCGACGGCGCGGGATTATCTGCGTTTCCAGCAGATGATACTGAATCGTGGCGAGTTTGATGGGGTGCGCCTGCTTGCCCCTTCGACGGTGTCGCTGATGCTCGATAATCACACCGGTGATCTTCCGCTGTGGCTGCCTGGGCCAGGCATTGGCTTCGGTCTGGGATTCGGGGTCGTGGTGGATAGAGGGGAGGCTGCTACGCCCTTGTCAGAGGGAGCGGGATATTGGGGTGGTGCCTATTGCACGTTGTCCTGGGTGGATCCAGAGCAGGAACTGGTGGCCGTTCTGATGACCCAGGTACGGCCGTATAGGCACATAAATGTACGCCAGGATTTTCAGGTGCTGACCTATCAGGCGATTACTGGTGATTGAAGCCAGGGCGGGTGCGCGAACTACTGCTCGCACCCTTTCCGCGGAGCTGGCCAACTGGCTCTGCCGATCCGGGTAACATATGCTATCGCGCACAGGCAGTGCCAGGAGGGTCAATCAGGTGCTTCGAATCTATCACGCGAGCTTGACGCGCGGCATCCGGGCTATCTGGCTGCTGGAAGAGCTTGGTTTACCCTATGAAGTAGAGAAGATCGACTTTTCCCCGGCTTATCGTGCAACGCAAGAATGGCGCGCGTTGAACCCGGTGGGCAAGGTTCCCGCCATGACTGACGGTGAGCTGACCATGTTCGAGTCCGGGGCGATGATGGATTACATCCTCGCCCGTTATGGCGGGGGACGCCTGGTGCCTGATCCAGGGAGTAACGATCATGCCCGGTATCTGCAGTGGCACTGGTTTGCCGAAGCAACATTTGCCAGACCGCTGGGCGAAATGGTGAATCATCGCCGGGAGTTCCCGGCGGACCAGGAAATACCTGCTGTGCTCGTTGAAATGGCCGGTCGCGGCACACAGTGTGCGGAAGTCGTGGCGGATCATGTGAGTGATCGTGAATATATCATGGGTGATGAGTTCACGGCGGCGGACATATCCATGGGATATTCATTGCTGCTCTGCGAGATGTTGATTCCCGACCGCATGCCTGCACGCATACAGCCATACTGGGAGAGGCTTAAGGCACGACCTGGGTATCAGGCCGCCCGGGAGATCTGATCAGGGGCTCGCCGAAAGATTCCGCTAAGAGACTTACGCCAGTTGAGTGGTACCCATCAGATACCGATCGATTTCGCGGGCCGCCTCGCGACCTTCATTGATGGCGCGAACCACCAGCGATTGTCCGCGCCGGCAGTCACCGGCCGCGAACACGCCCTCAACGTTAGTGGTGTAGGTGCCGTAGTCGGCGAGAAAATTCGATCGTTCATCATAGGTCAGGTTTAGCGGATCGCTGACCCCGTGTTCCGGCCCCAAGAAACCCATGGCCAGCAGTACCAGGTCGGCGGGCCATTCCCGCTCGCTGCCGTCGATGTTGACGAACTGGCCGTCTTGCATTTCTACATCGATAGTTTTTACCGCGGTAACGTTGCCGTCATCGTCACAAACGAAATTAACAGAAGAAATGGAGTAAACCCGGGGATCCTGGCCCTGTGTGTGTGCGGCTTCCTCGTGACCATAGTCCACGCGATAGATGAGCGGCCAGGTAGGCCAAGGGTTGTTGGGCGCACGCTCTGCCGGCGGCTGCGGGAACAGCTCGAAATTTACCAGGCTCTTACAGCCGTGGCGAAGGGAAGTGCCGATACAGTCGGTACCGGTATCGCCGCCGCCGATCACGATGACGTGCTTGTCTTTGGCAGAAATGTAGTTGCCGTCCTCGTGGCTGGAATCCAGCAGGCTCCTGGTGTTGGCGGTGAGGAAATCCATGGCGAAATGCACGCCATTGTATTCCCTGCCCGGGATGGGTAAATCGCGCGGTACAGTAGCGCCGGTGGATAGCAGCACAGCGTTGTGCTGATCGCGCAGCGCGTGAATCGACGTCGTGCCGTCACTGCCATCACCGATGGTGGTGCTCACGACAAACTCCACACCTTCATCGCGCAGCAGCTGCACGCGGCGCTCCACCACTTCGTTCTTGGCCAGCTTCATGTTGGGAATGCCATACATCAGCAGCCCGCCCACGCGATCGGCGCGCTCATAGACGGTGACCTTGTGGCCGGCTTTGTTGAGCTGCGCAGCCGCTGCTAATCCCGCAGGGCCGGAGCCGACCACACCGACAGATTTGCCGGTACGCTCGCTGGGCGGTTGAGGCACAACCCAGCCCTCTGCGTAACCTCGGTCGATGATCGACATCTCGATGTTCTTGATGGTAACCGCGGGATCGGTAATGCCCAGCACGCAGGCGCCTTCGCAGGGTGCGGGGCAGACGCGGCCGGTGAATTCCGGGAAGTTGTTGGTCTTGTGCAGACGATCGAGCGCCTCGCGCCATTCACCGCGGTAAACCAGATCGTTCCACTCCGGAATGAGATTGTGAATCGGACAGCCTTCTTCCGACTGACAGAAAGGCACACCGCAGTCCATGCAGCGGGCGCCCTGGGTGGCGAGCCGCTCATCGTCGTGCTCGGTGTAGATCTCGTTGTAATCGAGGAGCCGCTCGGCCGCATCGCGATACTTCGCCGCATTGCGGGGGAACTCCATAAAACCGGTTACTTTGCCCATAACAGTTGCTTTGTATTAATTCTCTTTTCGATAGCTATGCAAATGCGCACCTGATGATTCCCCGGCAATCAGCCGGCGCTGACCTGCTGCTTACGCTCTTGCAGCACGCGCTTGTAGTCAGTAGGCATGACCTTTACGAATGCCGCCAGGCTCGTCTGCCAGTCTTCCAGCAGCGCCTTGGCCACGGTAGAGCCGGTGTATTCGGCATGATTGCTGACAAGACGTTGTAATTCGGCAATGTCCTCATCGGTTTGCATGCGCTCCAGCTCGACCATCTCCATGTTGCAGTTGGGGGCGAACTGATTGTCCGGGTCGTAAATGTAGGCGATACCGCCGCTCATGCCCGCCGCGAAATTGCGCCCGGTCGGACCCAGAATGACAGCCCGGCCGCCAGTCATATACTCACAGCCGTGGTCGCCGACGCCTTCAACTACAGCGCTCGCGCCGCTGTTGCGTACGCAGAAGCGTTCGGCGGCAATGCCACGGAAATAGGCTTCACCCGATGTTGCGCCGTACAGCGCGACGTTGCCGATCAGAACATTCTCTTCCGGCTTAAACTGGCTGTTGGCGGGCGGGTAAATGACCATCCGTCCGCCAGACATGCCTTTGCCGACGAAGTCGTTGGCATCGCCTTCCACTTCCAGTGTCACGCCCCGGGCCAGCCAGCAGCCGACGCTCTGACCGGCACTACCGTGGAACTTGAAGTGGATGGTATCGTCGGGCAGCATCTGCGGCCCCACTTCGCGAATGATCTTATTGGAAAGCATGGCGCCCACCACCCGATTGGTGTTGAGGATGGGCAGAACCGCATGCACTTTCTCGCCTCTGGCGATGGCGGGTTCGGCGAGCTCCATGAGCTTGTTGTCCAGCGCGCGATCCAGTTCGTGATCCTGCTGGTGCTGTGCGTAAGAGCCGAGGAACTCCGGCGGAATCTTCGCCGGCGAGAGAACCGCAGATAGGTCGAGTCCGCGAGCTTTCCAGTGTGTAATGGCATCGTCTACCTGCAGCAGGTCAACACGGCCCACCATTTCGTTTATGGAGCGCACGCCCAGTTGCGCCATGATCATGCGCAGCTCTTTGACCACCATGAACAGGTAGTTCACGACATGATCCGGTGAGCCGGTAAATTTCCTGCGCAGCTCCGGGTCTTGCGTGGCAATGCCCACCGGGCAGGTGTTGAGGTGACACTTGCGCATCATTATACAGCCCAGCGCAATCAGCGGTGCGGTGGCGAAGCCGAACTCTTCGGCGCCCAGCAGCGCAGCGATTGCTACGTCGCGGCCGGTCTTGAGTTGGCCGTCGGTCTGCAACACGACCCGGGAGCGCAGGTTGTTGAGCACCAGGGTCTGGTGGGATTCAGCGATACCCAGTTCCCAGGGCACACCGGCGTGCTTGATGGAGGTCAGCGGTGATGCGCCCGTCCCGCCGGTATCGCCGGCGATGACCAGGTGATCGGCGCGTGCCTTTGTTACTCCCGCTGCGACTGTACCTACGCCGATCTCCGCGCCCAGCTTCACACTGATGCGCGCATTCGGGTTGGCATTCTTCAGATCGTGGATGAGCTGCGCGATGTCTTCGATGGAGTAGATGTCATGGTGCGGCGGCGGGCTGATCAAGCCCACGCCCGGCGTTGAGTGGCGCAGACTGGCAATGTAGTCGTCTACTTTGCGGCCGGGCAGTTCACCGCCTTCTCCGGGCTTGGCCCCCTGGATGATCTTGATCTGCAATTCATCAGCGTTGGTCAGATAGTTGATGGTTACGCCGAAACGCCCGCTCGCCACCTGCTTGATGGCGGAGCGCTTGGAATCACCGTTGTCCATCGGTGCGAAGCGCGCAGCGTCTTCGCCGCCTTCGCCGGTATTGGATTTGCCGCCCAGGCGGTTCATCGCAATGGCCAGTGATTCGTGGGCTTCGGCGCTGATCGAACCGAAACTCATAGCACCGGTGGCAAATCGTTTGACGATTTCAGTCTCGGACTCCACTTCGCCGATATCGATGGGCTGGGTGGAAGTCGAGAACTTCAGCAGGCCTCGCAGGGTCGCGTTCCTGGTGTTTATCTCGTTGACGTGTCCGGAAAACTGCCAGTAAGCATCTTCGCTGTTGGTGCGTACCGCGTTCTGTAGACTGGCAACCGCTTGCGGGTCCCACATGTGGGTATCGCCATGACGACGCCAGTGGAAGTCGCCGGGGTTAGGCAGTACCTTCAATGGAATTACGTCGCGTGCCGGGAAGCCCAGTTCGTGGCGCTGTTGCAGCTCTTCGGCGAGCACGTCGAAACCGATACCTTCCACGCGGCTGGCGGTGCCGGCGAATGCCCAGTCCACCAGGTCGCTGGCCAGACCCACAGCTTCGAAGATCTGTGCGCCCTTATAGGATTGCAGGGTAGAAATGCCCATCTTGGCCATGACTTTGAGCATGCCTTTGGCCACAGCTTTTTTGTAGGCGGCAACCACGTCGGCGTCGGAACTCACGTGCGGCGTATCGTCGAAATGACCGTTGGCACGAGCGTCCCACAGGGCTTCGAAAGCCAGATATGGGTTGATGCCATCGACGCCATAACCCACCAGCAGACAGTGATGGTGTACTTCCCGGGCCTCGCCGCTTTCCAGCACGATGCCGATGCGAGTCCGGGCATGGTCGCGTACCAGGTGCTGATGCACGCTGCCTACCGCCGCCAGCGACGATATGGCTACGCGGTCTGCACCCATCTGGCGGTCAGACAGGATCACCAGGCTGTAGCCTTCGTCGATGGCCTGGCGGGCTTCAGCGTTGATGCGGGACAGAGCTTCGATCAGACCGTCCTTACCTGAACCAGACGGATAAGTAATGTCGATGGTCTTGCTGCGCCAGCCACGATGGTCCATCTGCTGCAGAGAGGCCAGCTCGTCATTTGACAGGATCGGGTGCGGTACGCGCAAACGGTGTGCGTGTTCAGGCGTGCTTTGCAGCAGATTCTTCTCTGGGCCGATGTAGCAGTCCAGCGCCATGATCACTTCTTCGCGAATTGAATCGATGGCCGGGTTGGTCACTTGAGCGAAACGCTGTTTGAAGTAGTCATACAACATGCGCGGCTTGGTGGACATGACCGCCAGGGCTGCATCGTTGCCCATGGAGCCCAGCGGGTCGCGCAGTTCGGTCACCATCGGCTGCAGCATGAATTGCATGGTTTCGGTGGTGTAACCGAATGCCTGCATACGCTGAGTCAGCGTCTGGCTGTCGAGGCCGGTGCCGTATACGTGAGGGATCTCGGCCAGGTCCAGTCGGTGCTCATCCAGCCACTGTTGATACGGGCGCCGATTAGCCAGGTCGGTTTTGAGTTCTTCGTCCGGAATCATGCGGCCCTGGTCGAAATCGATCAGGAAGATCCTGCCGGGCTGCAGACGGCCTTTGGCGATGACTCTTTCGGGGTCTACCGGAACAACGCCCACTTCGGACGCCATGATGCACTTGTCATCATCAGTAATGTAGTAACGCGACGGGCGCAGACCGTTGCGGTCGAGTACTGCACCGATATAAGTACCGTCGGTAAAAGCGATTGAGGCCGGGCCGTCCCAGGGCTCCATGAAGGTCGAGTGGTATTCGTAAAACGCTTTCTTGTCTGCAGACATGTGCTGATGCTGCTGCCACGCTTCGGGGATCATCATCAGCACGGCTTCCTGGAGCTTGCGCCCGGACATGAGCAGGAATTCCAGCACGTTGTCGAAGTTGCCCGAGTCCGAGCAATCGGGCTCGGCGATGGGAAACAGTTTCTTGAGGCCCTCACCGAACAGATCGGAGGCGGCGACCCCTTCCCGGGCGTTCATGGAGTTGATGTTGCCCAGCAGGGTGTTGATTTCGCCGTTGTGGCTCATGAACCGGTTAGGCTGAGCCCGGTCCCAGGAGGGAAAGGTATTGGTGCTGAAACGCGAGTGCACCATGGCCAGGTGGCTTTCGTAGGATTCGTTCTGCAGATCCTGAAAAAACGGGAACAGCTGATCCGGGGTCAACATGCCTTTGTAGATGATGACCTTGGATGATAGTGAGCAGACATAAAGCAGCTTGCGCTGGACGAGCTTCTCGTCACCACGAAGACGATGTGTGCCGTGTTTGCGGATCAGATACAGCTTGCGCTCCAGATCGTCGCCGCTCAAACCATCCGCCGCGCCGATGAACAGCTGCTCGAATTGAGGCATGGCCGCACGCGCAGCATTGCCGATGTCGGCGCCGTCAGGATCTGTCGGCACTGTGCGCCAGCCGATCAGTTCCTGACCGGCGGCGAGGATTTCTTCTTCAAATATAGCTTTGCAGCGGGCGCGCTCGGCCGGGTCAGTGGGCAGGAAAACGTTGCCTACGCCATATGTGCCGGGTTCAGGCAGTTTCCTGCCCAGTTCCTGTTCAGCAATTTCTGCCAGCAGGCGGTGGGGCAGACCGGTGAGAATGCCAGCCCCGTCGCCGGTGTTCTTCTCATAGCCCACGCCGCCGCGGTGCTCCATGCAGCAGTTCATGTGGGCGGCATCGGCGACGATCTGGTGGCTTGGTCTGCCCTTAATGTCGCAAATGAAGCCTACGCCGCAGCTGTCTTTTTCATTTGCGGGGTCATACAGCCCGCCCTTGTAGGGCAGTCCGCCCGGATGACCTAGGGTCATATCGCTCTCTCCTTCCTCTTGCTTTGGAGCGACGGAGCCTGTCTGCTCATCAAAGTGAGCAAGTCCTGCTAGCCGTGGAATTGCTTATAGAGGTTGCGTAAGTTATTGATTTTTTAGTCTAAACCGCAACCGAACGGAGACCGTTCAATACGAGGCGCGAAACATCTCAAAAAAACAGGCGCGAATCAAGCGCCGATACGGTACCAGTAGCGGTACATTTCGGTGAAACCGAGGCTGGCGTAAAGCGCTGCGGCGGGTTCATTGGCCTGCACCATCTGCAGATAGGTGCGCTGCGCCCCATTGTCATGGGCCCAATGGAGCAGGCTGGCGAGCAGTTTGCGGCCCAGACCTTTGTTGCGGTGGTCCGGATGGGTGAAGATATCGAACAATCCTGCCAGTTCGCGCTCGACCACCACGAGTCCGCAGGCCAGCGGCCGTCCGCGCTCGTCCGGCAGCACGGCAAAGCCGCATTCGCCGGAGATCCCTTTGAGGATGAAGCTGTGCAGCGTCCGCGCTGGCTCCGGCATGCCGGTCAGCTCGCAATAGGCAGCGAGCCATCGATCGAGGGGCAGCATGGTGATCTGTCCGGGCACCGGTGCTGAAACTTCAGATAGCTCACGCAATAGCCTGCTCAACACCAGACTGGGCTCGTCGATGTGATAGCCGCGCTGGTCGAGCAGGTTGTCCAGCGCGACATTCCAGGAGGTGTCATTGCCGATCGATGTCAGACGGAACACCGTCTGCAGTTGCTCTCTAGCATAGAGATTCTCGCAGTAGCGGACTTTTTCGGTGAGCGCTTGTGCACTGATACCCGAGGAGTTTGTGTACAAGGGTGGATACAGAGGTACGATGCAATTCGAGCGTTTGGTGAACCCCCGGGCAAAGCGCAGCACCCAGCCGTCGACGAATACCTGCTGCATCGCGGGCCACGCATTGAGCGAGGCTTCTTCGATTCGCAACGCCAAGGCAGTATCGCGGGGTGCAGGCATAATCGCAGGTTTGTGTAACTGTTCCATGAATGATGGAGTGGCCCTGTTCGATGGCCGATTATAGCAATACAATACGCGCCCATTTTCTTTACCCCGGTTGTTTTGGCGGGCGTTGTTAAACACGAGCAGACAGAGAGATAGAGATATGAAAGATCCAGTTCGAGTAACCATCACAGGTGCCGCAGGTCAGATTGGTTACGCATTGCTGTTCCGGGTTGCCTCAGGCGCCATGCTGGGGCCCGATCAGCCCGTCATACTTC
This sequence comes from uncultured Pseudomonadales bacterium, assembly GCA_964393625.1. GTDB lineage: Bacteria > Pseudomonadota > Gammaproteobacteria > Pseudomonadales > Azotimanducaceae > UBA4421. The sequence goes on from CAYMUT010000005.1 coordinate 162,510, forward strand.
AGTTGCTGGAAATCACCCCGGCGCTGGATGCATTGAAAGGTGTGGTAATGGAGCTGGATGATTGTGCGTTTCCGCTGCTGGCGGGCACCGTGCAGACCGACGACGCCAATGTCGCCTTCAAAAACACCGACTACGCGCTGCTGGTGGGTTCACGCCCCCGCGGACCGGGCATGGAGCGCAAAGACCTGCTGGAGGCCAATGCAGCGATCTTCTCCGTGCAGGGTAAGGCCCTCAATGATCATGCTTCACGTGGCGTGAAAGTCCTGGTGGTGGGTAACCCCGCCAATACCAACTGTCTGATTGCCCAGCGAAATGCGCCGGATCTCGACCCGCGCAATTTCACCGCAATGACCCGTCTCGATCACAACCGCGCCATGGCGCAGCTGGCTCAGAAAGCAGACAAACACATCAACGATGTCGATGGCCTGTGTATCTGGGGTAATCACTCGGCCACCCAGTACCCTGATATTCATCGTGCAACGGTTGCTGGTCAGGACGCCATGGGCCTGGTCGATATGGACTGGTACACCGCTGATTTCATCCCAACCGTGCAGCAGCGCGGTGCGGCTATCATTGAAGCCCGGGGTGCTTCATCTGCAGCTTCCGCAGCCAATGCCGCGATAGACCACATGCACGATTGGGCTTTGGGCAGTGACAGTGTTGTCAGCATGGGTGTTTACTCAGACGGCAGCTATGGCATCGACGAAGGCCTGATTTACTCCTACCCGGTACGCTGCGCCGACGGTGACTGGCAAATCGTGCAGGGTATTGATATCAATGACTTCAGCCGCGAAAAGATGGACGCTACAGGCACCGAACTCGCTGAAGAACGCGACGCGGTGGCCCATCTGCTGCCCTGAGCGCTGAACACACATCAAGGAGCACACTATGGCTGAGATCGTACCTTTCAAAATCGAAATTCCTGACTCAGCCATAGAGGATCTGCAGCGCCGCCTGGCTGCTACTCGTTTCCCTGAAGCGGAACCTCTGGATGACTGGAGCCAGGGGCTCCCTTTGAGCTACGCCAGGGAGCTGACCACATACTGGCGCGACGAATATGACTGGCGCGCGCGCGAGGCTTACCTCAATCGACACCCGCAGTTCAAGACCAGCATCGAGGGTCTTGATATTCACTTCGTGCATTGTGTGAGCCCGCATTCGGGGGCGCGACCGCTGTTGATCACCCATGGTTGGCCGGGCTCGGTTGTAGAGTTTCACAAGGTCATCGATCCGCTGGTCGATCCGGTGGCTCATGGCGGGAATGCAGAGGATGCATTTCACGTCATCTGCCCGTCCTTGCCCGGCTATGGCTTTTCCGACAAGCCGACACAAACAGGCTGGGGCGTAGAGAAAATTGCTGAAGTGTGGAATGAGCTCATGCTGCGGCTTGGGTATGAGTCGTACCTGGCTCAGGGCGGCGACTGGGGTTCTGCCGTGACCACGGCGATCGGCATACAGAGCAAGGGCGCGTGTGTTGGCCTGCATGTCAATATGCCGAATGCGGGAGCGACCAAGGAGGCACTGGCAAACCCTGACGAAGCAGACAAACGTGCCCTGGCCGGTGCCGCCTACTATCAGCAGTGGGGCGCAGGTTATTCCAAGCAACAGAGCACACGGCCACAAACGCTGGGCTACGGTCTGGTTGACTCACCCGTGGGCCAGGCCGCGTGGATCATCGAGAAGTTCTATGAGTGGACGGATTGCGATGGCCATCCGGAGAATGTTCTGACGAAAGACGAATTGCTCGATAACGTGATGTACTACTGGTGGCAGGGCAATGGTGCTTCGTCAGCAAGACTGTACTGGGAAAGTTTCGGTAGCGCATTTGGCGGCGGGTCAGACAATACCGTTAAGGTACCCACCGGCTGCAGTATTTTCCCAAAAGAGATCGTTGCAACGCCGCGCAGCTGGGCGGAGAAACGTTACCCGAACATCGTGTACTGGAATGAGTTGGACAAAGGCGGACACTTTGCTGCGTTCGAACAGCCGGAACTGTTTGTTGCCGAGCTGCGTGCCTGTTTTGCCGTGATGCGCTAATTCAGCACATTAGCCGGGGTGAAACAGAGGGTTCTGACTGGTCTGCGCTGAAAATCCGCAGCACCAGCTGGTTGGGTCGTTCCAGTACATCCGGATCATGCGGACTGGTGCCGGTGAATTCCTCAAACGCCGCGGCGAACGTGAAAATGGACGCTGCCGCCGACAGAAACAGATAGCGCAGGTGCATTGGGTTTCCCGCGGGCAGCAGAGCTGCGCGTGGCATGGCGACGGTTTTTCCGATCATTTACCGGTGAATTGCGGGGTGCGTTTCTCAGCAAAAGCCCGCCCGCCTTCCTTGCCGTCTTCGCTGTTGCGGACTTTGAGCAGTTGCTCCCGGGAAACGGCGCCGGCTTCCGCCGGGCTTTTGTTCATGGTGTCCAGCGAAAAGCGCTTTACGGTCTCGAGCACCAATGGCGCGGAATCGGCCAGGATACCGGCCCAGGTCATGGCCGCCTCAAGCTCCTCGCCTGCCGGGACCACCTTGTTGACCATGCCACAGGCAGCGGCGCGCTCTGCATCGAAATCTTCGCCGAGCATCATGAATTCCATGGCGTATTTGTGGGGAATTCGGGCTACGGCGCTGGCGATGAGGCCACCGGTAAAGCCCAGCTGGGCTTCGGGATACTTGAACGTCGTGTTGGCGGAAGCCACCACCAGGTCGCACATCTGCACGATGCAGTAGGCGCCGCCAATACACCAGCCGTGTACTGCGGCTATGACTGGCTTACTGACAGTGGCGCCCACGCTGGGCACGCCCTGCCACATTTCCGTGGGCGGGTTTTTTACATCGGCGCCCACTGACCAGGCGCGCTCTCCCGCGGCGTGCAGCACGGCCACGCGATCATCGCTGTTTTCGAAGCGTTGCCAGGCCTGCTGCAGGCCGACGATCACGTCTTCGTTCAGAGCGTTCATGCGGTCGGCGCGATTTATCGTGATCAGTGCAATGCGATCATTGGACTCATAGGTGACCAAATCGCTCATTCTTTGTTCTCCAACCAGGCATTGAAAGTCGGCGTTCGCTTTTCGTGGAATGCGGCGACGCCTTCCCGGGCGTCCGGGTGATGATCAGTGATTGCCGTCTTCGCGGCGATTTCATCGAGGCTCTGGGCCCAGGTCATCTCCGCGGCGTTGTAGATCGAGCGTTTCAGCATGCGCATGGAGGCCTGCGGGCCGTGGGCCAGCTCGGTGGCCATGCTCATTGCAGCAGACTCCAGCTCAGCTGCCGGAACGACTTCGTGCACCAGACCGAGTTCCAGGGCTTCGCCGGCTTCTACGATTTTTTTGCGCATCAGGAAATCCATGGTCTTCGCCACACCCATGGCTTCAACCAGCAGGTGCTGGCCGCCCTCATCGGGTAGCAGTCCGAAGCGCAGTGTGGCGCTGCCCATGCGCGCGGAATCAGCGGCGATGCGGAAATCGCAGGACAGTGCCAGGGAAAACCCGGTCTGTATGGCAACGCCGTTGATTGCGCAGATGGTCAGCTTATCGAGATTACGCACCGCGGTATTGAGTGCCTGAGATATGGTGCGCAGGCCGTTGTATGTGCCCAGAGCGTTGTCGTGACCGGGAGGAATCGCATCTACAAGAGGCTCACCGGGCAAATCTGCGCCCTGGTAAGCCTTGAGGTCGTCGCCGGCGCAGAATGCCCGCCCGGTGCCGGTGAACACGACGATGCGCACCTGATTGTGCATTTGCGCCTGGGTGATCGCTTCAATCAGGTCGCGTTTAATGGCCGTGGTCATGCCGTTCAGCCGTTGTGGTGAGTTGAACTGAATCCAGGCAATGCCCGGGTCTCGCAGCTCCAGGTCGAAACCGGTGAATGAGCCTGTTTTCATATCATTTTCTCCCTGTCTAAGTGGTGAAATGAGGTGTTTTCACGACCCCATGAGATTCTTCCACATCTCGATGTCGTCTATGTTCATGTACACGTTCATACCCTTGGTTTCGCCCAGGGTTGCGTTGGGCACATGTCCGTAGTTGTGTCCGGGCAGCAGCAGGGTATCGTCAGGCAGCGTTGAAAGCTTGCGCATGCTGGCGAACATGTCCTCGGAATTGGAGCCCGGCAGGTCGACCCGCCCGCAGCCCTGGATGAACAGCGTATCGCCGGACACCAGGGTGTTTTTGATGCGGAAACACTGGCTGCCCGGGGTGTGTCCTGGCGTGTGCAGAAACTCCACTTCGATGTTGCCGAGTTTGAGGGTGTCGCCGGAGTCGACTTTGACCAGGTCGCTGTCGGAGATCTCGGTAACCTTTTTCATCCCCTCGGCTTCGTGCTTGTTGGCGTAGACCTTGACGGGGTTGAGTTCCATGAGCCTGGTGATGCCCTCCACATTGTGGCCGCTGAATGAGCCGCCCACATGATCCGGGTGATAGTGTGTGGCCAGCGCTGCCTTGAGGGTGTAGTCCTTTTCTTCGAGGTGCTTGAGCAGCGAGTCGATATCCCATGCCGGGTCAACGATGGCGACTTCCCGGGTCTCGCGGCTGCCGACGATATAGGTGAAGTTCTGCATGGGGCCGATTTCGATCTGCTCGATGATCAGCTCAGATGGTTCCTGCCAGTTTTCCTGTGACCCTTTCTCGGACATGGGGTGCCTCGCTTCATGATTGCGCAAGCGCTCTACAGTAGCGGAAATCGCGCAGAGACGCACCGGGGCGCTAGAGGCCGGGCGCTAGAGGCCGGGTGCGGCGATCAGCGATCGGCCCGTGCCCTGCAGGGCGTTTTGTTCAACCCCGGCGTGCGGTATCAGGCAGGCCTGCTCCGGCTGCAACTCAAGGGCACCGATTGAGTCGGTCCCTTCGATACACATGCAAACGGCATAGGGGAGGTCTGCGGGCAACTGCACTGGCCCGGCTGCATCAAGGTCGACGCGCCATACGTTGAAATCTTCGAACCTGGCAATGCGCTGTGTGCCTGGAGAAACCTGCTCGAACGTCTCGACTGGCGGCGATTGTATGGTCATGTTGGCGATGGCGTGTTCGCTGTCCCAGTGATCCTGAGTGAGCACCTGCTGCGCAAAGGAAATGATGAATCGTTCATAGGTCTGGGTCTGAAACTCCACGACGCGCACGCCGTGCTGCAGACTGTGAGGCGTCCAGGTCGGCACCCTTATCACGTCACCGATGCGCAGGTCGCGGATCGAGGTGAAGCTTTCCATTTCGGTCCGGGCAGCCTGTTCGGCGGCCCGTGCTGCCTCACTGCCATTCTCATCGATCTGGCGACGGATTGCTTCATAGTCCCCCACGGCTTTGCGATAGGCGGCGCGGAATGCCTGATCGCTCTTGAACTCTGCACGCCTTTGCTGGCTCATGCCGAAGCGCATTTGCCCCACCGCATCGGGCCAGGCGTCATGATCGATGTGAGTGACGATGTAGACTTCCTGTTTGGTCTCATGCACCTCGAAATACAGATCGCCCACCACTCCCTCGGGGCTGGGATCCAGAACCTTGAGCAGTAGAAGTGGTTGATTGGCGGTTGTGCCCGCGGGATCGGTCTGCAGATACTCGGAGATCGGCAACTGCTGGTCGCCATATTGCACCAGGCTTTCACCTCGGGCTTCCATACCCGTATACCAGATCTCCTGCCCCCAGGGTTTTTCGATATGTACCGGGATCAGTCGTACCGGTAGAGAGAGGTCCAGTTCAAGCGGTTGCGACAAATGTCCGATTCCAGTGAGTAATGCTCGGTAAGGTGGATTATAGTCATTGCCAGGCTCGTCCCGCATGGTTGATTGATATTTGTCGATGCAGCACGCTTCCCCTGAAACACTCGATGATCTGATTGAGTCGGCGCTGCCGCCGCTGGAAGTGTGTCGGCAGGCACGGTTGAGTAGAGATTCCCGGTTTGATGGGCACTTCTTCATCGGCGTGCTCTCTACCGGTGTGTACTGTCGGCCGATCTGCCCTGCGCGGACCCCTAACGAGGCGAACGTTCGCTACTACCCCAGTGCCGCTGCGGCCTCGGAGGCGGGCTACCGGCCCTGCCTGCGTTGCCGTCCGGAAGCGGCGCCGTCGCGACCTGAGTGGAGCCTGGCCAGCGATACGGTACTGCGTGGCCTCCGCATGATAGAAGCCGGCTACCTCAACGATAACGGCGCTGCTGCGCTTGCCGAGTCCCTGGGGGTAAGCGAGCGCCACTTATCGAGATTGTTTGCGCAGGAGTTGGGGGCGGCGCCGAGAACCATTGCGGGTTTGTGTCGCGCGAACCTGGCGCGCAATCTGCTGCTGGGAACCTCTTTGAATCATGCCGAGGTTGCGCATCATGCGGGATTCGGCAGCCTGAGCCGCTTTAATCACGAAATCCGCCGTATTTTTCAGTGCTCGCCGAGCCAGTTGCGCAGCCGCAGCAAATCGCGAATGCCCGCCGTCGTGACGCTGCATCTACCCGTTGGTCAGCCCTATGACTTCGACTGGGTATTTGTTTACCTGTCGCGCCGGGCTCTGGTTGGCGTTGAGGAAGTGACCGGTGAACCGGGCGCGTGGCGATTTCGTCGGCGCCTGCATGCTCCGCAAAACGCCGTTGAAGATGAGGCTTGGGTGCAAGTTGACCAGGCGGACGATGGTTTGTGTGTCACCTTTCCATTGGGTCACGAACCGTTGTATCAGCTGTTGCAGCGCGTACGTCGGGTGTTCGATCTGCAGGCCGATGGCTCGGTGATTCACGAATTCCTGGCGGAGCAGGATGAACTGGCTGCCTGGGTGACGCAGGCTCCCGGGCTGCGTGTTGTGGGGGCCTGGGATGGATATGAAACAGCTGTGCGCGCGGTGCTTGGGCAGCAGGTCAGCGTGCAGCGAGGTACGGAGCTTGCGAACCGCATGATGGCCAGCTACGGCAATGGGGCGTTTCCGGCGCCGGAACAACTCGTGCATCGGGATGTTGCCGAATTGGGCATGCCGGGTCGGCGCGGCCGCGCCATCGCCCGACTTGCACAGCTGGTGGCGGACGGCCTGCTGGTAGTAGACGAGTTCGTCGATGCCGATGACTTACAGCGACAACTGCAGTCCATCGACGGCATTGGTCCGTGGACCGCAAACTACATCCGCATGCGCGCTGGCAAAGACCCTGACGCATTTCCTGACAACGACTGGGTGGTGCTGAAGCAGCTGGGCAGTACAGCAGCTCAGGCTCGGCGCACCGCCGAAGCGTGGCGCCCCTGGCGGGCGTACGCGTTGATGTATCTGTGGTATGCGGCGGGGCAGCGCCGGGCGGCGGGATAAACAGGGCGCATTGGCAGGCCCTTTGGAGTAACTATGTTTTACAGCTATTGCGATAGTCCGGTAGGGCCGTTGCTGTTGAATGGTACCCGAGAGGCGTTTTGCGGCTTGTGGTTCAGCAGCGGCAGCAAGGCGCGTGGGCCACAAAAGGACTGGCATCGGCGAGACGATGTTTTTGACGGGGTGAAGCTGCAATTGCGGGAGTATTTCGAAGGTCAGCGCCGCCAGTTCGATATACCCCTGATGATGGGGGGTACGCCGTTTCAGCGCGAAGTCTGGGCGGCCCTGCGGCAGATCCCTTACGGTGAAACGCGCAGCTATGCGGAGGTGGCGCAGTCCATCGACAACCCCAGGGCAGTGCGCGCGGTAGGCAGCGCTAATGGCAACAATCCGATTGCGATCATTGTGCCCTGCCATCGGGTGATCGGCAGCGACGGTACGTTGACTGGATTTGGCGGCGGGCTCGAAGCCAAGCGGCGCCTGCTCGAACTGGAGCTTTCCTCGACTGGACTGTGGGCCAATCAGGGCGGTTGAGCAATCCCGCTCAGTCCCGCTGGTTGGCAAGCAGCGTCTGCTCGTAGAGATTCAGAACACCTGAGACGTCGACCTCGGTGCAGCCAGTGCAATGGGGTATATCGTCCCAGGCGCTGGGTGGAAATCGACGATCGGCGGGCACGAGAATCGTCTGCCCGCGGGAGATGCCCTCGGTCGAAACCCTCAGTGCGCCGGTGGTGCCGCAGAAAAGGTTTGGCGCAAGCGCGTAGGCGATGGCTACGGAATCATGTATCGGGAAGCCATCGATGCCGCGCCGGCGACGGTAGAAGTCTTCGTAATGGCGGGTAATATCCCAGATGAACTGACCGGCTTCACCGCCAGCGTCGCGCAGACGCTGGGTCTGCTGGGGGCGCATCACACACTGCATGGTGACATCGAGGCCCACCAGCACTACCGGCCAGGCAGCGGTGAAAACGATGTCGGCGGCGTGTGGATCCCCGTAGATGTTGGCTTCCGCTACCGGTGAGACATTTCCGGTGAATTCGTTACTGCCCAGCGCGCCGCCCATGACAATCACTTCGGCAACCAGGTCTGCGATGCGTGGTTGCAAATGCAGGGCCAGTGCCAGGTTGGTGAGTCTGCCTATGGCAATCAGTGTGACTTCGCCGGGCGCAGCCAGCACCGTATCGACAATGAAGCGTGCAGCGTCGCCACCGGCGGTTCCGCCGGGCGGGTCGATCTGAATATTGCCGAGCCCGTCGTCGCCGTGTACAAAGCTCGGCACCTCATCTTCAGGCACCTGCAGGGCCTGCGCGGCGCCACGGTGCACGGGGGCATCTATATTGAACCGCTCGACCAGATAGAGCGCGTTGCGGGTGGTGAGTTCGATACTGGCGTTGCCCAGCACCGTGGTAACGCCGAGCAGCTCAAGTGCCGGCGACCGATGGGCGAACAAGAGCGCCATGGCATCATCGATGCCGGGGTCAGTGTCGAAAATTATCTTGCGGGGCTTCACGGGAGGGCATTGTAGCGCAACTGCGGTAGGGGGCAGCCTGCCATGCGGATGACGCCAGGTGATGGTCGATCAATGCCGCTTTGGTTTGTGACTGACCTATTTGTTGATCTGCCAGAACTTGGAGCCTTCCAGTGACAGGTTGTACATCAAGCCCTTGTTGTCAAAGACAAAGGCGATGATCGGGTCGCGTATGGAATTGGTGTCGATTTCCTTACCCACGCCAAATTCGATGACAGCGATGCTCCCGTCGACGCCGGCTTCCCAGCGGTCGCTCTCAACGAAGCCGCGTAGCGCTTCAGGGGTCATGAACAGGATCACTTCGGACTTGGCCTGGCCGCCGAGCTGAAAGCCGAAGGAAAGGGAGGTGAGTCGGTAATAGCGATTTGCCTGACCGTTGACCCGCAGAACGCCTTCGCCGTACTCACCGCCGACGCCCATGCCGCCTTTGAGGATGCGCGGCATCACAAGAATACCGGTGGATTTGTCGGCCAGGACCTTGGCTTCCGTTTGATCACTGTAGAGGCGGTCGAGTACAGCGCTGGCGCGGGAATCGATCTCAACCCTGGAGGCGCCGTGGGCCGGGTCGGCATAAAAAGCGATGGCAGGCAGAACGATGATCAGGCGAAGCAGGCGGTTAACCATGGTGGAATCCTCTGGATTGATGCTCGCCTCCAATCATACAGGGTTGTAGCGATTATCGTGGTGCGATTCAGCACATCGGCTGACTGAGTAACTATATGGTTACCTGGGGGTGCGTTCAGGGGCATGGCGTGGTAATCTCGCGGCTGACAAGCGCAGAGCCCAGGAAATATGAGTAACTAAATGGTTACATCTGAGAGGGCAACCTCGGTGCGGGAGGCTTTTCTTCAAGCGGCCGCAGAAACTATGGCCACGGCGGGTTCAGGGGCCGTGCGCGTAGATGAAGTGGCACGGCTCGCTGGTGCCAACAAACGCATGATCTACCACTACTTTGGTGACCGGGCCGGACTTGTGCAATCGGTGATTGCCTCGCGTTTGCGGGCTCTACGCAACGCGTCTGAGCTGGACGATGATGCGAAATACGCATTGAGCAGAATTGCCGGTGATCCGGTTGTGATTGGTGTCGACGATCAGGCGACAGATGTACCGCTGCGCCAGGCGGCGGTAATCGTGCTGTCGCACTGCCTGTTCAGTGGCTACGAGCATGATCGGCAGTCATTGAGTGGTTGGAATCGTGAGGACTCCAGCAGTATGCGCAGAGGGGTCCAGCGGCTGCTTGGTTTGGCGATGGGTCAGGAATCCAAGCCACGATACAGGCTCAGATCGGTGTCTCGGCCTGCTTCGCAGGATTAGCTTTCTTGACAGGGCGTCAGCGACGCCATGAAATCCGCCAGCGACTCGCTGATCACGCGTAATGGAGCCTTACCCGGCTCCTCCAGCATGATCTGACCGGTCTCGTTGTTGATAGTAAGAAACAGGTCCGACGAATCTTCGGTGCAGGCGAAAAACACTGAGAACGGCGTTTTGTTGTAGCGGCAGGCCAGCGCGTGGCCAATCAGATTCTCGATCAGTCGGTCGACATCCTGGGGGTTCCACAGATACAGCAGATCAACGTAGCCGTCTGGTGCCCGGGCATGCAAATTGGCAGACCAGTAACGACCGTAGTGGGCTTTCACATCGGGGTGAATCTCGATTTCCAGGGCGCGCTCGAGACCGGCAAAGTCATCGGTGACGGTGTGTCTCTTTACCGGCTGCCAGGCAATCTGCCGCTCGCCATGAACGCCGGCCCAGGGTTCGCCAACTTCGCAGGGTGAGCGCCATTGGGGATCAAACTCGGTAAACATGGGGGCCGCGGTCGCGGAATACTGCGCAAAGAACGCATCGATTGTGGCAGCCAGCCTGGTGCTCAATTGACACGGCCTGCCGGGGGCGGGCGGCCGGGTCTGTGGCGCCCGGCCGGCCCCGGGCGGCGCACCGGGCGTTGCAGGCTCGCTGCAAACGCCGAGCGCTCTGCGCTGGTCAGTTGGCTGACGAAGCTGACCAATGATTGATGGCTCTTGTGCTGCATGTCGCTATTGTGCATGTGTACCGCCTTCAGCGCCGCTGCCATTCGAGACGCATCAAATGGATCTGCCTCAATGGCTTGTCGAACTTCGCGGTTCAACCCGCTCAGGGCTCGGATGTCTCCCCGCATACTGCGGATATGCCGGGTTATCGCGGGCCGCAGCGTGTCCCGTCGTGGTTCCGGCAGGGAGCGCACCCAGCGGGGATATTCTCGCGCTGGATCCACGAATGCAGCAGCACCGGAATGGCGGCCGACTACGAAACCGATCAGGGCGAGGTTAACCGCTACAGACAACACGAACAGGCCAATCAGCCATTTAGATCTCATCGTTGCCGTACTCCTCAAAATACTCATAGTTATCCCAGCTTGATACCACGCCGTAGGTGTCGAGATCCTGGCCGTCAGTGGATGCGTTCAGGTCTACGCCGAGTCCGATTACGAAGCCCAGCACAAGAGGGCACACGGCAGCCAGTGCGCCGCGAAGTCGTCTGGTTGCAAACCAGCACAGCAGTTCCGACCAGGGGTCGCGGGGCGCCAGCTCGGCGGCATTGGCGATGATGCGCGCCGCCAGGTAATCCGGTGCGGTATGTTGCTCGTGCTTCAGTTGATCCAGATAGTTTTCGTCATTCATGTCGTTTGCTGCCTGATGTGCCTGCTCATTCGGCGGACTCGTTGATCAGTGTTGCATAGGCGTGGCGCAGGTTTCCCCGAGCTCGGGCCAGAAGAGATTCCGCGGCTCGCACACTCACGCCGAGTATGTGCGCTATCTGCTGGTTACTGAACCCCTGTGCGTGGCTTAACAGAAGGGCAGAGCGTTGGGACTCGGGCAGTCGGCCTATAAGCTGGTCCAGCGTGGCGCCTGCGTAGTTGGCATCTGCGCTGGTATCGTGAAACCCCTCCGTGACGTCCTCAAGGCGAACTTCCTCAGCTACCTCGATGCGGCCTTTGCGGGTTGTGTCGATAAACCTGTTCCTCAAAATGCGGTGCAGCCACGTGGTCAGTTTTGCCTTGCGCGGATTGAAGCTGGACGCAGATGTCCAAGCCTTGAGCAGGGTTTCCTGAACCAGATCTTCAGCATCTGCAGAGACTCTGCACAGTCGAAAAGCATAGTTGTACAACGGGTCCACGTGGCGGCGAACGAGTATGCCGTATGCATCCCGGTCGCCCCTGGCAGCCATAGCCATCAGTTCTTCATCCGTACAACTGTCCACGAAAGATCAGTCGCGCCCGGGTTCAGCCGTTACCCTGCCGATGGCCACGAAACTTCTTACGCATCTGGGTACGCAACTCCTGGGCGGTCACCTCGCCGTTGCCGTCAGCGTCCGCATTGCGCAAACGCCGTGCCGGATCGGGCATTTCTGCTTGGCTCAAAACCCCATCGCCATCCGCGTCAAGACGCTTGAACATGGCGCGTTTGCGAGCCAGCTTGTGAGTAGTTTTGCGGTCTGCAGACTTGAACTCCTCAGCGCTGACCGAGCCGTCGCCATTCTGGTCGAGAATGGCGAAAACCTCGGCTTCAACGGCTTGACTATGTTCAGCACGCCTTTCCGGGTGACCGCGGCGCCCGGACTTTGGCCCGTGCCGGTCTCGACGTTTGCCACGATGTTTGAAGCGCGCTCGACCCAGGCCGGGTTCGGCGGCCTCGAATTCCGCCGCATCAATGACGTTGTCGTCGTTGGTGTCAATGCTGGCGAAGCGTTGGGCGGTGCGTTGTTCTACCTCGGCGATGGAAATCGGCAAGCGACCTTCGTTCCCTTGATGAGGGTTGGCCGCCACGGTGCCGGAAACAAGGCTGCCGGCGATGATTAGGGTCGACAAAACGATAGGTTTCATGGTGCATCTCCTGTTGATCACGTTTGCCTTTCCTTTTACGCAGTTTCTTCGTATTTCCGTCGGATGTTCGAAACGTATCGGGTATCAGTTGTCTTGATAGTCAATGCCGACGATCACGAAGTGGGCGGCCTCTTCCGATTCACCGAACTGCAGTATGCGTGGCGCTTGCTCCTGACGTTGGGGCGCCAGAGCAATCTCGTCGTCCAGTGACTTACCGATCAGTGCGCGGGCCATAGGCGCATCGATGCTGATGTAGTTATTGTCCGGATTGAACTCGTCGGCGCCGACAATCCGGTAACGGTGAGTGTCGCCCTGTTCATCTTCCAGTGTCACCCAGGCGCCGAAGAAGACTTTGTCGAGTTCGGCGGGCAGTTGTTCGATCACCTGCAATTCATCCAGGCGTTTACTCAGGAACTGAATGCGGCCGTCAATTTCCCGGAGTTGGCGTTTGCCGTATATGTATTCGGCGTTTTCCGAACGGTCGCCCTGGGCTGCGGCTTCCGACACCTTGCGGGTTACCTCAGGGCGCTTCACCTTCCACAGGTACGCTAGTTCCTCGGACAGCCCATCGTAACCGTTCCGGGTGATATAGGGTGAACTTTTCGGACGTGGTGGACGATAGCGGCTCATCGATAGGGACGGTTCCGGACGGTATTTGTGCAGCTGGCATTAGGAACAATCAGTCTAAACCGAACCCTGCGCAGGCGTATACCGAGATGTCCGTTTTGCTCGGCAACGGTAATCTGCATGTGCTGGCTAAAGACGAAGCGGGCCTGTACGTCCACAAGATCCGTTCTGCCAATCCTATTCATCAGCTCGACCTGATTCACACTGGCGGGCGCTTCGCTGGGGTGGGGCTGTTTATCGGGTTGTTGATTGCTGGTGGGTTTGAGCCGGGAAAACCACAACCTCGATCAATGCGCTGACGCGCCCAAAGGAAATGCATCGCCAGACGACGCATTAGAGAGCCGTCCGGCATCTGAGTTTTTGAGTGAAGTGTCGACTCACGATATGCTCTTGCCACTTTGGGAGAGGAGGGCAAGATATGCCTGCGCCAAGATTCGGGGTTTGTTACGACTTCAGAAATCCACCGGACTCAGGAATCGCCATGCCGGATCTATACGCGCAAGCGCTGCAACAGATCCGTTGGCTGGATGAAATCGGTATCGACCTGGTGTGGTTTACCGAGCATCACTTTGTTGATGACGGGTATCTGCCCGCATGGATTCCCGTGGCATCTGCGGCGGCGGCGGTGACGCGTTGCGTACGATTTTCTTCGGATATCTGCCTGCTGCCCTTCTTTAACCCGGTGCGTCTCGCGGAAGATCTGGCGGTGCTGGACAACATCAGCAACGGGCGTGTGGAAGTGGGCCTGGGCATGGGATATGCCCCCCATGAATTTGCAGGCTTCGGTATCCCGGTTTCACATCGCGTTTCGCTCATGGACGAAGGACTGGAGGTGCTGAGCCGGGCGTTTACCGGCGAGACGTTTTCTTTCTCGGGCAAACGATATGAATTCAGTGATGTGCGCATTACCCCGGGATTCGTTCAGGAGGGTGGGCCGCCCATGTGGATTGCGGCAATGTCCGCCGCCGGCGCCCGCCGGGCTGCGCGTTTCAACACAAACTTCCTGCCCCAGGGCGATCGCACCCAGACGTTAGATGTGTGGCATGCAGCGCACGCCGATGCCGGTACGTCCACGGCGCAAAAGCGCATCGGCATTATCAAAGGAGTGTTCGTCACTGATGACGTTGAGCGGGAATGGCCCCAGGTGCGGGATTCTGAGCGCTACCGGATGAATCTGTACCGCCGTTTCTTCGCCGAAAGTGAAACGAATTTCGGGGCCGGTGAGCATATCCCTCAGACCTGGGTGGTTGGCGATGTGGACCAGTGCGTAGCTGAGCTGCAGGACTTCATGAACACCTATGGCGTCACCGATCTGGTCACCTGGGCGATGCCGCCGGGATTGAGCTCCGACGTCATGCAGCATTCTCTGGAGCGTTTTGTTCTCGAGGTCGTACCGCGCTTGCGGGCGGGTGGTTAGACACCGATGCCCCGCCTGACTACCACGCGCACTCAGCGGGATCGAGCTCAATCATGATCTCGTCGCCGCGCTGGTTGTGCTGTCTTTCGAAACAATTGCCGTTGCGGTCACGGAACAGGCGCCGGCTGACCCGGTAGTCAGATTCCGCCACTCGAATGCGGGTGACATGGGTTTGCCGCTGGTAGTGGGGGCGGGTCAATGCGTGGGTAATGATGGAACCGAGGATGACTCCGCCGGCAAGATATGCGCCACGATCGCTGTGCCGATGACGATGGCGGCGGTGATGGTGGTGTCGGTAAGATCGATAGTAGTCATGCCGGTGCGAGACCTTGTGAGGGCCATAGTGACGATAACCGTGGCCGCCCGCGGCATGCGCATTGGTTGCGGCGGCAGTCAGCAATAGCGCGGCGCTTATGCCGGCTATTTTCACGAGTCTGGTCAGCGACATATCGGTCCCTCCGATTCTTCTCAGTCGGGCACAAAACCCTTAGCCTTAAGGTTCACATGAGGTGGCTGAACAGTAGATGAACGGGCTGCTCGAAACCCAGGGTGTTTCGATAAATTTGTCTTTGGCGATTTTTGGTGAGCAATATGAGACTGATAGGGATTGGCCTGCTGCTTCTCTGCGCTGTTGCGGGTTTGAATCTGCAGGCGCAGGCGCAGGCGCAGAGCAGCTATAGCAATGACCCGTTCACGAAGCCGGGAATAATCACCCCTCTGACGTTGCCAGACTCCTGGCCGGTGAACATCCACCGTGACCCTCATAACCTGAGCCCGGCAGGGGCCAATTCCAAGCTCGTCATACTGGGGACCGGCATGCCTTTGCCGAACCCCTATCGATCCGGCCCCGGTTATGCCCTCCTCGTCAATGGCTCGCCTTACCTGGTCGATGCCGGGGAAGGCATCTGGCGTTCAATCGCGCGGGCCGCGCTGGTGAATGGCGATGAATTCACGCGCAGCCTTGCGCCGGCGAAGCTGAAGCATCTGTTTGTGACGCATCTACACGAGGACCACACGGTGGGTATTCCTTCGCTGCTGTTGAATCCGTTCAAATTGAATATACCCACGTCCAAGGAAATCTATGGCCCGGTGGGTATCGGCGATATGGTCAGGCATATCGTTGCTGCATGGAAAATCGATATCGCTGCAGAGTTGTCCGATGGATATGATCCGGAGGGTGCCCGAGCCACGGGCCACGAGATCGACGTTGCCAAGTCTGGGCTCGTCTATGAGGACACAAACGTCAAAGTCGAAGCATTCAGAACCATACATGGCCCATTGGTAGATACCTTTGCCTATCGTTTCACCACGCCGGACAGAGTTGTGGTATTTACCGGCGACGGTGGCCCTTACCATGACAACATCGTCGCCGCGGCCATGAACGCCGACATTCTGGTCGCCGAAGCCGTGACGGAGAAGAACATTGCTTTTGCTCCATGGGGAGGCGATACGGTGAAGGAAAAGAAGCGAGAGATCTTCCGTTACCACTTTTCGCCCGCAGTGCTGGCGCGGATAGGTAACGAGGCCAAGGTGAAACGCATCGTGCTTTCCCATGAGCAGAACTACAACAGTGGCGAGAACTACGATCCACTGGGCATCGTCAACGAGGTCATAGCGGCCGGATTCAAGGGGGAGATTCACTCGGCGATGGATGCGGATGTGTATTAGCAGGGGCTCGAGCGCGCCCTTTGCCATGGCAGGTATCTGTGAGCTGACTATGGCGGGAGGTGAACTCTAAGACGAGGCGTTGGCATACGGCTAGCCGTGTTGACTCACCAGCCGGCCCAGGGCAGCCGCGTCGTAGGCGATGCCGTGCTCGGTGATAATGCCGGTGACCAGATTCGCGGGGGTTACGTCGAATGCCGGGTTGTACGCGCGCACCTGGGCCGCATGAACCTGTCGGATCTCTCCTTGGGCACGCTCCTCGATCTGCACATGGGTACCGCTGGCCGTGCTGCCGTCGTAGGTGGAAGATGGACACGCTACGTAGAAAGGGATGCCATAGTGGTTGCAGAGTATGGCCAGGCTGAGCGTGCCGATCTTGTTCACCACATCACCATTAGCGGTGACCCGATCAGTGCCCACCAGCACCAGGTCAACCCTGCCCGCCGCCATCACGGAAGCGGCCATGCTGTCGCAAATGAGTGTGACATCGATACCGGCGCGATCCAGTTCCCAGGCAGTCAGCCGAGCACCCTGGTACAGCGGGCGCGTCTCATCCACGTAGACGTGAAACGGCACACCCGCTGAATGCTGGTGATACATCGGCGCGGTTGCCGTGCCGCGTTCTGAAACTGCCAGGGCGCCTGCGTTGCAGTGGGTGAGTACGCTGCTGCCCGGTTTGATCAGCGATGCACCGTGGGCGCCGATGGCGGCACAGATTGCGCGGTCTTGCGCATGGATGGCCTGGGCTTCACGGACAAGCGCTGAGTATGACGGCTCTTGTGACGCGGCGTGGTTGAGTCGGTCGACCGCCCAGGCCAGGTTTACAGCAGTCGGGCGCGCGGACTTCAGATACTCGCCCTGACGTTGCAATTGTTCGACAAACTGGTTCCCGGAGATGTCGCGCATAGCTACTGCCAGGCCATATGCGGCGGCGATACCGATGGCGGGCGCGCCCCTGACGGCGAGGGTCTTGATGGCGTGCCAGGCGTCCTCGGCATTTTCAATATGCAGATACTCGACCGAATTCGGCAGTTGGCGCTGATCGAGCAGATACAGGTTGGGCTCCTGCCAGCGTATGGTTTCAGGCAGTCGACGATCACTCACTTGCAGAATCCGGATGCCCGCTCACTTTCAGTTCTATTGCCCGTGCCCGTGCCAGATATGCAACCAACAGGTTGCCACATTCCCGGGGAGTATGGCCGCAGGCGAAAACCCCATCTTCGTGGCCGGCGGTGGTGAACACCAGCGGGCGGGATTGATGCGTCTGCATGAGTTCATTGACCGCCTCTACCATTGCCATTGAGCCATAGGGCACGTCCACACCAGTCTGCGGCAGCTTCAGCACACTGCGCGATTGCCAGATGGTATGGCTGTGCACGTGGAAGACACAGCGCATGCGCTGATCTGCGTGGTAGATCATGGCGTGGGTCACAGACTCAGACGAAGGCGGCTCGGTGCCCCGCGCTTCTACCCAGAAACGGGGCAGATTGCAGTGGATGACGTGCACGAGGTTTTCAGGGTGCAGCTGGGGCTCACCACTGGTCTGGCTGGCGGTGATTACAAAGTCTTCGCTGTGGCTGGTGCGTACGCTCAGATTGCCGTAGGCATAGCCCGCGTACAGTTCTCGTGATTGACCCAGCAGACCCAATTCGTAGAGGATTGAACGCCAGGCTGCCAGTTCGGCAAAGGTCTCGGCGTCGAGCTTGGGCGATGGATCGGAAGCGAGATCGTAGGCAAATTGAATGGTCCCTTCGTGCTGCGACACGGTGGTTGCGGCTCCTGCGTTGATGCGCGTGATGACACGCATAGCATGCCAGTGCAATACTGCAATTCACAGTGCGAGCTGCCTGGCAACCGGGTCCTTTAGAGGTGTGTGATAATTGCTGGTCTTGGTATCAATACCAAACGGTAGTGAATGGCGATACTTTTTTGTTGGATGTATGCACAAAAGGCGCTTGGGTAGAAACTTCACGGACTGAGTTTAAGAGATAAGCCCATGAGCACTTCCCAGTTTGGTCTGCTGCGCGAGCGTCGATTTGCCGGCCTGTTCCACACCCAGTTCCTCGGTGCCTTCAACGACAACGTGTTCAAGCAGGCGCTGG
Organism: uncultured Pseudomonadales bacterium; assembly: GCA_964393625.1. Classification (GTDB taxonomy): domain Bacteria; phylum Pseudomonadota; class Gammaproteobacteria; order Pseudomonadales; family Azotimanducaceae; genus UBA4421. Next base: position 180,956 of record CAYMUT010000005.1, read on the forward strand.
TACTGATTTTTGTTTTCGGTGGCCTGGTGAGCGCCGAAGCGACAGATACCTTCGTCAACCTGGCTGCAGGGCTGTTTATCCTGCCATATTTTCTGTTTTCCGCTACCGCGGGCCAGATCGCCGACAAGCTGGAAAAATCCAGGCTGGTGCGCATCATCAAGATCGCGGAGATCGTCATCGCGCTGTTTGGCGGTATCGCGGTGTATCTGCAGAACGTCTATGCCATGCTGGCCGTGTTGTTTCTGCTGGGGGTGCAATCCACGTTTTTCGGACCCCTGAAATACTCCATCCTGCCTCAGCAACTTGCGGAAGAGGAGCTTGTCGGCGGTAATGCCCAGATCGAAATGGGCACTTTTGTAGCCATTCTGCTGGGCACGATCGTTGGTGGAATGGTGGCTGCTCAAGCGGATGTGGGTCTGTGGTTGACGGCCATGGTGGTCGGTGTGGCTATACTGGGCTACGGTTCGAGCCGTTTCATTCCAGAGTGTCCTGCTACGGACCCCGGGCTCAAGATCGGCTGGAACCCGGCGCGTGAGACCTGGCGCATGGTCAGCAAGGCGGCGGATAACCGGTCGGTATTTCTGTCGATTCTCGGCATTTCCTGGTTCTGGTTGCTGGGCTCAGCGGTGCTTGCGCAGATTCCGAACCTGACGAGATTGCACCTGAATGGAGATACAACGGTGGTCACGCTGATTCTGTCTGTGTTCACCATCGCGGTGGCTACCGGGTCGTTGGCCTGTGAGCGGCTCTCAGGACACAGGATCGAGATCGGCATCGTGCCGCTGGGTGCAGCTGGTTTGAGCGTTGCCGGTGTTGATCTGTATTTTGCCATTGGTAACCTCGATGCGGCTGTGGCCCGGGGTTGGCTGGACTTTCTGGCGGCCGACGGCGCTGTTCGTTTACTCATCGATATGGGTCTGATCGGCTTCTTTGGCGGGCTTTTCATCGTGCCGCTGTACGCGCTGATTCAGACGCGTACCGAGCCAGCGCACCGTGCCCGTATCATTGCGGTCAACAATGTGCTGAATGCCCTGTTCATGGTGACCGGTGCGGGATTGGCAATCGTCTGCCTGGGCGTTGCCGGCATGTCGATTCCTGACTTCCTGCTGAGCGTGATGGTCATGAACGCGGCGGTGGCGGTATTCATCTTCAAACAGGTGCCCGAGTTCGCCATGCGCTTCCTGATATGGATGCTGAGTCATACGATGTATCGGGTAGAGCACGAGGGCCTGGAACGGATTCCACAAGAGGGTGGCGCGCTGATCGTCTGCAATCACGTGACCTTTGTCGATGCCTTGTTGCTGGCTGGCGCGGTTGAGCGGCCGATTCGTTTCATCATGTTCAAACCGATATACGAGATTCCCGTACTCAACTTTGTGTTCCGGGTCGGCGGCGCCATCGCGATCAATTCCGAGAGGGACGACAAGGCCGCGTACGACGCCGGGTTCGTGGAGATTCAGGAAGGCCTCGAAGCCGGGGATCTGTTGTGTATCTTTCCGGAAGGGGCATTGACGAAAGATGGCGACATCGCCCGGTTCCGCAAAGGCGTGGAGAGGATCGTCGAAGAAACACCGGTACCGGTGATCCCCATGGCGCTGCGGGGCCTGTGGGGTAGTTTCTTCAGCCACTCGGGAGGCGTTTTCCGCAACCCCAGTCGTTTCTGGAGCCGTGTAAAGATAGTTGCGGGCAGCGTGGTACCACCACAGCAAGTGCAAGCCGATGACCTGCAAGAACGCGTGCAGAGCTTGCGCGGGGAGTTTGCCTGACGGCCTGCTCGCGGATGCTCTACAGCGTCTTGAGGAATTCGACCAGATCTTGGGTTTCGGTGTCGTCGAGCTGGAATCGAGGGATTCGCGGGGCACTTACGCTCTGGTAGTGCTGCAGTACATCTTCGATGGTACGCTGACTGCCGTCGTGCATATAGGGCGCGGTATATCGAATCATGCGTAGCGAGGGTGCGCGAAAGGCATGTCTGCTGCCGCTGACACCGGTGACGTGAAAGACCGGTTCGGCTTGCGATGCTTCGTGACGAATTGGCCCTGAAAAAGTCAGCGATGCATGGCAGGTGGAACAACCCAGCCGCGGCGAGAAGAACAGACCCATACCCCGGCGCGCAGCGTCGCTTAGCGCATCATGCTCATCATGGAACACGTAGCGATCGAAAGCGGTGGAAGGTGGCCGGATGGTGCGGACGTATGACGCGAGGGCCTTGATGACATTGGTGGTGCTCGCGTCGGATTCGAAGGCAGCCTGAAAGGCCTGCCGGTAATGGGGGTCGCTTGTCAGTGCATCGAGAAATTCTTCGCTGAAACCCAGCTCGACAGGTTCAGTGTTGAACATCGGTACGGCGTGCTGTTCTTCCAGGCTCGTCAGGCCCTGATCGTCCCAGCCGTAGCTGGCGTTGTACGCGACGTTGTAGAGGGTTGGCGTGTTGCGCGGATGGACTCCGCCCAGTGCACCGATGGCAGTGCGCCGCCCGTCAGTGAAATGTCTGTGCGGCTGGTGGCAGGAAGCACAACTGTGCTCCCCTGTCACCGACAGGCGGGTTTCCCCGAACAGGCGTTTGCCGAGTTCTGCCGCAGCCTGGGTCAGCGGATTGTCCGCAGGAATGATGGGTGCGGGCATGAAGCCCCATTCGTTGGCGCGGGCGACCGTTCCAGCGGACAGGAGCGCCAGGCAGATGGCGGTTGCTGTCCCAGCGCGAATGGCCTTCACCAGCTCCGGGTATTGTTCATGCTGAGATCATTGGTGATGCTGGCAATGCGCTTGCGTTCGTCTACCCAGGCGATGAATTCCTGGTGCGCTCCGCTGGCAGGCGCCCCCTGTTCGACGATCCAGGCATCGATGCGCTCCATCAACTGTTGTGCCAGGCCCCGGTCTTCGCGAAACAGCACCATGTAGGACTGGCGCGTATGATCCAGCATGCCCAGAGCGAGAAACGCTTCGGCGCGGTATTCGGTTGCTTCGTGGAAGTTCGGATTGATATCGAGCGCATAGTTGTATGCCCCTATGGCTTTGCGATAGTCGCCGAGTTTGCGCAGCGCAAAGCCCAGTTCGTTGGCGGCTTTGTAGTTGCGTGGATCCAGTTGAAGAGCCTCGCCCAGTCGTTCCTTGGCTTTTGCATAGTGCTTTTGCGCTTTGGCGAGCGCGCGCTCTGCGGCTTTAGCTGTCCTCGCTTTATCTGCTTTGCGCTCCTGGGCCAGAGCGCGGTCACGGTGCTTGATTCCGGCACGGAACGCTTTGGCGGACTTCTGCTGCGGAGTCAGCGCACGGCTGTTTTCGTTGTAAGTGCCACTGCCCATGCCGCCTCCGCCGCTGCCGGCGCCGTGGGCAGGCATGGCCAGCGTTGAACCGAGCAAGGTGATCATCGTTATCAGGTACGCGATGTGGAATTTTCTCATAATCGAACCGGGGTGCTATTTTCCTGCTGTTGAGGATATGCTGCGGCGCTGCGAATTTCTATTGCGAGATTGAATATGCGAAAAACTGTCCTGACCCTGATCGTTGCACTGCTGGGTACAGCGTCCTCGGTTCATGCCGGCAACGACAGCGTTGGCGCCGCCCGCGCAGTGATGGATGCGTTCATGACGACCTTCAATGCGCGCGACGAAGCGGGCTGGGCTGATACGTTGCTGTTTCCCCATGTACGCTTCGCCAGCGGTGGGGTCATCGTGTACGAAACCCGCGAAGACTTTCTGCGGGAGATGGACCTCGATGAGTTCGCTCGTCTCAACAACTGGGACCACAGTCGATGGGATGCGGTAGAAGTCATTCAGGCCGATAGTGACAAAGTGCATTTTCAGGTGACGTTCACGCGTTTCAATCCCGCCGGCGAGGGCTATGTGACTTACGATTCTCTGTACATACTGCAGAAGCTCGACGGCCGCTGGGGTATTCGCGCGCGTTCGAGTTTTGCACCCTGACGCCGGAAGAGTCTGTGCAGGCACCATTCGATACGCTCGGCGAACACTTGAGCGAAGCGGGAGATATCGCCCGGGCCAGCAAGCCCATGGGTTGGATGCTGGCGTGGGCGGTGCAGATGCAGTTGCTGGCGCCGGCCGTACAACAGGCCCATGAGCAACTGGTGCTGCGCATCCGCTACCGCGAAGCCAGAGGCAGCGAACTGCTGATCGCCTGTGGCGGCGACCTGAACCGGAACCTGTTCACGCCAGAGGGCGAGGCGTTTCTCAATGACTACTATCCGCTTTACCCGGCGGACCTGCAGCAGGCGTTTGGGCCGGATATCTACTCCGTCGCCGATACCTGGGACAGCTATGCCGTGATCTCGCCGCTGATTACCCGGGCTTATATGAACCGGCGCTCAGCATCGCCGGGCATTGCGGGCCGCCTTGCACGCGGTTTGCGGAAAATCTTCGAGAAAAGACCGTGACCGTCGTGTTCCGCGAAGTTGAAGTATTCCGCCCGTACGCAAACGAATTTCCCGAGCATCTGCTGTGGGATGCGGGTGCCGACGAGACTTGTGTCGAGCAGTGGCAGGCAGCGGAGATGGTGCGCATCGTCAAGTATTGCGGAGAAATCGTCGCCCTATACGCGATGGACCGAGATGACACTACTACCTTTCGCCTGCATGGCCTGGTGGTTGCCGCGAGTTGGCGGAAGCAGAGCCTGGGGCGGTGGGTCATCGGTCATGCCATCGGTGTGGCGGAGTCGAAAGGCGGACGGCACATTGTGCTGCCTGGCACCGGCGCCAGTCGTTGTTTTGCGCACCTCGGGTTTATCGCGGCGGAGCGTGGCTGGCGCTACGACCTGATTCCGGAATAGACTCGGCAGGCTGATAACCATGCGATTGATGGAGGGGACTTATGGCGCGGATTGATCAGATCAAAGCAGAAGACTGGCCTGATGAGCTCAAGGCGCTGATCAAGCCTGAGCAACTCACCGATCTCGAACAGGGCCTCATGCGCTACTTTGCACATACCCCGCAACTGGTCGAGGGCCTGGCGGCATTTTCCGGGGGCCTGAAGGTGAACCGCACGTTGCCCGAGCGGCTGGTTGAACTGGTCAGACTGCGTATCGCTTTCTTCAATCAGTGCCGTAGCTGTATGGCGATTCGTTATAGCGATGCCCTGGAGGATGGCATGACAGAAGATATGGTCTGCTCGTTGGAGCGGCCGGCGCAAGCAGATGACCTCACCGAAGCGGAAAAAGCCGCGGTGCACTATGGGGAGCTGATGGCTACGGACCATCTGCAGGCGGATGATGCGGTGTTCGCGGAACTGCGGCGGCATTTCACCCAGGCGCAGATCGTCGAGCTGGGCATGATTTGCGCATTTTTCGTCGGCTTCGGGCGCCTTGCCGCGACCTATCACATGGTCGATGAACTTCCCGCGGCGTTTCGCGAAGCCGATGGCGAGATTGCGCCCTGGGGCAACGAGTCTATCGTGGTCCGCTGAACCAGCGCGTAAGCGTTGCCGCGTCAGTGCGGAACGTTGTCGGTGCGCGCCGCACGCCCGAGGTAGCCGCCGTGATGTCTCAGGCCATAGTCTTCTCGCGTTACGCCTTTCTGCTCCATTAACGCCAGGGCAATCGCGTCGCTGATGGCGAGCATGACTGCCATAGTGGCGCTGGGGGTTAGACCCAGGGGACAAGGTTCCTCGATTTCCCCCATGTCGAGTATGAAATCTGATTGATCCCGCAGGTCGGAATCTGGATGGGAGGTCACGCCGATAATGGTTTCGACGCCGAGATGACGCGACAGCTCGAGTATTTCGATGACTTCGCGACTTTTGCCGCTGGTGGAAAAAGCGATCATCACATCGCGCTGGCCGACCAGACCGAGGTCGCCGTGAGCGGCTTCTGCGGGATGAATGAAATCCGCAGGGGTCGCGGTGGAGCACAGGGTTGCGGCGAATTTCTTGGCGATGTAACCCGCTTTGCCGATACCGGTGGTAATGATTTTGCCCTGGCACTGCTGCATGACCATGACGGCCCGCTCGAAATCATCGGTGATGTTGACTGCGGCGATGGCTTCGGCTTCGGCCTTGAGTACCGCTTGCATGCGCTGTTTGATGTCCAATAGCATCCCTCAACATTGGTGGCTAAGTCGTGGCGGCGGATGGTGGCATGGCTGACACTTTCTCACAACTGCTGGACGGGGCCCACGATGATTGATTTGAGGAGTCGCATTTGAGTGATCGCGTGACATACCCGGGCATGCCCTTGCCTGCCAGGGTTCAGGGGTCGGCGGGCGTCGGTGCTGGTGCTGGACCGGCGCGCCTGGTTTGGCAGGGCACCAATGACCCCCGTATAGCAGCGCGCTTCGGGCAGCTTCTGGGAGATAGCGGTTGCGGTCCTGTGCGGGTCAGCGTGCAGAAAGTCTGCGACGGGGTGCCGCATCTGGACATGGACGAGTCCTACGAGCTGGTGGTGGACAGCCGGGGCATACGCCTCAATGCGGCTCAGACCTGGGGTGCATTGGCGGGCCTTGGCAGTCTGGCCCAGTTACACCAGTCGGGCATGCTGGCGGATCATATCTGGGAGATCGCTGATCGGCCGCGTTTTCCTTGGCGTGGATTGTTGATCGATTGCGCGCGCCATTTCATTCCCGTCAGTACGTTGATGCAGGTTCTGGAAGGCATGGCCTGGCTGAAGCTCAACGTGCTGCATCTGCATCTGACCGATGACCAGGCGTTTCGCGTTCATAGCAAGGCTTTTCCGAAGCTGGCCAGTGGGCCGGCATACGGTGCCGAGGACGTTGCTGCCATCGTCGAGCGTGCCGGTGCTCTGGGGATCCGCGTAGTGCCTGAGATCGATATGCCGGGCCACGTCACCAGCTGGCTGGTGAGCTATCCCGAGTGGGGTTTGCATGAGGTGGGGGCCACGCGGCGGTTTGGTGTGCATGAAGGGTGTCTGAATGCGGCGGACGAATCTGTCTATGCAGCATTGCGCACCTTGTTGCGAGAAGTAGCCGATCTGTTCCCGGACGAGTACCTGCATCTGGGCGGTGACGAGGTGCATCCGGGTTGGTGGAAGAACTCGCGGAGCGTCCAGCAATTCATCGCGACAAACGACCTTGAGGATGAACGGGGCCTGCAGGCCTGGTTTAACCGCAGAATCAGCGGTGAGATTGAAGCTCTGGGCAAACGGCCGGTGGGCTGGGACGAAGTATTGCACCCGGATATGCCTGCCATGCTGGTGCAGAACTGGCGCGGTGCGACCACCAGAGACCGGGCTCTGGCGAATTCACTGGATTGCCTTGTTTCGGCGGGCTACTACCTCGATCTGTTCTATCCGGCAGATATGCATTATGGCTATGACCCGGAATTGCCTCAGGCAGAGCTGCTGGCGTTGGAAGACGCGCAACGGCAGGATCTGCGCCTTGAACACGTTGCCCAGGGCATTGCGTGGACGGACCAGTGGCGGCGGGGCGCGCTGGTCGACCAGCCGCTTCACGGCAGGGTCCTCGGCGGTGAAGCCTGTTTGTGGTCGGAGCTGGTGGACGAGGCGACCTTGCCGGTGCGGCTGTTCTCCAGGTTGCCGGCGGTGGCGGAACGGTTCTGGTCCGAAGCAGACGTGGTAGATCTGGCCTCGATGTATGAGCGGCTTGGCGAAGTGCTTGAGCATCCGCCCCTGTCGGTGCGTGAGATCCAGCACGGGCACCTTGCTCGGCTGGGGCTGGATGACGAGCAGATTGTGCTGGCCGGACTGCTGGAACCGGTAAAATGGTATGCACGTCTGCTGGGCGAGCAGGCTCTGCAGGCTCGTCTGTCTGGCAGTGAGATGCCCCAGGCGCGTCCATATGATGCAGACACTCCGCTTAACAGAGTGATCGATTTCATTGCTCCGGAGAGCCTGCCGGCCAGGGCCGTGGAGCATATCAATGACCAGGCTCTGCGGCATGAGGCGGATGGCTGGAGTGACCTGAACCCCGTGCAATGGCCGGATGACATGAAAAGTGTGATCCGCGACTTTGCTGCATTGGGGCGGCTGATTATTGGTCACCTGGATGGCGAGGTTAACGTCGATGATTACCATGAACACCTGCGCGCACTTTACCAACCCCGGGGGGAATACATGCTGGCAGTGATTCCTCATCTGTTGCGGCGAGCGAAACCGCCAGGGCGTTCATGAAACCAGAGGCTGCCGCCGCCGCGTGGTTCGAGGAGTTTTCACTGTCACCCTTGGGCTCCGGGCATATCCACGACACGTTTGAATTGCGCACCGGACCCTCTCGATTCGTGCTGCAGCGTATCAATGAAGCGGTATTCACCGATGGCGACCTGGTGATGGCGCAGACGCGGCGGTTACTCGATTGCTGGCAACAGCAGGACGACTTTGTGGTGCCGGAACTGATTACGTCACTGCGCGGCGCTGATTGCGAGCGCTTTGACGATGGCCTGTGGCGGGTCTGGTCGTTCATCGAAAAATCCAGCGTGGTTGACCCGGTAACGAATCTTGCCCAGGCGCAACGGGCTGGTCGCGCATTCGGGAGCTTTCAGACCCGCCTGCAGAAGTTGCAAGGCCCACCGTTCGCGGACACCATTGCCGGGTTCATGCAGCTCGACTACTACCTGCGTGATTATGATGCGGTTGCGCCTGCTGCGCCGCACCAGGAGCGGCGTGTGATAGAGCGTCACCGTGGGTTGGCCGATCAATTGGGCCAACGCAACAGCTACATACACGCAGACTGCAAGGTGAACAATCTGTTGTTCGATGAAGCGGCGGTGCGGGTCAAGGCGATCATCGATTTCGACACGGTGATGTTCGGTCACTGGGCATGGGATCTTGGTGATCTGGTGCGTTCCGTGTGTTTCTCCGCCGGCAGTGCCGATGTTGCGTATTTCGCCGCGTGCCTTGAGGGATTCTGCGAAGCACGGCCAGATGTGACGGTGCATGAATCGGTGGTGGCGCCGGGGTATGTCGCATTAATGCTGGGAGTGCGATTTCTAACCGATCATCTTCGTGGAGACCGCTATTTCAAGGTGTCGAAGCCAGGCCAGAATCTGCGCAGAGCTCAAGAGCAGATTGCGTTGTTTCAGGAGTTCCTCAGGCTGCAGCCACAATACGAAGAAGCTGCTCGCGAGATCATCAAGGGATAATCCGGAGTGTGCTGCCCAATACCTGCCAGAATGTCAGTCCTTCGGGTTGCTGTGTCGGTTTTTCGTGCCGGGAACCGTCTTGCTCGCTCATGAATTTGCTGACCGTTGATATTGAACCGGAATGTTACGCGATTGTCTGATTCGCGACGCCCGGAATCTGGCCACGAGGCTGCAGTTTGTGCGATGCTCTGGCAGTAAAGCCACGGGTCTACGCCTGGCGTTCCAACCAGCTTATCGCGAGAGGAAGATACATGGCTGTACGAGCTTTCTGCCTGAGCATCGTTGTGACACTGTGCGCGTGTGCGGCGCAGAATCGACCACTGCAGTTGCTTAGCGGTAGTGGTCCCACGTACCCCGTCGAAGCGCGGGCCCAGGGCATCGAGGGTGCGGTGGATGTCAGGTACGACGTTTCCGTCGATGGGCGTGTTGAGAACGCGGTGGTGGTGCGCAGCGACCCCGCGGATCTGTTCGATGCGGCCGCCCTGGCGGCGGTTACCAGCTGGCGATTCAATGCGCCGCTGGTCGAGGGCAGGCGAGTTCGGGCGGAAGGCCGGGTCAGCACCGTTCATTTCCGCGTGAGTGGTGGTGAGGCGTATGAGCGCTACTAGCGGTGCTCGTCCTGGGCTATCTGCTAATGCCCCGATACGCCGTCAGCGCGCCAGACGTACTGTATAGTTGCCGCTGAAACGGCTGGCTGGTTCGCCGCCCGCGTAAACCTCGCTGGTCAGGGTAAGTCTGGTTTTGCCGGTTTGCGCGAGTTCCTCGATGCACTGCAGGTGATCGGTGAAATCACATTGAGCTACGATGTCTTCCTCAATCGTTCTATAAAAGTCGATCTTGCCGGAAGCGTGAATGATCGAAGCGTCCAGTCCCGCCTCGAGAATTTCCAGATGCAGCAGACTCCAGGCGGTCAATGCTTCAAGGGTGTACAGGCTTCCGGCGAACGCGGTACCGTGAGTATTCGTGTTGGGTGCCAGCGCAGCACGGGTCACCAATCGGTGACCTGCATACGATTCCACGCTGATATCCATTGCCCGGGTCAGTGGAAAATCCTGCTGCCACAGTCTTTCCAGCTCTTCTACTCTGCTCAACCCTGAGCGCTCGCTGGTGTGGCTACCATCGGTCCCAGTGCGTGATGTTGGCAACTGGAGGACGCTGGGCGCGTTTGAAGTCGGTGCCGATCGTATAGGCGACTGGCAGCAGGGCGACCTGGAGGACGTCATCGGGCAGGCCGAGAACTTCGGCCGCTTCACGTTCGTGAGCCAGGTGCAGGGTGGTCAGCGCCGTGCCCAGACCGCGAGAGCGGGCAGCCAGCTGAAAGCTCCAGATCGCCGGGTAAATCGAACCATACAACCCCGAGGCCATGCCCAGCGCTACCGGATCTGCAGGCTTGCCCTGTACACAGGGAATCAGATGAACCGGCACCTCGTGCAGGTGCTCCATGAGATATACCGCAGATGAAAATACGCGTTTGGTCTGCGCATCTGAGACGTTATCGGCGGCTTCGGTCAGATAGCCTTCGGCGCCCTTCCGGTAAATGTCGGCCAGCGCCTTACGCTGATCGGCATCTTCCACCACGATCCAGCGCCAGGTCTGAGAGTTTGAACCGGTAGGCGCCTGCACAGCCAGTTCCAGGCACTCGTTAATGAGGTCTCTGGGCACCGGCTTGGTGAGATCCAGTCGCTTGCGCACGGCTCGCGTGGTGGCGAGCAACTCATCGGTCATGCTGGTATCGAAATTCATGTTCTCTCCCGGAAGCTGTTGCAGACGCGCAATTGTACTAGAAAGTCGAAGCCGATTAAGCTAACCGCACATTGACCGATTGCTCAGACCATGACACGCATTGCACTACTGTTCACAATCTTGCTTCTGGCGCTGCCCGGCTACGCTCAATTCGAAGCCGAATTAGCGGCCGCCGCCGAGGATATCTCGGAAAAGGTGATCGCCTGGCGACGGGACATTCACGCCAATCCTGAGTTGTCGAATCGGGAATTCCGCACTGCCGCAGTGGTCGCTGAGCACCTGCTGGGGTTGGACATTGAGGTTCAGGCCGGCGTGGCTCATACCGGTGTGGTGGGCGTTTTGCGGGGTGGCAAGCCCGGGCCGGTGGTCGCACTGCGCGCCGATATGGACGCGCTGCCGGTGGTGGAACAGACCGGTCTGCCCTACTCCTCCACTGTGAAAGGTGAATATGAAGGCAACGAAGTCGGTGTGATGCACGCGTGCGGCCATGACAATCATGTAGCGATTCTTATGGGGGTGGCGCAAGTGCTTGCCGGCATGCGCGCGCGCATTCCCGGCACAGTCAAGTTCATTTTTCAACCAGCCGAGGAGGGTGCGCCCAAAGGTGAAGACGGCGGCGCCCGCATGATGATCGCCGAGGGCGCGCTCAAGAACCCTGATGTGGATGCCATCTTCGGGCTGCACATCGGTCAGCAGGGCAGCGCCGGTACGGCAAGCTTCCGGGATCGGGGTTTCATGGCCAGTGCACAGCGTTTCGATGTGATCATCCGCGGGCAGCAGACCCACGGCGCCCGGCCCTGGGCAGGGGTCGACCCGATTGTGGTGGGCGCACAGATCGTCAATGCCCTGCAGACCATTGTCAGCCGCCAGGTGGACATTACCCGGGCACCGGCGGTAGTTACCGTGGGCAGTTTTCACGCCGGTATCCGCAATAACATCGTGCCGGACCGCGCGATTCTGAGCGGTACCATTCGCACGTTCGATCCGCAGACCCGCAGCAAGATCCACGAGCGAGTTCATCGCATCGCCACCGCCATTGGCCAGGCTCAGGGTGCGGACGTTACCGTCGAGATAGACACGGGTGTGCCCGTGACCTATAACGATCCGCGTCTGAGTGCGGATATGGTGCCGACCCTGCGCAAAGTCTATGGCATTGATCGTGTGTTCGTCAGTGGCCGGGTCACCGGTGCGGAGGACTTTGCCTTCTATCAGCAGGAGGTGCCGGGGTTTTTCTTCTATATCGGCGCTCGCCCGCTGGACATTCCACCCCATCAGGCGATACCCAATCATTCGCCTCATTTCTACGTCGATGAAGATGCACTGGCGCCGGGGGTTCGCGTCATGAGTCAGCTTGCTATGGACTACCTGGTTAAGTACGGTGCGGCATCGTCCGTGGAAAGCAGGTAAGCCCGGAACAGGCAGGTACTTTTTATGGTCAGCAGATCACGTTGGATAGTCTGGATCGCGCTACTGTTTGCAGGTATGGCGAATAGCGCGAGCCTCGACAGCGAAGCCGGCCGCGCGCTGCGCAAGATCGGTATCGGCCCCGAACAGTCCGAGGCATTCTCCAAGGAGTTCGACAAATTCCTGCGCAGCCGCAACATGCAGGTGCGGCGTGTGCTGAAGAATCACACCGGCGGCGAAGTCAGCGTCATGGCGAGAAAGCGTGTGCGCCGTGCGGCAAACAAGTCGGTCAAGCAGATGCGCAGTGTACTCAGTGAAAAGCAGATCAAGTATTACGAACAATACCTCGAAAAATCCAACAAGATCTTTCTGCGTGACGCCGGATTGAAATAGTCCGGCATCTGCTGGCTACAATATGCGGCTCTTGTGGTCTGCCCAGTAACGATCTTTCAGCAAGCGCTTGTAAAGTTTGCCGGTAGGCAGCCGGGGCAGCTCATCCTCGAAATCAATTGAGCGCGGGCATTTGTGCCGGGCAAGGTTTTCCGAGCAGAACGTCATCAGCTGCGCCGCAACTGCATCGCCCGCATCGATGCCGTCGACCAGCTGAACGACCGCTTTTACTTCTTCGCCCAGATCTTCGTTGGGTACGCCGAACACCGCGGCATCCATGACTTTGGGGTGAGTGATGAGCAGGTCCTCGGTTTCCTGAGGGTAAATGTTCACGCCCCCGGAGATGATCATGAACGTGGATCGATCTGTCAGATACAGGAAGCCGTCTTCGACGTAGCCGACGTCGCCCACGGTACTCATGCTGCCGTCGTCAGAAGTCGCTTCCCGGGTTTTTTCTTCGTTGTTGAAGTAGCTGAACTCTGTAGCTGTTTCGAACCAGATCTCGCCTGCTTCTCCCTCAGGCAGTTCATTGCCCGCTTCGTCGAGAATATGCAGTTCACCCAGGATGATCTTGCCCACCGTGCCTCTGTGAGCCAGCCATTCCTCGGAGTTACAGGCAGCAAAGCCGAGCCCTTCGGTGGCGCCGTAGTATTCGTGGATGATCGGCCCCCACCACTGGATCATCTGTTCTTTTACCGCTGCAGGGCAGGGTGCTGCAGCGTGTATCGCAACTTCCAGTGAACTCAGGTCTTTGCCGGCCCGTATGTCTTCGGGCAGCTTCAACATGCGACTGAACATGGTGGGCACGAGCTGACTGTGGGTGATCTGATATTTGCTGATCAGATCCAGGTAGGTCTCAGGGTCGAACCGTTCCATCACAACGACGGTGCCTCCCCGGCGCAGCGTCAACGAAGTGGCGGCCTGGGGTGCTGAGTGATACAGGGGCGCAGGAGACAGGTAGATCATGTCATCGCGGTAGTGCCACAGATTGTCGAGGAAATCGAATAACTCTAAGGAGTCTGCCGGGGCATGTTCCGGTAGCGGCCGCAGAATGCCCTTGGGTCGCCCGGTGGTGCCTGAGGAGTACAGCATGGAAGTACCGAGCTGCTCGTTGCTGATGGGTTCGGTGGGATAGGCCGCGATGGTTTCTTCGTAGCTGCGCTCCATCTCGCCGTTGCTGGCACCGCCCACCACCAGCACGCATCGTATGTTCGGTGCCTGGGCCAGCGCCTCCCGCGCGACTTCGAGGCGTGATGTTGAGGTGATCAGAATCTGTGATTCGCTGTTATTGAGGATGTAGGCCAACTCGTCACCCTGCAGATATGAGTTGATGCAGGTGTAGTAGAGCCCGGTGCGCTCGCCCGCGGCGCAGGTGATCAGGTAGGGCGCATTGTTCTCCATGAATATGGAATAGTGATCGCGCCGCTGTAGACCCTGATCCTGCAGAAAGTGGGCTAGCTGGTTGGCGGCCGCTTCAAATTCGCGATAGGTGATGACCTGTTCGCTGCCAGCCATGATTACGGCGGCGCGCTCAGGATTGGCTGCGGCGTGCTTTCCGGGGTACATGTTTTCTCCGTCAGTACTCTTAGGTTTATGCTCGATGATTGGAACAATTTATGGCGAATGGGCCTGTTAGAGCAACCCATTGAGTTACTTATGTCGGCCCATATTGATGAAACCGTATGTCGCCGAGTGACATGTCAGCACATACGGTGAATTAGTCTATGCGGGCCGATGGTGCCGGATTAAGGCGTGGCTGGATTTATCTTGTTGCTGATCGTACGCAAAAACGCCAAAGTTTCTTCCTCCCGATTGGTTTGCTCGTCGGCAGATGTCCCGTAAGCCCGGTTCGCCGAAAGTTTTACGATGACGCTGTGCTTTTGAGGATTAACGTATACGAACTGGTTGTAGACGCCAATGGCGGAGAATTCCTGTTCGTCGCCAGCGGGCACCCACCATTGGTAGCCATAACCCGATGGAAAAACGTGGCCTCCGACGATGACGTTGCCCTGTTGCAGATGTGGCGCGTCGCAACGCACGCTTGCTTCTACCCAGGCGGCGGGGACGATCTGCTGGTCTCCCCATTTACCGTTGTTGCGATACAGCTCGCCGATTCTGGCGAAGTCCCGGGCGGTCAGGTTAAGGCCGCCCAGCGCCATCTCGACACCGTCCTTATCCATCAGCCAGAAGCCTCGGCTTTCGAACCCCAACGGGTCACACAGTTTGCGCTGCATGTAATCCGACAATGTCGTGCCCGTTGCTTCGCTGAGCAACAAGCCAAGCACCTGGCTGTCGGCGGAGTTGTACTGGCACAGCGTGCCGGGCTCGACCGCCGGTCTGATAGCGCAGACGAAATCTTGCAGGCTTCCCTGGCCCATCATGACGGGGCCCAGTCGATTAATGTCGGATTGCGGATCGTTGTAATCTTCATTCCAGTCGGCGCCGGAGGACATCTGCAGCGTATGGCGAATGCTGACGCCTTCATAGGCAGAGCCCCTGATTACCGGCAGATACTCATCGATGGGATCGTCTATCGACGCTATGAGGCCATCTTCAACAGCGATACCGAGCAGCGCCGAGACCAAGCTCTTGGCTACAGACCATGAGGTCCACGGCACGTCGGCGGCGCCGGTCAGGTAATACTCCTCGAAGCAGACCTTGCCGTTCACCAGTACCAGCAATGCGCTGGTATCTGTGGCGGCAATAAAGTCCCTGGTGTTCAGCTGTTTGCCATCAAATTGGTAGTATTCCGGGAGTTCCAGGGCTTTACCCGCAGGGAACCGATAGGGCCTGGGTGAGGGCGAAAGCTCTCTTGCGGGATAAAAGGCATCCATGCGGGCGAAATTTTCGTGCTGAGGTTCGCCGTTGAACAGGCGTGGACGTTCAGTACTCACGACGCGGGCAATTCTACAACGCCCAGTTGCAGATAAAGGGACAGATAGTCACTGAGCCCGCGTTGTCGGGTGATTTTGCCGTTTTTCACGGTGAGCATCGTGACGTCTCTGAAACTGACCGGTTCGCCGGTTCTCGGATTAGTGCCGGTTATGGTCAAACGCACCACGACTTCATCACCGGCCTCTATGAGTTCCTCTATACGCTCGCCATAGCCAGGCAGGTCTTCGCGCACCTGGCGTGCCAGAGCGGCGACGCCGGCCAGCCCGTGGCCCCAGTCGGTCATTGGGTAGTCTGCGACGAAGTCGTCTGCGTAGAATTCCGCTACCCGTGATACGTCCCCATCTGTCCAGATTACTTGGCAGGCTTGTCTGACTATGTCTGCTGCTGTACCCATTATTTTCCGTTCTGGCCAAAGCCGTTGTTGTGTTTGAGAAACTGCTGTTCGGCGTTGCTGCTGGTGCGCCCCAGTGCCTGGTTGCGATGGGGAAAACGCCCGAAGCGTAGAATGATATCGCGATGTTGCTGGGCAAATCGAAGGCTGTTGCCCATGGTGCTGCGTAAATGCTTGGGTGCCTCGTCGCGCAAAGAAGTAAACAGGCCTACCGCCAGGTGCTGATCGATGATTCGCTCGGAGTGTTCGAATGGCATGTAGAAAAAGCAGCGCTCATCCCAGCACAGGGTCCGGTCTATGCCGGAGGCCACGCCGTCTGTGGCAGCCTGCAGGGCGATTTTATCGTAGCCGAATGCGTCGGCGGTCGCTCTGAAAATGTTACGTGGTATCTGATCGCACAGTATGATCAATGCCAGGGTAGCGTGTGGCGTTTTGTGCCATTCATGCAGGCTGCCCGACGCAGCTGTCTCCAGCAATGGGCCGAAGCGCCGGCATTCCTCATCGAATTCCGGTTCTGAAGCGAACCAACGTGCGCGATGGTCTTCGTCCGCCATGCCGCCGTCGAGCTCACCGAACCAGAAATGCAGCAGCCCGGCTGCGTGGTTCACAGACCCCAGCATTCCATGTCGTTGGCGAACAGCAGATAGCCGTCGTAGCGTTGCTCAATGTGACCACGGGTCTGGCTTTCGCGGCCGCGGGTGCGATTCATGCGGTGACTTAGGATCAGCATGCGCACTTCGGCCTGTGCGGCGATATTGCCCAGTTGCGAAGGTAAGGCATGCAGTTTTCTAGCGGTGCCCCTGGCGTTCTCGGCAATGGCGTGAGTCGCGATCAGGGCGTCTGCGCCCTTGGCGAATTCCGGCATCACATTCTTCAGATTGTTGAAGTCGCCGGTAACCACCACGCTGCGCTCGCCGATATCGACCCGCCACGCCAGCGCGGGCACTGGACCGTGGTTGACGGGAATCGCGGACAGCTTTAGTTCCTCGTTGCGAAACTGTGACCAGCGCCGCTTGCCGGTTGCGTGGACATTGCGTGCCCGGACGCGATAACCGCCGCTGGATTTATGGGTCAGAAAATCCTTCAGGTAGCTATAGGCGCCGGTGGGTCCGATCAGCCGATCGATGAACGTCTCGGTATCCGGATAATCCGGGTTGTTGCTGTCGGGTCCGAATACAATGAGCGGCTCGGCGCGCTCAAGAAAATACGAGCCCTTGATGAACGCTGGGAAATCGGCGGCATGATCAACATGAAGATGGGTAAATGCGACTGCTGCCAGATCTTCAAAACTGGCACCGGCCTGGTCGAATGCTACCGACGATCCGGGACCGGTGTCGATAAGCACCCGCGCTTTATTGTTGTGCCACACGATATAGCTGGAACCTCCCTGGCCGTCATCGAGTTCCGGACCGCCGGCGCCGAGTATCTGCACCCAGACGCCCTCTTCGCCGCACATCTGATCCGCCTGGGCGTGTGTGGTCAGCAGTAAGGCTATGGCCAAAAGCAGAGTTGTAGCGAGATTCATAGTTGTTCCAGTTCTTCCAGCATCTGTGCGGCACTGGCTTCATCGGGCATGCGCCAGTCGCCGCGGGGAGAAAGACTTACGCTACCAACCTTGGGCCCGGGCGGCAGTGTGGTGCGTTTGAATTGTTGTGAGAAAAAGCGCCGCAGGAATTGGTCGAGCCAGCGTTTGATGGTGTCGCCGTCGTATTCCCCGGAGAAGCTGCGGCACGCCAGGCGATAGATCTTCAACGGCCGTGCGCCGGTGCGGAGAAAGTGGTAGAGGAAAAAGTCGTGCAGCTCATAGGGGCCGACGATTGATTCCGTGTGCTGACTGATTTGACCATCTTCAGGAGGGATGAGTTCCGGCGAAATCGGAGTGGTCAGTACATCGTGCAACACCGTGGCCAGCGGTTCACTGGCGCGGTGATTTGCATACCAGCGCAGCAGATACGCCATCATGGTTTTCGGCACGCTGGCGTTCACATTGTAGCTCGCCATATGGTCGGCGTTGAAAGTGCACCAGCCCAGCGCCAGCTCGCTCAGATCACCGGTGCCGACCACGATGGCACCCACTTTGTTGGCGTAGTTGAAGAGGATCTGGGTGCGCTCTCTGGCCTGAGCGTTCTCGAACACGATGTCGTGTTCGCCGTCATGGTCGAGGTCGTCGAGATGCACTTCAACGGCCTTGTCGATGGGGATCTCGAGCAGAGTCACGCCGGCTGATTCGGTCAGACCATGCGCGTTGCCCTGGGTCTGGCTGGTGGTTCCCGGTCCGGGCATGGTGATTGCGTGCAGGTTGGTATGGGGCAGCTCGAGTTTGTCCAGGGTGTCGAGGCACACCAGAAACGCCAGGGTCGAGTCCAGCCCGCCGGACAGTCCGATGGTCAGTGTTTCGCAGTGCGCAGAGCGCATGCGCCGGGCGAGACCGGTCGACTGAATGCTCAGAATCTCCTGGGCGCGAGCGGAAAATTCATGTTCGTCGGCGGGCACGAACGGGTGTTTGGGATATGGCCGGGCCAGATCGATCAAAGGCGCCGCCGCGACGCCGGCATTGCGGATGCGGAAGGGCGAGGGTCTTGGCGCATTGCGGAATGTCGTGTTTTGGGCACGGTCGTGACTGAGCAGCGCGGTATCAATCTAGACACAGGTGTAATGAGGTTCAAGCAGGAAGCGGTCGCTATAGCCGAGCAACAGGCCGTTCTCGGCGCTACTGCAGTGCCCGCCGCACACCC
>CAYMUT010000006.1:0-13031 GCA_964393625.1 uncultured Pseudomonadales bacterium
CAATGTGTAAACCATGTCTCCGGTATATTCAGTAAACTATGTGTCCGGAAGTACAATTGATCCAACCCTAACGCTGCGCCATCCAGGTGCCATCCGCCTGGCGGCAGGCGGTGCCGTAGATCTGCTCTGTACGCCCGCCAATCGAAGCGTCGACTGTGTATTCGCGGCAAGGGCCGGATTGTGCCAGCTACTCGATACGCCACTGCGCACGGTTTCCAGGGTCTGGCCGGCACGCAGTCGATCGCTATCATCCATGTTCTGGCCTATCGACCCGCCTGCTCATGCTCACCTTGCGTGGTGCAGGCAACCGCACTGAGCAATAAAACCCCAACAACCAGATTCCGCCTCATCGTAAATCTCCTTTTTGCGACTATGGAATCAGCAGTTTCATGCACAAGGCGCCTGTTTAGAATACGCACATTCCGCCACAACGGTGCTCTGCATGGGCGCGCTGGCGTTTTCCGTTTAGAACAATGAAGCGTCCTGGTCGTTAAGTCTCATGGCGTCGGGTTCCTCTCAAGACTCATGCACCAGACCATCCGCAATATCATGCTGAAGCAGATCCGGGACGCGATCCTGCGCATTACCCACACCACCACCACCCGGTGTCTGTAGAATCAAACGACTTCCCCCAGGGACCACATCGCGGCCCTTGCCAGGCAACTGCGTGCGTTCGCCATGAGCATCCTGCAGATATACCGCCCCCGGGGCACCATCTTCACCACCATTGCGGCCGCGGGCCGGATGAATGATCCGGTCAAACATCTTGGATATTACAAACGGCGCACCCTGGCGGTGTTCTATCTCTACCGTCTGACCGAGTCCCCCGCGCAGCGCTCCGGCGCCGCCCGAGTCAGGCGTGAATTCCTTACGCCAGATGACCAGCGGGGAGGTCGCCTCATTCACCTCCGTTGACGTGGTGCGCACCCCGGATGGAAACGCCGTGGTCGACAATCCATCTTTATGCGGTCTCGCACCGGTGCCGCCATTGAATATCGGATTAATTACAAACTCGTCCGCCGCCGCGTTTACACCTTCGCCGACCAGCGTGCTCATGAACACCGGATTCCAGATACATGAAGCCCCCTCGGCAGGGCAGGCTTCGGGCAGTATCTGGTGCAGAGCGCCGAGCACTACATCCGGCAGCATCTGCCCGATGGAATGCCGGGCAGAGACTGCACGTGGCGGCGGCGCGTTAACCAGACTACCCTCTGGCGCCGTCACCTCGATGACCCCAAGTGAACCGGCATTGTTCGGAACCTCATTGCCGACCAGACACCGTACACCGAACGAAGCATATGCCTGCGTATAGGAAAGCGGCACGTTGATGCCTTTGGCGGAAACCGGAGACGTTCCTGTAAAATCTATGGCAATGCCGCGAGCAGACACGGTCAGGGTTGCGCATAGCTGCACTGGCTCATCATAGCCATCGATAGTCATGGCGTAGCGATACTCGCCTTCCGGCAATCGCCGGACCTCAGCGAGCATGGCGTCTCTCGAGCGCTGCAGAATGATCGAGCCCAGATCCTCCAGATCGTTCATGCTGAGGTCGTCAAGCATTTCCAGCAGCGCAACGCCACCGGCATCATTGCATGCAGCCAGTGAATACAGGTCACCCTGCGCGACAACCGGGTCGCGCACGTTGGCCAGCAAAACATCCAGCAACGCCGAATTGGCTTCGCCATGCTGGAACAGAAAACTGATGGGAATGCGGATACCTTCTTCGAATACATCGTTGGCGTCTGGTCCAAAGCCGCGGCCACCCACATCAGCAATATGACTGGTGGACGCAAACAGGGCTACACAGCCGCCTTGTTTATACACCGGTGTCACCACAGTGAAATCGTTGAGGTGCCCGGTACCGTCCCAGGGGTCGTTGGTCATCAGCACATCGCCCGGAGCAAGGCCAGCCAGAGGATACCTGGCCAGAAACTTGCCCACCGCCGCAGCCATGGAATTGACGTGCCCCGGGGTTCCTGTCACGGCCTGGGCGAGCATGTCGCCCTGCAGATTGAATACGCCGGCAGAAAGGTCTCCCGCTTCACGCACCACCGTGCTGAACGCGGTACGCATGAGCACCTGAGCCTGTTGTTCGACAATGGCGAGCAATCGATTCCAGGCGAGTTGAACGGTAAGTTCCTGCATCAGTTGACCCTCATGTCAGCCTGATATCCAGCGTGCCATCGGCAAGCCAGGTAACGCTGCAATCCGCCGGCACTACGGTCGTGGTCTGCGCTTCGATGACCAGTGCCGGGCCCGGTTGCACGCTGCCGGCTTGGCCGGCGGAGCGATCCAGCAGCCGGGCTGCAACGGCTTGCACCCCGTCGTAAATCTGCACCGGCGGACGATCTTCAGCCACGTCACCGCCTGCAGCGCGGTTGGCGTGACTGCGCTGCCCCGCGCCGGTGCTCAATGCCAGGGTCCAGCTCAGAATCTCCACCTCCATGCCCGGTATCGTGCGCCCGTATAACTGCTGGTATGCCGACTCGAACTGCTGACGCATTGCACCGGCATCGGCATAGTCAAGTTCTCCCAGATCTACCGCCACTTCGTAGCCCTGCCCCACATAACGCATGAAAGCCTGGCGGGTTTCCTGGGGGGCTTCATGCGGGCGCGCATCGCTGATCACTGCGGCAGCTTCGCTACGCATGGCGGCGAAAAGACTCTCGATCACAGCTCCGTCAAGCGCCCCCAGACGACAGTAGAAACTACGCACCACTTCAAAACGCACCGGCGCCAGCAGAAATCCAATGGCGCTGCCAACACCCGCCCCGGCGGGCACGAGCACACGATGTATTTTCAGTTTCTGCGCCAGACCGGCTGCATGCAGGGGCGCCGCGCCGCCGAAGGCGATCATGGTACGCCCCTGTACGGCCTTACCCCATTCAGAAGCGTGTGCACGGGCAGCGGAAGCCATGTTCTCTTCAACAATTTCGCTGACAGCGAATGCAGACTCCTGCTCGGTCATAGACAGCAGTTCACCAACGTCGACAAGCAGTGCCTGCACCGCCGCATCTTTACGAAGGGTCAACTTGCCCCCCGCAAACAGATCCGGCGTCAGTCTCCCCAGCACCGTATCGGCGTCGGTAACCGTCGCGTGATTCCCACCCCGCCCATAACAGGCCGGACCAGGCTCCGACCCGGCGCTTTCTGGACCCACATGAATACGCCGCAGACCATCGACATGGGCAATGGAACCACCGCCGGCGCCGATCTCCACCATCTCGATCACAGGAATGCGCACCGGCAGACCGCTGCCTTTCTTGAAGCGATAGCTGCGGTCCACCTCGAAGGCACGCGAATGCAGCGGTTCACCATTGTCGATAAGGCAGATCTTTGCCGTAGTACCACCCATATCGAAAGACAGAACCTCGGCAAGATCCAGGTCCCGGGCCAGTCGCGCCGCCAGGATCGCACCCCCCGCGGGGCCGGATTCTACCAGGCGGATCGGATACCGCGCCGCCGCATCCAGCGTCGTCAGCCCACCGCCCGAGGTCATCATCAGCACCTGACATGTAAAGCCACGCGATTGCAGCTGCTGCTGAAGACTCGACAGATAGGTGGCCATCAGCGGTTTGACGTAGGCGTTGGCAACCGTGGTGGAGAGCCGTTCGTACTCACGGATCTCCGGACACACATCGCAGGATAGACTGAGGGACATTCCCGGGTAACGCTGTGCAATCAGCTCTGCGGCACGCTGTTCGTGCTGCGGCGCCGCGTAACTGTGCAGAAAGCCGATTGCCAGTGCCTGCACGCCCTGCTCCACGAGTTGCTCGACCTGGGCCAGCACCTGGGTTTCATTCAATGCTGTAAGCTCGGCGCCATCGGCGGTATTGCGCTGTTCAATACCTATGCGCCAGTAGCGTGGCACCAGCGGCGCAGGCCGGTCGATATTCACATCATATTGCTCAAAGCGATTCTCGAAGGCCATTTCCAGAGCGTCCCGATGACCTGCGGTCGTCAGCAACGCCGTGGGTGCCCCGCGCCGCTCAATGAGCGCGTTGGTTGCCAGAGTAGTACCATGCAGCACCAGCGATACATCGCCCGGCTCGACGGCTGCCCGTTGCAGAACATCGGCAATACCCTGCATGACCCCCGAGGCCGGGTCATCGTAGGTGGTCAGGACCTTTACCGACACCAGTTCACCGGCCTTGTCGAGTACGACATCGGTAAACGTACCGCCAATATCCACGCTCAAACGATTACTCATGAAGCACGCTCTACCAGGGGCTGGCCGCCTTTGAATTCAGTCCCCCACAGAGACGAAGTCAGGGTCATGATGATCACCACGCTCAACATCGCCGCACCACAGATCTGAATAGCATACTGCGGCCCGACCGCGGCCGACAGGTACCCGCAGAACAGCGTACCCAGCGGCCCGGAACCCATCAACGAAAACGAATAGAAACTCATCACTCTGGCGCGCTGCGCCGGCGGCGCCAGTTCCTGCATGATGGTCCGCGACATGGGCATGGCAATTCCACCACACAGACCCCAGCAGAAGATCAGCGCAACAAACATTACAAAGCTATTCATCACGCCGCTGGCGCCCAGCACGATGGCGCCCAATCCCTGGAAGGTGAGCAGCGCGCGGCCCGGAAAACGCACGTATCCGACCCGCAGCATCAGCAGTATGGTCAATACCAGGCCCAGGGAGTTAATGGCGTTCAACCAGGCGAGATCGGCCGCCGAACCATCGAACACCTCGCGCACAGCGAGCGGAAAACAGACAATGAAGCACCCCATGAAGAAACAGGCCATGGCGACATTCTGTAAAACTACAACTCGCATCACCGGAGAAGCCGCGACGGTCTTCGCACCTTCCACCAGGTCATGCCAAACCGATCTTTCGGTCTTGCCGCGCGGCTCAACCAGGCGCTGTCGATAAATGGCGCCATACGCAATCAGTCCGAGCAGGAGTGTGCCACTCTGCACACCGAGAATGACAGGCGCGCCAACACGATCTGCATATCCCGCCAGAGAATAGCCGACGATCTGAAAGAAAAACTGACACAGGCTCGCCAGTAACACGGTCTGCTGTACGCGATCTTGAGACACATGATTGAGCAGACCATCGCGTGCAGGCGTAACGAAAGCCTGGGCAACACCCATCAATACCGCGTACACCACCATGACCGAGTAACTCAGCACGCCCATCTGCAATGCCACGATCAGTATCCATGGTGTAATCGCCGCGAAACCCTGAGCCCACATGGCCTGCCGGTCCTGACCGATCCGATCGGCAAACGCGCCGGCCAGCAGAATAAACAGCATGCCCGGCAACAGCAGCGCTGTCTGCGCCCAACCCACCAGTTCGGCAGGTTGTTCGAGCACGATGGTAACCAGCCATGCGAACACCACCGATTGCATACCAAAGGCAAGAAACCATGAGCTGGTCGCAATGAGATACAGACGCCTCGGGTTCATGCCACGCTCGGTGTATTTCCGGCCAGCACCTGAGCAAACAGATTCGCATCAACATTGCCACCACTCAGAATTACCGCGACCCGCTTGCCAGCGTTGGCATGCCGCTCCTGCATGGCTGCCGCCGTCGCAGCCGCGCCAGCACCTTCGGCAATGTTATGAGTGGTTCGGTACAAAAGCCGCATCGCTTCCGCCACCTCTGCGTCGCTGACCCGCACCACTCGGGCAAGCCCGTGTTGCAGTACGTCGAAAGCGATCGGGTGAGGAACCCGGGTCGCCATGCCGTCGGCAAAGGTCAACGCAGTGGCTGTAGAACGAATTTGACCTGCCTCAAACGACTGAGCAAACGCGTCTGCCCGATCCGACACCACCCCGACCACCTCGGTAGCAACGCCCAGCAGGTCTCTCACAGCCACCAGGCTGGCAGCGCCGGAACCCATGCCGATCGGCACATATACGGTATCCAGACTTTGCACCGCGTCGAACAGCTCCGCAGCATAGGTGGCAACACCTCGAACCAGATACTCGCTGAAGGATGGGACCAGATGCCCACCCCGCTTGCCAGCGTAGTCTTCCGCCGCTTCCCGGGCCTCGTCAAAGTCAACGCCCTGCACATGCAGCGCAGCGCCCCATGCCCGCACCGCGGCGTTCTTCTCGGTACTGTTACCCTCGGGCACAAACACATGGACCTGGCGGCCGTACTGGCGCGCCGCGTATGGGATGGACTGCCCGTGATTACCACGAGTCGCGGTAACCAGGTCTGTGGTGCTGCCATCGGCTGAAATCTCGTGCAGGTAAACCAGCCCGCCCCGTACCTTGAACGCGCCGATGGGCGTATGGTTCTCATGTTTCACCCATGCCTCACAACCCAGCGCCTCGCCCAGCAGCGGCCACGCGTAGGTTGGCGTGGGCTGCATGTGTCGATAGACAATGCTCTTCGCCTGGTTCAGATCCTCGTGGTCGAGCACAGATATTCCTTATATTCGAATTCGCTTCAGGCGCCCGGTCCCACGAAGGTAATCAGGCCGAGCATGAATAACGACAGGTCAGCCAGCCATTTGAACAATGGCAGGCCGCCGAAAACACTCAACAGAATCAGTCCGAGGAACACCGCCGTGCCATACCTCGCGTTAAACATACGGTACCGATAAGCCAGCTGCCGAGGCAGGAAGTACGGCAGTATGTAGTGTCCATCGAGGGGGCCCAACGGGATCAGGTTGAACAGCATCAGCAGCAGATTGATGCGCACCAGAATTTCAAAGAAGATCTCGCCGCCATCGTGCTGCCAACCCGACGCGCGCAGCATCAGGTATACGTTCCAGGCAACCATTGCCAGCAGCAGATTCATGAACGGCCCAGCAGCGGACACCCAGAAATCGGAGAAGAACGATTTGAAATTGCGCGGATCGGTGGGTACCGGTTTTGCGTAACCGAACCCTACCAGCACCACCATCAGCAGACCCATGGGGTCGATATGCGCAAGAGGATTCAGGGTGAGACGCCCGGCTCGCTGGGCCGTGTCATCGCCCTGCCACTTGGCCACGATGGCATGACCGAATTCATGGATGGACAGCGACAAAACGAGTGCGATGAGCAACAGCACGAAAATCGTATATTGCCCTTGAGTGAGTAAAGAAATCATGTGCGCGAGTTTAGAGGCTGGTGCTCCGCTGCGCTACGCAAAACGAGGTTTTAGCTGCCGGCTTGGACCAGAATCATGCCGATCTGCTGCCCGATCTGACGAAACCCCGAGATCTGCTCTTCGTCCATGGTCAGCCCGCCGCCCAGTTCAGCATAGAGCAGACCCACCGCGCGCCCGCCGATACGGGCGGCCACTGCAGCGCCCGCCCCACCGAAGCGGAAACCAGCGCGCTCGCTGCCTTCATCAAAGGAAACAACCCGGGCGTGTTCCAGTGCTTCTGCAAACAATGACTCTGCAGTGATGGCTACGGATTGCCCGGCAGACCCCTCGTCCCGCTGACCCTCGATGTATTTCACCGTCAACTGATCTCTTGCGGGATTCAACAGCGCAAAGTAAGCGTGGCGCATGCCCAATCCCCGATGCAGACCCTGCAGGGCAAGGCACATCAGTTCATCACGGGATGCTGCGTTCTCCAGAGCATTGGAAATCTGCGCGAGTGAATCGAGAAATGCCTGTGGGTCCCGTACGACATGCGCAGATCCATCCTGCTCCGCCGGGGCAACCACACAGGGCTGCGTCGGAGTCAGGCCAAAACGCGAAGCTATGCCGTTGGCCTCTTTGCGGTTTGCGCTGATCAGTTCTTTCAGATCCCGGACTCTGATATCCAGCCGGCCGGCGAGTTCTTCTACCAGCCGCTGACCTTCTGGAGATTCCCAGCCATACAATTCAAGCACTTGCGCCACTTTGTGGCCAAACACCACGTCCTGGACCTCGGCGCGATCCGCTTTGCGGCCGGCCAGTACATCATTCACCAGATCACCGAGCTGCCAGTCATCGGCCAGCACCCGGCTCAGTTCGCTCAGTGCAAAGCCAAGCACCTTGCGCTCCGCTTCTTCCGGCGGCGTACCCCGCTGTAACTCGGCCTCCAGAACAACCGCCTCGCGTTCCGCCCGGGACCAGAACGCCATGGCCCCTACCTCCTTAAGCAGCGCTGCGACAAATACTTCATCGGCTTTCTCATCACGCCGGTTGGCGAAGCAGCGCGCCTGAGCAGCAGCATGAAACGCTCGCGACAGGTGTTGTGCTACGCGTTCGTGCTGATAGCCCTTGAGCATCTCCTCAATGACACCCACTGTTATGGCGATTTCACGCACGGCATCAAAGCCGACCATCACCACCGCCGTGTTGATGGTGTCGATGTTCTTGTTCTGCAGATTGAACAACGGGCTGTTGGCGATCTGAATTACCCGCGCCGCCATGGAAGCATCGTGGCCGATGGCTTCAGACAGATCACGCGCAGAAGACGCGCGGCTGGATGAGATGTCTTTGACGTCTCGCACCGTCTGGGAAAAAATGGGCAGACGCGAGCCGTTCAGCGACTCCCGCCATTCTTCCAGGCTTTCCCTGGCCTGCTGAGCCTGTCTTTTGTTAGCTGCTGCGTCCATGTATCGCCGGATTCATCTGTCATTTCTTTTGAGCACGGGCGGTCGGGTGCGACTGCTTGCTCATATGGAAGTCTAGACCTTTGCGGTGGATTCGCCCGTCATTGATTCACGGGTGGATCAGGCGTTTCCCACCTCCGACAGAGTACGGTCAAGCCACACAACCAGATCGGCAATTACCTCATCCCGGTTGGTTTCGTTGAACATCTCGTGACGCCCACCTTGGTACCAGCGCACCTCGATCTTCTGCAGCTGCTGGTCGTAAAACGCCTGCAGCATGCGCTGAATATCAACCTGCCCACTATGCACAGGATCTTCCGTGCCGGAAAATACGTAGATGGGCAGATCCTTCGGAATATTCGCCAGTACCTGAGGGTTCTGGGTCGTGCGCGATCCAGCGAAAAGGTTCACCAGCGAACCGGTGCTCAAGACAAAACCGCACTGGTCGTCATCGATGTATTTCTGCACTTCCTGATCATCGCGAGACAACCATTCAAAACCCGACGCCTCGGGGCTGGCGAAGGCCTTATTGGCATCGCCGAACAACGCTTTCTGCATGACTGCACTGGCGGCATCAGGTCCCAGGCGCCAGGATTCGAACCACGCCAGCAGCCGCGCAACCACACTGCCGAACCCCGCCTTGAAGCCCGGCGAGCCGGACAGCACCAGCGCATCGATACTGGCGCCGTAAAGGGTGACGTACTGTTGGGACATCATCGCACCCATGCTGTGGCCAAGCAGTACCCGGGGCAGGTCGGCATGCTCCACTGCAATCAAACGATTGATCTCAAAAGCATCGGCAAGCACCCGGTTCCACCCGTCGCCGCCCATGTTGCCAAGATAGGCTTCACCCGTATGACCGTGACCACGATGATCGTTGGCGTAAACATGGTAGCCGGCCTCGTTGAGCGCCTGGGCCACCACGTCGTAACGCCGGGCATGCTCACCCATGCCATGGGCAATGTGCAGCACCGCCCGCGGCGACGCGGCCAACCATTTGTAACACGCTACGCTGCCGCCATCGCTGGCATTGAGAGCGAATTCCTGCACGACTGATGTTCTCCTGAAATGTAGGTGCCTATGCTATCCAACTTGGCTTGGCCCGGCACCTGCTACCCGTTAAGCTGGCTGACATGAAGATTACAACCAGCATACCTCTAGACGACCTCAACAAGGTACCAGCCGCCGTGCAGCGCAGAGAAGCAGCAGGTTACGACGGCATCAACACCCAGGAAAACCGGCAGGATCCGTTCCTCCCGCTGGCCGTGGCCGCGGTGAACTCCGACAGTCTGGAACTGGCCACATCCATTGCGATTTCGTTCGCGCGCAGTCCCATGGTTTTCGCCAATATCGGTTGGGATCTGCAACGGGCATCCGGCGGCCGCTTCGTGCTCGGCCTGGGCACCCAGGTCAAAGGACACAACGAACGTCGTTTCAGCGTACCGTGGAGCGCCCCGGCACCACGCATGCGCGAAATGGTGCAGTTCATCAAGGCCACCTGGCATTCCTGGAAGACCGGTGAACAGCTCAACTATGAAGGTGAACACTATCGGGTCACGCTGATGCCGCCCAACTTCGTACCAGAACCATTGGCGGGCCCGCCTCCTGCACTCACTATTGCGGCGGTAGGACCGGGCATGATGAAGGTGGCCGCCGAAGAATGCGACGGCGTACGCCTGCACCCTTTTTCTACCCGCAAATACCTGGAAGAGACGGCCCTGCCCCGGCTGAGCGCAGGTCTACCTGCAGGTGTCGGCAACCGCGAAAACTTCGAAGTCTCCGGCGGCGGCTTTATCGCCACCGGCAGTACCGATGAAGCTGTCGCCCGGGCATTCGAATGGGTGCGCATGCGCGTAGGCTTTTACGGCTCCACCAGGGCCTACTGGCCAGTGTTTGAAGCCCACGGACTCACTGATCTTGGCGAGAAGCTCAATCATATGTCGAAGACCAATCAGTGGGACGCCATGACCCGCGAAATCGACGACGACATCGTGCATCTGTTTGCCGCGGTGGGGCGCTACGATCAACTCAAAGACGCAGTACAGGAACGCTTCGGCGGCATTACAGATTCCCTGACCATTGGTACTCCGGTAGATGAACCCGGTGACCTGCCGCCGGACCTGATCCAGGATCTGCGGAGTATAGATACGCACTTTACCGGCTTTTCCTCAGCCATATAGTTAGCACCTGATGACCACTTTCCGAGAGTACTGAATCGTGTATGACCACAATGCACCCCTGACAATCAAGGGCCCCGAACAACAGGAAATCACCGACGAACTGGCAATCATCCAGCGTCTGCTACCGCTGCAGGGTGCCCGTATTCTCGAACTGGGCTGTGGCGCCGCCGACAAAACCCGGCAGATTGCCCAGGAAACCGGCGTTTGTTCCATTGTGGCGGCTGAAGTCGATCAGATTCAGCATGCTAAGAACCTGCAGATCGACGATCTACCTGGTGTGACCTTCGCCAGCTTCGGGGCAGAGGAAATCAACGCTGAGGACGACAGCTTCGACATCGTTCTCATGTTCAAATCACTTCATCATGTTCGCGAAGAACTGTTGCCCCAGGCACTGGCGGAAATCAGGCGCGTGTTGCAGCCAGGCGGTCTGCTGTATGTATCCGAGCCGGTATTCGACGGCCCATTCAACGAAGTGATCCGTCTGTTTCACGATGAGGAGCACGTACGCCAGATCGCATTCAAAGCACTGGTGGATGCGCTGGAATCGGATCAGTTCGAACTCGTTGAAGAGGTTTTCTTTTCCAACATTGTGCAGCTGAGGGACTTCTCCCAGTTCGAAAAAGGCATTCTCAACGCGACGTTTCTGGATCACGATCCTTCCGCCGAGGTGCTCGCCGAGGTGCGCTCGCGATTCGAACGCAATCGCAGTGACGCCGGCTACGTATTCGAAGTGCCTAACCGTGTCGACCTGCTGAGCAATCCGGCAGCGCCCCGTCCGACTGACGCATTGAATTAATCGGACGGGGCGCAAGTTACCTGCGCACTGCCGGTGCCTCCAGAGGCAGCTGCGCAGCACGCCAAGCCAGATACAGCTCAAGGTTGACGTACGCGGCGGCACCATAGTCAAACGGTTCCGCGCGAATACCCTGATTGCAGAAGCGCAGGCGTCGGTGCAGCGAGCCCAGGGTCTGCCACTGCAGGCGATATGCCGGATATCCAGTGCCGTGCCCCTGACTGAGCAGATCACCGCGAAGCATGCGCCCGGCGTTGACTTCGTGACAGTGGTGGCAAGCCAGATTCATCTGCCCACGGCGCTGGAAGAAATAGGCCTCCCCGGCATCAAACAATGGCCGCGCAGCACCGCCGATGTTCGGTTCGAAGGGCAAGCCTCGGGACTCATGAGTGAGCGCAGCGGTCAGGGCAAGCAACGGCTCCGCCTCATAAGGTAGTGGCGCTTGCCGCTGATGCACCTGACGACACCGTGCAACGCGCTGGGTCAAATTGAGCAGGCGATCAAGCTCCGCATCATAAACAGGATAACGGCTTGCGACACCGCGCATGTCAGCCAGGTTACCGTGGCAGCTTTGACAGCTGGCCACCTCATCCCGGGGCTCCTCTTCCCATAAACTGCGGCCCTTGTCGACCCACAGCAGACCCGGATTGGCGAACTCATCAGTCTGCAGGGCCTGGGTCTCCGCGGATTGGAAACGGCTGCCCGACATCGGTTCAGTGAGGGTGCGGGTGGGCGGTTGCACAGCATGCTCACCCGGCTGCGGCTGGCACCCGGACAGCAGAGCCATCAGCAACAGGAGGCTACGGAAGAATGTCGATCGACCGACTTTCGCGATGCACAAAGTCATGCTGCCCCAACCAGATGAATTCGAAAGTGCCTTTGCCCGGCACGGTGCCGGCCTCCACCCGGGCCGAGAACGTGAGATAGGGATTCGCAGCAATCCCCGTACGTAGTTCGGCTTTGAACACCGTCGCACCGTCGAAGCGACATTCGAACTGGGTCAGAATGTTCCGCGGGATCGCGCGGCCCAGCACATCACGGCGATAACCCGTTTCCATGGGATGCGTGATCAGCGTCTTGATCTCGATCACTTCTCCGGAACGGGCAGCAGCGGGTAAGGCGATTCTTGCGCTGGCCATGACGGTTAGATCAGAAAGTCCAGACAGGCGGCTTCAGTCACGACGATCTCCGCGGCACCACCATGCAGCGTACCATCGGACATGCGTGCAATCGCCACTACCGGTTGCGAGCCCCCCAGGCGTATGCGGGTATTGATCACCGCCCGTCCGCTTGCGGGACCGAAATAGAAGCGCCCGATGTGTGGTGTCGGATTCTTTTGTGCAAACACGTCGATGGACACCACGTGGTCGTCATCGGTCATCGGGCTCGCCACCGTTACGCCGAACTTCACGGAGTTGCCGTTTTCCGCAAGCGCCGGCAGATCGATCGTGACCCGGCCATCGTAGACGACGGGCACATCGCCAAACTCATCACGCAGCATCTGACCGAGCGCATCGCTGGCGCCCTGAGACGCGATGGGCACAACGCAG
>CAYMUT010000006.1:13055-185766 GCA_964393625.1 uncultured Pseudomonadales bacterium
CGGTTCCAGCCTGGCGCAGCAATGATCTGCGGTTCATGGGCAATTCAAGATTCATGAGTCATTCGCCCCGTTTGAGGGTTGCAAGATAGGCCAGTAAATCCTGCAGTTGCACGGCGGTCAACACTGGCCTGCCCCGGTATTCCCGGGAAACCTGTTCGAGGCCGTGGACGCGGTAGTAGGCAGGCATCGTGGATTTCGGGTTGCTCAGCGTCGGGTCACTGATTTTTTCGCGCATCTGATCAACTGACATGCGATCGGCCACCGCCGTGAGATCAGGGCCGATGTTTCCCTGAAACGGGACATCGAGATGGGCAACCCGATGGCACAACACACAGTGGCCCAGATCGCGGTGGAGGAAAACACCACGTCCCCGCTCGGCGTCGCTGCCGGCCAGCGCCACATCGGACAGCAACGCCAGAACCACCAGGGCATAAACTGGATGGACCGCAAAACGCCTGGGGCTGTGAATGTTCACTTTGACCCGAAGCAACACTCAACCGCCGAAAACACTTCCAGTGAGCGTCTCGAACCATGCCTTAGCGTACACCGATTCCTGCACACGCAGATCGGCAGGTGCATCAAGCGGGCTGATGCCCCCCGCACCCTCGACCTGCAGCCAGCTATCGGTAGCGGGCTTATATACGCCCGCTACCGAGAAGCCGTAATCCGGCCGTGCCAGGCTGTAGCAGGTGTTGATCAATGTCGACGGCACTGGCGTCAGGCCCGCAAGCGAGCGGACGATCTGCGTGGCGCAATACTTTGCCTGGGCATTGGCGGCAAAGGCCGACTTGGGCATGGCGTTGGCGATTGCGGCATCGCCGATGACATAGATACCGGCCTGCAGTGTCGACTCGAATGTGACCGGGTCGATGGGGCACCAGCCGCTGGCGTCGGCAATGCCCGCGACCCGGGCAATGGCGCCCGCGCGTTGCGGCGGAATGACATTCGCTACATGCGCTGTTATCGAGTCGAAATCGGTATGTACCGTGCGGGTCTGTGCATCCACCGAGACCACCCGGGCGCCATCTGAAAGGCCCTGCCATTCCAGCATGTCACCATACAGTACCCGCCAGGCCTGCATGAATAACGACTGCTTCGAAAAGCGGTCTTTGGCATCGAGGATCAGTAATTTTGCCCGGGGTTTGTGAGCTTTGAGATAGTGCGCAATGAGGCTGGCTCGCTCGTAGGGACCCGGCGGGCACCGGTATGGGTTGTCCGGCACTGATATCACCACCAGACCATTGTCGGGCATGGCGCGCAACTGCCCCTTGAGCAATTCGGTCTGGGCTCCGGCCTGCCATGCATGGGGCAGAATCTGCGTTGCAGCCTCGTCGAGACCCGGCAGGGCCTGCCAGTCGAAGCTGATGCCCGGCGCCAGCACCAGGCGGTCATAGGCAAGTACAGAGCCATCGGCCAGCGTTACGCTGCGCGCCACGCCATCGATGCCGGTGGCAACATTGTGCAGTACCGTGACACCCTGAGCGCGGATACCGTCATAGCCAAACTGCTGGGCAGCCAAAGGTCGTGAGGTACCCAGCACCAGGTTGCTCATGGGACAAGCCGTATAGGTGATTTTCGGCTCAATCAGCGTGACCGCGAGATTTTCATCCAGCGCCTGCAACGCACGGGCACAACTGGCGCCGGCAAATCCGCCGCCAACCACGATGACTCTGGCTGCTCCTGATTTTCCCAGCGGAATACCGCTACAGGCCGCACCCGCCAGCAATCCGGCACCCAAAGCCAGCGAACCCAGGTGTCGGCGCCGGGTAGTTTTCACTGCCGTCCCAGGTGATCGGCCAGCAACCTCAGCTCAGGCTCACTGTAACCCGCGGCGATACGGTTCATTACCGTTACCGTTGCACCCGCAGAACCCTGCTTGAATTGCACTAGGATCTCATACAGCTGCGCAGGGTCGCGCCCATGCAGATCGGTCAGCAGCGGCGCGTCTGCCCGCTCATCACCATGGCACCCGCTGCAGCTGAGCGCGAGCAATCGGGCGCGCACCTCATCCTCCGCCGTCGCCACCCCGGCACTGCTCATCAGCAGCGCCGCGACAACCCCCGCGAAGGTTTTGCTCATGCGAACTGCAGATCGCTGTTCTTCAGCGGCACGTCCCGGTAACGTTTGCCGGTTGCAGCCGCAATGGCATTGAGCACCGCTGGCGCGGCCACAGCGATGGTAGGTTCACCCACACCACCCCAGAATCCGCCGGAAGGCATGATGATGGTCTCTACCTCGGGCATCTGCGCCAAGCGCAACGACTGATAGGTGTCGAAGTTGCGTTGGTCGATGGCGCCATCCGTAACCGTGCATTCGCCATACAACAGCGCGCTCAGGCCGTAGACAAAAGAGCCTTCCACCTGAGCTTCCACCTGTTGCGGATTCACTGCATAGCCCGGATCGGTGGCCGCTACTATGCGCTCCATGCGGATGCGCCCTGCACTGTCTACGGAAACTTCCGCGCAAGCAGCGACATAGCTGCCGAACGCCCTACAGACCGACAACCCCATGAACTTGCCGTCTGCCTTGCGGCTGGCCCAGCCGGCGCGCTCCGCGGCGGTCTGCAGCACCGCCCAGCCCAGGGGGTTGTCTTTCATCAATGGCTCACGGAACGCCAGCGCGTCTTTGCCTGCAGCCAGGGCAAGTTCATCGATGAAACACTCCATGTAAACGGCATTGGGATTGACGTTCACACCACGCCAGAATCCGGGGCGGATATGCGTGTTACGCATGGCATGGTCGACCAGCAGATCGGGTACGGTGTAGCTGATGGAATGGTCACCTTCCGGCGCCAGTGCCTGAAACGTAGCCAGGTCAACCCCATCGCGCAGCGCAAAAGGCATGATGCCCGCGAGAATCGACTGCCCGGAAATACGCAGATGCAGCCCCTGCAGGTTGCCATCGGCATCCAGCCCGCCAACGACCCGCGCCTTGGTGATCGGATGGAAAAAACCCTGCAGCATGTCTTCTTCCCGGGACCACAGCAGCTTTACCGGCGTGCCGGGGAACGCCTTGGCGATCAGCACTGCCTGACGAACATAGTCCGGCGCACCACGGCGGCCGAAACCGCCGCCGAGCAGCAACTTATAGACCTCCACCTGTTCCGGCGGCAAACCAGCAGCATCGGCCGCACCCGCGTGAGCGGCCTCACCATTCTGAGTCGGGCACCAGACTTCACAGAAATCGCTGGTCCAGCGCGCCGTTGCGTTCATCGGCTCCATGCAGGCATGGTTGAGATAGGGATAACTGTAGGTAGCTTCGACAACCTGCTCAGCGCCTTCGAGTGCAGCCTTCACGTCACCGGCACTGTTACCCACCAGCTTCGTTTCCGCGGTCAGGCCTTCGGTGAGCAACGCCTCGATATCGTCATGATTGAGGCTGCCGCCTTCACCGGTATCCCATTCGATGGGCAGAGCTTGCAGTGCTTTCTGCGCGCGCCACCAGGTGTCCGCCACCACAGCCACGGCATTGTCATCCACCGCCACCACGCCCTTGACGCCGGGCATGTTGCTTACCTTGTCAGCGTCGTAGCTTTTGACTTTGCCGCCGAACACCGGGCACGCGGATATGGCTGCATTGAGCATGCCCGGCAGTTGGATATCTGCACCGTATATCTGCGTTCCGTCGAGTTTCTCCAAAGTATCCAGACGTGCTACCGGCTGACCGATGAGTTGCCAGTCTTTTGGATCTTTCAGTTCCACTTCCATGGGCGGGGCCAGCCTGGCTGCATCAGCCGCTACTTCACCGTAAGTAACCGAACGACCGCTACCGCTGTGGGTGATCACACCTTGACTCACGCTGCACTCGCCCATGGGCACGCCCCAGCGGCCAGCGGCCGCCTCGATCAGCATCAGCCGCGCAGCGGCGCCGCCTTCGCGCACATACTGGTGGCTTTCGCGAATACCGCGGCTGCCGCCGGTGGCAAAATTCTTCCAGACCCTGTCACGTTTGAGGTTTTCTCCAGGTGTCGGGTACTCCCAGTCGACCATCGACCAGTCGCATTGCAGTTCTTCCGCAACCATCTGCGCCAGGCCCGTGAGGGTGCCCTGCCCCATTTCCGAGCGGGCGATGCGAATGACCACGGTGTTGTCCGGGTTAACGACAACCCACGCGTTGATCTCATCCGGGTAGTCTGCGGAGGCGACACTCGCGCCAGGCAGCAGTACGCCCAACGACAGACCGGCACCGGTAGCTCCCGTGGTGACGAGAAAACGCCGCCGGCTGACAGAGGTATCTATTGCTTCACTCATGCCTGGCCTCCTTCAGCCTGCGATTCTGCTAAGAGTTGCGCTGCCCGGTGAATGCCTTTACGGACCCTCGGCAGGGTTCCGCACCGACAGATGTTGGTTACCGCGCGATTGATGTCTTCATCGGAAGGATTGGTCTTGTTCGCCAGCAAAGCGCTGGCCGCCATGATCATGCCGGATTGGCAGTATCCGCACTGAGGCACATCGAGCTCCGCCCAGGCCTGCTGCACCGGGTGACTGGCGTCGTGGGAAAGTCCTTCCACAGTGACAATCTTCTGGGTGCGCTGCAGCGCAGATGCCGGGTAGGTGCAGGAGCGCACCGGCTGACCGTCGATATGCACTGTGCAGGAACCGCACTGGGCGATACCGCAGCCGTATTTGGTGCCGGTCAGCCCAGCCTGTTCACGGATTACCCATAGCAGCGGCGTATCCGGGTCGAACTCCAGTTCGACTTCGTTACCATTAATGTTGAGTGTCGCCATCTGTTTCCCCAGATATTGGTTATGGTGAAAAGCCTATCAAATCCCCGATGGGAGAAAAGCAAAAATATCCAGTACTGTAATAATGCTGTTACAGAGCATCCAGATACGGCTGCGCATTCCACATCGGCCAGCGCCGTTCAGTCCGGTCCACGGTATGTCGAGTCCAGAATGAATGGCCCGGTGCCGGCACCCCCAGGCAGCTCAGCTGATCAGGGGTGCAGTTTTCGAACAGAATATGCCATGGTTTCATGAAACTGTGCGGCCAGGCGCTCCAGCCGATCATATCGTTGCCCGCGGCTTTAAAACTCGCGGTAAGGGTGTAGCGGATGCCACCCGCGCGGGTCAGGTTGGTACCGCGATGATAGACATCGATACCGTAGGCGAATATTGATCCGGCCGGCCCGGCGCCCGAGCGCTGCAGCGACTTCAGTGGCGCCTGCACCTCTTGCGGACCGAACGGATCACGATTGCCCCCGGCCACTGTGTCACTTTCACTGACCGGCACATAGTGAATTGCGCCGACATCGTCCGCCACATCGGTGATGTAGATCATGCAGTTTATGGTGCGCTGCGCCGCGGCCTCAGCAGGCACAGTCAGCGTGTGATTTTTGAAATCACAGTGGAAATTCTGGTCAAAATCAGTCTCGCCGGTGAATTTGGCCCACGAGTGGCTCTGATACAAACGCACATCACGGGTGCCGAGTGCGGCCCGGGCCAGTTCAATGAGCGCCGGATGCAAGCCCAGCATGTTCAAAGCTGGCGAGCAGTCGAACGGCATGTCATCGAAGTTGCGGAACTGATCTCGTGAGAACAGGCCTATGGCGCCGGGTTCTTTGAGGTTCTGCACTGCGGCATCCGGGTCGCGCCGCTCCAGATAGAGCGTTTCCATGTCCGCGCGGCAGGGCTCGATTTCTGCAGGCGTAAAGAAGCGCTCCAGCAAAACGCCGCCATCCTGCTGCCAAATCTGCAGCTGTTGAGTGCTGAAGCGCAGATCTGCGTTCCCGGTGGCAGGCGGCTGTTCATTCATGACGGCGTCTCCGTGACTGCACCAGGATATGCGCAGGCCTATCGCACTGCTTCGGCGATTATGTTTTTTATCGGCAACTTTTACAACGGCGCGCGTCGCGCTGCTCAATCTTCAGATTTTCGCACCAGGCGCACGAACCTTTTTGGCACCTCACAAACAATCGACATCACAAAACCGACGCCATGAACTAACAACTGTAGTAAATTCGGGGTAACGCGCTGACCGGGACCGTCATGAAAACTAAGATATTGATAGCGTTGGTACTGCTTTCGGGGCTGCTTACCCTGCAGTGGCGGCGGGAACTGATGATGCATGTGATGATGGCCGCCGGCACAGGAGCGCCGCCGCCATTGCTTGATCTCACCGACGAAGGGCCCGGGGTTCTGTGGCTGGCCGACTACTTCACCATTGAACTCGTAGCGCCAGATACCTACGCCATCGGTGAACCCCGCTATTGGCAACAGAATTACAGCTACCTGATCATCGGCAGTGACTCAGCGTTGCTGTTCGATGCCGGGCCCGGCGTGCGCGACATGCGTGCTACGGCACAGTCGCTCACCGACAAACCCATAACCTTGCTGCCTTCGCATTTTCACTACGACCACGTCGGTAACAACAACACGTTCGACACTATCGCCGTGGTCGACCTGCCCTATCTGCGCAGACGTGCTGAGGGCGACCGTCTGACGCTGACAACCATGGAGCACCTCGGTGAGATTGAAGGTTTCGACGCGCCAACCTGGCAGGTGGATCACTGGTGGGCGCCGGGCCAGATCATTGATCTCGGTGGGCGAACGCTGCAGCTGCTACATTCGCCCGGCCACACCACGGACTCCATTTCACTGTGGGATGAAGCCAATGGACTGCTGTTCAGCGGCGATTATCTTTATCCCGGAGACCTCTACGGCTTCCTGCCGAATTCCAGCATGGGCGAATACAAGGCCACCGCCGAGACCCTGCTGAGTGTGCTGCCCGGCGGCACACGCCTGCTCGGCGCGCACCGGGTAGCAGCGCCAGGAGCACCATGGCTGGAGTGGCGCGACCTGCAGGAGCTGGATCAAGGGTTACAGCGCATACGCGATGGCGAATCTGAGGGGGTCGGCACCTATCCCCAGCAATTCCCAATCAATGAGAATCTGCAAATGCTGGCCGAACCCCGCTGGCTGCAACGCTGGTAGGAATCGATCAACCAATACTATCCATAGCACGACACGAACTACCCCCTGTTTGCGCATTCCGGGTAGACTGCGGCGCTCGAATCTATGATCCAAAAGAATCTGCAACGAACAAGGGGACACCATGACCGACACAAACGAATACACACCGCCGGAAGTATGGAAGTGGAATAAAGAAAGCGGCGGCCGTTTTGCCAACATCAACCGGCCTATCGCCGGAGCCACCCACGACAAACAACTACCCGTTGGTGAACACGATCTGCAGCTTCACTCCCTGGCCACGCCCAACGGCGTAAAGGTCACCGTACTGCTGGAAGAACTGCTGGAAATGGGCATCGCCGAAGCGGAGTACGATGCTTACCTCATCAACATTGGCGAGGGAAACCAGTTCG
The DNA here is from genome assembly GCA_964393625.1 of uncultured Pseudomonadales bacterium. Classification (GTDB taxonomy): domain Bacteria; phylum Pseudomonadota; class Gammaproteobacteria; order Pseudomonadales; family Azotimanducaceae; genus UBA4421. The sequence continues at coordinate 20,379 of CAYMUT010000006.1, forward strand.
GCAGCGGCTTCGTCGACATCAATCCGAATTCCAAGATCCCCGCTCTACTCGACCGGGGCACCACACCGCCAACGCGGGTGTTCGAGTCAGGCGCGATCCTGGTCTACCTGGCTGAGAAGTTCGGCGCGTTCCTGCCCACCGAACCCTCTCAGCGCGCCGAGTGCATGTCGTGGCTGTTCTGGCAGATGGGCAGCGCGCCCTATCTGGGCGGTGGCTTCGGACATTTCTACGCCTATGCGCCGACCAAGATCGAATACTGCATCGACCGCTACGCCATGGAAGTCAAGCGACAGCTCGACGTGCTCGATCAGCGCCTGGCCGATAACCGATACCTGTGCGGTGACGAGTACACCATTGCCGACATGGCCAACTACGCCTGGTACGGCGCGCTGGTGCTGCACAACATTTACGATGCCGAAGTTTTTCTGGACGTGGCCTCTTACGAGAACGTGGTCCGCTGGGCTAAAGAAATCGAAGAGCGACCTGCCGTGGAGCGCGGGCGCCGCGTAAATCGGCCCTGGGGGCCGGAAGAGACCCGCGTGGTTGAGCGCCATAGCGCGGCCGACTTCGACGTCAACTGAACCAGTCCAGGCTCAGACCCGGGAGGGGAATCTCCGACTTGATCTCGGCAACTCAGAGATTCCCTGATTCTTCACGACACAGCGCTGCAAGCTTCTGCCCAAGCGGATTAACCACCCCGGGGTGCAGATCGGTTTTGCGCGGATCAAAGCATTGCAGGCGTAAAACATCGGCCGAGCGATAGCCCGGCATCCAGGCGCAGAAAATACAGCCTTGCTGCCTGGCCAGCGCCACGCCCTCACCAAGACCGGCGTCGGACATGAGAAAGTCCACCTGGTGGCATGGCGCTGAACCGTCGAGAAACTCCTTCAGCAGCAACGGCAGATCGGCCCCCACACTGGTGATTTGCAGACGCATCAAGCCCCGGCGCTCCAGCAAAGTGGCCTTTGCATTCGTCCGCCCGGGAAGCGAGCGAGCCGATTGTGTCTCGACAATTTCTCTGGCAATACCCGCGTCGCACGCTGAATCTTCAACCAGCTCCCGATACTCGTCCGGCAGGAAAATCCGTTGCGAAGGAATTTCACCCAGCGGGTTGACCACCACCGTCGCCGCGCCCCGCAGGGAGGGTTTATCCGGGTTCACCTGGCCATCGGTCTCTGCCGGTATGTAGCCCAGCATGAGGCCCGTTTCAAAGCCGCTCTTTACAGACTGGCGCTGCATGATGTGATGGTCGGTGGTCGGATAGTGCAGATATGCGGGGTAACCTTTTTCGACACACCAAGCGGTCAGCTCTGCGCCCACCTGCCAGGCGACCCCGGCGCCGCGCGCGGCAGGCGCCACTACGGTATTGCCAAGCTCGGCAAAGAGCGCATCCGGGTGGCATACCATGGCCATGTGACCGATGACGCTATCGTCCTCCGCCAGCGCGCCGACACTGCATAACCGGCCTGCACGGATCTCCTGGGCCAGTTCATCTACATCGTAAAACAGACCGTTGGCATAGCTGGCGCCGTACACAGCGCGGAAGCAGGCACTTATCCCTTGCGCGTGCCTCGGTTGCAGCCGCTCAATTTCCATGCGCTCTTAACACCATCATTCACCAGGAAAACCCGCTAACCCACGTATTTCCAATACGTGTCTTTCATGGTGATGCGCCCATCGTGCACCGGATACAGATCCACTGCATCGGCATGAAACGATACGCCATCCTGCTTGCCGCTGATGGTAAAGGTCTGCACCAGCAGGTCACCGGCGGAACGTTCCTGCAGAGCTTCGTACGACACATCCCTCCAGTGCTCGCCCCGCCACGCGATTTCTTCGAGCAACGCATCTACCCCGCGCAGCATACGACCGCTGGGACGATCGTCATCGTCTGCGCCGTAATGCTGATGCCATTCAAAGTCTACGCTTGTGACGGCAAGCAGGCCTTCACGATCGGCTTTCGCATAGGCGATGCGAAAGCGCTTCATCAGCGCGAGCATTTCCTGTTCATTTTCCATGCTTACCCCTTTTCCTGGTAACTCACGACTTCTCACTCAACCCCATGGACTGCAGAACGAGTCGATTCAGAGCCGCGTCGAGCGCTTTGCGACGACCGGCATACTCAGATACGTCCGCAAGATTGTTAAGCTCACGTGGATCTTCTGCCAGATCATAAAGCTCAGCCTGATCATCGTACCGCAACCAGCGAATGTATTTCAGATTCCCCTGAATGATCGCCCGATAATCGAGCTTGGCGGTCCACACGAACGGGTTTTCGTGACTGTAGTATTCCAGCAATACCTGTTGCCTGGGCGTAGTCGCGGATCCGTCAAACACGCGTTTCTGCGAGACACCCTGCACATGCTCAGGTACCTGGACTCCGGCCAGATCGAGCACCGTTGGCGCCAGATCTATGGAGCTGTACAGTTGATCGACGCGGCTGCCCGCCTCGATCATCCGCGGGTAGCGCACCAACAAGGGACTTCTCACCGCAGGTTCATATGGCAATCGACGCTCGACGGTCAAGCCGTGCTCATTAAAGAAGTAGCCGTTATCCGAAGTCAGCACGACCACGGTTTCATCGAGCACGCCCTGGCGCTCCAGCGTTTCTACAATGCGCCCTAGTCCTTCGTCGACCGCCAGCATCATTTCAGCCCGCGCGCGGATGGTTTCAGCCGAAACCGTGGTAGGCATCAGTCTCGCCAGCGGGTGGGTCTGCAGCAGCTGATTGCGCACCGCCAGCGCTTCGGCAATTACCGGTTTCCCCCGCAGCTCACCGGTTGAGTTCTGTCGCCGGTAGTGATCGCCCAGGCTGGCTCGGGCATAGCGGTCGCGGTGCCGTTCAGCGGGCACGAAGCGCGATCCATATTCCAGATCGACGCTACCATCATCCAGCTGCCGTGAATCCGGGTGGATCGCTTTGTGTGCGACATACACAAAGAAGGGCTGACCCGCGGACTGCTCGATGAAGCGCACCGCACGATCGGTAAAGATATCGGTGATGTAGCCTTTGACCTCATGCAGTCCCTCGCCTTCCCACAAAACCGGGTCGATGCTGCGCCCCTGACCCGCGAAGCTGACCCAATAGTCGTAGCCCGGTCTCGGTGAGGCATCGTTGCCCATGTGCCATTTACCGACATGAGCCGTGCGGTAACCCGCCTGCTGCAGGTGCGCCGGAAACAGTTGCAGCCTGTGGCTGGCATGGCTGCGCGCCGTGTTGTCGAAAATGCCGTGCCGGGCAACATACTGACCGGTCAGCAGGCTCGCACGATTGGGCGAACACAACGGCGTGACATGGTAGGCGCGAGAGAAACTGGCACCCTCGGAGGCCAGGCGATCGATATTCGGTGTTTGCAGGAACGGATGTCCACCTGCGCCGTATTCATCGATGCGCATGTCATCGACCACTACCACCACGAAGTTGGGTCTCTTGTTGTCCTGCCCGTCAGCCACCGCGCCAGGCAGCGACAGCAGCAGGCCAAGCAACACCAGCACCAGGACCGCAACACTTTTCATGACCCGGGACAACCCGTCATCACGCACTATGGGCCGGGCCAAGTTCTGCAAATATCCACACACCCGCGGTGCGCATATTGATGGCTCGACTCTGCTGACGCTGGTCTCTGGTTTCGTTGAGCCTGCGCAATACCGCCTCTGCATCTTCCGCCTCGGCCTCGTAAGCGGCCAGATATGCACGCGGACACTCCAGACCCGCCTGCGCGGCCAAACCAAAACGCTGGGCACGAGACCAGCCAGTAGAAGCAATGACCTCATCCAGATGGGTGTTTTCGTACCAGTCATTGAATTCGTCTTCGTTACCCTCGGTGGGTTCCGACATTACCAGGACCTGGAATCTGGGCATGGTGGCTTTCCTTGCAAGATGAGGCCTTCATCGTAACAGACCTCCAGGCATTGTGATCAGCACAACGCCCAGCATCAGCTTCACGCGATTTCCAGTACTATCTGCCCTGTAACGACTGATTTGGAACAGCATGAGTACTCTTCCTGTACTGATCGCCGGCGGTGGCATCGGTGGACTCTCGGTGGCCCTGACCCTGCATCAGATCGGCGTACCCTGTCTGGTATTGGAGGCCACGGACGAGCTTGCGCCTCTGGGTGTGGGGATCAACCTGCAACCCAACGCCGTGCGAGAGCTCTATGATCTGGGCCTGGGCGAACAGCAACTCGACACGGTGGGTCTGCAAAGCCGGGAGTGGGCACTGGTCGGGCTCAACGGCAATGACATCTATGCTGAGTCCAGAGGTCTGCAGGCAGGATACAAGTGGCCTCAATACGCCGTGCACCGGGGCAAGCTGCAGATGCTGCTGCATGACACCGTGCGCAGCCGATTGGGAATCGACGCAGTGCGGCTCGGCCATCGTGTAACGGGCTACCGCAATCATGATCACGGCGTGACCGTTGATGTCGCGAACACCGACGGTACGACCCAGCAGATCGACGGGGCATTGTTGATTGCCGCAGATGGGCTGCACTCGGCTGTGCGTGCACAGATGTACCCGCAACAACCTCCCGTACAATGGGGTGGCGCCATCATGTGGCGGGGTACGACTCAAGCCCCGCCGATACGCACGGGATCATCATTCGTTGGCCTTGGCCTGCACGATCACCGGCTGGTTTTTTACCCTATTACGCCACCTGACCCGGCTACCGGCCTTGCCACGATCAACTGGATCGCGGAAATCACTGTCGACAATTCCGCCGGATGGGAAGACGGCAGCTGGACCAAACAGGTGGACGTCGATCACTTCGTGCATCACTTTGAGGACTGGCAGTACGACTGGCTCAATGTCCCGGAGCTGCTGCGCGGCGGCGATGTCGTCTACGAATACCCGATGATCGACCGCGAGCCGTTGCCCTCCTGGCAGGACGGCAACGTGGCGCTGCTCGGTGATGCCGCCCATGTCATGTATCCGGTGGGCTCCAATGGCGCCAGCCAGGCGATTGTCGATGCCCGGGTGCTCGGCGCCGCCATGGTGCAACACGGTATCAACGCTGCCGCGCTCGACGAATATGACAACAAGCTCTGCGCCCCGATATCCGCACTGGTGCTGCGCAATCGCGGTTCCGGCCCGTTCGCCATGCTGAGCCTGGTGGAAGAGCGCTGCGGTGGCGAGTTCGATAACATCGATGATGTCCTACCGCCGACTGAGAGAAACGACTTCATGAGACAGTACAAGCAGGCCGCCGGGTTCGCTATAGAAGCGCTCAATCAGGCACCACCAACGATTCAACCTGGCATGCGCGTAACCACATGAGCAAACCCCTTAAGGGCCAGACCGAGTCAAACCGGGTGAAGCATGCCTGGTGAAAATCTGATAACGCGGGTCGGGGCATACGGCCTCATCCTTGATGGCAACGAGATTCTGCTATGCCGGATTTCATCACAGCTTCCTCATCTCGCCGGCAAATGGACGCTGCCCGGAGGAGGCATCGAATTCTGCGAAGACCCGGTCGACGCCATGATCAGAGAGGTTCGCGAAGAAACCGGCCTGCTGGTTGGTTCCGCGGGCCTCGCCGCCGTGGACTCGAACGCCGTCCACACTGATCATGGCAAATACCACGGCATCAGAATCATCTACCATACCCAGCTGCTGGGCGGCGAGCTTACCAACGAAGTCGACGGCACAACGGACTTATGCAGTTGGTGGCCGATCGATGAAACGCGACACATTGACCTCGTGAATCTCGCCGTAGCCGGAATAAGGCTATGCACTTCATAACCGGGCATTCGTTGCCGCGGGACCCACCGGCATCGTCTGGGGCACCCTTGGCTTGATTGCGCTTAGCGCTTTTGACCTCGGTACTGGCGCATCGCTCACGGTATACTGTGCTTTCAATCTGTTGAGAATATCCTTGACGGCGATGAAACCACTGCGGAAAGAGGACGAGCGTGACTAATGAGGAATTCATAGCCGCTGAACTGGCTGACAGACCTGCCGGCCAGCCCCAGCTATTGCCGCTCCTGCACGCGCTGCAACATGGCTACGGACGCCTGACTGCCGATATGATTCCTGCCATTGCCCAGGCGCTGAATATCTCAACGGCAGAAGTTTATGGCGTCATCACCTTCTATGATGACTTTCATCTCGACAGATCACCTCCTGCCATAAAGATCTGTGCTGCAGAGGGGTGCCAGGCATCAGGTGCGCGCGACCTTCTCGAGCGCGCCCGGGGTCAATTCGAGGATGCTGTCGAAGAAGTCTTCTGTCTGGGAAACTGCGCCTTGGGTCCATGCGCAATGGTGGGGGAAACAGTGGTGGCACAGGCCGACACCACAAGACTGGCTGATCTGCTGGAAAAGCAGACAGATTCATGATCTCCCACATCTACATTCCGGATGAAACCACTGCCTGCAGCCTGGGTGCTGATGATGTCGCCATCAGGGCCCAACAGCTGGCAGCACAGCTGCCCGAGGCGAAGCTGGTGCGCAACGGCAGTCGAGGTGCGTTCCACCTGGAGCCTATGGTGGAGTTAGAAATGCAGGGTCGGCGACTTGCCTTCGGCCCCGTTGCTCCTGAAGAAGTGGCCGGGCTATGTACTGACCAGGGCACACCCAACGTAGATCACCCGAAGTACCTTGGCGAGGTTCACCAGATCGGGTTCCTGGCTCGACAAACACGCCTGACGTTCATACGTGCAGGCGCAATGGAACCCCTGGATTTCGCTGCCTGGCGCGCCTATGGCGGCGGTGATGGCCTGCAGCGTGCGTTGAAACTGACGCCACAACGGACAATCAGCGAGATCGATGCATCCGGCCTGCGTGGCCGCGGCGGTGCGGCATTTCCGGCAGGCATCAAATGGCGCACGGTTCACCAGGCCCAGGACTCGACCCGTTATATCGTCTGCAACGCTGACGAAGGTGATTCCGGCACCTTTGCCGACCGTCTGCTGATGGAATGTGATCCGTTCCAACTGCTCGAAGGCATGGCCATCGCCGCCGTGGCCCTCAACGCCGAGCAGGGCTACATCTACCTGCGCTCGGAATACCCCAAAGCACGCCAGGTTCTACAGCAGGCACTGATCATTGCCCGTAACAATGGCCTGCTGGGGCAGAATATTTTCGGCAGCAGCCACAATTTCGACATACAACTTCACGTCGGCGCCGGTTCCTACATCTGTGGCGAAGAAACCGCGATGCTGGAGAGCCTGGAAGGTAAACGTGGCATCGTACGCCGCAAACCACCACTGCCCGCCCTGCAGGGTCTCCATGGTAAGCCGACGCTGGTACACAACGTACTCAGCCTGGCCGCCGCCACTACCATTCTCGCCCATGGCGCAGAAGCGTACGCTGCCCACGGCGTTGGCCGCTCACGTGGCACTATGCCAATGCAGATTGGCGGGAACGTTCGCCAAGGTGGTCTGGTGGAGGTTCCCTTCGGTGTATCACTCGATGTGCTGATGAGTGACTTCGCGCAATCAACCCGCGCCGGCACACCCTTCAAGGCTGCCCAGATCGGCGGCCCGCTGGGCGCGTACCTGCCGCCCTCTGCATGGAATATTCCGCTGGACTACGAAGCCTTCGCCGAAGCCAACGCCATGCTGGGGCACGGCGGCATAGTCGCCTTTGGCGACGACATCGACATGGGCGAGCAAGCCGAGTTTGCGATGCGTTTCTGCGCCAGAGAATCCTGCGGTAAGTGTACCCCTTGCCGGGTCGGTTCCAGCCAGGGAGCACAGCTGATACAACGCATACGCGCCGGCCGGGACGTTCGCGAAAACCGCGCCGTGCTCGACGATCTGATGGAAACCATGGAACTGGGTTCACTGTGCGCTCTTGGCTGGTTGACGCCCATGCCAGTGCGCAGCATTCTCAACTGGTTTCCAACGGAACTGGGCGCCGGCGGTGACAACCCGTCAGGCGGAGACCCGGCGGAAGGTGAAAGTTAAGAGCTGATATGCACGAACCCGTCAACATCTGGCATCCGCAAGCAGATTTCGGCACACCCGCCTCGTCTGACATGGCCGACGTCACGCTCACCATCGACGGCAGATCCATTACGGTGCCCAGCGGCACGAGCGTGATGCGCGCCGCCCTGCAGAACGGCATCAGCATACCGAAACTGTGCGCCACCGACACACTGGAGAGCTTTGGTTCCTGTCGCGTCTGCCTGGTGGAAGTCGAGGGGCGCAAAGGACTGCCTGCTTCATGCACGACGCCAGTCGAAGCCGATATGCAGGTCAGCACTCACAGTGAACAGCTTGATCGAATCCGCCGCAATGTCGTCGAACTCTACATTGCAGAGCACCCCCTGGATTGCGACACCTGCGCAAGCAACGGCGAGTGCGAGTTGCAGGACACCGCGACCCAGCTCAACGTTACCGACTCGAAGTACTCTCCCGCAGAGACGTTCGCGGCGAACAGTACCCGTATCGACGCGTCGAACCCGTACTTTCAGTTCGATGCCAGTCAGTGCATCACCTGCGCGCGTTGTATACGCGCATGTGAAGAAACCCAGGGTACCTTCGCACTGAGCATGGCCGCCCGCGGTCCCGGCAGCCACATCGTGGCAGGCGCCGACGACGGCTTTTTTGATTCCGATTGTGTCTCCTGCGGCGCATGCGTCATCGCGTGCCCCACCACCGCTCTTGTGGAAACCAGCGTCGTCGACAAAGGCAGGCCCATGCAGAGCATTGATACGACCTGCGCCTACTGCGGCGTGGGTTGCTCGCTGCGCGCGGAGATTCGCGAAAATCAAATCGGATCACCCGAGGTCATACGCATGGTGCCCCTGAAAAGCGGTGGCGCCAACGAAGGGCACGCCTGCGTCAAAGGTCGTTTCGCCTGGGGCTATGCGACCCATGCAGAACGCGTGACCGAGCCAATGATACGTGACCATCCAGAGCAGCCCTGGCAGACGGTATCCTGGGATGCAGCCATTGAGTTCGCCGCGCGTCGCCTTAAAGACATTCAGCGGCGCCATGGTATCGGCGCTATTGGTGGCATTTCATCGTCCCGCTGCACCAATGAAGAAGTGTACGTGGTACAGAAGATGGTGCGCAGCGCATTTGGCAACAACAACATCGACACCTGTGCGCGGGTCTGTCATTCCCCTACGGGCTATGGCCTGAAACAGACCTACGGCACTTCAGCCGGCACCCAGGATTTCGCATCAGTCGAGCAGGCCGATGTGATATTGCTGATCGGCGCAAACCCAACCGACGCCCACCCGGTGTTTGCATCAAGACTAAAGCGACGCCTGCGAGAGGGTGCACAGATCATCGTCATCGACCCTCGCAGAATCGATCTGGTGCAAAGCCCACACATCAAGGCTGCCTATCACCTGCCCCTGCAGCCGGGCACCAACATACCCTTGATCAACGCCTTTGCCCACGTCGCGGTGACAGAAGGCTTGCTGAACGAATCATTTATCCATGCAAGATGCGACAACGAATCATTCCAGGCGTGGCTGGACTTCATAAGACAACCGGAGCACGCTCCGGAAGCTGCTGCATCCGCAACCCTTGTACCGGCAGAACAGATCAGAAATGCAGCGAGAATGTACGCACAGGCGGACAATGGTGCGATCTACTACGGCCTGGGCGTCACGGAACACAGCCAGGGCAGCACCATGGTGATGGCCATGGCCAACCTCGCCATGGCTACAGGCAACATCGGCAGATCCGGCGTTGGCGTCAACCCGTTGCGCGGCCAGAACAACGTGCAGGGCTCCTGCGATATGGGCTCGTTCCCCCATGAGCTGCCGGGGTATCGGCCAGTGACTGACGATGCCATACGCAGCCAGTTCGATCAGGCGTGGCAGGTAAATATCGATCCACAGCCCGGCCTGCGCATTCCCAACATGTTTTCCCAAGCAGTGAATGGTTCCTTCAAGGGTCTGTATGTTCAGGGTGAAGACGTCGCCCAGTCAGACCCCGACACCCTGCACGTGCACGCGGCGTTGCGCAACCTGGAGTGCCTTGTCGTGCAGGACCTGTTCATCAATGAAACTGCCCGCTTTGCGCACGTTTTCCTGCCCGGTACATCATTCCTCGAGAAGGACGGCACCTTCACCAACGCCGAGCGGCGCATCAATCGGGTGCGACCGGTCATGCCGCCACGCACAGGCCGCGGGGAATGGCAGGTAACCTGCGACCTGGCTACCGCCATGGGTTACCCGATGAAATATGCGCACGCCGGTGAAATCCTCGAAGAAATCGCGGCGCTCACGCCGAGCTTCGCCGGTGTATCGTTCGCTAAACTCGATGATCAGGGCAGTGTGCAATGGCCCTGCAATGATCACGCGCCCGACGGCACGCCCATCATGCACGTCAACGAATTCGTGCGCGGCAAGGGTCAATTCATTGTCACGGAGTTTCAACCGACAGAAGAACGCACCAGCCGCAAATTTCCGTTGCTTCTCACCACCGGCCGCATTCTGAGCCAGTACAATGTAGGCGCGCAGACGCGACGCACAGCCAATATGGACTGGCATAAAGAAGACCTTATCGAAATTCATCCAGCCGACGCGGAAATGCGCGGCGTCAGCGACGGTACGAGCGTACTGGTCAGCAGCCGTAAAGGAACCACAACCCTGACCGCACAGATCAGCGAGCGCATGCCCCCGGGAGTCGTGTACACCACCTTCCACCACCCGGAATCCGGCGCAAATATCGTCACCACGGAGAATTCGGACTGGGCCACCGAGTGCCCTGAATACAAGGTCACGGCAGTACAGCTACGGCCCACCAACGAATTGCCAGGCGCCGCCGGCTGAGCCATGACGAGCCCGACGCATATATCCAACAGGACTTCAGCAGGCGAAACCTGGCATATCGCGGTCGAGGCGCCGGTGGAAATCAACATCAACGGCGAGCCGCTGGTGGTCATGATGGCAACACCTGACGATCTCGAGGAGCTTGCCATCGGTTTCGCTCGCACCGAGGGCATTCTGCATTCATTTGCACCCATAACTGCCGTCAACATTACTGAAACCCTGGAAGGCACGATTGCCGATATACGCGCTGCGCACAGCGATATCGACCACACAGCCATCAGGACCCGCCGCCTCGAAGGCCGGTCGGGATGCGGTCTTTGCGGTGTGGAATCGCTGACGGCAGCCGTCAGACGCCCCGGGACTACGGAGTTACCGGCCAGACCCCAAATCTCAGACGCCGCCATACAACGCGCGTTCGATGAACTGGCGCAACATCAACCGCTCAATGATCTCACCCACACCACCCATGCGGCGGCGTGGTGTCAGCCTGACGGCGCGCTGCTGGTCGCTCGAGAAGATGTCGGGCGCCACAACGCGCTGGACAAGGTAGCTGGAGCAATGCTGAGATCACGGCATCCCATCTCTCCCGGCTTTGTAATTCTGTCCAGCCGCATCAGTTTCGAGATGGTGGCTAAAGCCGCGGCGATCGGCGCTACGCTGGTTGCCGGAATGTCGGCGCCAACCTCACTGGCCCTGCAGCTGGCTGAGCAATCTGAGCTGGAAGTCGCATGCCGCGACAATGCTGCCATCGTGCGCCTGTCCGGGCCCATCACCTGAAATGCCCGCCACCGGAGACAGACATGTCTAATCACGCCAACGGGGCCATCACCGTCTTTAACTTTACCAGGAGAAGCTGAAGTGAAAGCCGCTGTAGTGCGCAGCCACGGAAGTATTGACAACATTCTGCTCGAAAGCGATTTCCCGGAACCTGAACTGGAACCCGGCTGGGTCAAAGTCGCGGTAAAAGCGACCTCCCTCAATTACCACGACATTTTCAGCCGTCGCGGCATGCCCGGCATCAAGCTTCCATTGCCACTGATCATCGGTTCCGATATCGCCGGAGAGGTCGTCGAACTCGGCGCAGATTGCAACGGCGTCTCAGTGGGCGACCGTGTCCTGATCGACCCTATCAACTTCGACCGCGGCATGATCGGTGAACGCTGGAACGGTGGCCGCGCTGAATACTGCGCCGCCGATGCACGGCAGATCGTGCAGATTCCCGACGACGTCAGCTACGAGGCAGCAGCATCTATTCCGCTGGCCTACGCCACAGCCCACCGCATGATGGTGACCCGTGCACAAGTCAGCGGCGGCGATACCGTGCTGGTCATGGGCGCCAGCGGCGGTGTCGGCACCGCATGCGTGTTACTCGCCAAACGTGTGGGCGCGACAGTCATTTCCTGTGCGTCCAGCGAAGACAAACTCGCACGGCTGGCGCAGATTGGTTCTGATCACGGCATAAACTACATCGAGCAGAACATGCGCGAGGCGACCTGGAACCTTGTCGGCAAGCCTCGCATTACCGGCGAAGGAGGCGTGGACCTGCTAGTCAACTGTACCGGCGGCGGCACCTGGACAGAGTCGACCCGGTGCATGAGCAAGAGCGCCAGGCTGGTGACCTGCGGCGCCACGGCGGGGTTCGAAGACAGCGTCGACATCCGCTACATCTGGACCTACGAACATGCTCTGCTGGGCTCCAACGGGTGGCACCGCAGCGACATCGAAGCCATGCTGAGCTACGCGGCTGACGGCTCGCTCCTACCGGTGATCGACAGGGTCATGCCCCTCGAGGAAGTACACGAGGCTGAACGGCTGATGGAAAACCGCTCGGTGTTCGGCAAGATCGTGCTGACGCCGTAAATCCAACAGGCAGGCACGCCCTAACCGCTATTGCTGCCGAACGTACCCCGGCCGACAGCCACTAACTTTTCGTTATCATCGTAGACGTCTACATCGACCACACCAACAGTGCGTCCGATCCGGCGCACCCTTGCATCTGCCCGCAGCCCCGTATTGATAGCCGGGCGCAGGTAATCAGTTCTGAAGTTTACCGTGGGCACACCATGGCCCAGAACCATGATGAGTCCAAAGCAGCCCGCCGTATCGATCAGAGCGGCAATCGGCCCTCCATGAAACTGGCCGGTGCCCGGCGCCCGCTCGAATTCCGGCTTGAGCGGCATCGTCATGGTTAACATTTCGGCCTCTTTGTCGATCGCAGTCATCGTCATGCCCGAGTGCTTGATAAACGGCGATGCATCCATATAAGCCTGCAGTTCTGCAATATCCATAGCTAGCGCATCGCTATTGCGGATGTTTCAGCGGTACTGGCCAGAGTCACGACGCCATTCGTTGTTTCAATATCGATGCTCAAGCCCGGCTCTCCTTGGTCCACTGACACGTCAAGATCGATAGCATTCAGGGCACGTCGCAGACCGCTCGCGTCCTCAACAGTTATGGCCAGTGACACAAACTGCCCGCCTTGTGGATTGGTCGTGCTCGGGTGAGCACATTCCAACCAGTCGATGAAGAACGGCATACGGGGACCATAGGGTGTACCCGCGGGAAACAGTAGCTCCCACACCAGCAGCTCACCCTCTGCGGTTTTGCGTTCCGTGCGATTGGGTCCAATGGTGTCGATACCCATACCCTGCAGCGTGTCGGCAATACCAGCAAGATCACCCTGCACGGCCCAGCTAACCAGACCGCCTTGGCTCAAATGTGCGAACGTCCGGCCGAGATTTCCGTCCAGTGACTGAGCAGGATCCGGCGCAATAATCTCCAGGTAGGTATCGCCCAGGGCAAGCAGCGCGTTGCGCGTGCCTAATCCCACGTGCTCTCCGCCGTATACCGGTGCAACCCCGAAAGTAGCTTCGGCCCACGCAATGCCATCATCCAGTGACGAAACCGCATACATGAAGTGATCTATCTGATTCGCCATTGCCCCTCCTTAGAGCAGTTCTTTCAAAGGCATCAAGACCTGGGTGCCGCAATGGTGCAGGTACCCTGCGCCGCCGCCACCAGCCGGCCTTCGTTCTCAACGGAAATACGCACCACCGCCATGCGGCGGGTCATGTTTATGATCTGAGCCGTTGCCACGCATGTACCGCCCTGGACAGGCGCCAGCAGATTGATCTTGAACTCGGTGGTGGCGGCCCAGTAACCCTCCGGCATGACCGGGTACATCACCGTACCCAGCACGTGGTCGCACAGCGCAGATATGCAACCGCCGTGCATGTTACCGATATAGGTGATGATCTCCTCGGTTACCGGCATTTCACAAACCAGCTTGCCGGGCTGCACATCGGTGATCTTGAAGCCCAGATAGCCATCGATACCTTTGCTGGACACCCGGCCGACTAAGCGATCGACCCACTCCTGATTGAATACTTCGAATTCTGGCTCGCTCAAGTTTTACTCCTCATGTTGTAACTGTTGGCGCAAACACGCCATGCAATGGCGGGACACCCGGGCGGTCACCGGCCATGACCTGCAGCAAGGGTTCAATATCATCGAAACCCGCCACCTGTCGCGGCAGCTGCGCAAATGGATATCGCTCAGAGGCCAGCAGGTCCAGGGCCTTGCGGTAAGCACTGACGTCAACACCCAGCGCGCCGAGTATGCGCAGTTCTTTATACACCACGTGATCCGGATGAAAGCCCGGAGTTTCGTCCGAGCCACGCACACCGGCCAGCACCACTGTGCCGCCGGGGCGGGCAAGCGCGACGGCCTGGCCCAGTGCCGTGGGTGCCTTGGCGGTCACGTCGATCACCACGTCTGCTTTTTTGCCTATGGCATTACGCAACGCCACGTTCGGGTCTGTCTCAGCGACGTCTACGGCGAGATCGACACCAAACCGCGAGGCCATCTGCAGACGCTCGGCATCCCGGGGACCAAAGCCGGTAATCATCACAAACTCCGCACCCGCCTCTTTGACCGCGGTGGCCGCGCACAAACCACGCACGCCGGGCCCCAGTATCGCAACGATATCACCGGGACCGGTTTCGGGCAGCTCGACGCCCCATCGAATACCGGCGCCCAGTGGATTAAACAGAGTTGCCACCACAGGGTCCATGCCATCGGGAACAGGCATGAGCATAGTATCTGGTGGCAGGTACAGGTGCGTGGCGTAGCCGCCGTTCAACCCCGGCGGAACATCCACGGGCAGAAAACCCACCATGCTGGCCACGCCATTGCGCTCGCAGCGCCGATATACCCCGCTATTGCAGGGCTCGCACGCCCGGCAGGATTTGAATACTTCAATGGCCACACGCTGGCCCGCGGCAACACCCCATTTATCTGCCGCTTCTGCGCCGATTTCCTCAACGATGCCGACCACTTCGTGCCCGGGTATGAAAGCATGGTGCGACTTGATCAGGCCGGTGTACTGCTCGTGATCGGTACCACACAACCCGCAGGCTTCTACCCGCAAGAGGCCTTCTCCAGGTCCGATCTGCGGCAGCTCAAACTCCTGAGGCTCGAACTGGCGTGGTTGCGTCAGAACCAAGCCTTTACCATAACCTGTCACAATCCCTCCCGGGGCATCAGCCACAACGTCATGGTACCCTTGGCTGATTCGTTAACAAGCCTTAACTTCATTCTTAATCTCAGGAAGCGACCATGGAAACACTTGGAATCACCGATGAGGGCGCCATTCGGATTATCGAATTGAACCGCCCCGATTCGCTCAATGCGTTGAATGGGCAGATGATCGACGACCTTACCGATGCATTCTACGCCGCGGGCACCGATGAGTCCGTCAAGGTCGCGGTGCTCACCGGCGCCGGCAAAGCGTTCTGGGCTGGTGCCGATCTCAAGGAAATGGGCGGCGGCAATCGAAAGGCCAAGCACACCCTGACAGACATGTTCGACACTTTCATCGACTTCCCCAAGCCATTACTGGTTGCCGTAAACGGCGTGGGCGTAGGCGTTGGTGCAACCATCTGCGGACTGGCAGACTTCGTATTCATGGCAGACAGCGCACGCCTGCGCACACCTTTCTCGGCACTCGGCCTCACCGCCGAGGCTGCCAGTACCGTCACCTTTCCCCGGCTGATGGGTCATCAGCGGGCCAGCTGGTTTCTGCTGGCGGCCGAATGGATGGATGCCGAGCAATGTGTGGAAGCTGGCCTGGCTCTGCAAGCTATACCTTTACAGGAGCTCATGCCCGCAGTACTCGAACGCGCTGCTACTCTGGCCGCCCTGCCAAGCGCTTCACTGCAGATGACCAAGTCACTGGTGAGAGGCGCGTTGCGCGAGGAACTCAAGGCCGCGGTACGCGCGGAAAACGCGGGTCTTGGCCAATTGGGCGGCGGCCCGGCAAACAAAGAGGCTCTGGCCGCCTTCCGCGAAAAGCGCGCGGCGGACTTTACCGGTCTTTAGATTCCCCGGCTGCTACTGCCAGGCCGATGCCGGGCCGTATCCCGGGTGCAGCAGTTCCTTATCGAACAGGCCTGACCCGGCCTGGCGATGACAGTCGGCACAGGGGCTCAGGAAGCCCTCGTCAAACTGCTCTATGTCGAGCTGCTGCTTGACCAGCTCATGGGCATTGATAAATGCTGGATACTCGGTAATCCGCAGCGGCAGCTCTTCCGGCAGGTTACGCATCATCTGGCTCATGCGTGACGGTGCACCTTTGCCCAGCGCGTACTCGCTCAGGTAATTCATGATCTCTGCGGACGTTGCGGCGTCCAGCTCGGCGCTTTCGCCGAAATGATCCTCCAGGGTATCCATGACGTTATGCCAGGCCGATTCTGGAAGCAGCTGCGGCGGATAAGCCAGATGACATGCGCCACATTCCTCCTCGTATAGCGGGTCTTTGATATAGCGGAAATCCCCCGCCTGTACCTGCACCGCGATGCCCTGCAGGCCAAACAGCAGGATCGCGCCCAGCATCGTCGCCCCGCTACACCACTGCCACATGTTCATAATTGCCTCCTTCTGCTTACTGCTCGCGTAACCATACCAGTACATCGCCGCGCTCCTGTACCGTGCACTCGCGGCCGAATGTCCATTTGCAGTTGCGCAACAGCCATTTGTTCATTTTGCGCAGGTCTGTCAGGCGCTTGGGGTCTACCGATGGCGCCATGGGTCCAATCACCTTGCCGGTGCGCTGATGGCGGCCGCTGGAATGGGGCGAATCGGTATGACAACTGGTGCAACTGCGTTGTCCATGCTGCCGGTACCAGACCTCACGTCCACGCTCCGCGGTAAATTCTTCGGGCGCTTGAGAAGAAAGCTCGGTAAGCAGCTTCTCCAGCGCTGGGGTGGTCGCAGTTGCAGCCACTACCATCAACAGGCTAAGCATCGCCAGAATCCCCTTTTGCATCAGCGCTCCGGATCATCGCGCCGACCAGATTCCTGCGCTGCCAGAAACTCATAACAATCACTCCCGCAACATGTGTCACCACCAGCACGAGACAGGCTTCTGCACCGATATGGTGAATCTGTTCTACAAGCGCCGCCGGCCAGTGCACCACCGAACTGCCCGCCAATGGACCCCGGTTTTCCATGGCAAACAGAATCATACCGGTCACAGCGGTAACTCCAAGTGTGCTCAGCAGCACCACGATCATCCAGCCTCCCAGCGGATCATGCCCCGCGTAGGGCTGTCGCCGCTGCGACAACGCCCGCAGATAACGCCACTGGCCCACCGGACCCACCACAAAATCGGCAAATCGCGCACGCTGCGGCCCGATGAAACCCCAGATGACCCGGAACGCCACCAACAACGCAAGGGTGTAACCGGCATGCGCATGCAGCGCCAGCCAGTCTCCGCCCAACCAGTAGGTCAGCGCAAAAAAAGCCGCCAGCGACCAGTGACCCAACCGTACAAACGGGTCCCAGTCTTCAGTGTATCGGTCTGTTTCCGCTTCAAGCATTTGTGCGATCTGCCTGCACCCGATTGCGCTCAAGAGACAACAATCATACAGTCACTCAAGGTGAAGAAAGGAATACTCATGAATCGCGCACTGATTTTCACTGCCTTACTCTGTTTTTACGCAACATCTGCAGGCGCAGCCGAAGCACTATCAGACCCCATCCCGCAGAAAATCGCCAAGGGCGATATCGTCGTGGCGGTGCAGGATTTCGTGCGTGTACCCCGCACCAATGATTCCAGCAGCGGCAATGCCACCAACAAGGCATATGCGCGGATTCAGTACATCCAGCCGTTCGGCGCCACCGTTGGCCCGCTGATCATCAACGACACCAGGGGCGTACTCTACCTCACAGATGAAAACGGACGCGAACCCACCGTCTTTCTGGACCTGCGCGGGCAGGACATCGGCTTCTACGACGCCGTCTTCCCCAACGAAATGGGTGTAGCCAGCATCGCCTTTCACCCTGAATTCACGATCCTCGGCGCTCCGGGCTTCGGCAGGTTCTATACCGCCTACAGCGCCCACGCCGACAGCGGCACGGCGGACTATCATGACGACGATGCGGCCAGCCATGAAAGCGTGATCCGCGAATGGATCATGTACAACCCCCGCGGCCGGGTCTTCCAGGGGACCAGCAGAGAGGTATTCCGCATTGGTGAGTTCGCGCCCAATCACAACATAGGCACCATCGCCTTCAATCCCGTTTCCGAAAAAGGCTCACCCGACTACGGCATGCTGTATGCGGTGATCGGTGACGGCGGCGCCGCACACGACCCACGTGACTACAGCCAATCACTGGCCAGCCCCCATGGATCGATCATGCGCATCGACCCGTTGGGCGGAGCCGACGGCGCCGCCTACGGTATTCCCCCAGACAACCCATTCCTGAACACACCCGACGCGGCCCCGGAAATCTGGGCATGGGGTTTACGTCATTCCCAGCACATCTCCTGGGACAGCAGCGGCCGCATGTTCATCAGCGACATCGGCCAGAACCAGGTGGAAGAAGTCAATCTCGGCCGTGCCGGCGCCAACTACGGATGGCGGCAGCGCGAAGGCACCTTTGCCACGGCATTTACCCGCAGCGACGGTACGCCGGGCCTGGTGTATGGGGAACCGCCGAAAACAGATGAGTTCGTCGACCCGATCGCCCAGTACGACCACGATGAAGGTCATGCCATCGGCGGCGGTTATCTCTACGAGGGCAGTACCATCGCAGCGCTGCGCGGCAAGTTCGTATTCGCCGACATTGTCACCGGGCGGGTGTTCTACATCGACGGCGACGACTTACAGGCAGGCAAACAGCAGACCGTGCGGGAACTGCGCCTGTCGTTCGACGGCACAGAGCAGGACCTCGCCCAGGTGGCCAGCATCTCCAACACCTACCGAGCCGGGCCCCGGGTCGATCTCCGCCTGGGCATAGACGCCCTGGGCGAGCTCTACCTGGTGACCAAGTCCGATGGCTGGGTCCGCAAACTGACGCCACTGGAATAACCACCAGCGCTGTAGCACAATCAGTTCAATCATCCACGCTTAGAGGAGAACGCCATCATGACCAGGAGTACATTCTGGCTCGCAGGAGCCATCGCATGGGCAATCTGTCTGAGTGCCAACGCAGCGACACTCACCGGCACGATCACAACCACTGACGACAAGCCGCTCAAGGGCGTACTCGTGCGGCTCACCGACGACGCTAATGGCGTCTCTGAGTCCGTTTACACCAATGCTGATGGGATCTACACGCTGGCCACCCGACTGGAGGGCACACTGAAGCTGCGTACCCGTCTGCCCTATTACCGCGACGCGCACAGCACCGTAGAACTGGGCGGCTCAGCAGTAAGCACCGAAAATGTCACCATGCAAGCCATGCAGACCGATCAGGAAATCTCCGACAGCCTGCCGGCGGCTTATCACTTCTACAGCCTGTCCTTCGAGAAGGGTGATGACAAAGACTTCAACGCCTACCAGTTCCAGCGCGACTGCCTGTCGTGCCACCAGATGGGCAATCCGTTTACCCGCCTGCCCCGCACGCCGGAGTCCTGGGCGGTCACCATTCAGCGCATGCATCGCATGGTCGGCAACTTCGACGAAGAACTGCGAGACCGCCGATCGGTGATTCTATCGGAGGGTTTCGACGGCAAGCCCATCAAGGTTCGCCCGGAGTTCCCCCTGCACGAAGAGCTGGATACCGCCAAGATCTATGAATACATGCTCGACCGGGCATTCGTGCCCCATGATTCCATCGTGCACCCCAACGGCCTGATCTACACCGTCGACCAGGGGCTCGATCACATCGTGGTTACCGACCCGATCAGCGGTCAGTCGCAATACATCATGCAATCCGGCGGCAAGGGCATGGAGTACCGCAAAGGCTTCACCGGCGGTGAGCAGGAAGTGATTGGTGAATTCAATCCGGGCTCCCGGCACGGACCCCATTCTCTGGATCTGCGTCCTCAAGACGGCCTGTACTATGTCACCAACACCAGCAGCCGCAGCATCGGTGTGTTCAACCCCGATAATAACGAATGGGAACCTTCACACGTCATTCCCAAAGAAACCGGCGCAGTCTATCCGCACACCATTCGCGTGGATAAGAAAGGTTACGTGTGGTTTACCCTGGCGGGGTCAGAACACGTCGGCCGACTCGATGCGGAAAAAGGCACATTCGACATCGTTTCTTTACCCGAAGCCACGTCTGGTGGCATTTCCGGCGGCACCCAGCCCTACGGCATCGACATCAGCCCGGTTGACGACCGCATGTGGTACGGACGCCTGTTCGGTGACAAGATCGGCTGGGTAGACGCCGAAACCCTGGAGGCCACCGAATACGATTCTCCCATTCGCGGGCCGCGGCGCATGCGCTTCGACAAGCAAGGCATACTGTGGGTATCCGGCTTCTCCGAGGGGCAGCTGGCGCGCATAGACGTTTCCGAAGGCTATGAAACAACCGTTTACGACATGCCGGAGTTTGCACCCGGTTATCGACCGGCTCCTTATGCACTGGGCGTACACCCCGATTACCAGGACATCTGGGTCAACGAGAACATGACCGACCGTGTATTCCGCTTCATTCCCGATGAGGAACGCTGGGTGGTTTATCCGATCCCGCTGTCAGGCTCCTACGCGCGGGACATGACGTTCATGGCCGACGGCAAGGTCTGCCTTTCCAACAATCCGATTCCGCCACCAGCGCTGGAAGGCGGTGTGCTGGAGATAATCTGCATCGATCCGGCGTATGAACCCGAGAAGGAGGCTCAGCAACTCGCATTGAGCCAGCGCTGAGCCCACTGAGGGCCGTTAGCCCCGAACGAACTCCCGAATTACCTGACCGGGACGTTCACCGGTGTGCTGGCACTGTTCCACAACCACGGCGCCGCCGACGATGGTGGCGTCGTAACCCCGGCTCTTGACGATGAAACGCCCACCATTGTGCGGAAAGTCGTTCACATATTCCGGATGGCAGGTGGTCAGATTGTCATAGTCGATGACGTTGATGTCCGCATGCCAGCCTTCACGCAGTTCACCGCGTTCTTTGAGGCCTAGCACCTTGGCCGACATGCCGGTGATACGATGCACTCCTTCGGCCAGGCTATACACGCCGCGCTCGCGCACCAGCTCACCCAACAGCACGGTCGGCGAGTCGGTGTCTGTAAAAAAGCCCACGTGGGCGCCGGCATCGCCGAGCATCGGCACGATCCAGGGCAGCTGCATGTACTTCCACTGGTTCTCCAGGGCGCCGCCGAACATCCAGAAGTTGAAGAATTCACGGCCCTCTGACGCCAGCAGGCGATCGACGTAAACTTCCACCGGATCCTTGCCGGCCTGTTCGGCGAGTTGCGCCAGGCTCGCTTTGCGATCAAAGTCGAGATCCGGGAATTCACCCACGCCAAACGGATGCAGCATGGATGCCAGGCGCTCCATCTCGCCGGTTGCGATACCCTCGGCGATCAGTGTCTTGCGGGTGTTTTCATCGGCCAATGCCGCAACGCGATCGGCAATAGTGGGCAGCGCCATGAGGTCCTTCCACGCTTGCGACCCACGCACGAATGGCGACAACTGCGCCAGCCCGAAAAACGATCCACTGGGCCGAGTATGGCACACGCCATTGAGCCGGCGGCCGCCTTCGTTGTGCCGTTCAAAGAACGCCTCCCATTCCGCGACACCGCCATCACCTTTCTGCCCCGTGCCGCCCGAAAACAACACCTGACAACCCAGGTCGGTACCCTGCTCGAACATCTGCAGCTCGATTTCGCGACGCGTTTGAAAATCATTGGCGGATTGAAACACTCCGCCGACGCCGCCACCGGCAATGACTGCCTCCTGTATGGCGCGAATCTCTCGCAGGTCAGCCCAGGTGCCTGGTGTGCAACGGCCGTCAGGCACCGTGTGTGGCAGGAAGCGTGAAGTGGAAAAGCCAACCGCCCCCTCTTCGACAGATGTCTTGACCATATCAGCGATCTGCGCAAGCTCCCGGTCATCCGCCTGAACGCCCTCGTCCATGCTGCGGTCACCCATGACTTCGTAGCGGATCGAAGAATGGCCCGCCAGGCCCACCACATTCAGCGCCGGGTCCAGCGCCTGCACCGAATCGAGATACTCGCCATAGCTGGTCCAGTTCCAGGGCAGACCGTCCATGATGGCGTCAGCAGCAATATCTTCCACCGACTCCATCAGCTTGGCCAGATAGGGACGGTTTTTTTCGCTGCAGGGCGCAAAGGTCACACCGCAGTTACCGATGAGTGCCGTAGTGACGCCATGGTAAGAGCTGGAACTCATCATCGGGTCCCAGCCGATCTGGGCGTCCAGGTGGGTGTGCAGGTCGACAAAACCCGGCGTTACCACCTTACCCTTCGCATCGATAGTACGTGCTGCCTGATCGCCCGAAAGGTCACCCATACGGGCAATACGACCGTCTTTAACGCCTAGATCGGTTTGCACTGGCTGCGCACCGCTGCCGTCGACCACTGTGCCACCGCTGATAATCAGATCGTAATTCATGCCCTCTCTCCAGGTTCGTAAATGCAGGGTACATCATAGCAATTTCCGCGTGGCAGGAAAGTCAGCGCACCGGCTCAAGACCCGCAAGCACCGATTGACCACGTGGATGACATGCCGTAAGTATAGGGACTTGCAGCAAGCCACAGGGCAGTCATGAGTGATCCGGTCAACTTCGAACCCGCAGACGTACTGATCATCGGCGCCGGCGCATCCGGCGCAACCGCCGCCTGGAATCTGGCAGACACCAAAATGCGCATCGTCTGCCTGGAGCAGGGCGGCTGGATGAACCCCGCCGAATACCCCAGCGCTGAGCGCGACTGGGAAGCACGCGCCCAGGGCGACTTCAGCATCAATCCCAATCGGCGCAGACAACCCGCGGATTATCCGGTCAACGATGACGATTGCCCTATCAAGATCGCCAACTTCAACGGTGTGGGTGGCGGTACGGTGCTTTATGCCGGCCATTATCCGCGCTTTCACCCTTCTGACTTCAAGGTCGCGAGCCTGGATGGCGTGGCAGACGACTGGCCTATCGATTACGAAACCCTGGAACCCTTCTACGCTGAGAACGATCGCATGACTGGAGTATCTGGCCTGGCCGGCGACCCCGCGTACCCGCCCAAGCAATCGCTGATGCCGCCGTTGCCCATGGGTCGATCGGGGCAGAAGATTGCCAGCGGTTTCGATGCCATGGGCTGGCATTTCTGGCCGTCGGACTCTGCGATTGCCACCCAACCCTACGACGGCCGCGCTGAATGCATCAACCTGGGATTCTGCCTGCATGGCTGCGCTCAGGGCGCTAAAGCAAGCACAGACATCACCTACTGGCCCCATGCAATTCGCGCCGGCGTGGAACTGCGGACCTGGTGCCGGGTGAAAGAAATCACCGTGAACGACGAAGGGATGGCTTCGGGTGTGGTGTATTTCGACGACAACGGCGACGAGCAGTTTCAACCAGCGCATATGGTCATCATGGCGTGTAACGGCGTTGGTACACCACGCATATTGCTCAACTCCACATCCGAACAATTCCCTGATGGGCTGGCCAACACAAACGGGCTGGTGGGCCGCAATCTCATGCTGCACCCCTATGCCTCCATCCAGGGCATTTTCGAAGATGAACTGGATGGCTACCGAGGCCCGCACGACTCCTTGTGGAGCCAGGAATTTTACGAAACAGATGAAAACCGCGGTTTCGTGCGCGGTTTCACTTACGAATTCAATCGCGGCCGCGGGCCCGTGGCCACCGCACTGACCGGCGCTTTTTCCGGCCGCGTGCCCTGGGGGGAGGGTCATCACCACGCCTACCGCCGTCTGTTTAACCGCATGGCCGGGGTCGTTTCGATTTGTGAAGACCTGCCTGAACTGCACAATACGGTGACTCTCGATGCGACGCTCAAAGACGCCCATGGCATTGCCGCGCCCAAGATGTCCTACACCATCAGCGACAACTCGCAAAAGATGCTGGATTTCTCCGTAGAGCGCGCATCAGAAGCCCTGCGTGCCGCCGGAGCGACCGAACTCATGATCGAATCACCGCTCAGCGTCGGTGGATGGCATCTCATGGGCACCGCGCGCATGGGACGCGACCCGCAACATTCCGTCGTCAACGAGTGGGGCCGCGCTCACGACGTGCGCAATCTGTTCGTCATCGACGGCAGTATTTTCGTGACCAGCGCCGGGGTGAATCCTACCCGCACCATTCAGACACTGGCCCTGTACATCACCGACCAGATCAAGAAGCGTCTGGCCAATCTGTTCGATTAACGCGCACAATTCAGGATGCAAAAGATGAACGACACTATCGCCACCGACACCCCGTTTACCCCAAAAGAGCGTACCGTACTGCAGACCCTTGCCGGCATGATCATTCCGCCCTCTTGCGCATATCAGGTGCCCGGCGCTGACGACGACAAGATATTCGCCGATGTTCTCAGCACAGCCCGCGCCAGTGAGAGCGAAGTGCGCACAGCACTCGCGTTTGCACAGAGCATCGAACAACCATTGGAAAGTGCCGCCGCGCAACTGCAGGGGAGCCCACAAA
Organism: uncultured Pseudomonadales bacterium; assembly: GCA_964393625.1. Taxonomy (GTDB): domain Bacteria; phylum Pseudomonadota; class Gammaproteobacteria; order Pseudomonadales; family Azotimanducaceae; genus UBA4421. The sequence goes on from CAYMUT010000006.1 coordinate 45,035, forward strand.
TGGTACCCTTGGTCGCCATCGTCATGCAGTGCTACTACCGCGACGATCGCGTGATGGAATCTCTGGACATGGAAGCCCGGCCGCCTTTTCCGAAAGGTTACGAGGTGCCCCAGGGAGACTGGTCGATACTCGAGTCCGTGCAGCAGCGCGGAAAAATCTGGCGCGACGCATGATTCGAAACCTCGCTGCTCGCCACCCGAGAACTCGCCCGTGACTGTCAATTCCGCGTTTGACGAACTCATAACGCTGCGCCAGGCATCGCCACCTGGCGAGCGCATCGAATTGCATGGCGCGGACCCGGTCCTGACCACCACATTCGCTCTGGGCGAGACCAATGCCGCAATACTGCTGGCTGTCGGTGTGGCGGTAAATGATCTGTGGGAACTCAAAACCGGGGGGCGACAGAATCTGAGCATCGGCGTGCGCGAGGCAGCCGCGGCCCTGAAAAGCTACGAGTACTTCACCGATCCGGAGCCAGCCGGCACCGAAGCGTGGGCGCTGCAACGTAGTCGACAACAGATATCCACCCCGCACCCCACCAAAGATGGACGCTATTTCCTGCCCCACATGGGACTGCCTCACCTGGCGGAACGCATTCTCAAGATCCTCGATTGCGACTACGAACTCGAATCAGTGAAGCAGGCTGTCGCACGCTGGAACGCCATGGATCTGGAAGACGCAGTGGCACGCGCCAACGGTTGCGGCGCCATGGTGCGCAGCACAGAAGAGTGGCACGCATCCGCACAGGGCCAAGTTCTCAGTGACAGAGCCGTAGTCGAAATCATCAAGATTGCAGAGAGTGAAGCCATGCCGCTGCCTGCCGGGGAGCGTCCCTTGAGCGGTGTCAACGTGCTGGATCTGACTCGGATTCTGGCAGGTCCGACCTGTGCCCGGACGCTGGCTGAACACGGCGCAAACGTGCTCATGGTGACCGCGCAACACCTGCCCCAGGCCGAGCGCTTCGTAAAAGATACCAGCCACGGCAAACGCAGCTGCTTTCTCGACCTGAGACAGGCAGAACAACGTGAGCACCTGTTATCGCTGGTGCGCTCGGCGGACGTGTTCTCTCAGGGTTATCGGCCCGGTGTCATGCAGCGCCTGAGCCTGTCTCCCGACGAGCTGGCACAGCACCGACCCGGCCTGATTTATACCTCAATGAACTGCTACGGCTTCGCAGGCCCATTCAGCGACCGTGCCGGGTGGGAACAACTGGCACAGACCGTCACCGGAATTGCTCACGAACACGGGGGCGAACGACCACAGCTGCTGCCCGCCGCAGCCTGCGACTACACCACCGGCTATCTGGCCGCCTACGGGACGCTGCTGGCCCTCGGCCTGCGGGCGCGATTTGGTGGCAGCTATCACGTGCGCGCTTCGCTGTGTCAATCCGCGATGTTTCTTCAACGCCAGCGACGCATTGCTCAATCGGAGTTGCACGGAGCCAGCCTGGAGATACCCGCCCAGGCACTCGGCGACAAGATTCGTTCCACACAATCTGACTATGGCGCAATCAGCTTCTTAGGACCCGTACTGGAAATGTCTGAAACCCCACCCAGCTGGACGCGCAGCAGCCCCAAGCTCGGTCGCGACCCTGCCACATGGCAGTGAGCACTCAACATTTGCGTTAACCACGTCATTCCCTGCAGAAATGAACTGCTGGTGGCGGACTCCTCCAGGCGTCGCGAGTGCCTGACCACCAGTGATCAGGACACGGCAATCGGCTGGACCTGGTAGAACGTCGGGAATATCCTTCCTCAGGGAACGAAATCTGGGAGGAACGATGGACTTCGAACTGAGCGATAAGGTCCTTGAGCTGCGCGCGCGCGTCGACAGCTTCATGAACGAACACATTTTTCCAAAAGAGTTGGAATACTGGGCATGGACGGACAGCTCCGCCAACGAGTGGACTTATCCGCCATGGTTTGAGGACCTCAAAAGTAAAGCAAAAGACGCGGGCATCTGGAATTGGTTTCTACCACGCGACTATGAGGAATTTAGTCCAGGTCTATCTAACCTGGAATTCGCTCCAGTAATGGAACGCATGTGCAGAGTGCCCTGGGCGCAGGAAGTCTTTAACTGTAGCGCCCCGGATAGGGGCAATATGGAAGTGCTCGCACGCTTTGGTTCTCCACAGCAGCAGGAGCGGTGGCTCAAACCGCTGATGGAAGGCGAGATACGCTCCGCATTTTCGATGACCGAGCCAGCCGTCGCTTCCTCTGACGCAACCAATCTCGAGACCACTATTGTTCGAGATGGTGACGATTATGTGATCAATGGACGCAAGTGGTTCACATCTAATGCCTTCAACCCGCTGTGCAAACTCCTCGTCGTAATGGGCAAGACAAACCCCGACGCGGAGCGCCATCGACAGTTTTCAACAATCCTCGTACCCAAGGACACACCTGGCGTGGTTCTGGAGCGACCAGTGCGAGCGTTTGGCTCCGTCCATTCTCCTGGCGGACACGCCCAGGTAATGTACGACAATGTTCGGGTACCCGCCGAAAATCTGGTTCTAGGTGAAGGCCGTGGTTTCGAAATCGCCCAGGGGCGACTGGGACCGGGCAGATTCCAATACGCGATGATGTTTGTCGGCATGGCTTATCGCTGCCTCGAGCTCATGTGCAAACGCGTCGAAGAGCGGACCGCTTTCGGCGAAAAGTTGTCGGAAAAGACCAGCATTCAGCACGACATCGCACGCGCTCGCTGCGATATCGAACAGACAAGACTTCTTGTCCTTGCCGCCGCCGACAAGATGGACAAGTTCGGCCCCAAAGAAGCCCGCGACTATATTTCCATGGTCAAAATCGTCGCGCCACAGATGTGTCATCGTGTCGCCGACCGCGCGCTGCAGGCACATGGGGGCATGGGCGTAACCCAGGATACCCCCATCAACCACATCTACCTCATGTCACGCTACTGCCAGATTGCAGACGGACCAGACGAAGTGCATATGTCACAGTTGGGGCGACGTACCATCAGGGATGGTTTTTGATGACAACACTACTCTGTGTGATGCCCGAAGGCATCGGCGACCTGACATTCGCCTCCCCCGAGTGGGTCGACTGCGCAGGACAGATACTCAATGAGCAGGTCGCGAAATTTCAGGACCAGCTTGTCGGCGTAGAGCCTGTAACCATTTGCGAAGTCGGCATGAACCCACCCGCCTATCTGAATTGCGGAGATCGTCTGGCTTGGTGGGCGCGTGTTTCAGCGGCAGGCGTCGAAGTAGGTACCGAAGAACTGGATGCAAAAACATGCACTTTCAAGGCAATAACTGACCATTCAATCATCTCCAATATCTCCCGTATTCAATACGAAGGCAACGATCCAGCACTCGTAGCTGAGGCCATGGGACGCCTGCTCAAACTCACCCGCTGGGAGATGCATGGTGAGCAATCCAGGCACCCCGCACTCGCGGCCATTTTTCGCAAGCTGCACGACGAAATCGGCAAACGGACGATGCCACGTTTCGTCTTTATGACCCCGGAATGGGTGAGCACAGCAAGACAGCTTCTGACAAGCCGCGCGACGGCAAGAAAGTATGCTGAAGCATTAAAAGATGTCGTTTATACATTTTCGGAGGAATTCACCGACACACCAGCGTATGCCTTCCCAGACGGTCGTCACGGCGGTTTCTGGGTGCACTGCAGTCATGGCGCGCTCACTGTCGGCGCGGGACCACTCCCCGTAGAGTACGAGCCGGCAGACTTTCTAACAAAGGGTGCATATACACCTGTTGTACCCGTAGGACGTACCGTGGTGAGTGCCATGAGCGAGGCTGACCTGGCAGAACAGGAAACCTATCGCAAGCAGGCTTTTCGCTTTAACAAAAAAGCAGGAGGTGCCCCGGTTGAGCAAAGCAGTCCGTCGGGTAAGGGCGACATGCCCACGGCGCTAGCGCGCGTCTTTGCACCCTTGCATGACGAGTTGAGCAAACGAACATCAGGCGAACTACCCAGCGACTTTTTGGAAGTGAAGGACGCGTGGCAAGGGGTAAATAACTTCGATCGACAGCCAACCTATGATCCAGGTTGGCTGCGTTACGATAAAGTCGATATCTATGGGAATCCCAGATGACAGGCACACCCTTTTTGCTACAAGCATCTATCGCAGGCTGAATGGCGGACAAACCCTCGCCTATCCGCTTTTCACCCTAAATAGTGGTTTGATCATCCTGTATGGCCGGCTTGTGATCCGCCGCCATTGGCGCCTCATTCATGGAGATACCAACGCGTACCGCAGATGTCGACTTGCTCGTCGCTGACATAGCAGCCGCGCTCTTTTGCGCGGTTTAGAATGTGTTCCCGATCGGCTACCTTAATGTCTATGCCACCCAATCCGGGTCCACGCCCATCCTCTGCTTCGACAAACCGCAACGTCGCGTTATTGAAGTCCATGCAGTATTGCGAGCCATCCCGTTCAATCGGCAACCCGGCGACCTTACCCCAGAGCTCTGCGAGTTCCAGTGGGTCGTTCCCTTGCAGCTCAACACCGGTCCAATCGATCGTTACATCCTGCTTGACCTTGTCTTCCCAACCATAGCCGCCGACAGGATGCCAATAGCCTTCGAAGTTGTTGTACTGATCCGATTCGATTTCAAGAAAAGCTGCCTCCAGGTCGCCAGGATGGAGCTGACAGTTGCGCCAATCACCCCGTTGCGCCTCATGCGCCACCCGCACGCCGTTGTCCACGGCGCGCTGGCGTACTGCATCGTGTGTTTCGTAAGAGTCAGCCTGGGTGATAACCATGTAGCCACCATCCCCATTACGTCGATCCAGGTAACGCCCACCAGCAGTGTTTTCTTCAACCGGCGCGACAACCTCCAGGAAATTCACACCGATGGGCATGAGCGTATTTTCGAGCCCGAACGCTCCCACGCCAGGATCCACATAGCACCGCTTGATTCCGAGGATGTCTGTTAAATCCTGAAGTACGGGTTCCAGTTCACGTGCGACCAGGCAAATTTGTCTGAGCTGAATGGTCATCTTCTTGTCCTATCTAGTCTAATTTACCTGAGGAAAATTCTGGCTCTTCCCACCATGGGAAAAACTCAGGCAAATCCTGACTCACTCGACCCGGAAAGTCAGGCTCGCGTTTCTCAAGGAACGCATTGATACCCTCTTTCGCATCGGGTGACGTCGCTAACGCATTGATGCCGGCTGTATCCACCCAATGTGCATTGATCGGGTCGGGCGCACCCAGCATACGCCACATCATATGGCGGAGCACGGTGACTGAGATACGTGATGTATTGCTGACGAGCTCACGCGCAAGTTCGTGTGCTGCAGACAAAAGTTCTTCTTGCGGATGGATGCTGCGCAAGAGGCCTGCCTCCAGTGCTTCTTCCGACCTGAAGATTCTTGCTGAGTAGCACCATTCGAGCGCCTTACTGATGCCCACCAGGCGAGGCAGAAACCATGAAGAACAACCCTCCGGGACAATCCCACGGGCTGCGAACACAAAGCCAAGCTTAACCTCGGGCGCTGCAATTCTGATATCTGCGGCCAGCGTGAAGGTCAGGCCCACACCAACAGCCGGACCGTTGAACGCAACGATGATCGGCTTCAGGCTTCTGTAAAGGCGGCGGCTCAATTCACCACCACCATCACCCCTCTCAGTTCCTTCAAGACGCTCGGCATGACCATCCCAGGTCGCTTCGCCAGCAGAAAGGTCCTGGCCAGCACAGAAACCACGCCCTGCGCCGGTGATCACGATCGCGCGTACATCATCGTCCGCATCTGCGGCATCAAAAGCCGCAAAGAGATCACGCATCATGCCGCCATTGAAGGCATTCATGATTTCCGGCCGATTTAAAGTTATCGTGAGGATGCCATCCTCAACTTCATAGAGAATGTTTTCGAAGTCCATCCTCTCTCCCCCTGGATATTTTTTAAGACCCCTAGTCTCTCCATTTTCGCGCTCAGATCAAAGCTTTGATCAGAGCGGGCGGTTCGGTAGTGTGGATGGCTGGAGAAGGAGAGCACCATGTCCCAGTCATCTACGGGTCGCGCCGGTTTCTGGCAGACGCGATATTCTGTCATCACGATGTGCTTCGCAGCGACGTTCATCTGCTATATCGATCGCGTCAACATATCCGTTGCCATCATTCCAATGGCAGAAGAATTCGATTGGGATCTGACGACCCAGGGTGCAATTCTCTCAAGCTTTTATATCGGCTACCTGCTCATGCAGATCGGTGGTGGACACCTGGCGGATCGATTCGGTGGCAAGATCGTCCTAGGTCTCGGCGTCTTGATCTGGTCATTGTTCACGATCATCACTCCATGGGCCGCGTTTATGGGTTTGTTCGCTTTATTTGCAGCCCGTATCGGCATGGGTCTTGGCGAGGCAGTGACCTTCCCTTCTGTGTACAGCCTTGTGACCCGCTGGTTCGGAGCCGATGAAAAATCCAAAGCCATCGCACTGAACGCCAGCGGCATCCCTATCGGTACTGTTTTCGCTCTTATCGTCACGCCGATTATCGTCGAATACCTGGGCTGGGAATGGGCTTTCTATCTGTTCGGAATTGTCGGGGTCTTCTGGTATATCGCTTGGCAACGCCTCGTCACGACCACACCGGACGAACATCCGCGGATCAGCGACGAAGAGAAGCAATGGCTCGCGGAGAATGCGCCCGCCAGTGGTGTTGTTGAGGAGCAGGTATCAATTTGGCAATTTCTCAAAAACCGTCCCCTCTGGGCCATCATTGTTGCGCACTTCTGCAACAACTGGACACTCTACGTCATCCTCTCGTGGTTACCCAAGTACGTAAACGAAGGCCTCGGGGTCCCTTTCGCCGCGATTGGACTCATCGCAATGCTGCCGCACATTACTTCGTTTTTCTGCCTGAACATTGCAGGCAACATTGCAGACAGAATGATCAAAAGTGGCATCGATGTGACTTTTGTTCGCAAGCTGATGCAGACCATCGCGTTTGGTGGACTCGGCATCTGCCTCTTTATGATCGGTTATGTGGAATCAGTCTGGGCCGCCATGGGGATTCTCTGCCTCGGCAAGGTGTTTTCAGCCGCGGGTATCGGCGGCCATAGTGTTAACCACATGGATATCGGTCCACGCCATGCGGGCAAGCTCATGGGTATTACGAATACAGCAGGGACGATTCCCGGCATTATCGGTGTTTACGTTTCCGGGATGATCCTGGATGCGACCGGCTCGTGGGCCATGGTCTTCCAGGTCACTGCCGGTGTGACATTTTTGGGCATGATTTTTTATCTGCTCTTCGCAAGCGGTGAAAAGCAGTTCGACTAGTCGAGGATCTGACCAGAGCAGAATCTAAACCCGACAAGAAGGAATTGGCAGTTAGATATCGGCAAGTAGGTATCGGTAAGAAACAAGGTTTTGACCGCGCCGATAGATCGTCAAGTCAGGAACTGACTCCGTCTATATTTGCCCTTAACCACTCAGCGCAAGCGACAGAGTTTTCCCAGATTGAATACTTGTGACCCCCGCCATAGTCCGGAAACGGAATAAACTCGGTAGAGATGGTTTTCAATTCGCCGTCGCTCCTGCTCGAATGGCGCTTGAGCAACTGGCGAATGACTTTTTTCCAGGGATCTAACCTTGATGCATCCCAATCACTGACGTACTCGCCATCAGCGGGTTTTATAAAAGGATACTGAACACCACGTCCGTCCCTACCCTTGTGATCCTTGGCAAATGTATTGCGAGGATTATTCGGCACGGCAGCGCGCGCATGACAATGGTGGACAAAGCCGCGTTCGATCCACTGCCCGCAGACATTGCCAGGAATGTCCGGATCGAGGATGACAGATCCGTCCGCCAACGCTTCGGCCAAACCGAACATGGCGTGTTCTGCTTCATTATCGATTTTGAAAATAACGTGGGAGTGATCCAGCGTCATCTTGAACGCGACCCCTCGAGCTTCGACCATGTCTGCGACCTCTACAATGCGACGAAAATCTTCCGACCACATGTTGATGTGTACTTCGAATGTTGGCGTACAACCGAGTTCCTCGCCCCATTCGGCAGCGCTCAAATAAACAGCCATCACCTCGTCGTTAGAGACAGGGCGCCCCTCGGCATGACGCCAGAAGATCTGCGTATTGTGAACTTTGCTGCCGAGGCGAGCACCCAGTTCAAGATTAGATCTCAACAACGCCTCGTCACGACCCAGTTGATAAAACCAGCCACCCGCTAGAATAGGTAGTTCATACTTACTGCTCATGGTGGCGTAGGCGCCCTCCTCCTCAAGCGGCGGTGTCTTATCGTAGTAATCATAGACACCAGATTCCTTAACCATTCGGAATCGGGTTTCAAGATCGAAGGGTTCATCGACATCCGTGTGCAAAATGCTTGCTTCGGTCACGCCGATTTTCAGTTCTTGCATAGTTCACTCTCTCGGTTTAGAGCACGCCGAATCTGGACACGCGCTCAAGCGCGCGTTAGACGAACTTCTGACCGTCGTGTATCGGCTGGCCATCAAACTCGCCATAAACTGCCGCCATCTTCTCTGGATGCTCTCCGTCGGGTCGGCGGCGATTAAACCAAAACCCAGAGGGATCTCCTTTTAGACAATGAACTGCAGGCTTGCGCCAGAATTCATATCCTTCGATCAAACGCACCTCTGCAGCCGTGTATCGGAGCGTTAATCCAGCGCGTCGCTTACCAGATTGGTTTGCATCCGAACCATGCAGTAGCAAATCCGAATGCATGGACGCTTGCCCTGCTTGCAAAACATTCAGGAATCTATGGTCATACGCGTCCGGTTGCACGACCTGTCGTCCAAGGACGCGCGTTCCATCAAGCGCTAGCTGTTCGTGTTCGATCGCGCCCTGCCGATGGCTGCCAGGTACAAACTGCATGGTGGCGTTGTCTACATCAGCGTCGTCAATGGCCAGCCAAACCGTCACGCTCTTACTCGGGGTCATGGGCCAATAGACTGCGTCCTGATGTAGCGGTACAACCTTGCCATCGTTTGGCATCTTGGCGAACAGGTGTTGTCCCCAAAGGACAATCTCTTCTCCAAGAATATCCTTTACATAGGCAAGAATACGCGGCTCAACCGCGATGTCGTACAACCGCTGGCAAACCAGGTGGTAGGTATTGATCGAATACGAATTGCGCCGGTCAGGCGCGCTGACAACTTTTTCAATCAGATCGTCAACGTAGACACGTAAATCGACAGCTTCTGACGGACTGAACACATCAACGGGTGAAATATAGCCCAGCTCGTTAAATTGTTGCAGCTGCCCTGAAGTGAGTGTTGTACCTCGATCTACATCTACGGGGTAGAAGTTCAGATCTCGATCACCTTCCGTTGGGTCCGGCTTTCTCTCCATAATCTAGCGCAGGTCGATGAGGGGACGCCAAGTTTACGCTGTCCAGATAAAAAAGTCGGTGAACAGTAGGCCAGCAAGAAGCCAGACCCTTATAGGATAGGCAGTTTGACAAGCAAGCAAACTCATCTTCCGAATAATCAGACTTGGACAGGTCCAATCTGAGTTATAAATGGTAGAGATCGTCCAATGCCAGAGGGGCTAGACTTAGTTTCACTGCCCGTCAGGCCACCATTGGTTCAGCCAACAGCTATTCGCAATCTCACCCACACGCCATACTCAACCTACCCGCAACCCTTCGGGCGAAACATACACACCGTCTACACCGGGATATGCCCATTACAGCTCGCCAGACTCGCCGCGCTGGCGCCCAGAGCTCGGCGATCACACGCCTACATGGGCGTGGACAGGGTTACCGATACCCGTACCGGTCCTTATTCAACGGCGCCAGCAACAGGTAGAAGATCCACGCGAACCAGGAGATGAAAATAACGGCCAGTATCCAGGCCAGCTTTTCCTTGCCGTCGGTCCGGTCTGACACGGCGATCAACACGATCGGCAGCAGCCAGATTACAAAACAGACCAGCGCGCCGACGCCGACAAAGACGAATTCGAAAATTTCCACGGGTTCCTCCGTTCATCAGGTACAGAAAATCTTTACTCACCTCCAATGTGGCAATTTCCATGCCAGTCAAAGCGCCCTGATATCAATGACTTACAAGGAAAAATCGTCCGGCACCCTGCGATAATGGCCCGAAGTTGGCGAAATAGACCAATTTCTAAGACCCGACAGCCAGGCGCGGCTAGAACTGCCTGGACAAAACCATTGTCCTGCTCCGGACATCAGCCATAATAGGTACGGGATTGCACCGCGGGGGAGGCGGATCGTTATGCCTGTAGAAATGATCGGCTGGATCGCGCCGCAGGTCTCGTCAGAAATCATCTCGCCATCCGGGGCGCCATTCGACGCCGACGTCATTGCACAAACCGCACAGATCCACGAGGACAGTGATTTCGACCGTGCGCTGATCGGCTATTTCTCCCACGCCCCTGACGGATTCATCATTGCCGCGCATGCAGCCGCATCAACCTCCAGGTTGAATATGCTGCTGGCCCACCGTCCGGGTTTCGTCGCGCCTACCGTGGCCGCCCGAAAAATGGCTACGCTGGACCAACTCAGCAATGGTCGTCTGGCCGTGCACCTGATATCAGGCGGCAGCGATGCAGATCAGGCCAAAGACGGTGATCACGTCGATCATTCTGCGCGCTACCGACGTTCAGCAGAGTATGCTCAGATACTCAAGAAAACCTGGCTGGAACCCCGCCCCTTCGACCACTCCGGCGAGTTTTACCAGATCGAACAAGCCTACGCCGAGGTTCGATGCATGCAACAACCTCGCATTCCTGTATATGGCGGCGGCGGCTCAGATGCGGCAATCGAAGCCCTGGCGCCCAACGTCGATACATTCATGCTGTGGGGCGAACCGCTGGCGGAAGCCGCCGCCTTCATGGAGCGGGTACGCGCAGCGGCTGGCGACAACCAAGTCAGGTTCAGCGTTTCGACCCGTCCCATTCTCGGTGGAACCGAAGAAGAAGCCTGGCAGCGTGCTCGTCAGATCCTCGTGGATATCAAGCATCGCGTGGGTAATCGCGACCTCAGCAGCCCCGAGAACGTCGGCTCACAGCGCCTGCTGCAGATTGCCGCGCAAAAGGAGGTGTACGATACCTGTCTGTACACCGCCCTGGCCGAAGCCGCCGGTGCAAGGGGCAACTCCACGGCGCTGGTAGGAACACCGGAAACCGTCGCGCAGGCAATGGTGGCCTACTATGACATCGGCGCGACCAGCCTGTTGATTCGCGGCTACGACCCGCTGGAAGATGCCCGGGAGTATGGCGAAGAACTCATTCCACGTGTTCGAGAACTGGTCGCCGAAAGAGACCGGCAGGCAGACCAGCTGAAACACCGCCGGTCGGAAGGGACCGCTTGATCCAGACAGAAAAACGAGGAGAGAGAGAGAGAGAATGACTGTTAGCAGAATCTGGCGGCAAATCCTGACACTCGGCCTGGTGTCGGGTATCGCTGCGTGCGCGGACAACGCCAGCGAGCAATCCGAAGAACACCAGCTATCAGCGCCGCCCACAGGGGAGCGCACCGCCTGGGTCGATGAACAACGCCTCATCAACGCCGAGGCAGAACCGGGTAACTGGCTGGCACACGGCCGCACCTACAGCGAACAGCGCTTCAGCCCCCTTGCTCAGATCAATAAAGACACTGTCGGGCAACTCGGCCTGGCCTGGAGTTGGGATACCGAAACCACCAGGGGTCTTGAAGCGACGCCCATCGTCGTGGATGGCGTCATGTACAGCACCGGTACGTGGAGCGTCGTCTATGCCCACGATGCCGCCACCGGTACTTTGCTGTGGCAGTACGACCCCGAAGTCCCCCGGGAATGGGCGTACAAAGCCTGCTGCGATGTCGTCAATCGTGGCACAGCGGTGTGGCAGGGCAAAGTCTACGTGGGCACCCTCGATGGTCGCCTGCTGGCAATCGACGCCGCAACCGGCGCCCTGGACTGGCAGGTACTGACCATCGACCAGACCAAACCCTACACCATCACCGGCGCGCCGCGGGTGGTCAAAGGCAAAGTCATCATCGGCAATGGCGGCGCCGAACTCGGCGTGCGTGGCTATGTGACCGCATACGATGCCGACAACGGCGAACAGCTGTGGCGCTTCTACACGGTACCCGGCAATCCCGACCTACCCTTCGAACATCCCGAACTGGCCGAAGCCGCCAAAACCTGGCGCGGCGGTCAATGGTGGGAGGTCGGTGGCGGCGGTACTGCCTGGGACGCCATGGCTTACGACCCCGAATTGAACCTGTTGTACATTGGCGTCGGCAACGGCGCACCCTGGAGCCGCTACACCCGCAGCCCCGGCGGCGGCGACAATCTTTATCTGGCTTCAATCATTGCCCTGAATCCGGATACCGGCCGACTGGTATGGCACTACCAGACCACGCCCGGAGACAACTGGGACTACACTGCGGTACAGCAGATGATCCTCGCCGACCTGGAAATCGGCGGGCAGATGCGCAAGGTCATCATGCAGGCCCCGAAAAACGGTTTCTTCTACGTACTCGATCGCGCCACCGGCGAGTTCATCTCCGCCGAAGCCTACGTGCCGATCACCTGGGCCACCCACGTGGATCCGGAAACCGGCAAACCCGTGGAACATGAGCAGGCGCACTACCTGGATGAGTTCAAAACCGTTTCGCCGGGCCCCGCAGGGGGCCATAACTGGCATCCGATGTCCTACAGCCCGGATACGGGCCTGGTTTATCTGCCCATCACCGAAAACCGCATGGTCTTTGCCCAGGAGCGCGACTTCGAATACGACCCGAACACCTGGAACACCGGCATCGATTTCAAGTACAACGATAGCGATCATAACCCGCCAATCGATGACGGCTACTCGGTCGTCACCAAGCTGGTGGCCTGGGATCCGCTACAGCAGCGCGCCCGCTGGATCGTAGATCACGGCCACCCCGGCGCGTCCGGCGTGCTTGCCACTGCCGGCGGCCTGGTCTTTCAGCCCAATACCGATTGTCGATTCGTGGCTTACGACGCAGAGACCGGCGAAGCCGTATGGGAGAGCCCGACCCGCATGAGTACGATAGCCGCACCTGTCAGTTACACCGTCGATGGCGAGCAGTACATCGCCTTCATGTCCGGCTGGGGCGGCGCCACCGGTCTATATGAATCAATCTCGTGCACCGACGGCAAACGCGCAACCACGGGCCGGTTGCTGGCCTATAAGCTGGGCGGCAACGCGGGACTGCCGGAAGGAGCCGAGCCTCCGCCCATACCCGAGCCGCCGCAACGCATCACCGAAGATCACAACACCATTGCCGCAGGCGAAGCCCTGTACCGCAAACATTGCTCGTTCTGCCACAGCATTGGAGCTTTGACCGAGGGCGTCATACCGAACCTCACCTGGGCCGAAGCCGAGGTCCACGAGGCCTGGAACGCCATCGTACTGGGCGGATCGCGCAGCCGGCAGGGCATGATCAGCTTTGCTGACATGCTGCACGTGGATCAGTCACAAGCCATACAGGCATTCATCATCAATGAAGCCCACCAGGCAAAGGGTCGACGCGTCGAAGCACTGGCCGAGGGATTCAAGGTCGCGCGCTGAGCAGACAATGACGATTCATAGAGAAATGGGAAGATAATGACAAACGATAACAAGGTCACGGGCACTGGCGGCGAACTGCTGATGCACCAACTCGTCGCCCAGGGCGTGGAATACGCCTTCACCAACACCGGCAGCGCCGAGGCCGGCTTTTTCGATGCATTTCTCACGGTGCCGGGCGTACAACCCATTCTGCTGCTGAATGAGTCACTGGTGTTGTCCGCCGCCGACGCATACGCCAGAGCGTCACGCAAAGCCGGGTTCGTCAATGTGCACCTGGCGGCAGGGACCCGCCAGGGGTCCGGCCAGCTGTTCAACGCGCACTTCGACGGTACGCCTCTGGTGGTCACCGCCGCCATGCGCGACAACGGCACATTCGGCGACCACAACACCCTGGGCGCCAGCAGTGGTTTTGCACAGATGAGCACGGTACAGGACGTCACCAAAAACCGCTGGGAAGTCCGCGAAGCCCAGGGCATTCCCATGGCTACCCGGCGCGCCTTCAAAGAAGCGCTGACCATGCCCAGCGGGCCTGTATACGTGGCCTACAGCAGCGAAGCGCTGGATCAAAAGGGAGTCGAAGCGGCTATTCGGCCGAGCGAGCCGGTACAGACTGCCGGGCTGTCTGCCGACACGACCCTGGCGGCGATCCACGACGCCCTGTTGAACGCCGAGCGTCCGCTGCTCGTTGTGGGCCCCGATGTGGCCAATGCACGGGCCCAGCGTGACCTGCTGGAACTGGTGGAAAACTATGCGCTACCCGTGGCGATCAACTTCTTCGACTATGCCTCCTTCCCACCCACCCATCCCTACCACGCCGGTATGGTGGACGCACTGGCAGACGATGCCTATGACGTGGTTTGCTGCATTGGCTATCGGCCTAACACCCGCGCGAACGCGACCGACGAGCGCTTCGGCAATGCCCTGAAAATCGGCATCGGCCACGATCCCGCCATGCTGGGCGGAACCTTTGCCCTGGATCTGCACCTTTGGTCCGACGTAGGGCCCGCACTGTCGGCCTTGAACGCCTTATGGAATCCCGCAGATGCCAATCTGCACCATATATCGAGCAGACACAGCGAACTGACCTCCGCAGGAGGGACACGCATCAAACAACTTGCCGATGGCGTAGCCGCCCGCAGCGCCGATCACCCCATTCACCCCGACTATCTGAGCCATCGCATGGGCGCCTGCCTGGCGCCGGGCTCGGTGGTTGTGTCGGAGAATTTCAGCCCCTCCGATCAATACATGCCGTTCGGTTTCGAAGATGACGACTGGGACCTGGTGCGCACCTATGGCGGCAGCCTGGGTTACGGCCTGGGTGGCGCCATAGGTGCTCAATTGGCACAACCTGGCCGGCCCGTGGTGCTCAGCATCGGCGACGGTTCGGTGATGTACAGCGCCGCCGGCTTCTGGACCATGGCCCGGTATGGCCTGCCGATCATCACTGTGGTGTGGAACAACATGCAGTATCAGACGGTGCGCAACAACTTCGCGCGCTGGGGCGGCAACATGAAAGAACAGAACCGTTACCCTGAGACGTTCCTGGGTGATCCTGAAATCGATTTCGTAATGCTGGCGAAAGCCCAGGGCATTGAAGGCCAGCGGGTAGACGACCCCGCCGAGCTTGACGCTGCCCTGCAGCGGGCGCGCGAAGTACAAGGCGCCGGGGAACCCTACGCGCTGGACGTCCGCATCACCAATGTGGGGCCCGGATCAGATCAGAGCTGGTACAAAGCATTCCGGCTGGCGCATACCTGATCGGGTCACACCAGCCCCTGAAGCACAGCGGCTTCTTCCCGCACCAGCTCCGGGGCTCCCAGCCACTGCCGGTTAGATCCGCAGCGCTTGAACCAGTAGTGCAGGCCCAGCAGATCCGTGAAGCCCATACCACCATGTACTTCAGTGGCGGTTTTCGCGACAAACTTCCCGACTTCAGCCAGGTGCGCCTTTGTATGGCAGGCTGTTAAACGCGCTTCGTCCGGCAGTTCCGCCAGCGCATGAGCAGCAAACCAGACCATTGCCCGGCACGGCTCCAGACCCGCGGCCATCTCGGCGCACATATGCTTGACTGCCTGAAAGCTGCCAATGGGTCGATTAAACTGCTCACGCTGCAGCGCATACTCTACGGCCTGATCGATCATGCTCTGGGCGGCACCCAGGGTATCGGCAGCCAGCATGACCCTGCCGATATCCAGCGCTGACGCGAACACCTCAGGGTCATCGCTGATCTGCGTGGCCGGCGCATTGTCATAGGTCAGCTGCACCGTGCGGCGCGATGCATCCACGGTCGTGAGCCCTTTGCGGCTCAAACCTGCGGCATCCGCCTGTACCAGATGCAGCCCGTGGCTGCCGTCCGCCACCAGATAGGCATCAGCATCCGCATCGAACGCAAACAGCGACGAGCCGTTGAGGCGTCCGTCCGCAGCAGTCACTCGAGCATCAGCGCGACGTCCAACCGCCTCGCCGAAAGCAATACCTATACGTTTGCTGCCCGCGGCCAGTTCGCCCAGCAGTTCGGCGTGATCATCACCGCTGGCAACCAGTGCCGTTGGCGCCATCACCACACTACCCATGAAAGGACCCGGGGCGACGTGGTATCCCAGACATTCCGCCACAATGGCCGCGTCAAGAGGCTTCAGGCCAACGCCACCATGGTCTTCCGGCACCAGCAGCGCCGCCACACCAAGTTCGCTCAAGCCCTGCCAGATCTCGGCGTCGCTGCCACCGTCCGCGTAATCGCGCACCGCCTGCAGAGGCACTTTGTCCGTCAGAAACCGCTTTACGTTGTCCTGCAGCAGAACCTGTTCTTCTGATAATCCGAATTGCATTGCCCTCTCCTTAAGCCTGCTGCCCGCTGGCTTTTTCAAACTTGGGCTCCTTGGGCATGCCCAGGCCCCGCTCGCTGATGATGTTCTTCTGTATCTGCGAGGTACCGCCACCAATGATCAGGCCCAGGTAGAGCATGAACTGCTGTTGCCAGGTCCCGCCTGCACGGGTGTGGGGGTTATCACCGTAGGACAGCCCGATTTCACCCATGATATCGATGGCCAGGCCTTCGAGGTCGTGGCGCAATTCGGTGCCCTGAAGTTTGACGATCATGCGCGCCAGCCCGGCATCCTGACCCGGGTTGAGGCGGGAAGACAGTATGCGCAGATCGTTGAAACGCATGGCCATGACCCGACCCTGAATCTGCATGAGGCGATCGCGATAAACCGGGTTATCGATGAGCCGCTCGCCGCCCAAGGTTTCCGTCTTCATCAAATCGACCAACGCATTGAAGCGGGTCAGTGTAATGTTGGGGTTCCCCAGGGAATCCCGTTCGTGGCCGAGAATGGCGTTGGCCACCAGCCAACCCTCACCGCGCTGGCCGACGATCTGGTGTTTCGGTACCCGTACATCGGTGAAGAAGGTCTCGTTGAAATTCGCCTCGCCGGTCATGTCCACCAGCGGCCGGATTTCGATGCCCGGGGTATCCATGCGGAACAAAAGAAAAGATATCCCCTTGTGTTTGGGCGCATCGGGTTCGGTGCGCACCAGGCAGAATATCCAGTCCGCCAGATGGGCTGTACTGGTCCAGATCTTCTGCCCGTTGATCACCCACTCGTCTCCGTCCAGTTCCGCCCGGGTGGTCAGGCTGGCCAGATCAGAACCGGCACCGGGTTCCGAATAGCCCTGGCACCAGACCATCTCACCGTGAATGGTGGGCTTGATGAACTGCTGTTTGTGCTCTTGCGTACCCATCTCCAGCAAGGTGGGCACCAACATGGAGATACCCTGCCCACCGAGACCTGAATTGGCACGCGCATCGGCGAATTCTTCCGCAATGATGCGCGATTTGATGATATCGGGTTCGGCGCCGAAGCCGCCGTACTCCTCGGGAATGGTCCGCGCGGTGTAGCCGTGTTCGATAAGCAGCTTCTGCCACTCCAGGGTTTCCGGACTGCGCATCGGTGCATTGCGTGGCGACTTATCGCCGTGTTTATCGAGAAAGCCCCGCACTTCAGCGCGAAACTCTTCATACTCCTGACCGAATGACAGATCCATTCTGATCCTCCAAGTGTCCTGATCAACATAGAATTTACCCCGTTTCACCAAACGCCGGCAACGCACAAATCTGTTGCACGAGCGCATCCGGCCAACCGGTACGTACCTCCACGAGCGGCGGCTGATGCCCGCAGAAGTCTTTCAACGGCAGCGAAATGTGGTAATTTGAGCAACACGATAAGGGAACAATAAGAAGCGAAAGGAGGACACCATGCCCGTTCTGGATTCCAAACTGGACACCAATGCCGAGGTGTTCAAGCAGAACAAAGCCGACATGATGGCCATGCTGAGCACGGTGGAGGAATTGCTTGAGGAAGCGTCCCGGGGCGGCGGAGAAGAAGCCATCGCGCGCCTGCGTTCACGGGACAAAATGCCCATAAGAGAACGTATTTCCCACGCGCTCGACCGCGACTCGCCGTTCCTCGAGATCAGCCCGCTGGCGGCCTGGCGTTCTCCCTATAACATCGGTTCGGGTTTCGTAGTCGGCATCGGCGTGATCGAAAACGTCGAGTGTGTGATTCTCGGCCACGACCCGTCGGTTCGCGCCGGGGCATTCAACCCGTTCAACGCCAAAAAACTCATGCGCGGCCTGGAAGTCGCGCGGGTCAACCGTCTGCCCTACGTACAGTTCGTGGAGTCCGCAGGTGCCGATCTGCGCGGCGAACAGGGCGGCGATCCGGAAGCGGCCATTCAGCGCGAGACCGATCACTTCGCCGAGAGCGGGCGCCTGTTTTACGAGATCACCGAGCTTTCCAAAATGCGTATCCCCACGGTTTCGGTGGTGTTTGGCGCATCCACCGCCGGCGGCGCCTACCAGCCCGGCATGAGCGACTACAACATCTTCATCAAAAACCAGTCGAAGGTGTTCCTGGGCGGCGTGGCGCTGACCAAAATGGCCACCGGCGAAGACGCCAACGAAGAGGATCTGGGCGGCGCCGATATGCACACCAAGATCTCCGGCCTGGGCGACTACCTGGCCCGGGACGAGATGGACGGCATCCGCATGTGCCGCGAGGTCATGGCACATCTGAACTGGCGCAAATTGGGCCCCGAACCCGACCCGGACTTCGAAGAACCCATATACGATGCCGAGGACATGCTGGGGCTCGTCTCTGAAGACCTGCGTGCGCCATTCGACGTGCGGGAGGTCATCGCGCGCATCGTCGATGGCTCCTACTTCGAGGAATTCAAACCCCTTTACGGCCCGACCCTGATCTGCGGCTGGGCGTCGGTACACGGCTATCCGGTAGGTATTCTCGGCAACAACGGCGCGCTGTTTTCCGAAGCCGCCGAAAAAGCTGCGCAGTTCATCCAATTGTGCAACCAGATCGATGTCCCGCTGGTGTTCCTGCACAACATCACCGGCTTTATCGTGGGTACTGACTTCGAGCAGGGCGGCATCACCAAGAATGGTTCAAAGATGATCAACGCCGTGGCCAACTCCACCGTGCCGCACATCAGCATCATCCTCGCTTCCTCCTACGGCGCCGGCAACTACGGTATGAGCGGCCGAGCCTTTGGGCCCCGCTTCACCTACATCTGGCCGCTGGCGAAGATCGCGGTAATGGGGCCGAAACAGATGGCCGGCGTCATGAGCATCATCGGCCGCGCCGCCGCTGAACGGCGGGGCATCGAATTCGACGAAGAAGCCGACGCCCAACGTGCGGCAGTCGCCGAACACTGGGCCGAAGAACGTTCCAAAGGACTGTATGCCACATCGCGGGTATCAGACGACGGCATGATAGATCCACGCGATACCCGGGATGTTATCGCCATGTCACTGTCAGCGGCATACAACAACAAAGTTGAAGGCACCAAGGAGTTCGGCACATGGCGAATGTAAGCGACATCCGACCAGTTACCACACTGCTGGTCGCTAACCGCGGCGAGATAGCGCGGCGGGTCATGCGCACCGCGCGAGACATGGGCATCGCCACAGTGGCGATCTATGCAGACGGCGACGCCGAGGCGCCCTTCGTTGCCGAAGCAGACATGGCGATTGCATTGAACGGCAGAACCTCGGCGGAAACCTACCTGGACGTAGACAAGGTGCTCGACGCATGCCGCCGCTCCGGTGCAGATGCCGTGCACCCCGGCTACGGCTTTCTGTCGGAAAACGCCGGATTCGCCCAGGCAATCATAGATGCCGGTATTGCGTGGCTCGGACCGGCACCCGCAGTCATCGCCTCTATGGGCGACAAGCTCTCGGCCAAGAAACTGATGCAGGAAGCGGGTGTGCCTACTTTGCCGGCCATCGAGATCACTGCGGATATCAACCTCAACGATGCAGCCAACGAAATCGGTTATCCGGTGCTGGTCAAAGCCTCGGCCGGAGGCGGCGGGCGCGGTATGCGGGTAGTGCAAACCGAAGCAGACCTGCAGGCGGCGGTAGAGAGCGCCGCCCGGGAAGCCGGCTCTTCGTTTGGTGACGATACCGTGTTCTTAGAGAAGTGGCTCGACACCTCGCGTCACGTCGAAATGCAGATCATTGGTGACACCCACGGTAACCTGGTGCACTGCTTCGAGCGTGAGTGCTCAATTCAACGCCGTCATCAGAAGATCATCGAAGAAGCACCCTCACCTGCCGTTAGCGAAGAGATGCGCACAGCCATGGGCGAAGCAGCGGTTGCCGCGGCGAAAAGTCTGGGCTATTCCTCCGCCGGTACTGTGGAGTTCCTGCTGGCCGGCGACGACTTCTATTTCCTCGAAGTAAACGCCCGCCTGCAGGTTGAGCATCCTGTCACCGAAGAGATCATCGGCCATGATCTGGTGCGTGAGCAGATTCGCGTGGCCGAAGGTGAAATGCTGTCGTTCTCACAAGAGGACCTGCGCATCACCGGCCACGCCATCGAAGCACGCCTGTGCGCCGAAGACCCGAACAACGACTTCCTGCCCGCGCCAGGGCCGGTGATCGCCTGGGAACCTTCCCCTGCCGGCCTGGCCCGCTTCGACTCCGGCGTGGAGTCCGGCAGCGTTATCGCCATGGAGTTCGACCCGATGATCGCCAAGGTGATCGTGCATGCGCCAACCCGCAGGGAAGCCGCCAGCCGCCTGGCCAGGGTGCTGGAAACCACCCGCATCCAGGGCCTGACCACCAATCGCGACTTCCTTGTCGCCACGCTGCGCAACTCCGCATTCCTGGCCGGCGATACCACCACGGACTTCATCGAACGGATCGATCCACAGCGCGTGCGTGCCATCAATGAGGATGATCTCAGCGAAGCGGTGATCGCCATAGTCATGGAATCTCAAGCACGCAACCACGCGAATGCCAGAGTGATGAAAACGGTGCGCAGCGGCTGGCGCAATAGCATCCTGCCACTGGAAATCATGAATTTCCGCTGCGGCGAGATGGACTGTCATGTGGAATACCGCTCGCGCCGGGATGGCAGATTCCGTGTGCGTATCGGCGAAAGCACCGATGAAATACTGGTAATGCCTTACGCCTGTGGCGACGGTTCGGTAGACCTGGAAATCGACGGCCGCCGCGTCAACTACCGCCTCGACAACATCGGCATGGACTGGTACGTACACGGCCAGAAAGGTGACATGCAGATCACCGAACTGCCCCGCTACCCGGATGCCGACGCAGAACTGCTGGCCGGCGGAATGGTCGCCCCGATGCCCGGCTCGGTACTGGCAACCGAAGTCAGCGCAGGCACGCAGGTGGCCAAGGGCGATCTGCTGCTGATACTGGAAGCCATGAAGATGGAACACCGCATCACTGCGCCTTTCGCCGGTACCGTAGACGCATTGCACGTCAACCCAGGCGATCAGGTGGAGAACGGCCAGCTACTGGTAACCATCACAGAACAACAAGGCGAATAGTAAACGGGAGACATGCAATGTCAGCAACCGAGGCAACCCTCTACGAAGTGAACAAAGGCGCCGCCTGGATCACATTGAACCGACCGGAAAACCGTAACGCGCTTTCCGCCGTACTGGTCAACGAGCTTCATGATCATCTGCAGAACGCGCTGGAAGATTCCGCAGTGCGCTGCATTGTCATAACCGGCAACGGACCGGCATTCTGCGCGGGGGCTGATCTGAAGAATCCGCCCGGGCAGCGCACCGACGGCGGCCCGTCCTGGTCGTATCCGGACATCCTCAACATGATCTTAGAAAGCGAAAAGCCGGTTATCGCCGCGGTAAACGGTGCAGCCTTCGCCGGCGGTCTGGGCATGGTGGGCGCCGCTGACATGGTGGTCATGGTAGACGACATCCAGTGCAGCTTCAGCGAGGTACGTATCGGCGTAATACCCGCCATCATCTCCGTGGTCTGCCTGCCCAAGCTCGGCAGCCATCACGGCATGAAGCTGTTTCTCACCGGCGAACGCTTCGACGGCAGGCGCGCGGTTGAAATGGGCTTTGCCCATCGCGCCGTCCCTGCAGAGCAACTACGCAGCGCCGTACAGGAAGAGATCGACATGATCAACCTGGGTGGACCGAACGCCGTGGCCGAAGCCAAGAAACTGGTGCGGCGCGTTCAGGAGCTGTCCATCGCTGATGGCTTTGCGGAAACCGCGGAATGGAGTGCGCGTCTGTTCAGCAGCGAAGAGGGCGCCGAGGGCATGGCCGCCTTCCGGGAAAAGCGCAAACCGAACTGGGTCGTGGAAGATTGAGGAGCTTACGATGACTGAGGTAATCCGCATCGCCAATTGCAGCGGTTTTTACGGCGACCGATTGGCAGCCGCCCGGGAGATGGTAGATGGTGGTCCCATTGACGTACTCACCGGCGACTATCTCGCCGAGCTCACCATGTCGATACTGTATGCCCAGAAGCAAGCCCGCGGCGAAGACATGGGTTATGTGGGCACCTTTCTCAAACAGATTCAGGAAGTGGCAGCAGACTGTGTGGCGAAAGGCATCAAGATCGTCTCCAACGCCGGTGGATTGAACCCTAAAAGCATGGCGGCGGAAGTCGAAAAGATTCTCGACGGCCTCGGCGTAGAAGCCAGGGTGGCGTATATCGATGGTGACGATCTTCTCGAAGATCTCGGCGACCTGCAGGGCCGGGGTGAGTCGTTCACAAATCTCGACACCGGCGTTGCGCTACGCGATACCGATGAGGAAGTGCTTACCGCCAACGTCTATTTCGGCGCCTGGGGTATCAAGGAAGCTCTGGATCAGGGTGCGGACATCGTCATCTGTCCCCGGGTCACCGATGCCGCGGTGGTCATCGGTCCAGCGGCCTGGAAGTTCAACTGGAGCCGCAAAGATTACGATGCACTGGCCGGCGCGCTGGCTGCAGGTCACATCATCGAGTGCGGCGCTCAATGCTGCGGGGGCAACTATTCATTCTTCGAAGAGGTACCGTCGTTCCACAATGTCGGCTATCCCATCGCGGAAATCGAAGCAGACGGTTCGTTCACCATCACCAAACATCCCGGCACCGGTGGGCTGGTATCGGTGGGTACGGTGACCGCGCAACTTCTGTACGAGATCTCTACCCCGGCCTACATGAACCCCGACGTCATCGCCCATTTCGACACCATGAAAGTCGAACAGGTCGGCGAAGATCGGGTGCGCGTAAGCAATACCCGGGGCAGCACCGCGCCACCAACGCACAAAGTCTGTTTCAACACGCTGGGGCCGCACAAGCAGACACACGAGGTGCTACTCACCGGACTGGATATCGAAAAGAAGGCTGAACTGTATATTGATCAGATTTTCCACAATCTGGGCGGCCAGGATCAGTTTGACGATGTAGACATACAGCTCATCCACACTGAACATGAAGACCCGCTCTCAAACGAAGCGGCCCATGCGATTCTGCGCATCACGGTGACCACCGCCGACCCGAAACAGGTCGGCAGGTTGTTCGACGCCAAGATCATCGAACTGGCCTTGGCCGCCATACCCGGCAATGCAGGTCGTGGCGGCGCCGGCTTCAACGGCAGCCGGGTTACCGTGCACTGGCCCTCTACAATAGACAGCCAACTGGTTACCGAGCGAGTCCACATGGCCGGCGCCACCACCGACGTACTGCCCACGCAGCGACTGGACCTGGAGGAAATCTACTATCAACAGATGCCGGTAGAACTGGCTCCCGCACCTGGGGGTCCTTCCACCAAGATTCCGTTCGGCCGCCTGTTCGGGACACGATCCGGCGACAAAGGTGGCAACGCCAACTGCGGCGTCTGGGCGCGCTCCGATGAAGCCTATGCATTCCTGCACGAGTACCTGACTGCAGAAGAGTTCAAACGCCTGCTGCCGGATATGGCCGGATACGAAGTGGAACGCTATGAAATGCCCAATCTGCGCGCGCTGAACTTCTACATCAAGGGCGTGTTAGGCACCGGTGCGGCTTCCAATCACCGCATCGACAAGCAGGCAAAGTCCATGGGGGAATACCTGCGGGCTAAACTGATCGAGGTGCCCGATAGTCTGTCAGTCACCCGGCCAACGGTGAATCGATAGGCGCGCCGTCTGCACACGCTCCGTCGATGTGTTCGTCCAGGCGAAAATGAGGTCGCCGCCGCTGCGTACCATCTGCGGAAACCCGCTCGGGCGGCTGCCGGTAGTTGCAGCAATGACCTGCACAGCGCCGAGCTCTCCCACTGAACTCACCCGCCGCACGACGATTTCGCCCTGACTGCTGAAGCCACGGCGCAACCAGCTGACGACCGCTTCGGTTTCGCTGAGCAGCGCCACATCGACACGCCCGATCGCCCGTTCAATATCGATATCGTAGGGATCGGAAAATGTCACGCCAGCGTCAACAGACCACGCCATGCGTACACGGGAACGGCCCGCCGCCGCGGTGAACCAGGCAACGGCCACCTGATCGCCAAGCGCATCGATGGCCGGGCCGTTTACCGGGCAGCCCGAAATCTCCCAGTTATCATTCGCCACCGCCCGCCCGGCCTGCCAGATACCCTGTTCCATTCGCGAGACATAAATGTCTCTGATCTCATGTTCGCTGCGGTTGCGATACACCGCGACCGGTCCGGTTGCAGCAACGGCTACATCAGTCTGGCAACAATCACACACCCGGTCATCCAGGACCTGCGCGCCACTGATCCGCTGGCCGTTGTCCAAACGCGCACCGCGCAAAGTCATGGGGCCGGGCGCAGCCCCATCATGACCTTCTATCATCTGCCTGCCATCCAGCCAGATGAGGGCCGGCTGATCCTGCAATGCAAACAGGCTGGCGAAACCGTGCTCGGTGGGCGTGCCGTCGTTGTGTGGAGTGATGGGTGCGGCCCAGTGCGAGCCGCCATCATGAGACAGTGAAACCGCAACGTCATAGGCAAAGGTCGGCTCTGCACTTTTCACCAGCCAGTGGGCCGCCCACAGGTCTTGTGTAATCGGCTGCACAGATGGAAAGTCCGCCCAGTTGACAAACCAGTCCGGCCCCGCCGCAACCGCTACGGGATCCGACCAGTGATCAGCCTCAAGCGTCGAAAAATACAGGGTCGCGGCCTGCTCGCGCCTGGTCAACCAGCTGAGTACGACTTCGCCATGCGGTGCTACCGCCAGGTGGGGCTGGGCGCTGCCGTGCTCTGCAGGCAGATGCAGAGGTTCGATGAACGGCTTTGCACAACCGGCAATCCCCAGGGCGCACACAAACACAGCACACGCCGCGACAATCCTGTTTCCTTGAGCATCAGCCTGTGCCATTAGAGATCTCCCCTACCCCACGGCCATAACGTTAATGAGCCAGCCCAGAATAATCACCTGGGGCAGCGTCAACAAAGGCAGAAACAGCGCGATTTTCAGAGAACTGGTAGTGTCTTTGAGCACCATGATCTCAGTGTAATCCGTAGCCACACCGCCCATCAGAAACGCAAAACTGTTACCCGGCGCTCCGGCCCGGTTGAGAATGTCCGCCGCCAGCGGCGTGGAACCTTCGGAACAGACCTCAAGAATCGTCGCCATGATGACGGTTACGCCAAGGCCCAGCACCGTAGGACCAAAGTAGCTGGCAAACATTTCCCCGGGAACGAATGCTCTGACCAGACTCGCCAGAACCAGGCCAAACAGGATCCAGCGTACCACCATGCGCGACTCCCTGATGCCGTCTGCGAGCATGCTGGCCAGCGCACCCGCAGACAGGTCCGCTCCGGCCAGTTGCACCCGGGCTTCACGCCAGAACTGGAAATCATCGGCTAGATTCGACACATTCGGATTGTCCGGCAGCGTACCACTGCGGATCAGACGATCGAACAGTATGCCGGTGACCATGGCAATCGCCATGGACAGCACGATGAATCCCAGCGTCCACGGCAGGCCGATGAGCGCGATGAGAATCAGGGTCAACGAAAGCGAGTTCCATGGGCTGGATACCAGAAAAGCCACGACCTGCCCGGTGGAAGCACCACGCTCATACAGCTTCGCGCCGACCATGAGTACACCATGGCTGCACAGGTCCAGCAGTACACCGGCGAAGGTGGCTCGAACAACCCCCTGGGTTCCACGCCGGGTACCCAGCGCGCTCATGACAAATTCCCTGGGAATCCTGCCCAGCACAGCAATCATCAGGATGCCGATAGCAACACCCCACCAAACCGTATTGACCAGCTCGAAGGCTGAATGAGCAAACGCATGCAGCCAGTGAACATCCGCAATCGTTTCCGACAGCATCCCATGCACAATGTAGCCAGCACCGATCAGCAATCCGCTGCTCCACAGCAGCAAATCGGTCTTTTTCCCGGATCGAGTATCCGTGTCTTGAGCATGGCAGTTCATACGTAATCTCCCGCCCTGAGGCGCACTGTGCCAGAGCGGACGGCGGCGCAGGCGAATTAAGGCGTAGAGATCTCGCGCATCATACTGCGCGCGCGCGCTCTGGGTGTTTCGTGCTCATTCTGCATTCGTGCAAGGGCCAGCTCATTCACCGACGACTGGCTGATTTCACCCGGGCGTAGTTCGCCCAGCCTCTGATAGCGGCCTTCGTCCATGGCGATACGCGCATTGACTATAGCGCCATTCGGGTCGCCCTGCTCGCCGTTGCCAAAATACCCGTATCCTTCCACCATGCTGCGGGCAGCCGTGGCCTGAAAGCCGCAACGCCACAGGAACTTGTCGCTCGCCTTCTTGAGAATCTCCGGGCGAATTGTCAGATGAAACGATTCCTGCTGACGAATGAAGGGGCGAACCACCGAATTCGTGATGATATAGCGCAGCTTGTCTGACCTGTTTACTGCACCGCCATGCAAGACACGTCCATCGAGCAACATCACTGTGCCCGCCGGCGCCTCGAGATTAATCGGCGGCGGGATCTTACCGAACGTGCCGCCCCCGTCGCAGTACAACTTGTGGGACCCCGGCACGATTAAAGTGCCGCCATTGATCTCGTCGACATCCTGCAGCACGTATATCGTGTTGACGAGTATCGGTGCTTCGAGAAAGCGATAGGGGCCGGCAAGGCCCTGATCCTGGTGCATGCCCTGGGGATGGCAGCCCGGGTAACTGATATTTGAGATGAAACTGAGATGATTCCAGCCCGGACCCAGCGCCTCATCGAGCAGTTGCTCGATCAGCGAACCCGCCTGCACGGCATCAGTTTCGTGAGACATGCAGCGCACGAATACCTCACCCTTGTTCACCAGCCCCCAGACATGCTGCTGCGCCTCCATCAGGTAGCCGATACCGAGTTCACGTTCGGCCGCAGCCTGCTCGGTGACACGCTGGTGCAGCGCCCGGGTTTGCTCAGGTGAGGTGCCATCCTCGATCAGACAGTAGCCCCAATCGGTAAAGTCGCTGCGCAGGCACTGTATGTCTTTCGTGGGCTGCGGCAGCTCAACGTCCATCCAGTGAGGGTGCTTGCGCGCCACAGTGGTGTCGTAATAGCGACCCGCATCCCAGACCAGTTCTTCACCTCTTGCCGGCGGCTTCATCCAGGGATTCTGCGCAACTAATGAGCGGTAAGGCTCTCCGGATATCACGAAGCTTCGATAAGGTGCCTCAATCTGTTGCGAAGCCGCTGCTACGGCTTCGTGTGTAAACTGTTCTGGTATGGCCACTGCTCTACCTCCGCTCCCGATCAGATGCCTTAATCGGGCAAGCCCAGTACCCGCTTGGCGATGATGTTGAGTTGCACCTCATTAGACCCGCCCGCAATAGATCCTGCTTTGGAACCCAACCAGGTGCGGGTTACCAGACGCTCCTCATCGGAAAACGCATCACCCTCCCAACCCAGCGCGGCGGTGCCCCGCGCGCGTAACTGCAGTTCCCACTGCTCCTTACGCAGCTCAGCGCCGCGTAATTTGAAAATCGAAGTGGCGGGTCCGGGCGTGCCGCCTTCGGACTCCTCCACGGTGCGGATCTGGGTCAGCGACAGCGCCCGGTTGTTGATGGTGTGGGCGATGATGTCATCCCGCAACACGGGGTCGGCAATCTTGTTATCCACTGAGCCTGCATAGCTTTGCGCAGACTCGGTTATCGGTGTGGCGTTGGTGGCCTGGGCGGAGCGGCCCGCTGCCGCCTGCGCCAGTGCCTGAATGCCCGAGCGCTCATGCTGCAGGAGTCTTTTGCCTACCGTCCAGCCCTTGTTGAGCTTGTGCACCAGATTACTCTTGAGCGCCACCGCGTCGTCGAAGAACGTCTCACAGAATTGCGATGCCCCGCTGATCAGCTTGATCGGCCGCACGGTCACGCCAGGCTGATCCATATCCATCAGCATGAAGCTGATGCCTTCATGTTTGGGCGCGTCAAAATCCGTGCGCGCCAGAAAAAAGATCCAGTCCCCATGCTGGGCAAGGGTGGTCCAGATCTTCTGCCCGTTGATGACAAAGTGATCACCCTGATCTTCCGCCCGGGTCTGCAGACTGGCCAGATCCGAACCCGCGCCGGGCTCACTGTAACCCTGACACCAGCGAATTTCGCCGCTGGCGATCTTCGGCAGGTGCTCGGCCTTCTGTTCAGGGGTTCCATACTCCAGCAGGGTCGGCCCGATCATGGCCACGCCCATGCCGGTCAGCGGAATGCGCGCGTTGATGGCCGACATTTCCTCGAGCAGGACGACGTATTCGTCTTTGCTCAGATCCGCGCCGCCATACTCCTCGGGCCAGTGCGGCACCGTCCAGCCCTTGCTGGCCATGCGCTCGAGCCAGACGTAGGAGTCCGGGTTCGCACTGCGCTGTTTGCTGCCGCCGTTGACGATTTCGTTGTCCGGCATGTCCGTGCGCATGCTGGCCGGACAATTCTCTTCCAGCCAGTTACGGACATCGTGTCGAAAAGCGCGCAATGACATGGTTCTCTGCTCCTGTTCGGCGTCTCAGCTGCGCAGCGTTAAACCGGCATAACTGCCGACGTGCTCGCCGTTCTCCATGAAACTCTGGCCGTTGACGATGACATGATCATACCCGGCACCGGTCTGCACATACCGACCCGCCCCACCCGGAAAATCGTGCCGGTATTCAGGCAGATCGATGGCCAGCCCACCCAGATCTATAACGTTGATGTCGGCAAATGCACCCGTTCGCAGCACGCCGCGATCTTTAATGCCGAACAGCTCGGCGGTATCAGACGTCCAGCCGCGAATGGCTTCTTCAAGAGCGATCTGCCCCGTGTCACGCACCCAGTAACTGAGCAGCCAGGTCGGCGAGCTGGCGTCCATGATCTGCCCCACGTGGGCGCCGGAGTCCGCAAGCCCCATGGCCACCGTCGGGTTTTGCAACATTTCACCCACCGCATCGATACTCTGATTGAGCCCCGGATGCCACACCACGACACGTCCACGATGCTGCCGATTGAGCTGTATGTACGCCTCTACCGGCGTCATACCCATGCGTTCAGCATGCGCCGCCAGGGTATTGTTCGGATCGTGGCTGTAGTCGACATTGTCATCGGTCAGCAGATACGCCAGGTTCATGTCGAGCATGATCGGGTTTTCCAGGTTCGCAAGGCGCGCCCGCATGCTCTCGTCTTCAAGCGCCGCAAGACGGCCATTGAAGTCCAGCTTCTCCATTTCCCGCCAGGCCGCGTTGTTGCGGAACGGCGTATGGTGGTCCAGCGCAAACAGGCCACCGATTCCCCGGGCGGAGGTCTGCGGGCGCAGCCGTGCGCCTTTGGCGTTTTCTTCCTCGGCGAACTCAATTACGCGTCGGTAAAGATCCGGGCGGCGAAAACTCTGGGTCAGACCAAACGTCACGTTGAGATTGTTCTCCCGGGAAACCCGACCCATCCACGCCACTTCGGCGCGGGTCCTGGGCAGGTGGGCTTCTTTGTCACCCTCGCCCAGCCGCGCGGCGGCTTCGAATACACCCTTGGCATGCCGGCCGAGCACCTGCCCGATCGCCAGCATTTCCTCGTCGGCGGCATAAGTACCGGGCACGCACCGCCCATCAGGCACTTTGTGCATATAAGTGCGCGAGGTAGAGAAACCCAGCGCCCCGGCACCGATCGCTTCATCTACCAGCGCCGTGATTTTCTCCAGATCTTCCACGGTTGCAGGCGCCTCGTCGAGCGAGCGTTCCCCCATGGCGTGATAACGCACCGCGCAGTGCCCGACCATGCCGCCGACATTGATGCCTTTATCCATCTCGTCGATGGCCTGCAGGTATTCTCCATAACTTTCCCAGGTGAACGGCACGCCCTGACGAATACTCTCAGCGGGAATGTCTTCCACCGATTCCATCAGATTGGCCAGGTAATCGCGGTCTTCGGGTTTGCAGGGTGCGAACGTAACACCGCAATTGCCCAGCACCGCAGAGGTTATGCCGTGATAGCACGACGACGAGGCAATCGGGTCCCATGCGATCTGCGCATCCAGGTGGGTATGGATGTCGACAAATCCCGGCGTAACAAGCCGACCCGACGCATCGATTTCGCGCCTGGCGGCGCCGCTGACTTCGCCGATTTCCGTTACGCGATCTCCGCTGATCGCTACGTCTGCCGGTCTGCCCGGCGCACCAGTTCCGTCAACGACAGTACCGCCGCGTATTACGATATCGTGAGCCATTGGACCTCCCCTCCATTTCATCAGCTTGCGACGCTCTATTTAATGCCCCAAATCGCCGCTTGTACAGTACCCGGGTGGCCGAGCAGACTCCGGGACTTGGGCATTACCGGTGAAATACGATAATGTAGGGCACCAATTTCGCAGAAGCCCCGGCGACCCTCGAACTGAAAACCAGCTATATCAAGTCAGCGTCTCTGGGCATTAACCGGGCCAGCGGCTGGGTGGTCGAACGCGGCAAAGACGTAATGTCTCTGCAGAGCGAGCTGCGCAACGCCGGCGGTGAGATGCTGGCCACCGCAACATCCACCGCACTGATGCTCAAACCGCAGAGGCTTGCATGATTAAAACCTTCGCCGACGGCACTGTAACCTACACCGACCGCAAGCGTTGGTGGTGGTTTCTTTCATTGGTCAACCCGGTCATTCCGTTAATCGGGGTATGCGGCTACCTCCTTACCAACAGTGAATTGTGGCTGCCGGTGCCGCTGTTGCTCATGTTTGTCCTCGGGCCGTTCCTTGATTGGGCGTTGGGGGAGGATGAAAACAACCCCCCGGAAGTTCTCGTTCCGCAGCTGGAAGAAGACAGCTACTACCGCATACTCACCTTTCTCACCGTGCCGTTGCACTATGGGGCTTTTCTGGCCGTCGCCATTTTCGTCGGCACCCAGCCCATCTCGTGGTGGGGCTTACTGGCAATCACGGTGGCGATCGGATTTGCCGACGGTTTTGCAATCAACACAGGCCATGAACTGGGCCACAAGCGCAACAGCCTCGAAACCTGGCTGGCAAAGATCGTACTTGCCGTACCAGCCTACGGGCATTTCTGCATCGAGCACAATCGCGGCCACCACCGCGACGTCGCCACACCGCAAGACCCCGCCAGCGCGCGCATGGGAGAGTCAATCTACAGATTTGCCCTGCGGGAAATCCCCGGCGCGGCGCGCAGGGCATGGCAGATCGAACAAGCACGGCTCTCACGCAAGGGTGTATCGCTGCTGAGCCTGCACAATGAAGTTCTGCAAAGCTACCTAATCACCATAGTTCTACAGGCCGGTTTGATCGTGGCGTTCGGCTGGGTGATGGTGCCGTTTCTGGTCGTTCACAATGTATTGTCCTGGTGGGTGCTGACCAGTGCCAACTACATCGAGCACTATGGCCTGCTGCGCGCCACCCAGGTCGACGGCAAATATGAGCGTTGTCAGCCGCACCACAGCTGGAACGCCAATCACAAATACTCCAATCTGCTGCTGTTCCATCTGCAACGCCACTCCGATCACCATGCCAATCCAACGCGGCGCTATCAGAGCCTGCGTCACTTTGAAAACCTGCCCAGTCTACCGAGCGGTTATTACGGCATGTACCTCATCGCCTACATTCCATGGCTGTGGTACAAGGTCATGGACGCGAGATTGATGACGCTGCCCCACGTGAACGGCGATCTGGGCAAGATCAATATCGACCCTGCCCGACAGCTGGCGCTACACGCAAAATACGGTAATGCCGGTGCCTGAATTCAAATGCCCGGGGTGCGGCTACACCTACGACGAGGCATTGGGCGACGACCACGAAGGTTATCCGCCGGGATTCCTGTTTAAGGAACTACCCGAAGATTTCGTATGCCCGGATTGCGCTGTGCGTTACAAAGAAGATTTCGTTCTACAGGACGAGTCTGCGGACCCCCGGGCGCCAGGTTGAGGCCAACCTGGAATGGGCCCACAGACGACCACGCCCGCGCCTGTTACAATGCCATTAATTGCGATCGACTTGGGGGGGAGACGACCGGCAATGCGTTGCACGAGCAGTTGGACAACGGCAATCAGCATGTGTGTCTTGCTGTCCGGTTGCGCCCCAAACTCCGAAAAACCGGCACCAATCAGCGGCAACTGGTCGGTTTATCTGGGTGACAGCGGCAGACAACACTACTCCGCCCTGACCCAGATCAAGCGGAACAACGTCGACCAGCTCGAGGTGGCCTGGCGTTATGAATCCGAGCCTGAAATTGATTCCGGCACCATGTATACAAGCCCCGTCGTCATTGACGGAACGCTGTATGGCCTCTCGCCGTCGCTGATCCCCTTCGCGCTGAATGCAGCGACCGGGAGGGAGATATGGCGCAACGATCTGCAGCTCAAACGGGCAGCACAACGCGGTTTGATGTGGTGGCCGCAGAAGCGCCGCCTGCTGTTCGCCGCCGGCAATCGACTGGTTGCGCTCGACGCCGATACCGGCAACCTGGTGACGACATTCGGTGAGGGCGGCTTCGTCGATATGACGCCCACGGAGGTCGATCCCGATCGCCGCTTCAGTCATGTCTCTGCCACGGTGCCCGGCGTGGTGTTTGAAGATCTCATCATCATGGGTTTCTCCACCAGCGAAGACCGCTATGCCTACCCCGGCAGCATCCGCGCCTTCAGCGCCGAAGACGGCAGCCTGACCTGGCAGTTCAATACGCTGCCTAAACCAGGCGAGCCCGGCTCTGAAAGCTGGGCGGAAGGATCTCAGGCACACTCTGGTGGTGCCAACGTGTGGACCGGCATGGCCCTGGATGAACAGCGCGGGTTGCTGTTCGCGCCCACCGGCTCCGCCACACCGGATTTTTACGGTGGTAACCGCCTGGGCGACAACCTGTTTGCCAACTCTATTGTCGCGCTGGACGCGCGCACCGGCGCTTACCGATGGCACCACCAGGTGGTCAGACACGACCTGTGGGACAAAGACAACCCCTCGCCACCGACGCTGGTGCAGCTCGAGCGCGACGGCAAGCTCATAGATGCG
Source organism: uncultured Pseudomonadales bacterium (assembly GCA_964393625.1). Lineage (GTDB taxonomy): Bacteria > Pseudomonadota > Gammaproteobacteria > Pseudomonadales > Azotimanducaceae > UBA4421. The sequence continues at coordinate 78,274 of CAYMUT010000006.1, forward strand.
GTGACGCTCACCACAAAAACCGGGCACCTGTATGCTTTCCAGCGCGATACCGGCGAACCCCTCTACCCGCTTGTCGAAATCGATACGCCCATTCCCAGTACGCTGCCCGGTGAGCAACCCGCCCAGACACAATGGGTTTCCAGCGTCGCCATAACGCGCCAGCAGTTCGAAGTCACCAACCGTACCCCCGCCGCCAGGGCATACGTCGAAGACCTGATAAAGGACTGGGACCGGCGCCCCTGGGCACCCCCAAGATTGGGCACAATACTGTTTTATCCCTGGTACGACGGCGGCGCGGAGTGGGGTGGCTCCGCATACGAGCCGGCAACCCGAAGGCTCATTGTCAACAGTAACGATGAAGCCGCAGTGCTGACCCTCAGCGAGATTCCGGTCGGCACAAGCAGCTACGGCACCTACGCCGAACACTGCGGCAGCTGTCACGGCATGGATCGAACCGGTAGCGAACGGGGCCCCGACCTCAATGGTCTGCTTGGCCGCAGATCATTCGCTGATGTCGAGAAAACGATCATCGAGGGCGCCAGCGGCATGCCCGCTTTTGTCCATCTGACAGCGGTGGAACGCAACGCGATCTACCGGTTTATTCTGCCGTCAGAGGTGCCGGACCAGGACCAGCCGACCACTGAAGTGGGCTACGCTCTGACCAGCGGGTACGTCTACCTGAAAGACCATGAGGGCCTGCCCGGCAATGCACCGCCCTGGGGGGTGTTGAGCTCGATTGATCTGGCGACCGGGGAACCCGTGTGGTCGGTGAACTTCGGCAACTTCCCATCTCACCCGGGTCTGGGCTACGGCGCACTGAACTACGGAGGCCCTGTGGTCACCGCCAGCGGATTGATCTTCATTGCTGCCACCCCGGACAGCAGGATGCGCGCTTATGACAGCGACAGCGGTCAGATCCTGTGGCAGACGGAACTGCCCGCGGCGGGTTTCTCGACGCCTGCGGTGTACGCCGCGAACGGCCGCCAGTACGTTGTAATCGCCGCTGGCGGCGGGCGCCTGGGGCCACCCTCCGGATCGCAATACGTCGCCTTCGCGTTACCGGAGACGGAGAAGCAAGACTTATGAGCATTGATCGCTCCTGGCATCCCCGGCATCTGACATGGCTCAGCCTGTGGCTCATGTTGACGGCCTGCGGCGCAGGCGAACTTGAATCACCCGCCTCGTCAGCCGACGTTTCCGGTAAAGCTGCTCATCCGGCCGGTAACATCGACGATGCGCGTATTATCGCAGCTGCACAGGCGGAACCAGGCAGCTGGCTCACCTACGGCCAGACCTACAAGGAACAGCGTTTCTCGAAACTGATCCAGATCAAGCGGTCCAACGTGCACCAGCTGGGCCTCGCCTGGTCGAAGCAGATCGGCGATTTCAACATGCGTATGCAGGGCACGCCCATCGTTGCCGACGGCGTGCTGTATGCCACCAATGGCTGGAGCGTGGTGTACGCATTCGATGCGGCAACCGGCGAGCAATTGTGGCGCTACGATCCCCAGGTCGATCGTAGTTACGTACGCCTGGCCTGCTGCGGCCCGGCCCACAACAGGGGTGTCGCCGTGTACCGGGGCAAAGTTTACGTCGCCACTTTTGACGGTCGTCTGCTGGCGCTGAACGCCGCAGACGGATCGGTAATGTGGGATGTAGACACCTATCATCCATCCGCCCTGGGTCGCTTCAACATCACCGGTGCGCCCCGGGCAGCCCGGGGCAAGGTATTCATCGGCCAGGGCAGCTCGGAGTCCGGTCACCGACGCGGCTACGTAACCGCTTACAACGCCGAGACCGGTGAAATCGACTGGCGCTTCTACCTGGTGCCCGGTGACCCGAGCAAGCCTTTCGAGCATCCCGAGATGGAACTCGCGGCCAGGACCTGGGGCGGCGAATGGTGGAAATACGGCGGCGGTGGCACCGCCTGGCACGCTTTAGTGTATGACGAGGAACTCAACACACTGTACATCGGCGTCGGCAATGGCGCACCCTGGCCACGCCAGATCCGCTCCGGCGACGCGTGGACCAGGAAGTCAGCGGACAACCCGCTGGCCGGCGATGATTTGTTTCTCACCGCGATAATTTCCGTGAATGTCGACGACGGTCGCATGAACTGGTACTACCAGACCGCGCCCGGCGACAACTGGGATTACAGCTCAGCCATGGACATCACACTGAGCACCATGGAGGTGGATGGCCGCCAACGCAAGGTTTTGCTGCAGGCACCCAAGAACGGGTTCTTCTACGTCATCGACCGGGAAACCGGCGAGCTGTTGCGCGCACACCCCTACACCGAGGCGATTACCTGGGCGACCCATATCGATATGGAGACCGGTCGACCGGTGGAGAACCCGGCGGTGGTCTACGAAGACAAGCCCCAGTGGATCATTCCAGCCAACTCCGGCGCACACAATTGGGAGCCACAATCATGGGACGAATCGACCGGCATCATGTATTTCTATTACCACGACATGCCGAATTTTTATTCGTTGGATGAAGAGTTCGTCAAGACCGGCGTTTACAGGATTCGTGAGCGTGGTCTGAGCCTGGGCTGGGGAGAAGGCGAATACCGCCGCAAGCTCATCGAACAGGCAGACCCGCCGCCGCCCACAGAAGGCTATCTCGGCGCATTCGACCCTCTGACCGGGCAATACAAATGGCGCCACAAGCTGCAGAGCACCTATAACGGCGGGGTATTGGCCACTGCGTCCGGCCTGCTGTTTCAGGGCGAAGGAGATGGACGTCTGGTCGCGCGCGATACCGACCACGGCGAACCCATATGGTCGTTTGACGCGCTCGGTTATTTCAGCTCATCGGTGATCAGCTATGCAATCGACGACGCCCAGTATGTTGCGACCATGGTGAGCGGTAATCGGGCACTGGATCTGGGCGGCACGTTACTGGTCTTCAAGCTGGGCGGGCAGGCGCAGATGCCCGCCACGCGGGCCGTGTCTCTTGAGGTGCCACCCCAACCCGAGGCACCCTATGACCTGGATGCGTTCCTGCTGGGCGAGCGGCACTATGAGGCTCAATGCGCCAGTTGTCATGGCGGTATCGGCGTACCATCGGAGGTCATGACCACAGCGCCAGATCTGCGCGCAATGACGATGGATGTTCACCAACAGTTCGTCGATATCGTTCTGGGTGGCGCCCGGACTGAGCAAGGCATGCCGGGCTTCGCCGACACCCTGAGCAAAGCGGATGCGCAGGCTGTGCGCCACTATCTGATCGGCGAAGCCAACGCTCTGCGGGCGTCCCAGCAGCAACAAAAGCCACCGGGAGGAAAAGACAATGGATAAGGAGAGGGGATTGATGGGCACAATCAGGTGCATGGCTCTGGTTGCGGCGCTGGCGATGCCGGGCATTGCCGTCTCAACCGAGACAGCTGGGCTCGACGAGAATGTCGTAACAACAGCAACCCATAAGTTTACACAGATCCGCAATGGCATCTGGCTGGCTCAAAGCACCGCTGCAGTGTTCAACAGCAATGCCCTGGTCATCGTCAATGAACACGATGTGGTACTCGTCGACTCCCATGTCACGCCGGCCAAAGCGCGGGATTTGATCCGCGCCATGCAGGCCATCACCGACAACCCAATTTCCACACTGATCAATTCCCACCATCACTGGGACCACGCTCACGGCAATCAGGAATTCACTGGTATTCCAATTATCGGGCACGAATTCACTTACGATAAGCTGGCAGGGGCGCCACTGGAGGAAGCAACCTATCGTAACGGGGTCAATGGCAACGCCGCGATGCTCGAACGGCTGAACAAAGAACTGGCAGAAGTCACCGACCCCAAACGCAAACGGGAACTGACCGATTACCTGACTTTGTTCTCAGCCCATGTAAAAGACTTTGACGAGATCGACCCGGTGCCGCCTACGGTCACCTTCAACGACCGCATGACTCTGTATCGCGGCGAACGAGAAATTCAGATTCTGTTTCTTGGCCGGGCGCACACCGGCGGCGATGCGTTTGTGTACTTTCCCAACGAACGCCTCCTGTTTACCGGCGATGTGGCATTTTCCGGCCCGTCCTATCTCGGCGACGGCTATGTGGACGAATGGCCACAGACCCTGGAAAAGATGAAGGCGCTGGATTTCGACTTGTTCGTACCCGGGCATGGCGGACCGGTCAGCGATCTCGCCCGCATCGACATCGTGCAGGCCTTCTATCGTGATCTATGGGCCAAAGCCACCGCGCTGCACGCGCAAGGCGTTGATGTGAAAACCGCAGCACAAACCATCGATCTGACCAATCACACCGAGATTCCCATCAAACAAGTAGGCGTGAGCGAAATCACCATGCGGCGACTGTATCACCGCCTCGAACACCCCTGAACAACTCGACAACAGACGGCAGAAAAATGACGTTAAGACACTTCAAACAAGCAACCACGCTCCCGCGTTTGCTCAGCGCGATCACTCTCCTGCTGATGCCCCTCGCCAGCCAGGGGCACCACGCATTCTCCTCGGAATTCGATGCCGAAAAACCGTTTCGGGTCCAGGGTAAAGTGGTACGGGTTGAATGGATCAATCCTCATGCCTGGGTACATGTCGATGTAACTCAGGAAAACGGCAGCGTAGTGCCGTGGATGATGGAAGGCGGCACACCAAATTCTCTACTGCGCGCGGGCCTGACCCGCAGCCTGCTGGAAGTGGGCGCAGAAGTCATTGTTCGGGGCTATCAGAGCAAAGACCCCGACTGCGATCCCAAGTGCCGGGGCAGCGGCCGCGACATCATGTTTGCCGACGGCCGGCGCCTGTTCATGGGTTCATCTGGCACCGGCGCGCCAAAAGACGGTGCGGACCCCGTCGAAGCCGCCCGCGACCAGACCTTGCTGGAGGATTGAAATGAACAAGCGAAACAGAGTAAACCGCCTGCCATCGCTGTGGCGCGCTATCGCCAGCGGCATGGCATTGATGGCAGTGTGTAGTTGCAGCCCGGTACAGCCGGAGCAGACAATTGCGCCCAAACCCTCCGCGCCTGATCTCAATGGCCTGTGGCAGGCTGTAGGCACTGCCCACTGGAACCTGGAAGGCGGCAACGCCGTCAAAGGGCCGACAACGGGCATCGTGGGTGCGTTCGGCGGCATTCCAGCCGGCCACAGCTATGTTGTCGAGGGCAAAATCCCGTATACCGAAGATGCCGCGTCCCAGCGGGAAAAGTACCGCGCGGAATGGCACCAGTGGGATCCAGCCGTAAAATGTTTCATTCCCGGCCTGCCTCGCCAGACCTACATGCCGTTGCCATTTCACATCGTGCAGTCAGACAACAAGATCTTCATCGCCTACGAATGGGGCAGCAACAGCCGGGTGATTCACCTCGACCGACCCGGCACCCGTGCAGAACTACCTTCCTGGATGGGTCATTCCACAGGACGCTGGGATGGACAGACGCTGGTGGTGGAGGTAACCGACCAGGTCCCCGACACCTGGCTGGACGCCACCGGCACGTGGCACAGCGACCAGTTGAAAGTAACCGAGCGCTACACCCCCATCAGCGAAAACCACATCCGTTACGAAGCCACCATAGAAGACCCGCAGGTATTCACTCAACCCTGGACCATTCGCATGCCGCTTTATCGACGCCTCGAAGACGGCGCCAGATTGCTTGAATACAAGTGCATACCCTTCGCCGAAGATGCCATGTACAACCATCTGCGCGAAGGTGCAGATCGCAGTAAACCAGCCCTGAAAAACCTGTATTAGGAGCCAGACATGAAAATCAGAAAACTCTCTTCTGCGCTTTATATTGCATGCGTGGCGGCGGTAGCCGCGCTGCCTGCTATGGCGGATGTACCCATGACGTCCTGGGGCAAACCCAGTCTGCAGGGCACCTGGGACTTCAAGACCGCAACCCCATTGAACCGCCCGGATAACTGGAAAGACAAAGAGCTGCTCACCGCGGAAGAAGCGGCAAATATCGAAGCAGACATTCGCCAGCGCCGCGCAGAGGCTGCGCAGCGCGAAGGGGAGGTTCGTGAAGGCCTCGATGGCCAATCCGACGTGGACGTGGGCTACAACTCGGGCTTTCTGGAGTTAGGCAGCACATTCGACGGCAGTCTGCGTACGTCCTTGATCGTCGACCCGCCCAACGGTCGCATGCCCGCGATGACTGACACGGCCCGGGAGCGCAACCAACCTTACTGGCACATGCAGTCATTGCCGCCGTCGGGTCCGGAGATGCGCAACCTCACCGACCGCTGCCTGATCGGATTCAACAACAACCCCATGCGCTCGGGCGCCTATAACAACATCATGCAGATCGTGCAGTCACAGAGCCACATCGCCATACAGGTCGAAATGGTCAACGATCACCGGGTTATTCCTACAGACGGCAGCGGCTCGGTAGCCGGGGACACGCGGTTCTGGAAGGGTTTCTCTACCGGCCAGTGGGACGGCGACACCTTCGTAGTAAAAACCACCAACTTCAAGCCCTACGCCGCACCCATGGGCACCGGCGACAATACCGTCATGACAGAGCGCTTCACACGCCTGGACGGCAATACGCTGCAGTATGAATGGACCATCGATGATCCGGAATCCTACCAAGCGCCGTTTACCGCTCGCCAGCAGATGCGCCTGACCGGCGATGATGTCTACGAATACGCCTGTCATGAAGGCAATTACTCAATGCCGCTGGCATTGAAAGCCGCCCGCAAACAGGACAACGAAGGCGGCACCGATAAGACCTGGATGCCGAGCTGGTTCAAAGGGTATCTGGCACGTTGAACGCCTGAAAATTGCTGAAACCCCGTTTGCAAAACATTTCGCATTCGGGGATGCTGGGAGCGTCCAGATGGAACGACGCAGCGCGAATGGAAGTGCTGCGCGGAGCACAGGGCACCACGTTAGAACCTCGCACTCGGAACCCTCAACTTGTCATACGAACACATCCTCTACCAGGTAGAAGGCGCCGTCGCCACCCTGACGCTCAATCGGCCGGAGCGCCTCAATGCGATCACGCCGCTGATGCGTGAGGAGATTTACCAGGCCATCGCCGAGTCCGAGGAATCTAACGATGTGCGCGCCGTGATCATCACCGGTGCCGGCAAAGGCTTCTGCTCCGGCGGTGACGTGAAGGCCATGCAGGAGAACATCAAAAACCGCCAGGGCAATCCATTGGAGGAGCGCATCACGCCCATGCGCGACAAAGTCGTGCTGGCCATGCGCGAAACCAGCAAGCCCCTGATTGCCGCGATCAACGGTGCGGCGGCGGGCGGCGGCCTGGGCCTGGCCCTGAGCTGCGATATTCGTCTGGCTTCAAACAATGCCAGAATGGGCATGACATTTTCCCGGCGCGGATTGCACCCGGACTGGGGCGGCACTTACTTTCTTCCGCGTCTGGTCGGTACCGCTAAGGCCGCAGAGTTGATCTGGTCCGGACGCATGATCGAAGCCGACGAGGCACTGCATCTCGGCATCGTCTCTTATGTGACCGAGCCGGACGCACTGATGGAACAGGCCCAGAACATGGCTCAGCAGTTCGCCGACAGTGCTCCTGTGGCGATCCGCCTGACCAAACGCTCCATTTACGCAAATATGGACAGCGACCTGCGCGAGGCCCTGGAGCGGGAATCATCAGCACAGGCCATCGCCGCTTCTACCAGGGATTATCGCGAAGGCGTCGATGCTTTCGTAGAGAAACGCAAGCCCCGCTTCACCGGCGAATAAACCCCGGTTCGCTGACCCGGAACATCACTGCGCCTGATCGTCCTTGCCAGTGGGCATCCGCGGGCGGTCACCGATGACTCCCAGGTGATCAAGCCGGGTCAGCTCTGCATCGCTCAAACCCAGAATACCCTGCAGCACTTCGTGGTTATGCTGACCCAGGGTAGGCGCAGGCGTGCTGATTTCTATGGGCGCACCACCACTTCGATAGGGCGCAGACGGATTCGGTTGCCTGCCCACTACTGCGCGCTCGCGATACTGCCAGAAGCCTCTGGCGTTGAGCTGATCATCATGCAGCAGGTCAGCGGCGCTGTTGGTTACCGCCGCTGGAACGCCATGAGACTGCAACAGATACATGAGCTTGCGGCCCTGCTGAGGCTTGGTCCACCTGGCCAGAGCTTCATCGAGCTCGTCGTTTCTGCTCAGGCGATCTGCACGGTCGCCAAAGTCATCCAGCATCGGGCTCGCCAATTGCTGCAATGCATGCCACTGAGGTTCTTGAAAGATCTGAATCACTACCCACACGTCCGCTTCTTCCTCGGTGGCCAGACAGGGATAGACCCCGTGCGGTACGAATCGCTCTGAACGGTTTCCCAGGCGGGCAGGGCTGTGTCCCGACACGGCGAATTCGAGTACGCCATGACAGGCCAGCGTCTGCAACGCCTCAACCTGAGACAAATCGACAAACTGCCCTTCCCCGGTCGCTGCCTGGTGGCGCAGCGCGGTCAGCAGGGCTGACGCGCCAGTCAGACCGCCCATGGCATCACCGTAGGCAACATGCTGCATGGTTGGCGGGTCCTGCGCGAAGCCATTCAGATGAGGCAAACCTGAGGCATGCTCCACCGTTGAGCCGTATGCTCTGAAATCGGCCCAGGGGCCGGTACTGCCGAATGCCGGCATCGATAGCAGCACAATATTTTCGTTGGCGCCTTTTAGCACCTGATAGTCCAGGTCGAGTTTGGGCAACACGCCGGAGGAATAGTTTTCAACCACCGCATGAGCCGTCTTCGCCAGCTCAAGAAACAACGCCCGCCCTTCTCCGTGCTCAAGGTCCAGCGTTATATTGCGCTTATTGCGATTTACGGTATTGAACGCACTGGATTTTTCCGCGCCATCATCTTCGATCCATTCAGGGGTGGCTTCCCAGCTGCGCCACCAGTCGAAGCGCTCACAGCTTTCAATCTTGATTACATCCGCACCCATATCAGCCAGATGCCGACAGGCGAGCGGCCCTGCCCAGCCCATACTGAGATCCAGAATGCGAATTCCCCGCAGCGGCCCGATCACGGCAGTACCACGCCGTCATGCTCACCCAGACTGGCGACCTGACCACCGAAATGCGGCGGCGTATGAAACAGCCGGAACGGCACCGACGGCACCGCCACGCTGGCCCCGCTTTTTATTTCCGCATTGCTGAAGGCCTTGCGATGCTGAAACTGGTCTGTCGTGAAAAGCTCTTCCATGGTGGGCACCGGCGCCAGGGGAATCCGGGCCTGCTGACCCTTCCTGTACAAATCGCTGCTGGATCGCACGAGCAGCTTTTCACACATCAGCGGTTCGATGACTTCAAGGCTCTGCAATCTTCCAACAGCGCTCTGAAACAACGGCACCTTGGCCAGCTCTTCCATGTCGAGCAGCGTACAGAACGCGTGCCACTGCTGGGGTGTCAGCACCGTCACCCCCAACCAGCCATCTCTGCAGGGGAATACACCCAACGGATAGGTTGGTGGAAAACGGTTTATACCCATGCGATCGCCCTGCAGGCCGGTATTGAAATAACCCACCGCGCCAACCTCTGTAAAGCACAAGGCAGACTCCAGAATCGAGGTCTGCAGATGTACCGGACCCGAAGCATTGCCAAGCTCGCCGGCGAGCACATGGCCCAACGCGCCAATGTACGCTGTCATTCCCGCAGCAAGCTGAGTCTGATAACCCGAAGGTATCATGGGCGGACCTTCCACCCGACCAATACCACGCAACATGCCGTTCAGTGCAAAAACCTGCGCGTCGCTGCCGACGAAATCGGCGTACGGTCCAGCGTCGCCATACCAGCTGATGGACATGTGTACGCCGCCAAGCCCCTCACAGGCACGCGCCAGTCCGGCGTCCGGCGCGCCATCGTCCAGTATCAGGTGGGCCTGTTCAATGAGCGCATCGAGGACCCGATCATCAAGAGATTCCCAGCGCACACTCAATTTGCCGGTATGCAGAAAAGCATGCAGAGCACTGTTTTCCGGCGGCGACTGGCCCTCGAGAAAAGGAGGCTCGCGGCGGGTTGGGAATCCATCATCGGACTCCAGGTTGATCACACGCGCGCCATAGTCGGCAAACAATCTTGCACAGAACGACGTACTGAGGCTGCCACTGACGTCCAGCACCGTAAGTCCATCGAGCGCCATGCGATTTTCACTGCCCATGGCGGTACTCTATCAAACTCAGCCCCCCTAAAAAGCCCGATTCCAATCATCCACCACAACCGTATACTCGGCAGGAACACAAGCGCAGGAAAAGCACATGAGCGAGTCGGCAATCTACAGCGAGTTTCGCAAACCGCGCCAGCTGCTGGGCACCCAGGAATACGACGGACATCTGTCGATTCACGACGACCAGATGGCAGAGGACCTCGGCTTTGCCGGCGCACCCATTGAAGGACCAACTCATTTCAGCCAGTTCGTCCATCTGCTGGAAGAACAGTTTGGCGCCGCCTGGTTTGAGCGCGGCTGCATCAGCGCCCATTATCAGAACATGGTGGTGGACGGTGAAGAGGTACGGGCGTTCGTCGAGCCACTGCAATCTGGCGCCACCAGCACGCGTATCGGGGCGGCAAAACGTGACGGCACGCCGGTGCTGACCGGCACCGCCTCAATCGGCCCGGACCACGGTGAAACCGAGATCGACGCGCGCATGGCGCGCCTGCAGCCCTCCGATCAACTGGTCATATTGAGCGAGCTGCATGTGGGGCAAAAAGGTGCAGGGAATCCCGAGTCGGTATTCATGGACTTCGATCAGAACATGGGCGCCCTGTATCCGTTCTCCCTCAATCAAAAGCTGGCGGCGATCACCGAAACGCATCCCTGGTACACTCAGTCCGGCGCCGCCGATTCACCCTGGAGTCGCCCGATCATTCCCATGGAAATGATCAGCGTGCTGGTTCAATACAGCAGCGGCCAGGCCGGCTATCGCACCAAGGGTCCGGCCGTCGGCCTGTTTGCCGGACAGCAAATCAAGCTCATCAATGGACCCTTATTCGTGGCACAGCCGTACAGGCTCGAACGGGAAATCATTGCCCTGAGCGAAAGCCGCCGCACAGAATCCAACTGGATCAAGACCAGCATTCTCGACCCGGCGACCGACGAGTTGGTCGCCGAAGTGATTCTGAACTCGGCCACATTGAAAGACTCCTACGAGAAGTACGCTGAAGATGCAGCAGCGCTAGGCAAAAAACTCGAAGGCTGAAAGCACGGCGCCCTACAAGGTGAGCCGGCGCAGGGAAACCTCGGCGGCTTCATCCTCACCTAAACGCCAGGCAACCGGCTTTTCGCCAACCACGGAAACGCGATGGCCGTGTCGTTGTGCCGGCCAGTAATCCCAGATGGCGTGATGCAGCACCATGCGGTTGTCCCAGATGGCAATCGCATTCTCACTCCAGCGAAACCGACATTGAAAATCCACACGCTCGGTGTGGTGAAACAGAAACGCCATTACCGCCCTGCCTTCTTCTGCGGGCAGTTCGTTGATGTGCGCGGTAAATTCCCGATCGACAAACAGCACCGGACGGCCAGACTCCAGATGCTTGCGCACAATCGGGTGATCATGCTCCGGCCAGCGGTTACTCGTATCATTGAACTTGAACAGATGCCGGAACGACGCCTCACCGGAGTGCAAGGCGGTCAACCCGTCGAGATAAACCTTCATACCGGGTGACAGCGCATCATATGCGGCGCGCAGATCCGCAAACAAGGTATCACCCCCAACCGGCGGGATCTTGTGCAACTGCAGAATGCTGGCCTGGGGCGGATATTCATCGCAGGAAACATCCGAGTGCCAGCGATTGCCGGCCGCCACCCGGGTGTCTTCCTGCACCAGCATGTCGATAAAACCAGGATGTTCCGCGGCACGCCCGCGCGCGGCCGGATGAACATGAATCTCACCAAATCGCCGCGCCAGCGCCGAATGGGAATCGCCATCCAGCGCAGGCTGATCGCGCATAAACACGACACCATAGTCGGTGAATGCATTAAACAGGGCTTCGAAATCAGCATCGGATAACGCGCTCACATCAACACCGGATATCTCTGCGCCGAAGCCAGGGGTGAGGGGTTCAATGTTCATTCTCTGACCTTGTCTCGTTCGCCAATGACTAAAACATACCATACGTAACGCCGCGCATCTCATACCAAACGTCAGGGGAATTCTGTTAGTGTCCCCCGAAGCCTCAGCGGAAGCGTCAATGCCCGCCACCCTCGACATCGCCGAGATCGTGAACACTGATCTTTACCCGATCCTCGAGCCGGACTCGCCGCAACGCAGTCAGCTGATCGAGCGCTGCCGAAATGAGCTGCAACAACAGCAGTACTGCAGCCTGGAAGATTTCATCACGCCCGCCGCGTTGGCGCACATGTCCGCCGAGGCCACCGATCTGCAATCCCGGGCATACCACAACAATGCATGGCGCAACTGTTATCTGCACCGCCAGCAGGACCCGGCATTGCCAGCAGAGCACCCCCGCAATCTGCAGGACCGCTCCAGCGTACGTATGATCGCCTATGACCAGATAGCGGAAACATCAGCGCTGAAAACGTTTTATCGCGCGGAGCCTGTCAGATCGCTGGTAGCCCGGATCGTTGGCGAAGGCGCACTGTACGACAACGAGGACCCGTATCAGCCGGCAAACTATGTGTGCTATCGAGATGGCGACGAATCATCATGGCATTTCGATGCCGATAATTCCTTCACCATGACATTGATGGTGCAGGCCGCCAGCGTCGGCGGGGACTTCGAAATGTCGCCGGACACGAGAACCGATGAAGATCAGAACTACGCGCACGTCACCGAGGTCCTTCAGGGCCGACGCAACGAGTCGGTCGTCAGCGTCGCGCGCACGCCAGGCGCACTGTGTATCTTCCGCGGCTGTAATTCGCTGCACCGGGTAACGCCGGTACACGGCGACACCCTGCGCATCATGGGCGTGTTCGTCTACGAGTTCACACCGGGAATCGTCGGCGACCCCGAGGTCAACGCGACCATCTACGGACCCCGCGCAGGCGCTGGAATAGATCGAGCTACACCTGTAACTTAGGGTCGATAGTTTCCAGGCCCGGAGCCGCATCACCAATGTCACCCATGCAACTCGCTTTCTCTCGCTGGCTGGGGCCCGCTGCTCTTGCAACCGCCGCTGTATTACTGAGTGCATGCGATGCCAGAGCACCCGAGGCGCAAGCAAACCTGCGCATCACCGGGGTTAGCGTCATTGATGCAGAGCGCGGCCGCCGCGACAATCAGACGGTGCTGATACGCGGCGAGCAGATCATCGCAGCAGGCAGCGGTGACGACCGCTCTGCCACCAGGACCATAGATGGCACAGGCAAATTCCTCATTCCGGGTTTGTGGGATATGCACGTGCACATCACCTATGTCCCGGAACTGACGCCCATGATGGCTGACTTGTTCCTCGACTACGGCATCACCAGCGTGCGGGATACCGGCGCGCTGCTCCATGAAATCCAGCCGGAAATAGCAAAATGGCGCGCCGAGGGCGCAGTAGCACCCAGCATTTACTTTTCCGGACCACTGCTGGACGGCGCCCTGGTTGTCTACGACGGCGATGGTCGCTCTGAAATAGGCATCGCCAACCCGACCCCGGATGCTGCGCGGCAGAACATCGCCAGGCTACAAACTGCCGGCGTCGATTTCGTCAAAATTTATGAGCTTGTCTCCCCTGACGTGTTTGCCGCCATGGTGCGGGCAGCCCGCGCGGCAGGGCTGCCAATCGCCTCACACGTGCCTTTGGCGTTACTTGCCGGTGATGCAGGCGCGCAGGTCGATTCTATGGAGCATCTGCGCAACATCGAAATGGCATGCGCAGACAATGCCAATGAATTGCTCGCCCAACGTCGTGCACGTATCGAGCAGCCCGACACCGACAGCGGCGCCGAACTACGGGCCGAACTTCACCGGGCGCACCGCTCTCCGGCTCGAGCCAGCGCCGATGAACAGACCTGCAATAATGTAATCGCGGCATTATCACGCACCATTCAAGTGCCTACCCTGCGCCTCAACACCGTCGGACTTTACCCACCCCAGGCGCGGGCGGATTGGATGACGCATCTGGCAAAATTACCCCAGCAAACCCGGGACGCATGGCTCGCATTCGCCGACAACTTTGCAGCCCCCGGCAATGACGCTCTGACGGAACTGCAGCAATTCAGTCAGTGGAGTCTGGATCTGATCGGCAAACTCCATGCTGCCGGCGTACCGGTCGGCGCGGGCACCGACACACCCATCGGTAGTGCAATTCCCGGCTACAGCCTGCATACCGAACTCGAACGACTGGTACAGGCGGGGTTAACGCCGCTGGATGCCCTGGCTGCAGCCACAGTCAGGCCGCCGGAGTTTTTCGACATGGCCGATACCATCGGACAGGTGAAAGCTGGCCACGTCGCAGATCTGTTACTGCTCAATGCCGACCCACTCGCGGATATCCGCAATACCCGCGACATTCGCGCGGTGATCAGCAGAGGCAAGCTCGTTCGCGAATACTGAGTACAACCTGTACCGGCGGCCCGGTAGAATCAGGCGAACACCATGCCGCCGTGAGCTTCAGTATGACCAGACCGTTCCGCCGGACCGGCGTATTGCACATCGCCTTCTGGAGCGTTTCATGCCTGATTTTCTTCGGCACAGCGCTGTCGGCCCGAGCCCTGGATCAGCCGGCACTGCCCACGGCCGAGCGCTTGCAGCATGTGCTCGAAACGCTCCGCGCTGATCTGCAACTCCCCTCTCTGCGGGCTGCGATCAGAAACGCCCACGGCGCCGTGGACGCCGCCTGCGGTCTGGCGGACGTAGAAAACGGCGTACCCCTCGATACCAGCATCGGCATGCCCGGCGGCAGCACCGGCAAATCCTTCGTAGCGGCCACGACCATGCTGCTGGTGGAGCATGAAGTGCTCGATCTGGACGATCCCATCTCCCTCTACGTTGCGGAACAACGCTGGTTCAAAGCGCTGCCCGATGCGAACAGAATCACCGTCCGCCATCTGCTCTCTCACACTTCGGGAATGTCGGATCATGTAGCAGATATCGATTTCGGCCTTTCTGTGCTGTGGCGACGCCTCACCGGCGGCCTGATGCGCTACCAACCCGCGGAACTCATAGACATGGTGGTGGATGATGGGCTGCTGTTTGCACCAGGCAGCGGCTACAACTACACCGACTCGGGCTATCTGGCGCTCGGTCAGGTCATCGAAAGCGCCATGAGCATGCGCTACTACGAGATGCTCGATGAGATGATTCTCGAGCCTCACCAGTTGGCGGCACGTCCGCAAATCTCAGCACACATGGAAAACGTCAGCGTGGGCTACGTAGACAGTTCGCTGCTCATGAGCATTGCCGGCTGGAGCGGGCGCAACATGGAAGACGGCGTCATGGTGCTCGACCCGAGTACGGAATGGACCGGGGGCGGCCTGGTTACCACGCCCGCAGTTCTTGCCGCCTTCTATCACAAGCTGTCAAACGGAGAAATCCTTTCACCGGAATCATATCAATTAATGATCCAGGCCGGCCACAGAGACCCACAACGATCCTGGCATTATGGATTCGGCCTGTTCGTGAGCGAAAGCAGCATTGGTCACGGCGGCTGGTTTCCCGGCTACCGCACCGACGCACGACATTTCCCCAGGGAAAATCTGACCATTGCAGTGCAGACCAATACCGATACTGAATTTCCCATGGGTCAGATTACCGAGGCGCTGTACGAACAGGTAATGGAGGCAAGTCCATGACCTGTCCTTCGACCCATCTCTGGGCAGTATGCCTACGCCACCCGAGGAGCGTTCCCAAGCAGAACAGCATTACGGGGCCTGGCCTCTGTGGCGGCGCATCGCTGCAGGAAGCGAGCGCTTCATTTCAATAGCCCGAGTTGGTGTAGAATTGCCGGTTTTGTCATTTTACGGAGCAAAGCCGCGATGCAGCTTCTCGGTGAATCAACCGTCGGCGCGGAGGAGATCGACTCTCTGGGCCATATGAACGTGCGTTACTACATGGCGCGCATGGAAAAAGCCAACCGCATACTCATCGATCAGCTGAGTGAGGAAGCAACCAGCGAAGCCGGCGATGTACTGTTACGCCGCACCGACACCTACACGCGCTTCCGGCGCGAGCAATTCAGGGACGCCACACTGCACACAGTGGGCGGCGTACTGGCCCTCAACGAAGGCGGCATGGCCAGCTATGTGGAGATCCGTAATCCAGACCGCGACGAAGTGGCCGCCACGTTCATCGTAACCACAGCACGAATCGACAGGAGCAGCCGCACGATTCTGCCCTTTGCCCCTGCGACCGACGCAGCCGCAACCCTCCAGTACATCGACATTCCCCGCTACGCGCGACCCCGCAGCCTGGATATGGGGCCCGTGAAAACTGACATTACCCTCGCGGAGCTGGAAGCCTGCATACCTGAGATCGAAGGTGGCGGCATGATGAGCGGCAGACGCAACACCCTCGTAGAAGACGCCGATGTCGATAGCGAGGGATGGCTACGCGAAGATACGGAACTGATGTTTCTACCCTTTGCCAAGCTGGCACAGGAGCAGCAGACGACTCAGGGGCCTCCGGTTTTCAATACGGCTGAAGGCCTGCGTGTAGGCTGGGCTGTCATTGAGACCCGCACCCTGCAGTATGCGCAACCCAGACTCGGCGATCGTCTCGCCTACTTCAGCGCCGACCTTCGTCTGGAGCAGAAGTCGCGGCTATCGCGCCGCTGGGCTTACAACACAGATACCGGGCAGATGCTGGGCATAAGCGACACCGTAGGCGTCTGTATCGACCTCGATGCACGGCGCGCCATCGACTGGCCCGATGAGCTGCGTGATACGATTCAGCAGCATCTGCAACCACAACTGGCTTGATCATGGCGGCGTGCATGACCAGCAACCACCCGCCCGGAGCCAGACCTGCCGGGCATTACCCAGGCACATCGCTACGCTTTTCAGGCTACTATTGAACGCCGAAGCTATTCGGCACTTGCACATTAACCCTGGAAACCGCATTGACAGTACTGAACCTTGACATCAATCAGGGTGTCGCCACCCTCACCCTGAATCGCCCCGGCGTAAGAAACGCACTGAATCGCGAAATGACGCTTCAGCTCCACGACGCCATTCGTCAGGCCGCACACGACCAGAGCTGCAGGTGCCTGGTCATCACAGGCGCCGGCGAGCACTTCTGTGCCGGACGGGACCTGGACGAAGCCGGCGCTGACATTCCGCCACTGGAACAAACCATGGCCAACGACGATCAGTGGGCAGAGATATTCCAGATGCTGCGCACACTGAACATCCCTTCGCTCGCCATCGTTCGCGGTTTCGCGGTTGCGGGCGGCTTCACGCTGGCCATGGGTTGCGACTTCGTGCTGGCAGAGCAGAGCGCCCGATTCGGTGCGCTGGAGATGAAGGGCGGCTTCTGCGCCGCGGTCAATACAGCCGTGTTAACACACCTGTTGAATCCCCGCCAGGCCCTGGAACTGCTACTTTCCGACGAACTGATTGACGCGGACCATCTGTACCGAGTCGGTCTGATTACCAGACTCGCCGCCAATGCAGCACAACTCGATGAGATGGCAGATCAATTCGTCAACGGTCTGCTGCGACTCGAAGGTGAATCCATTCGACTGACCAAAGACATTCATCGCGCCACCCTCGCTGGAGGACTCGAACAGGGATTGTCGTACGGCTCTCATATCAATTCCCTGATGATGTCAGGCGGACGATTCAAACGCGCGGCGCAGCGCAGACAGCAACGAAAATGACCTAAAAGGCTCATATAACGAGCCATATACATCTCGATGAGCAAATTACCCGGGCTCATCATCGCTTACAGTGTGACGCAGTCGTCACCCGACCCATGACCGCCACCTATACTCAAAGATTATGGGAAGCGTAAACAAAAAACTGTACGACCTGATCGGCGGACGACCGACGCTGAACCGCGTGCATAAGATTTTTTACGACAAGGTCTATGCCCACCCATGGATGAAGCAGTACTTCAAGCACAAATCCCAGGAAATCCTCGAGAAACAGCAGAGCGACTTCATGTCGTCGATCATGGGCGGGCCACGCATCTATGCCGGCCGCACACCAAAACTTGCCCACCAGCACATGAACGTCAGCGAGGAGCTTTTTGAGCTGCGCCGCATCATGCTGTCGAATTCGATTCGTGAAGCCGGCATCAGTGATGAGCTGCGGGATCAGTGGCTGGCCGCCGACGGCAAGCTCAAAGGATCGATCGTCAAAGCATCCGTGGCCGAATGCAAACGCGCCTTCCACACCCAGGAAATCCTCGATTTCCCCAAACCACGCAACGTCGCCTGAAAACTACCGTTGAAACTCCATTGCCGGTGGACGACTGAACCACATCAGCAATGCGCTGACAAACATGAGCGCCGCACTCCCCCACCACACCACATCGTAGCGCCCGATCTGATCGAAAATGAAACCAGCGATGGGTGCGCCGCTGGCACCCAGCAGTAACGTGATGGGCGTGACGAAGCCGCGAATCGCACCCACGTGGTCGCGACCAAAGTATTCGGCCCAGACGATATTACTGATATAGATCATCGTGCCAATGCCGAAACCCCATATGGTCATCGCCGCTATCAGGCTGGGCAGACCCGCGACAAATATGTGGCCGATCACGCCCAGACTGAGGAGCGTGAATCCAACAAGCCCCACAACGCGCACCGGTATGCGGCTACCCACGCCACCGAGCAGATAAGTTGCCAGCCCAGCCAACAGCGCATCCCACGCTACGGCCAGCCCCACGTAAAATGGATCCAGGCCTTTATCTACGAATTCGGGAAGACGATGCAGTGACACGGTAGATATTGCGAACGCCACCATCCCCATGGCAAAAGCCAACTGCCAGAACACCAGCTGACGACGCGCTGCGGCCAGCGACCATTGCGTCTCCTCATGCTGCTCTGCCTCAGATGCCGCGCTATGAACCCTACCGTCCGGATGCTGACCGTGGTCTTCCGGTACGCGACGCATCCACAGCAGGGTCATTGGACAGATCACCAGCACGCCTATGATCGCCAGGGTAATCCATGCGCCGCGCCAGCCGAAACCTTCAATGAACAGCTGGGTGAGCGGCATGAAGATGAGTGCGCCTGCCGGCACGCCAAGGGACATGAGCGCAATGGCCCGGGGTCGCATTATGACGAACCACTTGGTAACCGGTACCGTGGTCAACAACTGTCCCGGGCCCAGCATGCCCACCAGGCCGATGATGGCGAACAGCGTGAGCAGCTGCCAACCGTTATCTATAAATGCCAGCGCCCCGAGGCACAGGCATCCGATGAAGGTGGCCAGGGGCAACAGATAGCGCACCCCATGCCGGTCGATGAGCCGGCCAAGCCAAGGGCTGGAAAACGCACCGGCAATCTGGCGCAGACTTCCCGCGGCACCGAACTCGGTGCGATTGATGCCCAGGTCAGCTTCCATGGGCTGAATGAACAGCCCGAAATTCAGCGTGCCCAACCCCATGGACATGGCGTTCGCCACAGCGCTGATGAGTACGACCCGCCAACCGTAGAACTTCTCCGATTCGGAGTCCTTCGATGACATTACCCGTCAGTCAAGCAATCCGCCGGTTTCCGGCGCCTCTCGCGCCCGCTGGTTGTACAACATTTTCTTCAGCGCCTCCCGCTCTTGCGCTGAAAGCGAGGCGGGGTCGTTACGCAGGTCGTTACCCACCGCCATGCCGCGCTGCACCGCCGGGCGCGCGCTGAGTTCATCGAACCAGCGCTTGAAATACTTGAAGTCATCGATGTTCTGCCCCTGGCCCGCCCAGTTGATCGTCCACGGGTAGCAGATCATGTCTGCGATGGTGTATTCGTCACCGCAGATATAACGCTGATTGTACAGTTGGTTATTGAGGATGCCGTAGAAGCGATTGACCTCGTCGGTGAAGCGCGTGACTGCATAGCTCTGATCACCCTCGCTGTCGCCCAGCCGGCGAAAATGGCCACACTCACCGGTCTTTGGGCCTTGATTGGCCATCTGCCAGATGACCCACTGAATGACTTCGTATTTTCCGCGCTGATCGGAGGGCATGTACCTACCGGTCTTTTCCGCCAGATACAGCATGATGGCGCCGCTTTCGAAGATCGACAACGGCGCCTGTCCGTCGGCCGGGTCATGGTCCACCAGCGCGGGCATGCGGTTGTTCGGGTTGATGTCCAGAAATTCATCGGTGAACTGGTCGCCACGACCGATATTGCATTCGACTACGTTGTAATCGAGGCCGCATTCTTCGAGTTGTATGGTGACCTTTTTGCCGTTGGGCGTGGGCCAATAGTGCAGATCGAGCATATCTGGAGCCTTTTGACAGAGTTAGAAACGCTTAGGATGAACCAAGACTACACCAGCGCCGGGCGTGCCGGAACACTATATTGTCCGCCAGCCCGACCTGACGTACAGTCGACTCACAAAGCTATACTCAACCGGCTGTTTCCTGGTTGGGTAACAGCCTCTGATCCAATACCGAGCAACAATCGAGGGCAGCGTCGCATGAAGTATCAGTTCATTGCCAGGTGCGAAGAGCAATCACTGCCCATCGAGGTGAACGTCGAGTTCAAGCCCGGGCGCATGAACCAATTTGCCCGCCGGGTTGCCGCCGGGCACCTGCTGGCGAGGCTGGAAATCGAAAGCGCGACCATTGAGGCGTCCGGCGAAGACATGGTGAAAGTCACCACCCCCCAGGGCACCTGGGTGATCGCCGAGGGCGGTGGCGTACGAGATCACAACCGAGTGATCTAGTAATCCAGTGGCAGTCCCAGGTGTTGCTCGAACATCAGGTCGCGATGCGCCAGCAATGTCGGGTAGTTGTGTGGATCAATATCACCCAGATGCCCGTAGCTGAATCGCAGCCACTGAGGCATTGGATTGACCTCATGGGGCAACGGCGCCAGCATTGCCGAAAAACAGGCCCATTGAATATCGCAGGCGGTAACCGAATCGCCAACGAAATAGGGTGAACCGGCAGCGCGTTGCGCGGCGAGCCTGGCCGCGAGGCCATCGAGTATCTGCACCACCCGTCGCTGGGCCTGCTGGTGCTCGACCCGGGGGCCGCCGTAGGCCCGGGTCATGACCTCGCGATTCATATCCGGCCGCGTGGCCAGCGCGCGTTGCACATCCTCGCGGGCCAGCACTTCGGGATTCGGGCGGCGCATCATGACGCGCCGGCTCCAGCCAAAACCACCTTCGCCGCAGATTTCATTGGATATACCGACGCAGCACAGACGCTCGTCGAATTCGTCAGGTAATAGTGCGGGCTCGGGCTTCAAGCGCTCAGCCAGCGCAACAATATCCTGGTAATTCGACCGACCCGGTTCGCCGTCCAGTACCGCCACCGGGGCATTGCGTATACCGGTCCAGTCGACGAGATCCTGATTCGGCTCACTGGCGTACTGTGCGACGGGTGTGTAGTCGATACCTTTGTATTCGAAGACCTTCTTGGCGGACTCGCCCCACGGGCCTGGCACACCAACAGTCAGCGCCAGACGGAGCCCCGACATCGCTCTGGCCTGAGCGGCCTCAACATATTCCATCAGCTACCCCGCGCCATAAGCTCAACCCGCATACAAACCCATCTCATCGGCAAACCGCTCGATCTCCTGCTGCTGTTTCTTCACGTCGGATGTCGACACGTGCATGACCAGCTCGGTAACTCCCGCTTCTTCGTAAGCCGCGACACTCTCTTCGTTGACTCTGTTCATATCCAGGCGCAACTGCACGGCCCTGGGCACATCGCCGCGACCGGCCTTGTCCGCTTCTTCGCGAATAACCTGCATACGACGGGTGATGCCATCCGGCGAAACATTCATTGGATGCCAACCGTCACCGTAACGGGCAACGCGACGCAGCGCAGCGGGCCGGTTACCGCCGATCACGATGAGTGGATGCGGGCGCTGTTCCGGCTTCGGTGACGAGCACATGTCTGCGAAAGTGAAAAACTCGCCGTCGAAGCTGGCTTCGTCATCCGTCCACAATGCCCGCAAGACCTCGATGAATTCATTGCAGTAGGCGCCACGGGTTTCATAGGGAACGCCCAGCGCAGCATTTTCTTCCGGCAGGCTGCCCGCACCCAGGCCAACTACCAAACGTCCGCCACTCAACTGGTCCAGCGTGGCCAGATGCTTGGCCAGCGCCATGGGGTGCAGATAGGGCATGACCAGCACACTGGAACCCAGTGAAACCCGGGAGGTCTGGGCCGCCAGCCAGGTCAGCGTTACCAGCGCGTCCTGATACGGCCGCGTGCCCAGTCGGTCTTTGACATACCCCACATGCAGAATATGGTGGTTAACCCAGACCGAGTCGAAACCGAGCGCTTCGGCCTGAACGCCGAGACCCACCACGTCGTGCGGATTTTCAACGCCCACATTATTGGGCACTACAAAACCATAGCGCATGGCTGCTCCCCTTCTCCGCTATTGCAGACACGTTAATCGGCGACGCACGTTTTGTCACCCATGGATCCCGCCACACCGCTAAAATCACTGCACCGGGCCGCCGGGTTCGAGGTATACTGCGCTGCAGGAAGGTTGGAGAAAACCATGTCTATTCTTGTGAATGCCCCGATCACCCAGGCCTGCAGCGCCGCATGTATGGCACTGAGCGCTCTGTTTCTGACTCTGCCTGCCACCGCTCTCGACATCGGCGATCGGGTAGGCAATTTCCGCCTCATGGATCACAACGGCGGTTCGCACCACCTGTACTATTTCAGCGACAAAGAAGCAGTGGTACTGCTGGCCCAGGACAATCGTTGTGAGACCGACGCGGCGGCGCTACGGCAGATGAGCTCGCTGGCGGATAAGTACCACGGGAACGTACAGTTCTTCATGATCAACTCGAGCCTCTACGACGATCGCCAGAGCATTCGCGCTGCCGCGGAGAAACTCGGTGTAGACACACCGATACTGCTCGATGACGCTCAATTGGTAGGCCGCTCTCTGGAGTTGCGCCAGGCCGGGGAAGCGCTTGTCATCGACCCTCAGGGGTGGAAACTGGCTTACCGCGGCGACACCGGCGCGACACTGGACGAAACCCTGGCCGCGCTGACCCGGGGAGCTACCGCGCAGGCCGGTGCTGAGCCGGTCGTGGGCTGCCCTATCGACTATCCGGACCTTGACGGTACGCAGGTTTCCTACGCTGACACGATCGCGCCGATCCTGGCCGACAACTGCGTCAACTGCCATCGCGAAGGCGGTATCGGCCCCTGGGCCATGACCGACTACAACATGATCCGCGGCTTCGCCCCGATGATTCGCGAGGTACTGCTGACCGAGCGTATGCCACCCTGGCATGCCGACCCGGAAGTGGGCCACTGGGCCAACGACCGCTCCCTGAGCACCGAGCAACTGCAGGCTCTGGTCAGCTGGATCGATGCCGGAGCGCCGCGCGGTGAAGGCGTTGACCCGCTGAGCGGCGCCATTGCCGCACAGACCGCCTGGGGTGAGCTTGGCGAGCCGGACCTGATCATTGATATTCCGCCTACCGATGTGCCCGCCACCGGCGTGGTCGATTATCAGTACAAATACGTGAAAAACCCCCTGGATCGTGACGTATGGGTGCGAGCTTCACAGATCCGGCCAGGCGACCGCGCTGTACTGCACCACGTGATCAGCCGCTATGGTCAGATCGAAACTGAAGGGCGGCGCAAAGGCCGAATTTCCCGCCGCGGCCCCACAGGCGGTCTCGCCGGCTATGTGCCCGGGGCGGAGGCGCGACCGTTGCCTGCCGGCACCGGATCGTTCCTGCCGGCCGACGCCACCATCGAGTTTCAGATGCACTACACCACCGCCGGTAAGGCAACCACCGATCACTCTCAGATCGGCATCTATTTTCACGAAGAACCGCCGGAGCATAAGATCCGCGCAATGATTCTAGCGAACCCGCGTCTGAAGATACCGCCCCATGCGAAGGCACACGCTGAGACAGCCATGCGCGCGTTCAAGAAGGACGCAATCATTTACAGCATCCTGCCCCACGCACACTATCGTGGCAAAGCAGCACGCTTTGATGCGGTTTACCCCGACGGCACAACAGAAACGTTGCTGAATGTGCCGAACTACGACTTCAACTGGCAGACCAGCTACCTGCTGCAAACGCCTAAATTCATGCCTGCTGGCACCCGCATCGTTTATACCAACTGGTGGGACAATTCAGCGCAGAATCCGGCCAATCCCGATCCGACGCGGGAAGTACCCTGGGGCCGGCAGTCATGGGATGAGATGATCTTCGGCGCCATCAGCTATCGTGATGCTGATGAAGCCGAGGGCGAACAGCTGGCTGGCAGCGAATAGTCCCGCCACGGTCTGGCGCCTGTTGAATCAGCAGGCGCCGAACCGGTTCAGCACATTCCGTGTAATGGTATCGATGGCAGGGTCGCCGAGGCCGTAAGCCCAGTCTGTGCAACCGGTTGTCAGTACCTGGCCTGTGCCTTTCTCGAAACCACCAAACACCGCCCGGCCCATACCGAATCGACTTCGGTTTTGCGGCGTATCGGCACCGCCCAGGCGCTCGGCCACCCAGTTCAATTCACCGACGTAGTGATCCGGCAGACCCGACGCCAGGCCCTCAGCAGTTTCCCACAGATGGGCCGGCGCGGTGCCGAGCACCTCGAAATTCTCAGGTGTACCATCGGCGCCGGTAGCGACCGGCAATCCATCGCGCAGGGTGAGTTCGCAGCCGTCGCACTCATACCCTACCACTACCGGCTCATCGCCCACGATGTCGCCGGCGCGCAGATTCAATCCTTCGAACGCCCAGTGGTCCGGCCGCCATACGGTGTATCCGCCCGATCCATAGGGTGAATTGAGCATGTGCGCATAGCCACCTCGACAGAAAGATACCCCGGTCATGTGGTTTTCCGGGCGGCCAACCAGCGGATCGGACCACATGGTCGAAAGCATCTGCTCGCGCTCAGTACCGAACACCGGATCATCTTCGATGGCCAGTTTATAGCCCACTATGCGGCTGTCATCTGCTTCGAAGCGGACCTGCCAGAATGAAGTATTGCCGGAAAAAAACGCGGCGTTACCGCCGCCTTCAACATACCCTTCAACGGCATCACGCATCTGCGCAGACCAGTACTCATCATGCCCCACAGACAGGTACGCGTTGTAGCCTTCCAGCAATGCGCCGCCCTGGGCATGCAGATCCTGACTTACCGCATAGTCGAGCGCGATGCCCTGCTGCTCTGCCCAGCGCGCGAACAGTATCTCCTGATTGGCCCACCCTGCCGCCATGCACCAGGCGGAATGGCGCGCAAAGAAAGCGCGCCGCGCATCCCGGTCATGCTCCGCGAGCCCGGCAATGCGCCATGTATGCGGGTCAGGCTTGACCAGAAACCCCGGCGGCAGTGGCCGCCGCAGCGATGAAGTATGGCCCCCGGTATAGAAGCTGGGGCCTGCCCATTCGTTATAAGCGGCCCATGTCGTTGTCGACAGCACCAGCAGCGCGTTACCCGGTTTGGCGGCACGCACCACGAAAAACGCATGCACCGGCTGCTGCCCTTCACCCTCGACATCCACCCGGTAGAACCCACTGGACCATGTCCGCTCCGTCGCGATGGCAAGGGTGACTGGCCAGTCGCATCCGGAAATCGATACGTCAGGTTCGAAGCGGTGCTCTTCACCCTGAGCGCGGGCCTGGAAAATCTCTGTGTCTTCGCCGCCCTGTCTAGTTACCGTCACATTCAATGGCCCGGCCATGGAGACGAACAATTCAACTGTTTCCCCACACCGCACACTTTGCGGCCAACACCAGGCACCATTCATGAATCACTCCCCGACTGAATCAAGTTCTCCCAGCGGTTATATCTGGCAAGCCTGAGTACCGCAAGCTTCCTCAAAGGGGCTGGCGGAAAATTTGACGCGCTCACCGCCATCAGGGCAGACTCAGATGAGCTCTTAACGATCGGATCGGGTTGGAATCATGCAGAACAAAACCCCCAACCATCAGCTCAGTGCCATGCAATGCCCACATTCGCTGGAAGAGGTGGACCTGTTTGCACCAGGCGCCCCGGAACACTGGTATGAGTCCTACGACATCCTGCATGAGCAGGCTCCCGTGCACCGCTTGCCCGGCGAGGGCTTTGAACCCGGTACCGACGCCTTCATTCTGAGCAAGCATGAAGATATCGCCCGGGTGGTGCGGGACTAGGAACGGTACCCGGTGGTCACCAAAGTAATACTCAGCAAAATCATGGATGCCTACGATGACGCATTCACCGCTCCCGGTGTAAACGCCATGCTCGCCTCCATGACAACCCTGCGCCCAAATCCCGAACTGTGGCGGACGCACCGGCAGGAACTTACCGACCCCTGGGTCGGTCCCGGCGCCAACCGGCACGAGTCCATGATCAACCGGGTGGTCAATGACTGGATCGACAGCTGGATCGAACTGGAAGAGGTCGAGTGGATTTCCCAGTTTGCACAACCCGTGCCGCAGACCGTCATGGCCAACGTACTGGGCTGGCCGCTGGAAGACCTGAAACTGCTGAAATACTACGGCGACGGCACCGTTAAGCCATTTGTTTACGGCGCCAGGCACAACTGCATTCTCCCTACCGAAGAAATTGAATCTCAGATGAGTGTGCTCCAGGAGTTCAAGCAGTACGTGGCCGAGTTGATCACCAGCAAACGCAACGATCCCCAGGACGATATGATCACATTCCTCACCCTGGTCGAGTACTCGCCGCTGCGGCGCAAACTCACCGATCTGGAGATCAACGGTATCGTCTACGCCATGGTGATCGGTGGCCTGGAAACCACCCAGTACGCCCTGTCCGAGCAGGTTCAGCTGCTCATCGAACGGCCGCGCATCTGGGATGAGATCAAAACCGGCCCGGAGAAGCTGCGCGCGTTCACCGAAGAAGGCATGCGCCTGCGCTCCCCTACCCAGGGCCTGTCTACCCGCATTACCTCCCGCGACGAACAGTTCCAGGGCGTGGATGTACCGAAAGGTTCATATCTGCACCTGCGCTGGGCCGCCGCCAATATCGACCCGGACGAATGGCAAGACGCCAAAGACCTCAGACTCGATCGCAAGGCAGACACACGACACCTGGCGTTTTCCCAGGGACCCCGTGTGTGCCCCGGCGCCAGCCTGTCACGGGTGGAGCAGATGTGTGCCTGGCGCAATATCCTGAAGCGCATCAAACGTTTCGAATACGCTCCGGGTAACACGTTCCTGCATCAGCCAGGCATCATGCTCGGCACTCTGGAACTGAATCTCAGGTTCGAAAAAGCCTGACCCAGACCAATCAACTCGAGAAAATCCCTTGGCAACATTCATTGCAAAAATCAGAGTTTTTGCCGGCGCAGAGGCGGAATTCGAAGCCACCGCCCGGCACATGTATGAAGCGACCCTGCAGGAAAAGGGCTGTATCAGATACGAGTACTGGCGCGGCGCAGAACCGCGCAGCTACTACTGCCTCGAGTCGTGGGATGACTATCGATGCTTCATCGACCATCAGACCAGCGATCATCACGAGGCGCCGGACTGGTCATCGCTGCTCGAACACATTGAAATCGAGTGGCTCGACCCTGTCGATCAGGCCAGCGCATTGCCGCCCACTAATCAGCAGGCCCTGGCAGATAATATCAGCGAAGCCGCCACAGCCCATGCTCAGCGCTTACCCGTCACTGTTCAGAGCTGGTGGATGCCACTGCGCAACAGTTAAGCTTCGGCATATTGAACATCACCATGCTCGCTGTGGATTAGATCCTTCGAATCAGACATGAATCACTGTTGTTTTGCTGCCCGCACCATATCGCGTACCTGACGCAACATCATCGCGGCATCGTAGACAATGCCGTCCTTAACGGTATAACGCACACCGCCAACCTGTTCGAGCTTGCCGGAATCTCGATCCAGGCGCATGTGACCGGTACCGTAAAGCACCTTGAAATTGGCGACCGGATTTTCATCCAGCAACACCAGGTCCGCCTTCTTGCCGGGCACCAGCGAACCCGTTTCGTCGGCAATGCCAAGCAATTCCGCCCCATTGAGCGTAGCGGCCTGGACCACCTCGAGCGGATGGAATCCGGCTTCCTGCAGCATCTCGAGCTCACGGATGTAGGCAAAACCGTATAGTTTGAAGATGAAACCCGCATCTGAGCCAGTGGCAACACGTCCGCCGGCATTCTTGTAGTCATTGACGAAGCGCATCCACAAGCGGAAGTTCTCGCGCCAGGCCACCTCATCCGCGGTGGTCCAGTCGAAGTGGTAGGAACCGTGCAGGCGCGGGTCGGGCATGAAGAAACGCTGCAGCGCCGGCATGGTGTACTGCTCGTGCCAGGGCGCATGCAGTGCCCTGGTAACGTCGCGGTTCGCCTCGTAAATGGTGAGTGTCGGCACCAGCGTGAAATTCAGACCGACCAGTTCGTCACGAACCGAGTTCCACTTTTCACTACCGGGCGCTGTAGCCTGCTGCCACAAACGTCCGGCCTCACCAAAGCGCCACTGCTCATCGGCGTAATTGTAATTCGGTGGATAGTCCTGAATGCGCCGGTCTTCGAACATTGCCTCGGGCAGGCCGTACCAGTGCTCCATACTGTCCAGACCCATACGCGCGCTATCTAGCACGTCGACGTGGTAAACACCGTTCTGATCGTGGTGATTGGAGGTGCCCATCCCCAGTTCGGCAGTCATACGGTATACGCCGCGCGCGGCGGCCGCCGTGGTACCCCGCAGCTTAACCCCGTCAGCACCCCGCTTGCGCACCTGTCTGACCCACTCGCGCGCATCTTTCTCCGTGACGACGCGATCGCCCGGGAACATGGCATGGGCAACGATATCCGGCGCGGTGATTTCACCACGGGCACTGCGCTCACGATGATCCACAGTCCAGCCCAGTCCCATCAGTGAACCGGTTTCGCGCACCGTCGTCACGCCATGTCCCAGCCAGAGTTTGAACACATACTCCGGCGCAACCACCGGTCCGGCCAGCCCCTGCAGCGGGTTGCCGATATGGGTATGGGCGTCGATGAAGCCCGGCAGGGCATACATACCGGCACCGTCAATCACGTGGGTCTGCTCATCTGCAGGCAGACGCGCACCAATGGCAGCAATTCGATCATCACGAATGAGGATGCTCAACGGGCCATTGGGGGGCGCGCCTTCGCCATTGACCACCATCACGTTCTTTATCAGCAGACTGGAAAACGGTCCCTGGGCTTCAGCGCCGCTGGGCGGCGCCGGCTTGGGCAGATCGATACCCATCTGCGCCGCAAGGCCCGCATACTCTTCGCCCGGTCGCGCAGCCACGGACTGGGCAGCGTGGGTGAGCGCGCCTGCACCAAACATCAGGATGATAAGCAGTGTATTTCTCATGTATGCTCCTCGACGGGCGGGTGTATATGACTCGGCCATTGTCGGAGAATTGACCTGAACGCACAAACGGGAGATCGGCATGAACGTAAGATTCATCATACAAGCAGCCATACTCTTCAGCCTGCCGCTCGCGGCAAGCTCAGTCCACGCCGAACAACAGGTTGCATGGGCACATCCGGATGTTGTCAAGGCTGCCATCCAGATCAACATGGATGAAGTCCAACGCGATCAGTTCCAAGCATCAGTCACAGAGTTTCTAGAGGGCTACGCTGCAGACGTGCGGCGGCTCATGCGCGCCAACAATCAGACAGGATTGCCTCGCAAGATCCGCCGCAAGAGACGCTCCCGCGTCAACACAATGGATGAGCAGATGGCCGGAGTGCTGTCTGAAGAGCAGATCCCCGCATATGAAAACTACCGCGATACATTACTGGCAAAGATGGAGGAATTCGCCAGGATGCGCCGCTAGCGGTAATCAGCAGTAAATCATAGGAACCGGCCAACGCGGCGGGGCTATCCTTCCGCAGGCACAGCCGGCTTGTTCGCCATCATGATGTAGGGCCAGGGCGAAGCCTCAGACCCCTTGCAGGTATCGACTTCAATCAAAGCCGGCTCAGCACGGTTCAATGCATCGTCCAACGCCGAGCGCAAAGCGTCCGGGTCCGCCACGCAGGTGCTGCGGATCCCAAAGCTGTCGGCCAGTTTGTTGAAATCGGGATTGTACAGATCAGCCCCAGCAAGATTGCCGTCGAAATTCATCTGCTGATCGCGACGCACATTGCCGAACGATTGATTGTTGAATACGACGGTCACCAGCGGGAGCCTGTACGCCGCCGCCGTAGCTAACTCCTGAACACCGAACATGAATCCACCGTCACCGGTCACGGAGACCACCGCTCTGCCAGGGTTAGCGGCCTGCACCCCCAGCGCCGTCTGAAAACCATAGCCCAACGTGCCCTGAAAGCCTTCGGTGACATAAGTCCGTGGCTGGTAAACAGGCCATGCGTAGTACGAGGCAAAACCCATCTGAGATACTTCCCCAACGAAGAAGCCATCCCGCGGCAGCACTTCGCGAATGGCACGCAGATAAGCCACCTGGGGTTGAACTTCGTCAGCCAGCGCCTCGGCCTGAAACCTGGCCCGCTGAACCTCCTCGGCACGTTCCAGCGCGGCGAGGTTTCTACTCTGCAACGCGCCAAGCAGCAGGCCGGCGCCTTCCGCACTGTCCGCCACAACGCCCACATCGGGCTGAAGGCGCTGCATTTCATCCGCTTCAACGTCGATTCGAACCAGCCGCGGGCCACCCGCAGGCTTCGCCTCGTAACTGTTCATGTCGCGCCAGCGCATATAGACCATTTCCAGACGACTGCCTACGCCGATCAGCACGTCGACCTGGTCGAACAGCAGACGGGCGGCCAGGGAGGAAACGCCCAGCGGGTGATCTTCTCCGACCACACCGCGCCCACTGCGAAAGGCAGTCACCGGAGCGCCCAGGTGCTCCGCCAGCGCACGAACCTCCGCGGATGCATGCTGAGCCCCCGCCCCGCACACAATCATTGGCCTGCGCGCCTTGGCGATTAACTGCGCCGCGGCTTCGATCTGCTCATCGTCAGGCGCCACCGGCCCAGGCACATCTGCTGGCAGCGCTGCTGGCGCGGGCATGGTCCGCGACATAGTGTCCCAGCACATTTCCACCGACACCGGGCCATGTCGACCCTGCATCATGGCCGTGAAAGCCTGGTGCATCATCGCATCGGTCTGCTCGACCTTTTCAATGTGAAACGCGTGCTTGATCAGCGAACGCAGTGTACCCGCCTGATCCGGCAACTCATGCAGATGCCCTCGGCCGATGCCCAGATACTGCTCCGGCACCTGACCGGTGAGGCACATGACCGGCGCACATGCCCCCATCGCAGTTACCAGCGCTGCAGTAGTATTGAGCACACCGGGTCCGGGAACCACCGCAAACGCCGATGGATTACCGGTGGACTTGGCCGCGCCATAGGCCATGTAGGCCGCGGCCTGTTCGTGTCGCGGCGTAATGAGTTCCACACCATTGCGGGCGAACGCATCAAACATCGGGTAGATCTGCGCCCCCGGAATACCGAACACCTGATTGATACCATTGGCCGCAATGGCCCGCACCATGGCCTCGCCACCGGATATGCGCAGCTGGCTCATCCGGCGTTCTCGACGCCAAGCCCCCGCGCCAGGGCGCTCATGTGATCGTCGACGAAGCGAGCGCCCAGCATGGTACCCGGCAACATCTGGAAACCATGGCAGGCACCCGAATATACCTGCAGATCGACCTGCACGCCGGCTTCCATGAGCTTGCGGGCATATTCGAGGTTTTCGTCGCGAAACAGATCAAGCTGCACGGTCAGCAGCCAGGTAGCCGGCAGACCGGCAAAATCCGCCACGCGTGCCGGTACCTGGGGCGCCAGCGCCGGCGCATCGCCCAGATAGGAACGCCAGCCGTATGCATTGCGCTGCCTGGTCCAGATGAACTCTCCTACCAGCGGGTCGCCCGGATGGCTGCCTGCACCGGTCAGATTGTCCAGCATCGGGTACGTCAGGTGCTGGTGGCATATGGCATAGTCGCCTTCATCCCGCGCCCGAATAGCCAATGCCGCCGCCAACCCGCCGCCCGCGCTTTCGCCGCCTATACCAATTCTCATCGGATCAACGCCGAGTTCTCCCGCCTTTTGGTGCATCCAGGCCAGCCCCGCACAGCAGTCATCTAAAGGTGCGGGTATCGGGTGTTCCGGTGCCAGCCGATAGCCGACAGAAAGCACCACGGCGCCGAGTTTTGAACAGATCGCGATATTCGATATGTCCGACCCTTCTGGTGAGCCGGTGATGTAACCGCCGCCATGGATGTGCACATAACCAGGCCGCTCACCACTGCCGGCGGCCGGTTTGTAAAGCAGACACCTGACATCCTGGTCCGCGCCGGGAATCATGATTTCTTCACGTACCACCCCGGCTTTTTCCGGATCGCCCATTTTGACGGCCACGAGACCCTGGGCACGAAACGCCGGCAGGTTCTCATCGTTTATCTCATCGGACGGCACCGCTTCGATCAGCGGGTGCAGTTCCTGTGCAAGCAGATGCAGACTGGACATCATTTCCTCCCTCTGGTTAGCCGAGATTCGAGCTTACCACGCACGGCAACCGTCACACACGTGGGCCAAACTGCGCGTGCGCAACCCCTCACCGATCGGGTAAACTGCCTGGTTTTTCCAGCGGATGACCGCCTCCAGTCAGATGAGCAGCACGCACCCATATCCCATTGCCCGCGTCGGCATGATCGGCGGCGGCCAGCTCGGCCGCATGACCGCCGCGGCGGCTGCCCGGCTGGGCTGTGAATTAGCGATACTCGATCCGGTAGAAAACTCGCCGGCCGGGCAACTGGCTACCCGTCAGATCATCGGCGGCTACCACGACGCCGATCGAATTCGCGAGCTTGCCGCCGGCTGCGACGTGCTGACCTTCGAACTGGAAGACGTCGGTGCCGACACGCTGACAGAACTCGAGGCGGCGGGACATCCGGTGCATCCCTCACCTGCTGTGCTCAAAACAATTCAGGACAAGCTCGTTCAGAAGCAATTTCTAGCCGACAACGACATTCCAACATCACCTTTCGAGGCTGTGGCAGAGCCCACCATGGAACAGTTCGCCGCGTTCGGTTTTCCTCTGGTACAGAAGGCGCGTCGCGGCGGCTACGACGGTCGCGGCGTCGCCGTGATGAAAACCGCCGACGACTTTGCCAATCACCTGACCGTGCCGTCTCTGATCGAAGGGTTCGTGCCGGCGGAAAAAGAGATCGCCGTGATGGTTGCCCGCAATGTCTCAGGCGAAGTGAAATGCTTTCCGCCAGCGGAGATGCGCGTGCGCCCCGGCGAGAATCTGCTGGACGTTCTGCTCGCCCCCGCCGAAATCAGCGATGAACTCAGCGCTGAAGCCGAAGCCATGGCGATGCGCACCGTCGAAGCACTGAACGGCGTGGGCATCTTCGGCGTGGAAATGTTCGCCACCACAGAGGGTGAGGTACTCATCAACGAAATCGCGCCGCGCACCCACAACTCCGGTCACCACACCATCGAGGCCAACGCCACCGATCAGTTCGAACAGCACCTGCGCGCGATTCTTGACCTGCCCCTGGGCAGCACCGCAACCCTCAGCCCCGCCGCCATGGTGAACCTGCTGGGTGCGCCGGGCGAAGCCGGCAAACCGGTATTGCGGGGTCTGCAGGATGCCTTGGCGATTCCCGGCGTTTATCTGCACATGTACGGCAAAGCCACCACCAGCCCGTTTCGAAAGATGGGGCATATCACCATTCTGGACAACGACCTTGCATCGGCGCAGGCTAAGGCGATGCAGGTGCGCAATACCATTCAAATCGGTTCGGAGGACAACACGTGAGCGACATTCGCGTGGGCATTATCATGGGCAGCGATTCCGACCTGCCGGTGATGCAGGCCGCAGCAGACATACTCGATGAACTGGGCGTCGCCTACGAAATCACCATTGTCTCAGCACACCGGACGCCGAAGCGCATGTACGACTACGCAGAATCTGCAGATGCACGCGGCATCAGGGTCATCATCGCCGGCGCCGGCGGCGCGGCCCATCTGCCCGGCATGGTGGCGGCCATAAGCCCATTGCCGGTGATCGGCGTGCCGGTGAAATCCTCTGCGCTGAGCGGTGAAGATTCGCTGCTTTCCATTGTGCAGATGCCGCCCGGCATTCCCGTCGCCACGGTAGCGATCAACGGCGGCAAGAATGCCGGCATTCTTGCCGCGCAGATACTTGCTACGGCCGACGAGGCACTCGCAGGGCGCGTTCGCGCTTACCAGGACAACCTCGAAGAAATGGTTCTGGGCAAAGTCGCCAAATGGGAAAAGGAAGGACCTTCCACGCCTTGATCTGACCGCTAGTGCCGGGGTATATCGGGCGCTGTCAATTCCACCGACCAGCCCTATCTCTTGGCGTCATTGAAGGTACTCACCAACCTGCTGTAATCCGCGCCATTGCGCCCCATCAGCAGATCGCGCTGCCCCAGCAGCTGCGCCATGACTTCGCCGTGCGTCTCAACCAGAGCCTGCGCATGCTCGGCGTAATCCTCTACGGGTCGCATCATCAGCCGCGTATAGGTGATGTGGCAAACCACCCGCTCGCCCTCCAGCGTGCGGGGGTAGTTTGAGTGCCACAAGTTGCCGTCCCACATCACAACCGCGCCGGGTGGACATTCAATCGGCACGGCGCCCGCACACTCGGCGGTTTCCTGCTCGTCAGGGTGCCGTTTCAACACATTGCTGCCCGGAATGATCAGGGTAGAGCCGCCTTCGCGGCTGTATCCGTCGCAGGCCCAGCAACACGTGAGCAACAGGTTATGCGCGGGAAACGGCGCCGGCACCCAGTTGTTATCGGCATGCAGGCCGATGGCCGGCGCGCCCTGCTTGCGCACACTGGCAGCCACCTGACTGATCAAAAAGCCGCGACCGACGGAAAACTCGGCCATGGCGAGGAGCTTGGGCATCATGATGGCCTCAACGAACTGCGGGTCTTGCGCCAACAGCATGTTCGCGCCCTGGTCGCCGGCGATCTTCAGAATGGTCTCGCGAAAGCGTGCGTTGAACTCCGCGGATGCCACATCCTCGATTACCGTCCACCCTTCCATAGCAAGTTGACGGCAGTTTTCCTCGAGGTTCAACTCCTCTAGCAGCGGCGCAAGTTCATCAGATATCGCCTCTGGGGGCAGCGTATCGAAGAATCGCGGTTCGTTAGATCCTTTTGTCACTTTTTCCTCCCGATCTGGTCTCGTAGATTCACCGTGCGCCCTGCGCCTGCTAACCGATGACCTCTTGTGCAAGCTTCTCCATACCCTCAGCCGGATCCGGCCCTAATGCCGGCAGCGGCACGACCATTCGGTGCACACCGATGTCGGCCAGTTGGCCAACGGCGTCTTTACCGCCGTGCCCCGGCCACATGACAGTGATCTCGATTTCCTCCGGGTCGCGTTGCTCCTGCTCACAGACATTACGCATCTGCCCGAGCATCGATTTGATCTCGGCAGGATCAGAGCCGGGCACAAACCAGCCATTGCCGTACCGTGCGATACGCTCAAAGATCTTGCCCTTGTTACCGCCCATGATCAGCGGCAACGGCGACTGTGCAGGCACAGGATAGCTTTTGAAGTTGCTCCAGTTGAGAAACTCGCTCTGGTGCTCTACCACATCACCCGACCACACCTTACGCATGGCCTGCACATAGTCATCAAAACGCGCGCCACGCCGCTCGAAGGGCACACCCATGGCATCAAACTCCTCGCGCAGCCAACCGATGCCGATACCCAGCAGCAAACGCCCGCCGGACAACACATCGAGGCTGGCGGTCTGCTTGGCAAACAACAGCGGATTGACCTCAGAAAGAATATTCACGCCCGTGCCCAGCCGTATGGTCTGAGTCTTGGCGGCAATGGCGGTCAGTGCAATCAACGGGTCAACAAACGGCGACTCAGGTTCCGCGCCCATCTTGCCGCTGCTGTTGTACGGGTACTTCGACTCGTAATCCACTGGCACGATAACGTGCTCAAAGGTCCATACAGACTCATAGCCAAGTTGCTCTGCACGTTGCGCCATGCCGGTCATCAGGTTGATGTCGGTGACGCCGATGTTCACGGGGATGAGGCCAATCTTCATGGTTGGTCTGCCTTTTATCAGATACGATCACGCATAATAAAAACAATCAACCCGATAGGGAAACCTGAGTGAGCTCTTTCGAACGATATCTGACCGTCTGGGTGGCGTTGTGCATCGTTGCCGGCATTGTGCTTGGCAAAGTGGCACCGGAACTGGCCCACACCCTCGACGGCATGGCCATATACGTCAACGACGCACCGGTGGTTTCCATCCCCATCGCCCTGTGCCTGTTCTTCATGATGTACCCCATCATGGTGAAGATCGATTTCCATGAAGTGGTAAAAGCCGGTAAAGCAGTGCGTCCGGTGGGCCTGACCCTGTTCATCAACTGGGCTATCAAACCCTTCACCATGTATGCGATTGCCAGCTTCTTCCTCGGCACCCTGTTCCTGGCGTTCATCGGGCCCGACGCGGTAGACCATGTGAAGATGCCCCTCGGCGAAGATCTGGTCGTGGGCCAAACCTATGGCGCGGGCCAGGTCGTGATGATCGACGGCGTGAAGGCCCTGGAGGTACCGTTGTGGCGCAGCTATCTGGCAGGCTGCATTCTGCTCGGCATCGCCCCATGTACGGCCATGGTGCTGGTGTGGGGATATCTGTCGAAGGGCAATGACAGTCACACCCTGGTGATGGTGGCGATCAACTCCCTCACCATGCTGGTGCTGTTTGGTGTACTGGGCGGCTTCCTGCTGGGTGTAGGTCGTTTACCCGTACCCTGGCAGGCGCTGCTGTTGTCGATCAGCATCTACGTTGCACTGCCGCTGGCTGCGGGCTATGCCTCGCGCAAGTGGATCATAGCCACCAAAGGTGAAGCGTGGTTTCGCGATACCTTTCTGAAGTATCTGACCCCTGTCACCATCACCGCCCTGCTGATGACATTGATTCTGCTGTTCTCGCTCAAAGGTGAAACGATTGTGCAGAACCCGTTGACCATACTGTGGATCGCGATTCCTCTGTTCGTGCAGACGATATTCATATTCGCGGTGGGCTACGGCCTGTCAAAACTGCTGGGGCTGAGCTACGAGAACGCCGCACCAACCTCGATGATCGGCGCGTCGAACCACTTCGAAGTGGCCATCGCCACTGCCGCCATGCTTTACGGGCTTTCCTCCGGCGCGGCGCTCGCTACAGTTGTCGGGGTGTTGATCGAAGTGCCTCTCATGCTGATGCTGGTGCGTTTCTGCCTGGGCACTCAGCGTTGGTTCCCGCACGACCCCGCGGCGCAAGTGAAATGAATCACTGGTTGCACCTCTATCCGCCGCTCCGCTACATTACTTCAAGCAACGCAACGTAAGCGGAAAGAACATGCGGACAGTCTCAATCATAACCGGCCTGGCGATAGCGCTGACGTGCGCAGTTTTCGCGCAGGCGGAAATCAAACGAACTGCCGACGGCTTGCCTGACCTTTCGGGCTTTTACGACAGCGGCACACTGACGCCGCTCAATCGGCCCAGAGAACTTGGCGACAAGCAGTTTCTCACACCCGAAGAATCTGCAGCGTTCGAGAAACAGGCAACCGCCGCGTTCGACGCCAACAACAAACCCAGCGACCCGAACCGCGCAGCACCGGTCAAAGGCGGCGACGGCAACAACGCCCTTGGCGCCGGCAACGTGGGCGGCTACAACGCATTCTGGGTTGACCCGGGCAGCGGCATGGTGGAGATCGGCGGCAAGATCCGCACGTCCATCGTTTACGACCCACCCAACGGCCGGCAACCGGCTATGACACCGGCAGGCATGCGTCGCATGGCGGAGAATTTCACATCATTCTCCTACGAAAACGACGGCACCGCGTCCTGGCTCGATAAAGCAGGACCAGGACCCTTCGACGGACCAGAGAGTCTTGCCCTGGCGGAACGATGCCTGCTCGGTTTCAGCGCCGGGCCGCCGATGCTTCCCGGGCTGTACAATAACTTCAAGCGCATCGTTCAGACCGAAGATCACGTCATGATTCTCATGGAGATGGTGCACGACGCGCGCATCATCCGCCTGAACTCAGAACATGGTTCCGCAGCCAACCGCAAATGGCTGGGCGACTCGGTAGGTCACTGGGAGGGCGACACTCTGGTGGTCGAAACCATAAACTTCAAAAGGCACACGGGCTTGTACGGCGGTGACGAAAACCTGCGCCTGACAGAACGCTTCACGCTGCTGGAAGACGGTAATCTGCTATATGACTTCACCGTAGACGATCCGACGGCCTGGACAACCCCGTGGAGTGGTCAGTACGTCTGGAAACACAGCCGCGACAAAGTCTTCGAATATGCCTGCCATGAGGGAAATTACGCAATGGGTAACATCCTGCGCGGCGCAAGACTGATGGAATCCGAAGCCGTGGCCGGGGGCCAGGAATAGCACCATCGCACATGTTGGGCCAGCTAGCGCGATAAGTCATTCACCAGATGGCTGGTGGATTCACGACCCGCTAGAAACGCGTAGATCAGCGCGCCATAGGCTTGCGGGTCGATCAACGCTGAGTCTGCGTGCCCTGCGCCCCAGTCGGTAATCTGCAATTCAACATCAGTACTGGCGCTGCCCGCCTGATGGATTGCAGCAGAGTGCGCAACCGGCAGCGCTGGATCATCCAACGCATGTATCAGCAGCACCGGCGTCGATTTAGCCGCGATAGACAGTTCCGGCCGAACCTCGTCGAATGCCACACCGGCACGAATCTCGAGAATTCTTGACACCGCCGGAATCAGCAGGCTCGCCAGCGCCGGCGTTGTCACAAAGGCCACCACATCATGAGTGACCTGCTGCAGTGATTGAAATGGAGAATCCGCGATGACGAAACTGAGAGGGTCCAGTTCGTCCAGGGTCATGATCGCCACAGACCCGCCAAAAGAAGGCCCCCAGACACCAACGGCGTGCGCTTTAATACCGGTCTGTTGCTCGATCCAGCGGATGGCAGCCACGTTGTCCTGCTTCTCCACATAGCCGAAGGTTCGCGGTACGCGGCTCGATGCCCCAGTACCCCGGGGGTCATAAGCCAGCACGTGGCAGCCGAGTTCCCAGAAAATCGGCAACGCCGGCAATACCTGAGTCCTATTGCCGCCGACGCCCGGCAGCATGATAACGGCGCATTGGCTTGGCTCGGCACGGGTAAACCACGAACCTGCAAGGAGAATCTCGCCACTGAGTATCTCAACCGGGGTTCGCGTCAGATCCGAAATCCCCAGTTCCCTGAGGATCTCGAGCTCGGCGGTCTCATCATATGGTGAGTCGCCCAATGCCATAATTCGCTCAGCCAGATACCACGCCGGCCCGATCCACAGCACAGGAATCGCCAGACAAAGCCCAAGTAACCACTTCGCGGCATTCATGCTTTGCAGGCTATCGGTGCTACGTGCACGGGTCAATCTGAGGTACCCTGTCTGATTCGAATCATCCAAGAGATCCACCGGGGGCAACGCGCACCCTCGACTCAACCTGTTTTGAACGACCAACCCAGACAACGCGCCGCGTTCACCCAAGGCAAGGTCGGCGGCCACCTGTTGCGCCTCGGCTCATTCATGGCGCTGGGCACGCTCACGATGAACGTTGCGCAACTTGCCGAAGCGGTCTATCTGGGCGTGCTCGGCACCGAAGCGCTGGCCGCCATGGGGTTCGCATTCCCTCTGACCATTACGCTGTTTGCTTTCGCCGGCGGCATTGGCAGCGGCGCATCTTCCGTCATCGCCCGCGCCATGGGCGCCGGAGAGCGCAAATACGCTGCCCTGCTGATCACCCATGCACAGATACTCTCGGTGATCGTCGGGCTTGGACTTGCTGTGCTTGGCTATGCTTACGCGGTCGAAATCGTCACCGCGCTGGGCGCCAAAGATCTGGTACGCGATCTTACCGTTGAGTATCTGCGGGTCTACATGTTCGGCGTGCCGTTCTTCGTGCTTTCCATCGTCGGCTCGACGTTGCTGCGCGCCACCGGCAGCGCCGCCAGTCCCGGCATCATCATGGCGCTGGGGTCGCTGACCCAGATCGCATTCGGCCCGGTGCTGATATTCGGCTGGCTGGGCCTGCCTGAACTGGGTATCGCCGGCGCAGCGTGGGCATACGTGATCTCGCGCATTCTCAGCGTGTCGCTCTATGGCGTACTGCTGGTGCGCGCCCGGCTGATGCAGTTCCATTTGCGCGGACTGTTACAATCCTGGGCATCGATCATGCAGGTTGGCGGTCCGGCCATCGCCAGCGGTCTGGTAATGCCCATATCCATGCTGGTGGTCACCCGCCTGCTGGCCAACCATGGTCATGAGGTGGTGGCGGCGTACAATGTGGCCTCGCGGGTAGAGACCATCGCCCACATGATTCTGTGGTCGTGCTCGTCGTCCGCTGAACCGTTCATCGGCCAGAACTGGGGCGCACGTCAGATCGAGCGTGTGCGGCGGGCGCTGTTTCTATGCCACTCTTTCTGTCTGTGGTGGGGAGTGTTCACCTTCCTGTTCATGATCACATTCGGTGCATTCCTGGTCGGTCTCATAGACGACAATCCCAAGGTCGTGGCCACCGCGGAAATATTTTTCCTGTGCATTCCACTGAGTATTGGTTTCATGGGCATGATGCAGGTAGCCAACTCCTCCTTTAACGCCCGGGGTCTGCCGCGCCCGGCGCTCATTATTTCGTTGCTGCGCGGCATAATCATCGGCATCCCGCTAACCGTATTGGGGGACATGTTGTGGGGTTACACAGGCATCTTCATCGCTACCGCGGTGATCAATGTGTTGCTGGGTATACTCGCCTGGCAATGGAACCGGCGCAGTGTTGAACGCCAGGCCGCGAAGATCGGCATGATCGGAGTAGCTGCGGTCACGCCTCGGCAGCACGCTTGAGTTATGATTGATGGTTTTCACGATCGACTAATGAACCTGATGCGACCGACACAACCTGTTGTGCTGTATGTTCTTGTTGCCCTGCTGATGCTCGCCGCGAACGCTGCTGCCCAGGACAACCAGCGGCTGCGCATCGTGGTGCCGCGCGTCGACGATGCGCAGATGCGCATCGACGGCCACCTTGATGAGGATGTATGGCGTAACGTCCCGGCGTACGACGGCATGCTGGTCATCGATCCGGATACGCTGGTAGAACCCAGGTATACCACCCGCGCCAAGTACTTTTACACGGCCCGTGGCCTGTACATGGGTGTCGACCTCGAACAACCCGACGATACCCTGGTGGCACGGCTGTCGAGTCGTGGTTGATTAATCAATCGCGACGAGTTCGGGCTCACCCCGGCTACGTCGGGGGGAGGATTTTACGGGGACTGGTTGAGCACGGCTCTGGGCGGCGCCGTCAAAGACGGCAAAGTTGCGCCGGAGCGGGAATTCTCCAGCGAATGGGATGGCCCGTGGCGCAGAGCGACCGCGCTGACAGATACCGGCTGGAGCCTGGAGGTCTTCCTGCCCTGGTCGATGATGGCCATGCCCGACATCGAAGGTCAGCGCGTGATGGGCTTCTGGGTCAATCGCAAGCTCGCCATCGCCGACGAGCGCTGGAGTGCGCCGCCGCTGCCATTCACCGGCAGTCGCTTCATGTCAGCCCTTGGCGAACTGGTCATGGAAGATGTGCAGCCCGGCCCGCAGTTTGCGCTGTTTCCCTACGCGAGCTACACCTACGACGATATTGCCGCCGAGGATGAATATCGCGCCGGTATGGAACTGTTCTGGCGGCCTTCCACCAATTTTCAGGTAACGGCTACGGCAAACCCGGATTTCGGCGCAGTGGAGTCCGACGACGTCGTGGTCAACCTGACGGCGTTCGAGACGTTTTTCCCGGAGAAGCGGCTGTTTTTCCTGGAAGGCGAAGAGGTGTTCCGCACTACGCCGCGGGCCCGACCGCGCTTCAGGTCGTCCTCCTCGGGTGCGCGCCAGACCACAACCACCTTTTCCCCCACGCCGACTACCCTGGTAAACACCCGTCGTATTGGCGGCGTACCGCGTATCGATGTTCCAGACGGCGTAGAGATTGGCGGCGCGGAACTGGGCAAGCCCACGGAATTGATTGGCGCTTTCAAAGTTACGGGACAAACCGGCGGGCTACGCTACGGCATACTTTCGGCTTTCGAAGACGACGTACGCCGGGAAGCGGAGCTGGACGGTCGGTCCATCCGCCTCGAGCAGGACGGCAGAGATTTCGGGGTTGCACGATTGCTCTATGAAACCAGCGGCGGCGGCGGACGCCGTTCCATTGGCTACCTGGGCACGCTGGTCAATAACCCGGATGATGACGCCGTCGTGCACGGTGTCGACACACACTTTTTATCCAACAACGGCAAATTTACCTGGGATACCCAGCTCATGCACTCCGATGTGGACAGCGACACCGGTTACGGCGTGCTGATGGATTTCCTCTACGTGCCCAGCCGCACCATCCAGCACTCGCTGTCACTGGATTATCTGAGTCGCGATCTGGACATTTCCGACCTGGGCTTCATTCGTCGCAACGATGCATTCGGGGGCGTGTATTCAGTCAAAATGAACCAGACTCAGGGACTGAAGCGGCTGCGCTCCAAGCGCAGGTCCATGACATTCAGCTACGAACAGAATCAGGATGGCCGCTCAGTGCGCGGTGGCATCTTCATCCGCCACAAATGGCAATTCAACAACCTTTCGGAATTCGGCACCGAGCTCGATTTTTTTCCAAAACGCTGGGACGATCGCAACAGCCGGGGCAACGGAATATTTATCAATGAACCCCGCTGGGTCGGCGAGATCTCCTATGGCACCGACAGCGCCAGACCGCTCAGCCTGAGCGCCCTGGTTGGTATGCGACAGGAAGAACTCGGTGATTGGACAACCAGGGTCTCGTTCGGCGCCACTATCAACCC
Source organism: uncultured Pseudomonadales bacterium (assembly GCA_964393625.1). Classification (GTDB taxonomy): domain Bacteria; phylum Pseudomonadota; class Gammaproteobacteria; order Pseudomonadales; family Azotimanducaceae; genus UBA4421. The sequence goes on from CAYMUT010000006.1 coordinate 121,092, forward strand.
CAGCGACCGATTTTCATTTGACTTCGACATCAACTATTTCCGCCGCGACGGTTGGCTTGTGCATCAGGGCGGGCGAAATTTCTCGACCTTCGATGCCATCGAATGGCAACCCAGGATCGCCATGGACGTGTTTCTCTCGGCACGCCAGCAGATTCGTCTGACCATGCAATGGGCCGGTATTCGCGCGCGAGAACAGCGTCTGTGGGCGGTGCCGGAAAGTCCTGGTTATCTCGACCGGCGCAGCCGCGGGATGGGCGAACCGGACAATGACTTCACCCTGTCACGCATTACCGCGCAGTTGCGTTACCGGTGGGAAATCGCACCGTTGTCGGATCTGTTTGTGGTTTATACCCGGGGCAGCAATCTGCCCGACCGTTTCGACGAAGACTTCGGTGATCTATTCGTCGACGCAATCAATCAGCCGGTGGTCGATCTGTTTGTGATCAAGCTGCGGTATCGGTTCGGGCGTTAATCTGAGATTTCCTGATCAAGCCCCAGCTTCATAGCCAGCTCGTCACCACCCCGCAGGTTCTTACCGAAACCCCTTACCGCGAAACCACCGTCGTGCTTCATTACCGTTCCCGTGGCGGGCATTGCATCGTGGCTGGACGCCAGGAAAACATAGGCGCCGGCATATTGCGCGGGACTGGGCATCACACCTATGGGTACAAATCTGCCGGCGCTTGCCGTGAGGCGATCACCGGGGAACTGGTTGTCCTGCATGCCGAGACTCTCAGGCCCTTTGAGTTGTGTGGCAATCGGTCCCGGCGCGACACCGTTGACACGCACATGAGGGGCGAACTCAAAGGCGAGCTGCTTGATCAAACCCACCACTGCATGCTTGCTGGCGGTATACAGCGCACCGCCGCCATCCGGCAGATAGCCGGCGTTTGAAACCGTGTACACGATCGATCCCTGACTTTTGACAAGCTCACGCATTGACGCTTTAGCCAGCATGAGATAACCGAGCACGTTGACATGGAAAATTTCGTCAAACGAGGCCGCCAGATCTTCCTCAGGCAGATCCGCCAACGAAATGGAGTAATCCCATATGCCGGCATTACCAATGACGCAATCAAGTCCACCAAAGGCTTCGACACACGCTTGCACCGCGCGCTGATTGTCTTGCAGCTTGCGCACATCACCCACGGTGCAGAGAACCTCATCTCCTAATTGCGCCCGCAGTATCTCGGGCGCGGCGGTTGAACGATCGAGTACCGCCACATTGGTGCCCTCTTCAACGAAGCGCTGCGCAATAGCCATGCCTAACCCTGAGGCACCACCGGTGATAAGTACCGTCTGGCCCATGATGACTCTCCTGTTTCAGTTGGCTCAGATCTCAGTGTAACGTCCTGCAATGATCGATAGTATTAGCTGATCAGTCGCACAAGCATTCAGGGAGATAAGCATGGAACTCACCGGGTTAGCAGGCAAAGTTGCGGTAGTTACCGGCGCAGGACGCATGCGCAGTATCGGCAGGCCCATCGCGGTGGAGCTGGCTAAAGCGGGTTGCAATATCGTACTGACGGGCACCGGTCGCACACCGGAAGCCTACCCGGAAGATGAGCAGGCGGCGGGCTGGCAGGATATCGCCTCGGTCGCCGCAGAAGTTCGCGAAGCCGGGGCCGAAGCCGTAGAACTGGTCAGCGACGTCACGTCACCGGATGCTGTGGATGAGCTGGTCGAGGCGACTCTGAGCAATTTCGGACGCGCCGACTTCATCATCAATAATGCCGGCGCTGCCCGGGGATCAGACCGGGTACCCGTCGTCGATCTGCAGGTTGACGACTGGCACAAGGTGATGAACGTCAATCTGCACGGCACGTTCTATATGAGTCGCGCGTTCGGACAGGCATTGATCAAACAGGACCAGGGCGGTGCCATCATCAACATATCATCCATTGCAGGCAAGCTGCTGCCGCCAAACACTGCCGCCTATGCCGCAAGCAAGGCCGGTATTCAGGCGCTGACCGCCAGCATGGCCCAGGAGGTGGGTCGCTACGACATACGTGTCAACGCCATCTGCCCGGGCATCATCGACACGTACCGCATGGATGACATTGGACGCGGCGACGCCTGGCAGGCCATGATGCAGAGAATTCCGCTCGGGCGCCCGGGTAACGGCCAGGAGATTGCCGACATGACCGCATTTCTCTGCAGCGATCAGGGCGCCTGGATTACCGGTCAGTCTTACAACGTGGATGGTGGCACAGCCGTACAACACTGACGCGCCGGCGACAGCCTACTGAAGCACCCGCCGGATCAGTCGAACAACCCTGTCGGTGCGTCCTTGGCACCTGTAAAATCAGGTCCTTCTTCACGCCAGCCGTTGAACACCCGTTCGCCCATCAGGCGGGCGAACCGGGGGTCGTCCGCGAATCGCTCAAACACCTCAGGAAATCGTCTATCGCCACGCCTTTCCTGAGTTGCAAGATGTGGCCGGCAGAAATAGGCAGCGAGATTGATACGCGCACCTGGCCGGTCGCGACGCCACCCACCATGCCAGGAATTGCCGTGCCAGATCACCGCATCGCCCGGCGCGATATCCAATGTCACAGCGCCTCCAGGCGGGCTCCATTCCAGGCTATCAACTTCAGTTTCACTGAGGCTCCCGCGCAGAATTCTGGATATGGGCTCGCCGTTCGCCTTCCAGTTCTCGTGGGCAGTAGGTTGTCGGTTCTTCCGATGGCTGCCAGGAAACATCACCAGCGCACCGCCTTCGGCGCTGTAGGGTGTCAGCGCATAGTTGCAGTTGGCAACCTGTGAGGTTTCGTTCATGCCCACTGCAGCGCCGTCGGCGTGCACGGCCAGCGGCGCGCCCCCCGGCCCACGGAAATGGCTGCCCATGGATGACAACACACAGCTTTCACCCAGCAGATAGGTGATCAGAGCCAGGGGCCTGGGTTCGAGCAGAATCTCGGCGAATACCGGATCGTCAAAAATCAGATAATGCTGGTACTCCATGCCTCGGAAATCTGCGGCGGTTGCCGCCTCCGGGTCGATGGTCTTCCCCGTTCTGCGCGCCACGCTGTGCAGAATGGCGTCTCTGGCACGGGCGACTTGATCCCCCGACAGCGCGCCAGGTATTACCGTGAAACCGTTTGTTTCAAGTTCCAGAAGATTTTCATTGAGCCCCAACGCGTCAATGCTCGCCAGTATGCGCTGCCGCGCCTTTTCGTCGCTACCGCCCATGTCCGCTGATCCTTACCAGTCGATAACCCGCCAGAGCACCGACCAGCCCTAATGACGCGATGCTGCCATAGAAATAAGCATAGCCGGTGCGGCCGGGATACGCATCCAGAAAGTAGCCGTTCAGAAGCGGCACCCATATCTCCGGCGAGTAGCCAATGAGCGAGATGATACCGATAGCCAGCCCTCTCGTTTTCGCCGGTACCTCACAGTCTTCCAGCGTTCCCCAGTAGATGCCACGCACCGCGTAGGTGAGCATGCTCACGGTCAGCACAACGACAAGCGACAGCATCAGCGCACCACCGCCGGGCAGGAATATCATCGCCGCCAGTCCCAACCCGGACAGGCCAAGAAACAGCGCCAGCACCCGGTCGACGCGGAAATGATCACCAATGAACCCGGCCAGAATGCCACCAATCGGGCGCATCCACATGCGGGCCACTGTCACCCAGCCCGCCATGACCGCGGTGAGGCCCAGTTCGGTCTGCACGAATCCGGCAAACGAGTATGTGGCATAAAACAATGCGTAGCCGCAGACGATACAAAGCGAGGCCAGCCATACCTGCTCCTGGGCCAGCACGGATTTCAGATCCCCCCAGAAATTCTGCCGAAGCGGTGCGGCGTGAGCGTGGGGCTGTTGTTCGTTCATGTCTCCCAGCGCGAACCAGGTCAACGGCGCCAGCAGCAGAAGTACGACCACATAAATGGCAATGACCTGGCGCAGCGCCTCCGGGGTACTGGCGTCAAGATTCGACAACGACCAGGCGAACCAGGCAACGACGATGGAGGCAAGGAGGGCTTCGACCACGCCGCGGCCGCCTTCGAGAATACCGAAGAAGCGTCCCTGTTGATCCGCACCGGCAATCATATTGGTCTCTTTGATGAGCGCTGCCCAGAATGTGAGGCCGGTGGTGATACCCCAGGCGCCAAAAATGATCTGCATCGCCCAGAACGGCGGCAGCGTCCAGTACCAGATACCCAGTAATCCGGTTGCCGCCAGGGAAAAGGTCAGCAGCGTGCGCGGCGCAAAACGGTCTGCCAGCCAGCCCGACGGCAGGTAGCTGAGAAAGAACAGCACACCTAGCATGCTGTAACACTGCCCCAGTTGTGTGTTGGTGATCTGAAACGCCTCGAGCATGGAAACTTCGAAATTCTGCCGCAGATACAGCAGCGGATAGATGCCACCGGACGCAAGTACCAGTACACCAAGCTGAATATATCGGGCTCGCTTCGAAGCGGCGGAGGCGCTCATGAGGTGGGTAGAGACTTCTTTAGATCCGCATCAGACGTAACCAGTTTAAACGCCGAAACGGTCATCATCAGCATCAGCACCGCCATCGGTAAACCGATGATGATCGATGCGGCCTGCAGTGCCTGTATGCCACCAACCAGCATCAACGTGCAGGTCACTCCGCCGAGAATGAACCCCCACAAGATCTTCATGCCGCCAATATGGTCGAAGTGAAGAATATGGCAGATCACCAGCGTGGCGGAATCCAGCGAAGTAATCAGCCAGGTAAACAAAAGGACGGCCACGACTGCCAGCATTGGATAGTAAATGTCCGGACCGGCAACCCGCTCGATGGTCGCCACCAGGCCCATACTGTAGTCCACCGCCACCGGCTCACTGATCGAGCCGGCCAACGCAAGCTCTTCGTGCAGCGCGGTTCCTCCGAACACGGTCATCCACAACACCACCACCAGCACCGGCACGAACAGCACGCCGAAAATGAACTCGCGAATCGTGCGCCCCTTGGAGATGCGTGCGATAAACATCGCCACGAATGGTGTCCAGGCCAGCCACCACCCCCAGTAGAATACTGTCCAGGCCGTTTGCCACGACTGGCCTGCTTCACTTTCGGCCAGCCAGAAACCCATGGGAATGACGTTGACAAAATAATCAACGGTATTGGCCGGCAACATCTGCGCAAGCCACATGGTCGGCCCGACAATCACGACCACACACATCAAAGCCATGCTCAGCCAGACGTTCATTTCACTGAGCCGGCGAATGCCCTTGGCCACGCCGGAGAGAACCGACAGCACTCCCAGCGTAGATACCAACAGCACAATGCCGATTTGCGTATACAGGTTGAATGGCAAGCCGCTGAGCGGCCCCAAGGCGGCATTCATGCTGCCGACGGCCAGCCCAATGGAGGTCGCGACGCCGAACACCGTACCGTACAAAGCAAGCAGGTCCACCACTCTGCCGACGACGCCATTGACGTGATCCACGCCCAACAGAGGCTCCAGTGCCGCACTGAAGGTCAGCGGGTGTCCGCGTCGATAGCACGCTAAACCAATCGCCAGCCCGCCGATGGCATACAGCCCCCAGCCGTGGAACCCCCAGTGAAAAATGGTCACGGTCACTGCCTTGGTGGCCGCGGCGGCAACGTCAGCACCGGGCTCGGCAAACGGGTTGTCGCTGAAATGGGTAATCGGCTCGGCTGCGCCCCAGTACACCAGGCCTGACGCGAGACCTGCGCTGAACAACATGGCGAACCAGGACCACCGGGAGAACTCCGGGCGATCATGCTCCAGACCAATACGCCGGGTGGCGAGCGGGTGAAAAGCCAGCCCAATGGCCAGCAGCAGCACAATGCTGACAGTACCAGACAGCAACCAGTCGAAATAACCCGTGACGATATCCCGGGTGAAAACGGTGGCTACGTTTGCAGCGTCAAGATCAATTGCCGCAAACGCTGAAAAGAGCAGCAGTGAAAAGATCGCAAAAGCTGATAATCGGTGTTTAGCGCCAAATGTTACAGACGCATCCGTGGAACTCATGGCACCAAGCTAACATCATCCGCTTCAGATTGCGAAACCGCCCAGCTTGGTTTCCAGATACTCCATGATGCCTTCACGGCTCCCTTCGCGACCCAGGCCGCTGTCCTTCATTCCACCAAAGGGCGCCGCCGCGGAGGTGGGGTTGATGTCGTTAATGCCAATGATGCCGAAATTGAGGCCCTCGAAAACCCGCAACGCCCGGCCGATATCCCGGGTATATACATAGGCGGCAAGCCCATACTCGGTGTCGTTGGCCATATCGAGCACATCGTTTTCCTTGTCGAACTCGATAATGGCGGCTACCGGACCGAAGGTTTCCTCCCGGTAGATCAGCATGTCTTCGGTAACGCCGCTGAGCACCGTCGGCGCGTAAAAAAACCCCTTGCCAAGGTCGCCCTCGACCGGGCGCTGCCCGCCGCAATGCAGCGTTGCGCCCTTGGCCACCGCGTCTTTGACCTGATTGTCTACCTTGGCGATGGCCGCTTCGTTGACCAGTGGCCCGATGGCGATACCCTCTTCGAGTCCGCTGCCGGCCTTCAGCTTTTTAACCCGCTCGACCATCACGTCGGTAAACACACCCACCAGGTCCTTCTGCACCAGCATGCGATTAGGGCTGATGCAGGCCTGGCCGGTATTGAGAAACTTCACCATCTGGGCGCCTTTGGCGGCATGCACCGGGTCGGCATCATCGAACACCAGGAACGGCGCGTGCCCGCCCAATTCACAGGACACCCGCTTCATGTTGGCCGCAGCCTGGCCCGCGAGCATTTTGCCGACGGCTGTGGAACCCGTGAAGGTCAGCTTGCGTACGTGGGGGTTGGTCACGAATTCCTCGCCGATGGGTTTCGGGTCGAGACCGGTAACCAGGTTGATTACACCATCAGGCACACCGGCGTCGATCAGGCATTCAAACACTTTGATCGCACACAACGGCGTCGCTTCCGCAGGCTTCAAAACCACGGTACAACCCGCGGCCAGCGCCGGGCCCACCTTGCGGGTAATCATGGAAACCGGGTAGTTCCAGGGTGTCACTGCCGCCACCACACCAACCGCCTGATGGGCAACGATGAAGCGCTGATCAGCTCGCGCAGAGGGAATGGTCTCACCGTAAATGCGCTTGGCTTCTTCAGCAAACCAGCTCAGAAAGTCGGCACCGTATTGCACCTCGTTACGCGCCGCACGCAACGGCTTACCCTGTTCCAGGGTCATGGTACGCGCCAGGTCTTCTTTGCGTTCCAGCATCAGCCCATGAGCTTTCGACAGAATCGCCGCCCGTTCATAGGGTGTGGTCTTCGACCAGCTCTTGAATGCCTGCGCTGCCGCCTCAATCGCTTCACGCGCTTGTGCCCGACCACCGTCAAAGACCTGCTCGAGCACCGAGCCGTCGGCGGGGTTGATGACGTCGAATGCCGCTTCCGGCGAAGCGGCGACCCAATTACCATTTAAGTACATGCTGCGTACACCTTTAGATTTCTTGAGCTAAAGTATCCCCTGTAGCGGTTGCAGAAATCCAACAGATTCGGACCATGAAGCACATCAGCAGAAGATTACTGTTCCTCATCACGATCATGAGCGTCGCGGGTCTGCTGCTGGTGTATCCGCCGCTGCGCCTGGCCGATCTGCTGGTGCCCGGTTTTTCCCCATCGCTGTGGCTGGTGCTCGGCCTGTTCGCCCTGCCCTTCGGCATGCGAGCGCTGCACGGGCAGACCAATCATGCCTGGTCACGCGCCCTTTCCGCGGTAATCATGACCTGGCTGGGCATCTGCTTTGTCACGTTCAGTCTGCTGCTGCCCGCCGAGCTTGTGCTCGCCACAGGACTGATCGTGCCGCAGACGATCGGCCAGACCGTCGGCGCGCTCACTGTCGGCATCACGATATACAGCATCTACAATGCCCTGCGCCTGCACGTGCGTGAAGTAAACCTGCAGGCGCCCGCGACGCTGCGCGGCAGACGGCTGGTGCAGATCTCCGACGTGCACATTGGTTCCCGGCAGCCGGGGTTACTGAGGCCCATCGTCAAACGTATCAACGACCTGCAACCCGACTACACGCTGATCACCGGCGATCTCATCGATATGCACGGCATCGGCGAAGCAGACCTCGCGCCGCTGGGCGAAATCGAATCACCCGCACTGTTCTGCATCGGCAATCACGAGCGCTATGTCGATCTGGAGGACATCTGCGCACGTCTGCAGAACCTAGGCGTAGAAGTACTGCGCAACCGCACGGTGAGCAAGAACGACATCCAGTTCATCGGCATCGACGATTCCGAGCGTAAAGATCAGGTGGCAAGACAGCTGGCCAACTTCGAAACTTCGTCCGATGCCTACCGCGTGCTGCTGTATCACCGCCCTGATGGTGCAGACGCGGCCGCCACATGGGGTGCCGACCTCATGCTTACCGGGCACACTCACCGGGGACAGATCTTCCCGTTCAATCTGCTGGTCAAGCGGGTGTTTCCACAGCTTTACCAGTCCTACGAAGTGGAAGACATGACGCTGTATGTGTCACCCGGCACGGGAACCTGGGGACCGGTCATGCGTCTGGGGTCGAAGTGCGAGATCACCGCATTCAACCTGGTGTAATCTGACCGCTACACCAGGTACTGCTCAATCCGCTTCGCCGTTGAGCTCTACGATGGTTTTGCCGAAATTGACACCGGCAAACAGATCGCAGAAAGCACGACCTACGTTTTCTATGCCATGCAGGCGGTGCTCATGCACTTGCAGATGCCCGTCACGAATCCAGCCCGCCAGCTGCGCACGCGCGGCGTCATAGCGGTCGAGATTCATGTGGGTCATGAACCCATGCATGTGCGCCCGCCGGGTGGTCAGTTGAAACAGATTGCCCGGTCCGGGCTGCGGCTCGGTACTGTTGTAGGTGGCCACCGCGCCGCACAGCAGGATTCTCGCGTTCTCATTGATATGATTGAGCACCGTTTCCAGCATCGGGCCGCCCACATTGTCGAAGTAGACATCGACACCATCAGGGCACGCGGCACTGATCGCTTTGTCCAGATCTGTGCCGGCGCGATCGACTGACGCGTCATAGCCAAGCTCACTGATGAGCCGTCGACACTTTTCCGCGCCACTGGCGATGCCTACGGTTCTGGCACCCAACAGCTTCGCGATCTGCCCGGCAATACTGCCCACCGCACCTGCGGCGGCACTGACCAACACAGTCTGGCCGGCTTCTATCTCACCGTAGTCCATCAGCCCGAAGTAGCCTGACAAGCCGGTATCACCCAGCACCCCGAGATAATAATTGAGCGGGTACTCGACGTTGGGAATGGGTGAGATGAAATCCCCGGCATCGGAGACGGTGTATTCCTCCCACGCGAATCGCGCCATCAGAATGTCGCCAGGTGCAAATTCCTCGTGTCTGCTTTCGAGCACCTCACTCAACGTAAGACCCATAACCGGCTCGCCCAACGGCATGGCCGGCAGCACTGCATCACCGCTGCCCTCATCCATCCAGTTGCGGAACCCTGCATCCAGGGAAATAAAGCGGTTACGGCACAGAATCTGGCCCTGCTGCAATTCAGGTATGCTGCGCTGTTCGACGCGGAAATTCTCTTCCGTGGGGACACCTTGCGGCCGGGAGGCCAGCACTACGCAACGGTTTATCTGCACTACGGCACGCTCAGGGGTTGTACCAGATCGGCGAGGTATAGGCGCGATCCTGAATCACCATGGGCACTTCTTCAGGCAGATCAATGCCGAAAAAAGCGGCGTCGTATGCGGTCCAGCGCGGCCGCGGTATCTCCAGTACCCGCACGTAGTAGACAGCCCGCTCACGCCGATTGAAGTCCGGGTCCTGCCATACGATACTCAATTGGGCCGCACCGATACTGTTGGTGTATGTAGCGTTTTCCACGTCTACCGTTGAACCGACGCCTGGCAGCTTACCGGTATCAGCGTCGATAGACCGAGCACCCGACCATGCCACATCATAGACTCGTTCCCGAGTCTCCCCGTTGCGGTCCAACCAGCCTTTGACCACCTGTATGCGATCGAGGTTCGGCCCATCGGGGTCTTTGAGGGCGGTGATAACGAACTTCGGTACCTGGGCTCGCGACGCATCAGCCAGCGTGCCGCCCATGGGCACCCCTTGTGCATAAGCCGCATCAAGGTAGTTCGGTTGCTGCACCAGGCTATCGTCATAGTTCCAGCCGCCAAAGAAGCGCACCACGATACGAGAACCTGTGGTGGCGTAAACCTCACGCCGCTTCATCGCATCGAATATAGCTTCCCGGGTATTTTCCTCCGCCCATACCGCCGCATAACCGGAGGCAACGATGCGCCAGTTCTGCCAGAGCTGGTTGTTCGCCATGGAGTTCTGCGTGCGTTGCTCGCCGGGCTCCGACTCCGGGAACTTGCCGAAGAAATTGTCCTCCGCCGTGGTCGAGAGGCTGTTGTGGCCATCGGTGCTGCCGATCATACCGAACTTGTAGGGATTGGTGCCCAGTTCATCGGCGTAGGCCAGTCCCAGCTGCAAGGCGCTGCGGGCGTACTCGTGTTTGAGCATCCAGTCTTCTTTGGCTTGCGTACGGCCGATATTGTCCCAGTCCCAGGTTTCGTAATCTGCGAACTCATCGGTGGGCGACAGCAGCGGATGCGCCTCAGCATCGCCTTTGACCTGGGTGACCTCATAAATCGGCTCCCAGCGGGCGCTCTTCTGCGCATAAGCTTCATTCAACGGTTCGCCGTCGACAGTTTCCGCGGGAAACATCATGCCGTTGGACAAGTTGCCGTTGTGCGGAATGGCAAGTACCTCACCGCCGGTGGCTTCTTCATACCGCGCCAGCGCATCCCACAGGTCGCGGGGGTCGAGACTGTCCTGGCCGGAAAACGGCGGCAGTTGTGCGACTTTGTCAGCCCCATCTTGGTAAACCACGACACGATGCAGGTTGTTGCCGTTGATCATCGAAGTCCACTCATAGCCGGTCAGTGCGGTGAATACCCCCGGACGATTGTGGTCATCGGCAGTCTGTGCCACATCCCGCCAGATGCTGATGCGTGTTGCTTCAGGAAACGGATAGTTGTTTTCAGGGTCTGACATGCTGGCGGTGAAGGCCCTGATCATGCTGGTCGGATCACCTGTGTCCTGGTAGTCGGCCCACTGGCGACCTGTGTCTGTATCCACTACTAGTGGATCGTCGACACTGAAACGATAGTACCCGCCAAGGTATTCAGCGTGATCCGATACAACGAGAAAGTCCAGTGGGCGCCGCAGTTGTACCTGCATGCCGTTATGGGCAGTCATCGGCTGCCCTTGAGCAAACCGGTAGGCATCTGCCTGGGTCAGGTTCATGTTGCCCAGAGAATAGGCGTCAGCAGAATTGCGCGAGTGCAGGTGGGTATCGCCCCAGTAGACGTTCTTGGGGTAAGTCTTGCCCGCCGGGGCGGAGTACGCCGCCCCGGTGGATGCCTGATCGGTAGCATGAACCGATATCACGCCACCGCACAGAAAGCACAACGCTGGACCTAAAGTTCGCATCCACACACCCATACAGCCCTCCCCAGAGCCTCAAGCTACGCGCAACGATTTACTAGTCTGACACGCCTAGAACGACGCCGCCAGTTCAATGCCGTAACTCGCAGGTTCGCTCCAGGCAACGACTTGGGTCAAGCCACCGATGTACGGCCCACCCGCCTGTCGCTCATCGGTCATGTTGCGGCCAAATACGGTAACGCGGTAACGCCCATTTTCCCAGGCATAGCTCAGGGTTGCGCTCAGATTGTCGATGCTGTCCAGGTGACCTCGCGGATGATTGTCCGGGCTGGTCTCCTGTTCGTCGGTCCACCGGTAGGACACCATCGCGCTCAGCTCGCCGGGACCGACCTCGAAGGTGTATGTCGAGGTGAGGCCGAAGGTGTTTTCCGGGGTGCGGCGAGAGGTGAGCCCGGAGTTGTCGGTCACGATGCCGTCGCCATTGAGGTCTGCCATATAGTCGTCATACTCGGCATCCAGATAGCCGTAGCTGGCGCGCACAAACCATTCCGGCGTGATCTGATACATCAGTTCGAGCTCGGCACCCAGCATTTCCAGCACCGCGGCGTTTCTCACCACTGTGGCAACGTTACTTAGGTTGACGGGTACCAGAATGGATTCCTGCTTATCTTCATAATCGCTCATGAACACGGCGGCGTTAAAGATCATGGCGCCGTCGAGCCACGTGCTCTTCATACCGATTTCCCAGTTTTCTACGTACTCGGGGTCATAGGTGGGATCGATGTTGAAATTGGCCTGACGTCCGAAAAAGCCGCCGCTCTTGAAGCCTTCACTGTAGGAACCGTAGAACATCATGTCATCGCTGGGCTGGTATCTGACCCCGATCTTCGGCGTCACCTCGGTCCACTCATCGTTAAAAGGCACCGGATCGAGCAGCGCGGGGATCGGATCACCGGTGGCCGGGTCATAGAACACCCCGCCGTTGCCGCCGATGAAGTCTTTCTCTTCCTTCGTCCAACGCAATCCTGCCGTCAGCGTCCACGCCTCGTTTATGTGCCAGTCGCCTGATACGAAGGCGGCCAGTGATTCGGTGGTTTGCGACTGCCCGTTACTTGACAGCGTGGTGGGTGTCAGCGGCACGGGAATCACGCCAAGCAGCGACAGGGAGTAGTGCAGATCACCTACGTCCCAGCGCTGGTCATAATCGACGTCCCAGTGATAGAGCCCCGCAATGACCTCGATGTCATCTGAGAACTGTGTTGACAGACGCAATTCATGACTCTTCTGATGCCAGTCGTTGAAGAAGCGCATATCGAGCAGATTGGACTGCGAGCCGTCGAAATGCTGGTTATTCTCTTCATCCATATCCCGGCTGGTGCCGATATAGGTCAGCAAAACAGGACCCAGATCCCAGTTGATGGTGGCCATAAACGTATCGTAGTCGTTGTTGCTGTCGTTGGTGCCGTTGGCCGAGTTGTGGTCTTCGTCGTCGCCGGCGCTGCTGGCGCAGCCGCTTGCTCCGCCGGTAAGGCCGATCAATTCCATCGTACATGTCAATTCAGCGGGTGTATTACGATTGTGATATGCGCCCTGCTCGCTGTCGTCGTTGAACTTTTCGTAATGCAGCTTCAGGCTGAGCTGATCAGTGGGTTCCCACAGTGCAGTAAAACCATAGTTCTGGATGTCGTCTCCACCTACATCCCTGCCAAGGGTCCTGTTCTTGATATAGCCATCGCTTTCAATGCTTGCACCGAATACCTTCAGGCCCGCATTGTCGCCCAGCGGCATGTTGACCACCGCTTTAAAGTCTTCCCGGCCGTGCTCAGCCACCGTCGCACTGATATCCGCGTTCCATTCCTTAGTGACAGGACTGCGAATAACGCGAATGATCCCCCCGGTGGTGTTCTTGCCGAACAGTGTGCCCTGGGGACCGCGCAGCACCTCTATGCGATCAATGTCGAAATTCTGCAGCAGCACACCACTCGAAGTGCCGAGGAACATGTCGTCCATCATCACCCCGATCGCAGGGTCGAAGCTCTTGTCGCTTTCAGAAGATGAGACACCGCGGATGCTGATGTTGGCGCCGCTTGCGATGCCGGGCGTCCGACCGATTATCAGATTGGGAGAAAAGTTCTGTATGTCTTCGAGGCGCCGCACGTTGGCCTCTTTGAGTTCTTTGTCTATCGCCGAAACCGCCACCGGAACGTCCTGAATCGATTCGGAGCGTTTACGCGCGGTAACCACAACCTCTTCAATAACAGCCGTTTCCGATAAAGCAACGGGACTGGCCACCGCGCCACCCAGCAGCAAAGCCAGGCCCGGCAGCAGCCCGAGAGCGCGTCGATGAGATTTGTGAAATTGACGGTACGTCATTGTTGTTCCCCCTTAACAAGTCGTGCTCGCCGACTTTTCGGCAGCGCCGCGAATCTATCCCGCTCACCTCACGAAATCAATATTTTGGCAATATATGTTTGGATATATTCGAAAATTGTTCTATTTACTACACTAAATAGGAAATTGTTTGCCATTTTGGTAAATTCCAGCGAAAATTGTCGCATGCACTCTTTCAATCCAAAGGATCTCAAGAAACTCAGAATCGACAAAGGGCTGACCGCAACCGAGGTCGCCAGACGCATGAACATCAGTCCGGCACAGGTCCACCGGCTGGAAAACGCGGCAAGACGTCTTACCGTGGACACACTGATCGCATACTGTGAAGCTGTGCACATCAGCGTCAGCGAGCTGTTTACACCAAACGTCTGGGTGCCTGTTACGGGCACTATAGATTCAGACTTCGAGATACAGGCAATTCCACCCAGCAGCCCGGATCGCATTCTTGCACCGCCTCTGGTGGACAACATGTCCCGGGTCGCGGCGATACGCTGGGCGGCAAGCCAACGTTTCACTGTAATGCACGACCATACGTTGTTCTATGAAAGACATGACAAGGGCGTGCCGGATGCGGCGTGGGACAAACGATGTCTGATTCTACGCAGTAACGGAAGGCAGTGCCTCGGGTGGCCGATCCGACAAGGCGATACAGTCTATATTGATTTCAGTGCCGGGCCGGTGGAGCTCAATGCGGAGATTACCTGGGCGTCACCAATTCTGGCGGTAATGCCGCCATTTGCGTTGGATGGCTTGGTTCCGCCAACCTAGTATTCCGCGCAATTATCGCCGCTCACCCACCGGCCGTGCTGAATTTCCCGCCACGGTGCGGTACAGGTCATATTCCATAGTGCTCGCTAGCCGTTGTCTTCAGCGCGACGATATCGAAAATCACAGTAGGAGGCGCCCTGCATCTGTGTTTGAGAGCGCTGCAGATCCATTCCCAGCCTGGCGGCCACGGGATAATCAAGATTGCAGATCAGCAGTTGGCCAATGTCTCGGGCTCCCATTTCTTCCATCATCTGCGTATAGCCGCAGCGGGTGATGTTCAGATCGAAGCTGTCCTGGTCTGACGCAATGATTGCGTAATCTAAGGCGCCACCGGCGGCGAAAAGCTCGGTGCCCGCTTCCATTCTCGAAAAATCAGCTTTCGAGCCCGGCGCTGGTTGCGCGCCCTCGATGCGCCGGGCCAGCGCGTCGTTGACCACGTCTTCGCCAAGCAAACGCTGCAGGTCTCGGATTAACGGCACGGCATATTCCATCTGAATGCGCGTCCGTTCCAGGTTGGTAAGTGGCTGATTCGTCATATCGCACTCCCCCTGCTATCAGCATGTAGATATTGAATTACTCCGGTGAGCAGAGTTAGCTTACGTCTACACACCTCAGAGCGCCAATATGCATCCAGACGAAGCTAAAGCTGCTATCGCACAGATACCGCTGGAGGAAATCGACGTCAGTCAGCCGGAGCTGTTTCAGAACGACACGATCGGCTTGTATTTCGAACGCCTCAGAAACGAAGCACCCGTACACTATTGTCAAGACAGCCGCTTCAGACCTTACTGGTCTGTCACCCGCTACGACGACATCATGGCGGTAGATAAAGACCATGCCACCTTCTCCTCCGAGCGCGGCGGCATTCAGATCGTCGGCACTCCCGAGCGAACTTACTCTAACGTAGTGCACGGGTTTACCACGATGCCGGTGCGCATCGCCGCCTGAGGTGTAAGCCGCTTTGCAAACACGATACGCGCATACACAGGCACACAATGACCGATAGAACCGGACCACTCTCTGACATCACCATCATCGACTGCACCATGAATCTGGCAGGCCCGTTTGGTACTGGTCTGCTGGCAGACCTGGGCGCCAATGTCATCAAGGTCGAGCCGCCCCACGGCGATGGCGCACGGCCTGGTGCACCGTTACCGCCAGACTACAGAAACGCCAACTCAGATGACGACGGCGCCGTGGACTACGGCGGGTACTTCGCCAGCCTCAATCGCAACAAGCGCGGCCTGGTCCTCGACTTCAAGAAACCCAAGCATAAACAAGCGCTGCTCAAACTCTGCGAAAGCGCAGACGCGATTCTGGAGAACAACCGATCCGGTGTCATGGATCGCCTCGGATTGGGCTACGAGACCATCGCCGCACGCAACCCGAAGATCGTATACGGCTGCATTCGCGGCTTTGGCGATCCCCGTACCGGGGCAAGCCCATACGCAGACTGGCCGGCGTTCGATATCGTGGCCCAGGCCATGGGTGGATTTGCTCATATCACCGGCCCCGACGAGGGCGGCTACCCCTCCGGCGTGAGCGTGGGCGACATCTACCCCGGCACCCTGATGGCGCTGGGGCTGGTCAGCGCGGTCTATCACGCGAAACGTACCGGCAAAGGCCAGTTTTTTGACGTCGCCATGCTCGACGGCATAATGGCGCTGTCGGAAACGGTGATCGCGAACTACGGCTTCGGGCAGAATGTGCTGGGCCCGCGCGGCAAACATCATCCGTTCCTGATGCCGTTCGGCATTTATCCGGCCAGAGACGGCATGGTGGCTCTGGCGGTGCTGCCGCCACCCCACTGGGAATACTTCTGCCAGACCATTGGCCGGGCGGACCTGATCGATGACCCGCGCACCAGGAACACCTTTACGCGCAAGCGAAATCAAGCCTTTCTGGACGAAATCATCACAGCATGGACCTCCGCCCGCACCCGCCAGGAAGTTGTCGAAGCGCTGGGGGGCCATGTACCCTGCGGTCCGGTGAACACCGCGCAAGACCTGTTCAACGATCCTCATGTGGATGCCCGCAACATGGTCACGCGTTTTGAACTGCCCGGCGACAACCCGGAAGTAGCCATCGTCGGCAGCCCGATCAAGTTCACCGACACACCGCCGAATTTTTATCGGCGCCCACCAATGCTTGGTGAACACAACGATGAGATCGCACAGGAGTACGGTCTCGATCTTGACGAGGAATGAGGAACAGCATGACAAGTCCAGCAGCAACCGAGGAAATCGCCCGCCAGGCGCTCAGCTATCGCTACGAAGACCTGCCCGGGGAGGTCGTTGACTGGGCCAGTCTCAGCCTGCTGGACCATTGTGGATTGGCGATTCGAGGCGCCCGGGAGGAACTGACGCAGATCCTGAGCAACACCTTTCTCGGCAGGGGCATCGCTGGCACGGACATGATCCCCGGCGCGCTCAGCGGCGCCAGCCTGCAGGATCTCGCCATGTTGCGGGCCAGTTCCGCCCATGCCATCGACTTCGACGATACTCTGCTCAGCGCCATGGGCGCCCACGTGGGCAGCACCGTCAACAGCGCCCTGCTGACACTGGCTGCGCAGACGCCGGTTTCAGGTAAAGCCTATCTCGAGGCTCTGGTAGCCGGTTACGAAACAACCGCGCGCATCGCCTCACTGGTCACGTTGGATCACTACGAGCAGGGCTTCCACTCGACTTCGTCCATGGGTGTGTTCGGCGTCGCCGCTGCGTGCGCAAAACTGTTGGGCGCAGATCAGGAAACCCTGCAGCGCGCACTGGGTCTGGCGGCAACTCAAGCCTGTGGCGTCAAAGCGGTTTTCGGCACCATGACCAAGCCTTTTAATGCCGGCAGGTGCAGCGCCAACGGTATTCTTGCAGGGCGCCTGGCCATGCAGGGATTTACCTGTACCACCGATGCCATCGAAAGCGACAAGGGCTTCACCCAGTTGTTCAAAGGCAAACCTCCCCAGGAGTGGAACCTGGCGCCCCAAAATACCTACCTGATCACCAGAAACGCCTACAAAGCACATGCCGCCTGCCACGCAACCCATGCCATGATCGAAGGCATCAACAGATTGAAGGCCGAAAACGACTTCGCGCTGGACGATGTGGAGCAGGTTGAGCTTCTGGTTGACCCCCTGTCATTGAAGACGGCCAGCATCGGCGAGCCCGCCACCGGCCTGGAATGCAAGTTCTCCTTTTCCCAGGTCGCCGCATTCGCCCTGACCGGCAGGGACACTGCCAGCGATGCAACATATGCCGACTCGATTCTGCAGGACGAGCAGGTCAACACCGCGCGCGGGCTTGTCAGAGTTTCCAGCACTGACAAGCTTGAACGCGGCGCGACAGGTATCCGGGTAGCGCTTCGGTCCGGTCGGACACTCGACAACACCACCAGTCTTGCTGAGGTGGCACTCGGTGATCGGGTAAGGGTCGCTGAAGGCATTCGCAATAAGTTTCATGCGGTAATCGGCACGGAACTCAGCCGAGCTGAAGCCCAGCAGATGGAATCTGCAATCATGGACATAGCGTCAGCGCAGAATGTGATCGAGGCGCTCGCAACGCCTGGTCTGAAGCCGTAACGGTCTGGAGTCCGCAATGCCACGTATGAAGGAAGATGTCGTCGCCCAATTCCTCGACGAGCCCCATGTCGGGGTGATCGCGTCGGTACGCAAAAATGGTATGCCATATACTGTGCCGATCTGGTGGCTGCACGAAGACGGTATTTTCTGGATCACCGGTACGACCAATCGCGTCTGGTGCAAACAGCTCAAGCGCAACCCGGTCTGTTCTTTGTGCATCGAGGCACTGGCGCCGCTGCCAGGTTTCGTCTCTGTCGACGGCCACGCCACGGCATTCGAACTCCCTGACTTCGACATCTGGCCCACCTCCCGGCGCCTGGCGGAAAAATACGTTGGCGCAAGCAATCCCGAACAGCCTGAAGCAGTCGAAAAGTTTTTCGCCAACATGCAGACGGAACCTCGTCTGCTGTTCCGCATAGAACCCCAGGTCTTTCGCGCCATCGATATGCGGGTGTATCAGGGCAAACGGGCAGATCGAGAGTACCAACAAGACAGGGCGATTACCTGACCGCCCCCGGCACTAGTCCTTCAAGCCGAACTCTTTCAGGATCTCGTCGGTATGCTCGCCCAGATTGGGCGCGCGCCGATATACCCCGGCCTTGGTACTCGTAAACTTCAGCGGCGAGCCGATAATAGACACGTCCGGGTTATCCCCCGGCAACGGCACCTTGGCGATCATTTCCCTGGCTTTGACATGCGGGTCATCGAAAATGTCCTGGGCCGTGTTGACCGGCCCGCAGGGTACGATGCCACCCAGAGTCGATACCACTTGTTCCTTGGTCATGGTTGAGGTCCAGGCCGCAACCGCTTCTTCAATGTAGTCCCGGTCTGTTTCCAGCCGCGAAATATGGGTACTGCGCTCCTCTGCGATCAGGTCGTCGCGGCCCATGGCAACCGCCAGAATTTCCCAATGGGGACCACCACCGGGGCAGGCAATCGCCACCGCACCGTCTTTGGTGGGATAGATGCCGAACGGGGTCAGATCGGTATGGTTGCGCCCGGTTGGTCCCAGAACCCTGCCGTCCGGGTATCCATTGTTGGCAACCAGGGTTTCACACATGGCCAGCACCGCATCGTACATAGCCACGTCGAAAAACTGTCCTTCACCGGTGGCCCGCGCGTGGTGGATCGCAGAGACCACGCCCAGCGCCAGCAGGGTGCCGGGATAAATGTCGCCGATACTGACACCACACGGGTACCCGACCTTGTCGTCGGCCGGCCCGTTGACATGCACCAGACCACCCATGGCCTGCGCGATCATGTCGAATGCGGGCCAGTCGGCATATGGACTCTCGCCTGTTCTAGGGTCGCCGAAGCCGCGAATACAGCCGTAAACGATCCGGGGATTGCGCGCTTTGATCACTTCGTAGCCAATACCCAACCGGTCCATCACACCCGGGCGCATGTTTTCGACAACGGCGTCAGCCTGCTCACACAGCGCAACAAGGGTTTGTTTATCTTCGTCCTTCTTGAAATCGAGCACTATGCTGCGTTTGTTGCGGTTAACTGACTCAAAGAACCCGCCATGGTCCACGCCGCCAGGCGACTCGGCGCCAGGGCGCGCATAATCCGGCGGCAACGGAGCGCGCCCGCGCCCGCTGGCCGCGCTGCGGGGCGGTTCGACCTTTATAACATTGGCACCCAGATCACCGAGCATACCCGTCCCGAACGGGCCGGCCAGCGCCTGGGTGCAATCAATAATAACGACATCTTTGAGTGGCCCGGTACGTTCAACCACAACCTGTCTCCAATCTGTTCTTGTTTATGTATCCATGGCTTTAAGGAACCGCTCATGACGCAACGCTGCGCCCGGTTTCAGATGGCCAATGTCCCTGCCGAAAGGCGCCGGCGGGCCCGGGCTGTGCGCTGCGAAACATTGCTCACCGAAAAAACGTAGCGTGAGCGTGCGCCGCTCCGGAGTCGCTGAGTCCGTAGCTCCGCCACCGTGCAGCATCGATGTATGGAAAGCGATCACATCACCAGGCTCGCTCGCAAAGCCAGTGATATCGTGCGCACCCCTGTCTGCTTCAATGTCCGGCAGGGGCGGCAGGTAGCCCCGCTCTCCGTCAGCAACCTCGAAAATCGGCAGAGTCGGATCAGCCGCATCGAAACGGGAAGTATTGTAGAGCGGACCAAGATGCGAGCCGCGTACAAACTCCAGGGCGAGATGTCGTGGTATTGCTTCGAAGCTGATCCAGAAGCTGATGAGGTGAGCACCATTGATCGACCAGTACGAGGTGTCCTGATGCCAGGGTGTTCGCGGCACGCCGTCGGCGCGTTTGTGAAAAACCTGCTCGTATAGAAACCACACCGGCGAACCGCGCCAGAACTGCTGGGCGATCGACCCAAGAGGCGTACCGAGCACAACCGGCTCATACACGCTCAAGGCGCCGGGGTTACACAGATCCTGAAATGCATCTGCCGACCCGGGCACCAGGCCACTGGCCAGCGGTCCCGGGTTCTGGGTGCTCCACTGCCAGGCACCGAATGCCAGTTCCAGCATCCGAGGACTCAGCGCCTCGCGCAACAGCACGACACCGTCGCGTTCGAACTGCTCTATGGTCTGATCATCAAGATGCATGGAACCTGCTCGCCGACCTCAATCAGATACCGCGCTCTGGGCCTGCCGGAACACCCGCACGAAGTTGCCGCCCCAGATTTTCTCCACATCCTTCGCGCTATAACCGCGTTCGAGCAGGCCGGCGGTTACGTTCATAGCTTCACTGGCATCGGCGAAACCGGTCACGGCACTACCATGATTGAAGTCTGTGCCGATACAGGCATGGTCGATGCCAACGCGCTGCACAACGTAATCCAGATGATCGATCATCCTCGATACGCTGGATGGACCAATGATCTTGCGCATGCCATCGAGAAACCTGGTTTTGAGCTCTTCGTCCTCGATCTCCCAATACAACTCAAAGGGATACAGATAGTCCTCCAGCAGCCCAATCTGTTTGCGCCATCCACGGATCTGCGCATCCAGTGAGCCATCAGACGAATCAAACAGATACCCGGCGAACGGCGCTACGCAAACCGCACCGCCGGCGGCGGCGATGGCGTCGATCTCCTCATCAGAGAGATTCCGACTCACATCGGTCAATGCACGAACGTTGGAATGGCTGGCGATGACCGGCGCAGCAGAGCGCTTCACCGCTTCCAGGGTAGCTTCGCGGGACAACTGAGAAACATCGACCATTCCCCCGAGTTCATTGATACGTCGAATCGCGGCGCGGCCCAGATCAGACAATCCGCCATGTTCGCTGGCCGGTTCGTGAGCGCCCTGTTCAGAGATGAACAGCGGTCGTGATGAATCGGCAAAATCGTTGTGCCCCATGTGGGTTAGCGCAAACACACGCACGCCCGCGGCGTAAAGCTCATCGAGGTAGGCAACCTCCTCACCGAGAATCAGTGCATTCTGAAATCCCAGAATCAGAGCGCCCTTACCCTCGGCCTGGGCTGCATACAGGTCATCCGGTGATCTGGCCAGCACAACATTGTTGTGCGGGCCGGCAACGATGCCTTGAATGGCGGCTATCTCTTCCTCCGCCCGTGCACGGGCGGACGCATACCCATCAGCGTTTCGCGGCTGGGGCCCCACCGCCGCCGCCATCACCACAACGTCGACGCCACCGGCGCGCATTTTATCCGGGGCCACTTCGGAACGACCATCGGCGCCCGCGTACACGCTTTCCCTGCCCGGAATCTCGATGTCTGCGTGTGCATCGATCACAAGTATCTGCTCGTGCACCTGCTCGACCCCAGGCCCGGAACAAGCTGCAAACATCAACGTCAACAGCACAACTGCGACTCTTGTGCTCATTATGCTCCCCCATAGTCATGAACCGGGGCAGTGTACCAACTATTCGAATACAACCCCCAATAGCCGACAATTCCGACATACTGGCAACTTTCAAATGCGGGAGGGGATTTTGGCCAGAGTATTCATGGGACTGATGATTGTGTGGGCCATGACCGCCTGTAACCCTGCCCCGCCAAGAAACGACCCTGCAGACCTGGTGCTGCGGGGCGGCGTGGTCTTGACAATAGATCCACAGATTGGCGACCAGCAGGCGGTAGCCGTGAAGGAACATCACATTGTGGCCGTAGGTAGCGACAGGGCCATCAACCAGCATATCGGCCCGGACACACAAGTCATTGAACTGAACGGCCGGACCGTCATACCGGGTTTAATTGAAGGCCACGGCCATTTCCTGAGTCTGGGGCGCGCACAACAGGTACTGGATCTGACCCAGGCCAACAGTTTCTCCGAGGTGGTCGGCAAAGTTTCCGTCGCAATAGATGCGGCGGAACCAGGACAGTGGATTCTCGGCATGGGCTGGCATCAGGACAAGTGGGCTCCCGGTGAGGAAACCCTGGTCGATGGCATACCGGTCAATCAAACGCTCAACGCGGTATCTGCCGATAACCCGGTATTGCTGAACCACGCCAGCGGTCATGCCGCCTTTGCCAATGAGGCCGCTCTGACTGCCGCCGGAATTGATCAGACGACACCTGATCCCGCGGGCGGCACCATTGTACGAAACAGCCGCGGTAAGGCCACCGGTATGTTGAGGGAAACCGCGCAGCGCTTGATGCAGCCTGCGTATGGCCGGTACCAGGCCCGGCTTGATCCCACGGAACTGGCCCGTCAGACCGATGAACAGGTGTTCCTCGCGGGTCGCCTGGCCCTGCAGCACGGCATCACCTCTTTTCATGATGCTGGCGCCGACTTCGCTGCCATAAATTACTTTCGCCGACTGGAAGATGAGAACCGTCTACCCGTGCGCTTATATGTCATGGTCAGGCGGGAATCTAATCAGGATATGGCGGCAAAGCTGGCTGACTACCTCATGCCGCTCAACGGCAACGATTTTCTTACAGTGCGTTCGATTAAAAGGCAGATTGATGGTGCACTGGGCGCCCATGGCGCGTGGCTGCTGCAACCCTATGAGGACCTGCCGGATACCGCCGGACTGGTGCTGGAGTCGATTGCAGACATCGAAGAAACAGCCAGGCTCGCCATACAACATGGATTTCAGGTGAACACACATGCCATAGGCACCCGTGCCAATCGGGAGGTGCTGGATCTATACCAGCGCATCTGGGCGGAGCAGAACGCAGATGGACGCATGCTGCGCTGGCGTATCGAACACGCGCAACACATTCACCCGGAGGATGTGCCACGCTTTGGCCAGCTTGGGGTGATCGCTGCAGTGCAGGGCGTGCACTGCACCTCAGATGGCCCCTGGATCGACAGCCGTTTAGGCCAGACACGAACCGAGCAGACGTCATACCGGTGGCGCGACCTTCTGGACAGCGGCGCCATGCTGAACAATGGCACCGATGCGCCAGTTGAGCACGTCGACCCCTTTGCCTCAATACAGGCTTCGGTGGTGCGACTGATGAAAAACGGCGAGGCCTTTTATCCCGAACAGGCCATGACGGTGCGGGAGGCGCTGTACAGCTACACCATGGGCAATGCCTATTCCGCTTTCGAAGAGCAGCACAAGGGCTCTGTCACTCCGGGTAAGCTGGCGGATCTGGTAGTGCTGGACAAAAATATCGTGGCCATTCCGCCGCAGCAGATTGGTCAGACCCGGGTCGTGTTGACGGTGCTCGGCGGCCAGGTCGTTTGGCGTGAGAGCGACGTATAGCCTTATTCCGCGGCTGCTATTCGATTACCCAGCCCTGCTATACTGCAGCGCAGCACGAAACGCTGCCAGGCCTGAATTCCTGGAAAAAAACTATAAAAATCAGACTTTTACGAGCATTCAAGCAAAAGTACGAGTACGCATGTGCCGGGCGATCTGAAATCGCGGAGCCACGGTTGCGTGCCGAAACTTCCGTAGAGAAATAACCTGGATAGAGATTCACAGTAACGAGATTGACCTATGGCACAAACCCTTCATTCAGATCTACCGGACCTAGACCTCGTCAGCGGCTGGGTGAGAAGCCTGCGCGACATAACAGACAACGTAACGGCCGCGCTGGCAGAAGCATGCGTCAAAGACGGTACCTTATCGCCTGACGCACTGGATCAGCAGCAGGTCCCGAACTTCGAGTTGGCCTGGGCCACAGCCGAATTACTGGCTGCCGAGAGCGGCTTGCGAGCCATGGCAACCCACGATGACGAACTCAACACCCGGCTGGTATTGATCTATACCGCGGACGCCCTGGTCTCCATACGTGACCGGCTTGACGGCATCATGCTGGAGCTGGGGCTGGCTGACAATGAGCTGCACGCCCTGCTGATGCAGCCCGAAGTGAAGGCATTCCGCAAACAGGTGTCAGGTGCGGAATTCCTGCATGAAACCGCCAGAATGCTTGCCGATACACCCATCGACATTGCGCGCCTTGCCGGTGGTGAACTCGCGATCAGCGAAGACGCATCCATGGTGCAGGACATGTTCGTCAAATTCGCCCAGGACGTGGTTGCGCCGCTGGCGGAATCCATCCACCGTCACGACCTCACCGTACCTGAGGAAGAGTTGCTGCAACCCCTGCGGGAAATGGGCGTATTCGGCCTTTCCATTCCTGAACAGTACGGCGGCACCGCACCGGATGATCGCGACGACAATCTGACCATGGTCGTTGTCACCGAAGCCCTGTCTGAAGCGTCTTTAGCCGCCGCAGGCAGCCTGATCACAAGACCGGAAATCCTGTCCCGCGCCCTGATCGCCGGCGGCACCGATGAGCAGAAGAAAATCTGGCTGCCGAAGATCGCGGCAGGAGAACCGCTGTGCGCTATTGCCATAACCGAACCCGACTACGGCTCGGACGTAGCGAGCCTCGGCCTGCGCGGCACTATGACCACAGGCGGCTGGCTGCTGAACGGCCCGAAAACCTGGTGTACGTTCGCCGGCAAAGCGGGTGTGCTCATGGTGGTTACCCGAACCGACCCTGACAAGAGCAAAGGCCACAAGGGTCTGAGCCTGCTGCTGGCGGAAAAGCCATCTTTCGATGGACACGATTTCAACTATGAGCAGCCGGGCGGCGGCAGACTGGTCGGCAAAGCGATTTCCACCATCGGTTATCGGGGTATGCATTCCTTCGATCTGTCCTTCGAAGATTTCTTTGTTCCCGATGAAAACGTCATCGGTGAGGCAGGCGGTCTCGGCAAAGGCTTCTACTACACCATGTCCGGCATGATGGGCGGCCGCATGCAGACGGCTGCGCGGGCAAGCGGCGTCATGCGCGCGAGCTTGATGGCCGGCCTGCAGTATGCCCAGGATCGCAAGGTTTTTGCGGCGCCGCTGCTCGACTATCCGCTGACCGGCGCCAAGCTCGCAAAGATGGCCGCCCGTTATACCGTCAGCCGGTTTCTGGCGTACAGCACTGCCCGGATCCTGGATGAGGGCGGCGGCCGCATGGAAGCCAGTCTGGTGAAACTGTTCGCCTGCCGCAGCGCAGAACTGATCACCCGGGAATCACTGCAGATTCATGGCGGCATGGGATACGCTGAAGAAACGCCAATCAGTCGTTACTTCGTCGACGCCCGGGTATTGTCTATTTTCGAAGGCGCGGAAGAAACCCTGGCCCTGAAAGTGATTGCCCGAAGCCTGCTGGAAGACGTCCTGAATCGATAAACAGCGCACTCCGGCAACTACCTCACGATGCCGCTGGCGTATGCAGCGGCGATCGCCTCGTCATCAAGACCCAACACCTCGCTCAGCACCTCAAAGCTGTGCTGACCCAGCATGGGCGCCGGGGCTCTTGGGCCGTGGTCGTAATCCGATATGCGGTACTGGTGACCGGCGTAGGGTATGCGCCCCATGACCGGATGCTCCAGGTACCGGTAGAAATTCCGATGTGCATATTGCGGGTCTGCAAGCAGGTCCTGACTGCGCTGCACCACCCCTGCAGGCACCTGAACCGCCTGCAGGGCATGCATTACCGCGAAGGCATCGCGGGTGCTGGTCCACGTGCTTATGGCGGCGTCTATATCGTCATGGCATGCCAGGCGCCCTGGGTTATCAGCAAGAGACACGTCTTCGGCAAGGTCAGGCCGACCCATCTCTCGACACAGCGCCTGCCACTGCGCATCAGTATCGATGGCAATGGCGCACCATCTGTCATCACCATCACAGGGATAGCAGCCTTGTGGCGCTGCAACACGGGAGCGATTGCCGATGCGGGTTGCCGAATATCCAGTGACCTGCAGTTCAAGCAGCTCCGGCGCAAGAAAATGTAGCGCGGTTTCTATCTGTGCCACGTCAAGATGGCAGCCTTCACCCGTACGGCGGCGATGGTCCAGTGCCGCCCCCAGCAGCAGCGATACGAACCGCGGCGCTATGGTATCGGTATAGGCGACCCACGGGCCGTTAGGGCCAAGATCCGGCCAGCCGGTCACTTCGTAGAAACCTGCTATGGCGCCGGCGTGATAGCCATATCCTGCCAGCTTGGCGGCGGGCCCGGTTTGCCCCATCAGGCACGTACTGACCATGATGATGCCCGGGTTCAACTTCTTGATCTCTTCATAACCCAGACCCATGCGGGTAATGGCGCCCGGCGCATAGCTCTCCAGCAGGACATCGGACTGCACGATCAGCTTCTTCACAAGCTCCACAGCATCCGGATTCTTCATGTCCAGAGACAGGCTCATTTTCGAGGTATTGAAGTCGCCGAAGAACTGCGAACGGTCCAGGCCCGCTTCGCCGTCTTTGAAGGGAGGCCCACCGCGCAGTACATCGGGACGACTTTCGGATTCGATGCGAACCACCCGGGCGCCATGATCAGCCAGAAACTTGGTGGAGATCGGACCAACGCCCACCCAGGAGAAATCCGTCACGCTAACCCCATGGAATGGCAGATCACCGGTCTTAGCAGAAGCCGGTTCGCGGGGCGGCGCTTGATGCAATTCTGCGCGTATCTCCTCACCGTGTTCGTCGACATCCGGAGCGCCCCGCCGGACGGACAATCCTCCGATGCTGGATTTGGCCCACACCCCCGGCCCCTTGAGGTTTCTGCCATCCGGCAACACGACAGGCTCCCAGTATTCCCGCGCACGCATATGGTCAAAACTGAGCAGTTCCTCAAGCTTGTTGACCGGCGCCAGTGAGATACCCTGACTGAGACCGAACTCGAGCAACTCCTGCTTGGTGTGCCTGTTGAAGAAGCTGCCCAGAATCGCTGCGCCATCATGAATCGTGAAGTCATGCGCCGACAGGTCACGCATGGTGCCGTCATAAGCTTCCCAGTCCACATGCGCCAGTGCGTCTGCGTCTACAACGTTCTCTTCCACCATTCGCGGCAGACAAGCGAGCATTACAGCGGACGAAGCCAACCCCAGCACATAGCCATCAGCGCACGGGTACACCAGAGGAAATTTGTGCTCCACCGGGTAGTCGGCGCCGCATCGAGCAAACTCCTCACCCTGAATTCCATACGCATCCATGGCGTTGAGCAATGTCCAGGTCATGGCACATTGCGCCGACACGTCTACAAACTGAGCTTTGCCGGTCTGCAGCCTTCTATGGTGTGCGGCCATAGCCCCTGCCGCCGCTTCGGCGCCAACGTGCCGCCACACCTGCGGCACGCTGAGGCGTACCGGGGCTCGTTCGGGAACACCTTGCAAAGCAACCGGTCCACCCAGTGCGGCGAGCACAAGGTCGTTGCCCTCCAGGTCGCAATGGGGACCATCGACGCCGAACGCTGAAACAACAACAAAAACCACAGCCGGATTCAGCGCCTTTGCCTCATCAAAGCCGATGCCGAACCGGGCAAGTAACCCGTCGGGGCCCGACTCAAACACGAAATCGCTGCGCCGGATCAGCGCCTGCACCGTCTGCAGATCGTCATCCGAATCCGAAACAGAGTCAGGATCAAGAACAATCGAACGTTTATTGCGGTTAAAAGCAAGAAAAGAAAGGCTGCCACTGTCTACCGAAGAATCATCCACGAACGGCGCCTGGCGCCGCGACCCGGACCCCCCCGGCGGTTCGACCTTGACCACATCCGCGCCAAGATCACCAAACAGCATTGGCCCGATTTCCCCGCGATGATCGGTGCAATCAAGCACCTGGTAAGGCTGCAGCATTTCCCCCCCTGTTCCCATCCAGTCACGCCAACGCTTGCGCCTGCGAGCCGCCGGCATTAATGTCTATACCACATCTTCACCGAAGTTGAACAGGGAGTTGAATAGAAAACCATGAGCGAAGCAACCCAACTCGATATCAACAGCATCCCCCTAGACAAGATCGACGTCAGCGACGCATCTCTCTACGGTGACGAGGCATGGCGACCCTATTTCACCAGACTGCGGAAGGAAGCGCCCGTACATTACTGCGCCGAAAGCCCACTGGGTGCTTACTGGTCGGTTACCACGCATGACCTTATCAAGCAGGTCGACTCTAATCATCAGGTGTTTTCATCGGCTCGGGGGATCGCCATTCCAGATGCACGGGAAGGCGACGAGGCCCTCGATACCGACGTACCCATCGAAAATTTCATCTCCATGGATCCGCCAGGTCACGACACGCAACGCGCCACGGTAGCACCCGCCGTCGCGCCCACTAATCTTGCGAATTTCGAACCTCTGATCCGCGAGAGAGCCAGCGACATACTCGACAATCTGCCCGTTGGCGAAACCTTCAACTGGGTAGATGCGGTATCGGTAGAGCTGACTGCCCGCATGCTGGCTACGCTGTTCGACTTCCCCTACGAAGAACGTCGCAAACTGATCTACTGGTCAGACATCACCACCAACGTACCGGAATTGACCGGCGTCGAACTCGACATGGAACAACGCCAGGCCGACCTTATGGAATGTGCGGGCACATTCATGCAGCTGTGGCAGGAACGCGCCCAGGCGGAACCGAAATTCGACCTCATCTCCATGCTTGCCCATGGAGAGGACACCAGAAACATGATCGAAAACCCGCTGCTGTATCTCGGCAACGTGCTGTTGCTCATCGTCGGCGGCAACGACACCACACGCAACAGTATCTCCGGCGGGGTCATCGCCCTGAACCAGTTCCCGGAAGAGTACGATAAGCTCCGTGCGAATCCCGAGGTCATCCCCAACATGGTTTCGGAAATGGTGCGCTGGCAAACGCCGGTCATCCACATGCGTCGCACGGCAACACAGGATTTCATGCTGGGGGGCCAACAGATCAGAGAAGGCGACAAGGTGGTGATGTGGTATCTGTCAGGCAACCGCGACGCAAGCGTGTTCCCCGATGCAGACCGCTTCATCGTCGACCGACCCAACGCCAGAAGCCATGTCTCTTTCGGCTTCGGCATTCACCGCTGCATGGGTAACCGCCTGGCCGAAATGCAGTTGCGCGTGTTGTGGGAAGAGATCATGAAGCGCTTCGAAAAAGTGGAACTTGTCGGTGACGTGAAGCGTCTGCCGAACAACTTCATCCGCGGTATCGCTGAGGTGCCGGTCAGGGTGATACCCAAGTAGAAGCCTTAACCGGATTTAGCTTCTTCCAGGGCTGCCCATCGTTCATAGGCCTGCTCCAGCTCGGCGCTCACGTCAGACAATGATTTGAGCGTCGACGCTATATTCTGCTGATCCTGCCGGTAAAAGTCCGCCTGGGATGTCGCCGCGGTCAGCTCGGCCTGGGCGGCCTCGAGCTCCTCGATCTGGCCCGGCAACATCTGCAATTCCCGCTCTTCATTGTAACTGAGTCGGGCGCTACGCCGGGGTGACTTGGTTTCGTCAGCCTGTTTCTCTGGCTTCGTCTTGGTCGGAGCGGTTTTTCTCGGTCGCACCTGACGCAGCCAGTCCGAGTACCCGCCTACATACTCACCGATCCGTCCGTCACCTTCCATCACCAGCGTACTGGTAACAGTCTGGTCGAGAAAAGCACGATCGTGGCTGACCAGCAGTAACGTACCCTCAAACCTGGTGAGCAGGTCTTCGAGCAGTTCCAGAGTTTCCACGTCGAGATCGTTGGTCGGCTCGTCCAATACCAGCAGATTCGCCGGTTTAGCAAACAGCTTCGCCAGCAGCAGCCGGTTACGCTCGCCTCCAGACAGGGTTTTCACCGGCGAATTGACGCGCTCAGGCGGAAACAGAAAATCGCCCAGATAACTGTAGACATGCTTGGACTTATCTCCGATACGTATCTGATCGGAGCCCTCTGCAACGTTGTCGCGCACCGATTTGTCCGGGTCCAGGTGCGCGCGTTCCTGGTCGAAATAAGCAATCTGCAGCCGGGTGCCGGCATGGACATGACCTTCGGTGGGGACCAATTCACCCAGCAGCAGTTTCAGCAATGTGCTCTTGCCGCTGCCATTGGGCCCGATGATACCCACTCGATCGCCGCGCAAGATTGTCGTGGAAAAGTCTCTGATAATGAGCTGATCGTTGTAGCTGAAGCCGGCACCGTCTGCTTCGAAAACCAGTTTTCCGGAATCTTTACCACTATCCAGAGCGAGCTTCACATTGCCCTGACGATCAATCCGCGCCTGCCGCTCACGCCGCATCGCTTGCAACCTGCGCACCCGGCCTTCGTTGCGCGTACGGCGGGCTTTGATGCCCTGGCGAATCCACACTTCCTCTTCCGCCAGCTTCTGATCGAACTTGCGGTTACCTTCTGCTTCTGCCGCCAGCTCGGTTTCTTTGTGCTTCAGATACTGAGCATAGGTGCCCGGATAGGAATTCAGGGTGCCGCGATCGAGCTCGACGATGCGCGTCGCAAGATCATCGATAAACGTACGGTCGTGAGTGATGAACAACACCGCGCCCGGGAACCCCAGCAACCCCGCTTCCAGCGCAGTGATGGAATCGATATCCAGGTGGTTGGTGGGTTCGTCGAGCAGCAGCAGATCGGGTTCACTGACCAACGCCTGGCCCAGCATGGCACGCCTGCGAATGCCACCACTGCACTGGGACATCAGCGCATCGGCAGGCAGATTGAGTCGACTCAGCGTGGCATCCACGCGTTGCGAGGCGTCCCACGCGCCGATGGCGTCGATTTCGGCCTGCACACTACTCAACCTTGGCAACGCAGACTCCTCGCCCTCTGCTACCGCATGGCTGAGCTTATGAAATTCTGACAGCATGCCGCTCAGATCCCCCAGGCCCTGGGCCACCGTGTCGTAAAGCGTGTCGGATGCCACGGCCGGTACTTGCTGTGCAAGTTTCGCGACCTTGACGCCATCCTCGGTCCACAATGAACCGGAGTCCAGTGGTTGTTGTCCATTGAGCACGTTGAGCAGAGATGACTTACCCGTGCCGTTGCGGCCGATCAGACACACGCGCTCTTTAGCCTCGATGATCAATTCGACATCTTCCAGCAGCGGAACATGCCCAAAAGCCAGGCAGGCATTGCGAAGTTGTAGCAGAGGCATTGGCAGGTCGATGGTACGTCAGCGCCCATGATACCAACGAATGTCCACACGGCGCGCTGTAAACCGTCGTTTACATCTGGTCTGCGTCAAAATAGCATCAGACCACTACAGTCAAGGGGGAAATCATGAAACTAGGATTAGGCATAGGCCCGGTGGGACCACCCGGCGGTGAGCGCATTGTCGAACTGGCCAAAGAAGCTGAAAACCTGGGCTACGACACGATCTGGTGCCCGGAAATCTACGGCATGGATTGTTTCACGCCACTGGCCTGGATCGGCGCACACACTTCCCGCATCAATCTGGGCACGTCAATCATGCAGATCTCGGCACGCAGCCCGGCAAGCGCAGCCATGCATGCGGTGGCCATGGATTATCTGTCAAATGGCAGATTGATCCTGGGCATCGGCGTATCAGGCCCACAAGTCGTGGAGGGCTGGTACGGTCAGCACTACCCGAAGCCGCTGGCACGCACCCGGGAGTGGATGCAGATTTTCCGCAAGATCGTCGCGCGGCAGGAACCCGTGGAATTTTCCGGCGAGCACTATCAACTGCCGCTGCAGGGCGGCACCGGTCTGGGCAAACCCCTGAAGCTGATGCAGCATCCGCTGCGCGAACATATTCCCGTCTACCTGGGTGCCGAAGGGCCGAAAAACGTCGCATTGAGCGCAGAGCTCTGCGACGGCTGGATACCCATGTTCCTTTCGCCCTACCGCATGAACGACCAGTATGCCGAAGCCATGCGCATCAAGTCACCTGAGTTCGAGATCGCCGCCGCTGTGCCCGTGGTCATTGATGATGATGTTGACAAGGCGCGCGCGCAGATCAAGCAGAATGTCGGCTTCTATGTTGGCGGTATGGGTGCCAAGACTTTCAACGTCCACAAAGATCATGTGGGTCGCATGGGATATGCCGATGCCGCCCAGGAGATCCAGGATCTCTTCATGTCTGGGAAGCGGGAGCAGGCGTTTGCCGCAGTGCCCGATGAACTGGTAGACGAAATCGCCTTGTGCGGGCCGAAAGAGCGCATACGCGAGCGCCTGCAGGGCTGGAAAGACAGCCCCGTGACCCAGCTGAATGTCGGCTCAGCCAGCACCGACACGCTGAGGTTCTTCGCTGAGGAATTACTTTAGGAAAGCGCTAGTGAAGCTCTATATTTCCGGCAATTCGCCCTATGCCCGGCGCGCACGAGTGGCGGCAAGGGAAGGTGGTCTCATGGACGAGATCGAAGAAACCGTCATCTCCAGCTTCGACCAGCTCAATGATGTCGGTCCCGGCGGCAAGATTCCCATGCTCGTGTGTGATGACGGCACTCTGCTCTGTGAGTCGCTGATCATCACCCGCTATCTCAACGACCTGGCCGGTGGTGCGCTGTTGCCTGAAGAGCCAAGCGCCCGGCTGGCCTGCCTCGAGATCGAATCCGTCGCTTCGGTACTGATGGACTCGCTGTTCGCACGGTCACTGGAGAACAACCAGCGCGCACAATCCGAACGTTCCGCTACGATTTACGAACGCGAGCTTGCACGCAGTGGGCGATGCTACGACCGCCTGGCAGCACTGGTTGACCCTGCGGATGAGCGGGTCAGTCTCGGCAGCATCGCGGTGATCTGTGCACTGGGTTATGCCAACTGGCGCGCACCTGAAGATCAGTGGGCGCAAGACAGAGACGGCTTGAACAACTACTACGAGCGATTCATGCGCCGGCCCGCCTTCGCAGAGACGGCGCCCGTGTTTTAGCAGCCGCAGGCGCGCTTGATCTGCGAGAAGCGCCTCAGAACGCTTTGACGACCTCGGCAACAAACCCGCCGAGATCCCAACGCACCCCGTTCGGATCAACACCGGTCCGCACGATCACCATGTTGTGCACGGGAACGATCGTGGCGAACTGACCTTTGTTCCCCGCGGTAGTGTATGTCCCCGCGGGCACACCCGGCAGCGTATCGAGCAGCCAGAACTGCCCGCCATAGCCCCGCTTGCCCTGCTCCCGCGGCAGTGCAGGCGCTGCTTCCGCGACCAGGTCAGTCCAACCCGAAGGGAGAATCTGCTGGTCATTCCACTTACCGTCGTTCAGGTACAGCAGGCCGAAACGGGCCAGGTCACGGGCGGTGGTATACATCTGGCTCGAGCCGATAAAGTTGCCGAGGTGGTCGGTCTCATAGCGCGAGTCGTACATACCGATCCTGTGAAACAGCTCATCATAGGGAAAGCGCAGATAGCGGTGGTCATCCTGCAGCGTCTGCCGCAGGCCGTACAACAGCAGCAGCGTGTCAGCGTTAGCGTATTTCCAGCGCTCGCCGGGTGTCGCTTCCAATGGCACGGTCGTAATCGCGCTCACCACGTCCTGACCACCAAAATAGAGTGCGCCCGTTCCTGAACCCGCGCTCTGCAGACCGGATGACATATGCAGCAGATGACGATAGGTAATCGCCTGACGCGGGTCGTCGAAATACTGCCATTCGGCGATATTGGCGGGTTCGTCCAGCGTAAGCAGTCCGTCGCGCACGGCAATACCCGTCAGGGTGGCGGCCACGCTCTTCGCCGTAGACCAGGTGCGGTAGCCGGTGTGTATGCCAAACCCTTTACGGTAGCGCTCGCCCACCAGCTTGCCATCCTTCACCACCAGGGTAGCCAGCGTGACTGTGCCTTCGCCAAAGGTCTCGCCATCGAAAGCAGAAGCCAGCAGGCGGCGCTGAGCTGCATTGGGACGTGGGCGGGCTTTGTCTCCTTCAGGAAAAGCCACCTCATCGAGATCGGGCCGGCGCGGATACTCGATTCCCGGCAGACGCACGATATCAGCCTCACGCCAGTGCGGGGGCAGTACCACGCATCCCATGTGTTGACGGTGTACCGCAATGGCAGAACGGCCCTGGTGGTCCTGAGCGCTTACCAGCCTGCGTTGCGCATCGATCACGGGACGCGGCGCATTGAGCGACGCCATATCAACCAGTTCCACGCGCAGAATATCCTCAAGGGGACGACCCATGATGAAGTGCGCAGAACAGGTAAACAGCGCGATGTAACCCGCCGCGACCTCGGCGTTATCGGCGGCACCCCCAGGACGCACAAATGGAGGTTGCTGTGGCGCCGCAGCAGTCACCGACGAGCACATGAGGTGCAGAATCAGCCCAGACAATATCACTGAAATTCGCATAGCGGGCCCCTTAGTTGAGAGTTTTGTTCAGCGGCCTGAGGTTAGCCGCAAGTTCCAGACCAAGCCACCTGCGCAGTTGGGGTGGCAGGCCTTGTTTGACAGCTTCCGACAATCCGACATTGAAGTTCCACTGGGGCCGGATAAATGAACGGCTGTAATAACCGAACAGCAAGGCACGCTCTTCGTCCCGGGTCCGATTCATACCCGATGTGTGCCATAACCTCCCATCCATCGCCACAACGCTGCCGGCCTGAGCCTCGAACGGCACCATCTGCTGTGCAATGTCATCCGGTACATCCGCGCGCCGCTGGTAGCGATGACTACCAGGCATATAAAGAGTGCCGCCATTTTCGCCTCGAACATCATCCAGACACCAGATGACATTGAGGCTCCAGGGCGCATGCCAGGGTTCCGGCAACACAATGCCCAGATCGGAGTGAATCACCATAGACTCGCTGCCCGGCCTGGCGATATTGGCGGTGAAGTTGGAAATGATGAAATCATCATCCAGCAGGTGACCGGCGATCTCCAATGCGACCGGGTGAGAGATGAGATCAACAAACACCGGGTCGAGGTCGAGCAGATTGAATACACGCACGTTGCACGGGTTCGGGTCCAGCCCTTCGATAAAAGTGGCGATACCTCTCCGCTCGCTCTCGGCTGCTGCGGCTACCAGTCGGCGGCGTACCTCGGCGGTTTCCTCAGGGGTAAGCACGTCTTCGATGATGCTGAAGCCGTGCTCGGAAAGATCGGCCTTGTGCATTGCCTTAAACATATTGCAAAACTTCCGATGTCACCCAGCGCTTGCCCGATCAAGTGGGCTCGACGCGCACCCTGTTCGTGGCGGTGCTGCCCTCTTCTATCGCCAGCGCCATGCCACCACACGTCAGCTCAGTGTCTGTTGCTGTCAGAACAGGCTCACCATTGATATAGCCCGTCAGGCTGTCGCCGGCAGCCGCCAGAGACATTTCATACGACTCACCGAATGCCCACGGGAACGGCTGACTCGCCAGCAAGGTTTCACCACCAGCCATTTTCACGATGCGCACCTCTCCACCCCGACACAGCAGCAGGGCATAGTAGCGGCGCATCCCCTGTACTCGCACCGCAACGCCGGTGGCAGCCGCCATATCGGTACAGACATCGGCAGTGACCGTTATGTCTTGCCAATGCCGGGTACCTTGAATAAGAAGCCCACGCCCATCGTTCTGCACCAGCTTATAGCCACGCACCCAGGGCGCGGCGACGAACTCATCCACACCGTTTACCCATGACCGGCGCAACATGCCATAGCGGCGCCTGGGGCCGTCTACGCGCTGGCTGACATATCTGGGCTCGCCGTCCCAGCGCAGATAATCCAGGTGCACCGTGCCGCTGGTTTCGATACCGACCTCGTAGGCCGGATAGGCATGCTGGGGGATTTCGAAACTGAGCCGAGCCGAAGCATCTACGTCAGCGGTATCGGAGTAGGCGAATTGCTGTTCGTCATCACTGTCGTAGTAGGCAACGTAAAGCCGCACCGCTGCGCCCGCCCCATCAACCACCTGCGCGCTGACAATCTGCCCCGGAAACACCCGCGGCGACGCCATCAGCGGGTAGGGGTTAAACGATTTTTCGGTCCACTCGGAAAATTCCTTCGAGGGCGTGAACACTGGCGTTCCGAAGCGTGCTGTGCCGCTGGCTGACAAGCGCAATGTGCGCTCTCCCGCCAGGCTCACCCCCGTGCAGTTGCCGATCTCACCCTCACCCTGGGTTACCGTAAAGCCCTGCAGACTGTCGGGCATCTCGAAATGAAACTGGGCATCGTGCTTCGGCGCCCAGGGTGCTTCACCAATCATATGCCGCGCGGTATTGATGATGTATTGCGATTCCAGTACACAATCAGATACACCCCAGGTCGGGTCTGCTGACGAAACGTATATGCGGTCCGCCACCGGCGTACGCCAGTCAAGGCCCCTCTCCAGGCCTGCGTCGATGCCGGCCAGACCATTCTTGATGCCCATCAGACACCCGACGTTTCCAGAGTTGCAGTCGGTATCCCAGCCGCTGGTGTTGATGATTTTCATGGTTTCAGAAAAGTCATCGTTGCCATGCAGCAGCGCAAGAACGATGAGACCGTGGTTCGGCACCATATGACAGTTACCGCCGTACTTGTCATAGCCGTAGACGGCTTGCAGGCGCTCACGAGCGGCGCGCCAGTCCGGGTCCTGCACATGCCAGGCCCGCAGGTCATCAATGAGTCGGCGAATGACGGAATCTGCGGGGATATAGCCCAGCGCGGTATCGAGAAGCTTGTTGAGATCCGGCTCGACGAACGCCATGGCCTCCATTACCGCCAGCACCACAGCGCCGTACACCGCTTCTCCATCATGGCTGACCCGCGCCGCCTGCTCGGCGAGACGCGCGGCCTGATCAGCATCTCCGGGAGACACCATGGCCCATCCGTCGATGAATATCTGCGCGCCAATCTGTTCTGAAACGACCTTAGAATTCAACGCCGCAGACCCGCTCTGGGGCGCCTGGATACCCTTTTTCAATCGCAAGTAAGCGGTATGCTCGGTGGAGTTGCCAAGACCGCCCCACCACAGGATCGTTTTATTCTCGATCAGATAATTCAGCCAGCTCTCGCCAATTTCAGCTGAAGAGATCTGCGGGTTGCAGCCGTGATCACCCATTGCCCGGAGGAAGGTAAACGTCCCGGCAATGTCATCATCCGTAACCAGCAGTGGCACACCTACCTGGTCGTGAACGTAGTATTCAATATCTCCGAGCCGTTTCTGTATGCGCTCATAGGTCCAACCTTCAAACGGACGGCCCAGATATACGCCAATAGTTTTGCCCAGCACGCCTGCATAAACACGCTCTGAGTAATCGCTCGGTAAATTCATTACAGTTTCTCCGCCGGAAGGCCCTACTGAATATCGATGCCCCGGTAGTTGTCGCTCATCGCCTCTCGATAGACTTTGGCAAACCGGGCGCCGCCACCCTGATAGGCTGGAAAACGGTTCTTCACACCATCGTGGCCGGCGACGTTGGAGTTATACCCGACAAACCAGCCCTTGCCTTTGCGCAACAGCAGCTTTTCGTAACTGCGCTGGACTTCTCCAACCCAGTATTGTTCGGCTTCCTGCTCCGCCTCGAGCCGCGTGCAGATATTCGCCAACGCATGTTGCAGGATGTCGGTCGCGCCATCGACGTTAACTTCAATGGCCCGGGGGAAGTTGGACGAGCCGGAGGCGCTCTGGGGTCCGGCAATCATCAGCAGGTTCGGATAACCGTGGGTCATGGAGCCGAAGTACGTGATCGGGCCGTCCTGCCACTTGTCTTTGAGCTGTTCAGACCCGACCCCACGAATATCCAGACGGTCGTACGCTCCTGTGATCGCATCGAATCCCGTGGCATAGATGATCAGATCAAGATCATAGTGTGCTTGTGTAGTATTGATGCCGGCAGACGTTATCCGTTCGATCGGAGTCGCGCTGATATCTACAAGATGCACGTTGTCCCGGTTGTATGCCTCGAAATAGCTGGTTTCAAGCGGCAACCGCTGCATTCCGAAACCGTGATCTTTGGGGATGAGCTTTTCCGCCGTCTCGGGGTCATGCACACGACCACGGATGCGCTCAGCAATGTAGTCCGACAGCTCCTGATTGGCAGCCTCGTCGATATACACCTCAGCGAAATTGCCCGCAAGTATGGCGAAGCCGGGCGTTTGATACAGCTCATCCCAGAAAGCTCTACGTGCCTCTTTCGGCACGTCCCAGAAACCTCTGAGATCCGGTTGATGCTCGAAGCCGCTGGCGGTGGCAGCACAGTTCGCAAAAATCTCGTCGTAGCGCGCACGGATCCGGGCCATCTCTTCTTCGCAGATGGGGGAATTGTTCAATGGCGAACTCCAGTTCGGGCGTCGCTGAAACACGGTAAGCTCACCGACCTTATCCGCGATCTCACCTATGATCTGAATGCCCGTGGCGCCGGTGCCGATAATGCCGACCCGTTTGCCCGCGAGTTGCACCGGCTCTTTGGGCCACCAGTAGGTATGGAAAGATTCGCCCTCGAAAGTATCCATGCCTGCTATGTCGGGCATGGTCGGCGCCGACAACGGCCCCAGGCTCGAAACCACGAAGCGGGCGTGGTATTCGCCGGCATCTTTCACATGCAGCCGCCAGACGCGCTCGTCTTCCTGCCAGATCATGCTTTCCACATACCTGTCGAAATACATATGCCGACGCAGATCGAATTTGTCTGCAACGAAATTCAGGTATCTGAGATTCTCCGGCTGGGACGAGAAGCGCTCTTTCCAGTGCCATTCGTCAAGTAATTCCTTAGAGAATGAATAGCCGTAGGTATAGCTCTCCGAGTCGAAGCGGCAGCCGGGGTATCGATTGCGGTACCAGGTGCCGCCCAGGTCTTCATCACCTTCCAGCAGGATAGCGTCAATGCCGAGCTCGGTGAGGCGTTTGATCTGGTAGATGCCACCAACGCCAGCGCCTATGACAATCACGTCATGGCGTTCAGGAAATTCACTCATATCAGGCTTTTTCGAGTATATGTATGCCGCAGGCAGTGCCCATACCGGGCCCACCGCCGACAACATGGGTCATACCGATGCGTGCTCCCTCAACCTGGCGCTCTCCGGCTTCGCCTCGCAGGTGGGTACAGACTTCATAAATATTGGCAATGCCCGTCGCTCCCAGAGGATGGCCCTTGGATAACAAACCGCCCGATACATTCACCGGAATGCTGCCGCCCAGGGCCGTTTCACCATCATCAATCATGCGCCCGGCTTCGCCGTCTGCGCACAAGCCCAGGTTTTCATAGTGCACGATCTCGGCGGTGGCGAAGCAATCATGCAGTTCCACCAGGTCGATATCTGCAGCGCCCAGACCAGCCCGTTCATAGGCCTGCTCAGCCGCAAGGCGGGTCGCTGACGAAAAGTCCGGCATGGCAAGCTGGCGTTCCTCGAACGGATTACTCGACATGACCGATGCGCGAACCTTTACCGCACGCCCCATAAGCCCCAGTTCGCGCACCTTACGCTCTGACGCCAGTACCGCCGCCGCCGAGCCGTCCACATTCACCGAGCACATCAGCTTGGTGTTCGGGTAGGAGATCATTTCCGCGTTCATTACCGTTTCCAGGGGCGTTTCGATGCGGTACATCGACTTGGGATTCATGGTGGAGTGGTGATGATTTTTCACCGACACCTTGGCGAACTGCTCAAACGTTGTGCCGTGTTTGCGAGTGTGCTCCAGCCCGATCTGCGAAAACATGGTGGGCATGGTTCCAGACCCCAGAATTCCTTCAGTGGAAACTTTGCGACCGCCGCCACCGCCAAGCAGGCCCTTGCCCATCTGTTCCACGCCCACGGCAAGCACCAGATCGTAAACCTCTGCTTTCACTGACATCCACGCGTCGCGAAACGCCGTTGCGCCGGTGGCACAGGCATTGGCGACGTTGACCACCGGTATGCCGGTCTGGCCGATTTCCGCCAGCATGCGCTGGCCGACCATGCCGGAGGATTCACCGAGATTGCCGCAGTACAGGGCCTGCATGCGGTCAATAGACAGCCCGCAGTCATCTAATGCCAGCAGCGCGGCTTCAGCAGCCAGGTTCGGCACCGTACGATCCGGGTAGCGGCCGAACCTGATCATGTCAATTCCGATCACATAAACATCATCGCTCATAGCGCTCACCCCTATATCTGCGGTTGGAAGTAGTAAACAAGGTAGCGCTCATCGGCTCCAGGAGGAATCATCTCCTGGAAATCCACCTGCACCGGCATGTCGAAGTAATCCGTCTGCGGGTCGGGGTCCACGCCCTTGAGAATTCCTTTGATATGCGCACCGTCATCCAGATCGACGATGACATCTATAAAGGGCGTATCTATGCCTGGAAAACTTCGATAAATGATAGACCAGGTGTAGATCCTGCCCGTCTCTGCGAGCTTTACCGGCTGCATTGTGTTGCGTGCAAAACACTTGGCGCAGACATCACGCGAACCCACAAACGTATGTCCACATGCGCTGCATTTGCTGCCGGCCAGATAAGGCTCGCCGGTTGCATCACGGCAGATGTGTGCGGCGATCGATGGAGCGGATGTATCTACAGATTCAGATTCTGCCATTGGGACTCCAAAACTTACTCCGACCCCATGCTAGCCCAACCGTGCTGTCATGGCATCCGGCATCGCCATCAGTACCATCCGCTTTCATCGTTCATCTCACGTTATGGATTTCCTGACGTTCTCATTCGACGCAATGGAAGAACCGCCTTTCGCAGTCTGCGCTTTGCGCTCTTCGCTCCACTGATCAATCTCTTCTTTCGGCACGCCATAAGCGAGACCGCGCTCCACTCCCGGCCTGGCCCGCACTCGGTCGACCCATTCGACAACCCGCGGTTTGGTGGTGATGTTGACCTTGCTCCACTTCCAACCACGTATCCATGGATACAATGCAATGTCGGCAATTGTGAAGGCCTCGCCGCACACCCAGGGATTATCGCCGAGTTTATTGTCGAGCACCGAGACCAGGCGCAGCGCCTCATTATTGAACCGCTCCAGCGGATGCTGCTTCAGATCATCGGGCACATTGTCCATATATCTGGTGTAGCTTAATTTGTTGCCAAAAACCGGACCGACGTTGGCCGCCTGCCAGTAAACCCAGGGAATCACATCCCACTTGCGTTCATCGAGAGGCAGCAGATCGGTTGGATGCTTTTCACCCAGATATTGCAGAATGGCGCAGCTCTCGATGATATCCCTGCCATTATCACGCAAAGTGGGAATTTTCTGGTTGGGATTGCGCTCGACGAAATCATCCTCAAACTGCTCGCCGTTGCCCAGGTTGATGACTCTGACGTCGACTTCACCGATATCGACACCGGCTTCAATGAGTTCTTCCAGCATGATTGACACCTTCCAGCCGTTGGGTGTCGGCGAGGTCCAGAATTCCATCATGATCCGTCTCCTTCAGATTTCCATCGAAACAGGTGACTTGAGCGCCGCGATAGCGCTCTACCATAGCTTTGTCACAGGCCCATGAAAAGCCATGACCACTCCGTTACCCTCATCCCAGGATTTGCGTTAGCATGCCATGATCCGCACTTACCGGAGCGAGCGTGATGGAGCAGGCCCTGCAGGTAGCAATTCTCAAAGAACTCCTTCGGCAATTGCACGCCGGCCAGAACATCGATGTCGGAGTGCAATACCGCATGTCGACCAATTCTTATGTCTGCCCGGAGATCGCGGCCAGAGAGTGGGATGCGTTTTTCCAACATCACCCGCAACTGATCGGCCTGTCTGGCGATTTGCCGGATGCAGGCTCCTACATGACCCTCAATGACTTTGAAGTACCGCTGCTCGCAACCCGGGACAAAGACCGCCGGTTCCGCGTATTTCTGAACGCCTGCCGGCACCGCGCGGCCCGCGTCGCCAACGAAGAGCGGGGCACCAGTACCGTGTTTACCTGCCCCTTTCACCAATGGGGTTACGGTAACAATGGTGCGCTCATCAGCATTCCCGACGACGATCATTTCGGTGCAATCGACAAGTCCTGCCATGGTCTGATTGAACTGCCCGCGATTGAGCGGGACGGGCTGCTGTGGGTACACCCGCAACCCGATGCGGAACTCGAGATTGATGAATTACTGGGGCAAACCCTGGCAAACGAGCTTCCCGGCCACAATCTGGGCGACCTGGTTTATGCCGGCGGCACGACCATTGACAGGAATCTCAACTGGAAGCTTGCCAACGACACTTTTGGTGAGACCTATCATTTCGGCAAACTGCACAGTGATACGCTGGGGAAGATCTTTCTGGGCAATAATCTTCATTTCGAAGAGTTTGGCCGACATCATCGGTTCGTTACCGCCAACCGTGGCATCTACGATATGTGCGACCTGCCGGAGTCCGACTGGGCAATCAAGCGCGCCGCGTTTGTCATGTACTATCTATTCCCCAACGTCCAGCTCATCAACAACGCACAATCTTCCACCCTGGTGCGAGTGTATCCCGACCGCGACAACCCGGGTCGCTCGGTGACTCAGGTATCTTTCTACTACTCGCCCGAAGCGATTCAGGAGACTGACGCACGCCAATCGCTTTCTACGAAAGATGTTTACAATCCGGATGCCCGGGATAACACCGGACCTAATCTGGCAGCGTCCCTCGAAGTGTTCAGTTCCACGATCGAACAGGAAGACTACGTCATGGGCGAGATGCAGCAGCAGGCCGCCCAGAGTGGCCGGTTAAAGGAAGTCATATTCGGACGCAATGAGCCGGCGCTACACCACTTTCACAATTCATACGCCGAGGCATTGAATCTGCCACCGCCGCAAGCGATCCCGCAGGACTGAAAACCCGCTTGAGGTCTGCGACAAGCTCGGAATCGCCTCACGCGAGTTTCCCGGGACGCCGGCCACGCATTCAAAACCTATCGGTAACGCGCCGCCGGGTGGCTGGCCTCCAGTCGGTCGCCTCGACCAAAAAACTTCTCACGTAGAGAACCGTGTCTGTATGCAGTTTTGTAGATTCCCCGATTCTGCATTTCTGGAACAATCCGATCAACGAACGCCACAACACTGCCCGGTAGAAGTGTGTGCACAACATTGAAACCGTCAACATCAGCCTCGTTGACCCACCGCTCCATCTTGTCAACGACAGTGCTCGGCGAGCCAACGATAACAGGACCGCCACCGCCCACGCAGAGAAAACCGGCCCAGTCCCGTACCGTTTTCGAGCCAAGGTTCAGCAATGCGCTTTGAATGGCTTCGCTTGCAACATCTTCGGCCCGCTCATCCAGCTTCAGCTGACTGAGATCAACACCCGTCCACCCCGACATGAGTGCAAGCGCGCCTTCGACGAGCCCATATTGCTGGAGTTCTTCCAGCTTCTCCTGGGCCGCCGCATCGGTATCGTCAACGACAATACAGCACATCTGAAAGATCTTGAGGTCTGCGGCGCGCCTGCCCGCGTCAAGCGCCTCCTGGCGAAGCAATTTGACCGACTCAGCGGAACGCCGGATGGTTGCCGGCGCAATAAAAACGCACTCTGCATGAGCACCAGCAAACGCCCGCCCCTGGGGTGAGGTACCCGCCTGGAAAATCACCGGCGTGCGCTGTAGCGAAGGCTCGCACAGGTGAATGGCGTCAATGTGGAAGTAGTCACTGTCATGAACAATGCGATGAATCTTCCCAGGGTCGGCAAACACACCACGCTGCGTGTCGCTGACCACCGCATCGTCTTCCCAGCTGCCCTCCCACAGCTTGTACATGAGCTCCATGTAATCTGCTGCGATCTCGTAGCGGGTATCGTGTTTCATCTGCTGACGTTGACCGGCGCCGCGGGCCGCGCTGTCGAGATATCCGGTCACGACGTTCCACCCCATCCGACCATCGGTCAGATGATCCAGCGTCGACATGCGGCGGGCGAACGCATAGGGCGGCTCATAGGGGATCGAGCCCGTCACACCAAAGCACAGGTGTTCGGTAACGGCAGCCATGCCGGAAACCAGTGAAAAAGGATCATTGGCAGGAAACTGCGCGCCGCTGCGTATGGCCGCGTCAGGCGAACCGCCGTAGACATCGTATACGCCGGCGACGTCGGCCAGGAAAACGCCATCCATCAGGCCCCGCTCCATGGTTCTGGCGAGGTCGAGCCAGTGTTTGAGCTTATTGTAGTTGCGGGATTGATCCTCAGGATGGCGCCACATGCCGCTGGATTGATGAGACACGCAATTCATGTTGAAAGCATTAATCAGTATTTCTTTGCCCACGTCAGCGCACCCTCACATCTGCTATGGACCCAACGTCGCCACATTTGCCTGAGCGGCGGCAATACGGGCCACCGGAACCCGGAAAGGACTACACGATACGTAATCAAGCCCCAGTTCGTGGCAAAAACGGATCGAGCGGGGATCGCCGCCGTGCTCACCGCAAATGCCGTACTTGATGCCCTTTTTGCGCGAACTGGAATCAGCAATGCTCATCTCGATGAGCCGCCCCACGGCACGCTGATCGAGAGAAACGAATGGGTCGGTCTCGATGAGTTTCTTGTCCAGATACTGAGGTATGAACCTGGCGGCATCGTCCCGCGAAAACCCATAAGTCATCTGCGTAAGGTCGTTGGTGCCGAAACTCATGAACTCGATAGCCGGCGCCAGTCTGTCTGCGCCCAGACACGCCCGGGGTGTCTCCATCATCGTGCCGATCTTGTAGGAAATCGAGATGCCTTTGTCG
Source organism: uncultured Pseudomonadales bacterium (assembly GCA_964393625.1). Lineage (GTDB taxonomy): Bacteria > Pseudomonadota > Gammaproteobacteria > Pseudomonadales > Azotimanducaceae > UBA4421. The sequence continues at coordinate 165,941 of CAYMUT010000006.1, forward strand.
CGCACCATTTCATGGATGGCCTGCTCGATGATCTCGTTGATCAGACGGATCTCCCGCACGTTCACCACCAACGGAATCATGATCTCGGGGTATGGACGATAACCCTGTTCGGTGGCTTCAATGGCCGCACCGATGATGGCCCGCACCTGCATTTCAGTAATTTCGGGGTACACCACCGACAAACGACAGCCACGAAAGCCCAGCATCGGATTGATTTCATGCAGATTGGCCGTGATCTCGCGGATTTTTTCCACGGACTTGCCGATCCTCGCAGCCATCGCCAGCAAGTCCTCTTCCGTATGCGGCAGAAACTCGTGCAGGGGCGGATCCAACAGGCGAATGGTAACAGGCAGATCGTCCATAGCCTTGTAGATCGCGAGCATATCTTCATGTTGGAAGCGCAGCATCTTGTCGAGATGAGCCTGCCGCTCTTGCTTCGATTCCGACATGATCATTGCGCGCATTTCAGTAATGCGATCGCTATCGAAGAACATGTGTTCGGTACGGCACAGGCCGATGCCTTCGGCGCCTAAGGCCCGCGCCCGTTCGGCGTCCTCCTGAGTATCCGCGTTGGCACGAACTTTCAGTCGCCGATGCTTGTCCGCCCACGACAGCAGTTCGCGAAAATCGTCGCTTTCACTCGCCTCGGTCTTGGGAATGTCACCGAGCATTACTTCCCCCGCATTGCCGTCCAGGGTGATGACATCGCCGCGACTGATCACCACGCCTCCAGCGGTGGTGGCTGTCCCCGCTTTGTAGTCTATGGTGAGCGAGCCACAGCCGGTGATCGCGCAGACGCCCATGCCCCGCGCGACCACGGCGGCATGAGAGGTCATGCCACCCAGTTCGGTGAGAATGCCCTCAGCCGCCCGCATGCCATGAATGTCATCCGGAGTGGTTTCCCGACGCACCAGCACCACCGGCGTGCCATCCGCCGCAACGTCAACTGCTTCGTCAGCCGAAAAGACTACCTTGCCGGTAGCCCCACCGGGGCTTGCTGCCAGGCCCTGGGCGACAATATCGGTTTTGGCGGTCGGGTCGACCATTGGATGCAGGAACGCTTCAACGTGTTCCGGCGAAACCCTCAGCAGCGCTTCCTTCTCGTTGATCAGCCCTTCGTTGACCATATCTACCGCGATCTTTACAGAGGCGCGCCCGGTGCGTTTACCGCTACGGGTCTGCAGGATGTAGAAGCTGCCTTCCTGTACGGTAAATTCGATGTCCTGCATATCGCGATAGTGCTTCTCCAGCAACGCCTGGGTGTCGTGCAGCTTGCGATAAACATCGGGCAGCCGACCCTGCAGCGCTTCGATCGGCTCTGGTGTCCTGATTCCCGCAACCACATCCTCACCCGCTGCGTTGAAAAGGAATTCCCCGAAAAATCGGTTATCACCCGTGGCGGGATCACGGGTAAAAGCAACCCCGGAACCGGAGGTATCGCCGAAATTACCAAACACCATAGCCTGCACGTTAACCGCGGTGCCGAGGGTGGCGGAGATGTTATTCATTTCACGGTAAACGTTGGCGCGAGGCGAATGCCATGACAGAAAGACCGCTTCTACTGCACGCTTCAACTGCTCGAAGGGATCCTGAGGAAACTTTGTAATGGTTTTGAAGATCTCGATCACTGCCTGCCAGTCTTGCGCAGACATATCTACATCGAGAATCTTGTCATTCGCACGCTTGTACTCGCTGATGACGTGCTCGAACTTTTCGCCTTCGACGCCCAAAACCACATCGGCAAACATCTGAATGAAGCGACGGTAGCAGTCGTAGGCAAAACGCGGGTTACCGGTTTTGCGCGCCAGACCTTCGACGATTTCGTCGTTCAACCCGAGGTTCAGAATGGTGTCCATCATGCCGGGCATGGAAACGGGGGCACCGGAACGCACAGACAACAGCAGCGGATTGCCAGGGTCGCCAAACCTGGTATTCATGCGCGTTTCAACCAGATCAAGGGCAACCCGATACTCCTGCTCGAGCAATGTAGGCAGCCTGTTGCCGCGCTCAAAGAACTCATGGCAGGTAGGTGTCGTGATGACGAACCCAAACGGCACCGGCAGGCCCAGATTAGTCATTTCACAAAGATTTGCGCCCTTACCGCCGAGCAGCTCCCGGTCGTCTCTGCTGCCCTCGCTGAAGAGGTACACGCGCTTTGCCATGCGACAATTCCATTATTGGATAACCCCGGAGTATACGGGCTCAATCGAAACCGACAAAACTCAGCATTCTGCCGGTGGGCACGGGGGTCACCTGCATATATTGTTGTACTGAACCACATCTCGGGCATGAAACGATGAACCACAAAGAACGTGTACGCGCCGTCCTGGCGGGAGAGCAACCGGATCAGTTGCCGGTGTCTACTTGGGGCCACGACTTTCTGCGCGAGTGGAGCGCCGAAGATCTGGCTGCGCACACCATCGAGCGCCAGCAGACCTGCGATTACGACTTCGTCAAACTAAATCCGCGCTGGACGATGTTTGCAGAACCCTGGGGCAACAGGTACGCGCCGCCGACCGAACAGAAATTCCCCCGCCTGACCCACAAAATCGTGAGCAATGCTGAAGACCTGCGCGATATCCCCCAAGTACCGGCAGACCATCCGGTGTTCATGGAACATGTTGGGGCGTTGAGGCTGGTGCTGGAGGAACTGGACAACGATGTAGACGTGATTGCGACGATCTTTTCGCCGCTGGCAATCACGGGCCTGCTCTGCGGTGGCGTGGGTGAACCTCTCATCTCCTTCGCGCACCAGCAACGTGATGCGCTGCACGAAGCACTCGACCACATCAGTGACACCCTGACGGACCATGTGCGTGACCTTCTGAAAGTGGGCGCCAGCGGCATATTTTTCGCACCGCTGCAATGGACCAGCCTCGACGTATGTGACGACGCTTTCTTCAATGAATTCGGCCGTCCCTATGACCTCAAGGTCCTCAACGCAGCGTCAGATGCGCCGTTCAACATGATGCACGTGTGCGGCAACAACATCGGTCTACAACGCTTCTTCGACTACCCTGCCCAGGTGTTCAACTGGGACAATTTCGGCCCAGGCAACCTTAGCCTCGCAGAGGCCTCCGCCCTCACCGACAAGGTAGTGGCAGGCGGCATACCGCACACAAAACTGCACCGCCTCACTGCGGCCGAACTGACTCAGGTGACAGGCAATGCTATCGAGGGTGCGGGCACCAACCTGATGCTGGCCGGCGGTTGTGGGGTAGGCGCTCTTGTCGATGATGAAATTCGCTGTGCGGTCGCAGAAGTGCCGGTACAGCTGCAGCAGCGGTTGCTCAGGTAGCAAAGCAGGTCAGGTTGACCACGGCGTCCTTATAGGGCTGAATTGCCCATTGTATAGATTAGCTTGCGCCACCGAGTACGGAGGACCCATGAGTCAGTTTGACCTAATCGTTCGCAACGGCACGATCGTCGACGGCACAGGTGCTGAGCCGTTCCAGGCCGATATTGGCGTAAAGGGCGGCGTCATCACGGGGCTGGCCGCGAATCTTGCCGGGCAGGCCGATAAAGAAATCGACGCCACCAACAAAACGGTTACGCCGGGCTTCATCGACGTCCACACCCATTACGATGGTCAGGCCACATGGGATGGCCAGCTCATGCCGTCCTCCAATCTGGGTTCCACTACCGTGGTACAGGGCAACTGCGGCGTGGGCTTTGCACCATGTCATAACTCAGATCACCAGACCCTGATCGAGATGATGGAAGGTGTCGAGGAAATCCCGGGTACGGCGCTTGCCGAAGGGCTGACCTGGAACTGGGAATCTTTCCCGGAGTATCTAGATGCGCTGGATGCAGTGCCGCGCAGTATTGACCTCGCCGCACTACTCCCGCACGGACCGCTACGGGTATATGTCATGGGTGAGCGCGCCCTGAACCGCGAAGCAGCAAACGCGCAGGACATCGACCAGATGCAGCAGCTGCTCAAAGAGGGGCTCGCAGCCGGCGCAGTCGGATTTTCCACTTCCAGAACAATTCTACATCGCTCCCTGCATGGCGAGCAGATTCCCACCTACAAGACCGCTACCGAGGAGCTAAAGCAACTCGGCGAAATGCTGGACGGTGATCAGGGCCACGTACTCCAATTGATTTCCGATTGGGATGATGTCGACGATGAATTCAGCATCCTCCGGGAAACCGCCGCAAAGACCAATGCCACCAGCACCTTCACTCTGCTGATTCTGCGCGGCATTACACCCAGCGGCGGAACAGCGGAAGGCCTGTGGCGCAAGTTGCTGGACCGCACAGAACAGGCCCAGGCAGACGGTCTGAATGTTCGCGGGCAGGTGTCACCCCGACCCGTGGCGATCATCATGGGTCATCCCGCATCCATGAGTTCGTTCAGTTTCCGTCCCACCTTCAAGAAGCTCGCTTCGCTGCCCCGGGATGAGATGATGGCGCAGCTTAAAGATCCGGCGGTCAAAACACAGATTCTCTCTGAGGAAAATGAGAATCCCCATGTGTTCATGGAACTGATGTCGGATCGCTACCAGAATATGTACCTGCTTGAAGACCCTCTGGAGTATTTTCCGAACCAGGAAAACAACGTGGCGGCCCTGGCTGCGCAAGAAGGCAGAGATGCCGACGAATGGCTGTACGACTATTTCCTAGGAAACGACAGTCAGAACATGGTGTACATCCCGGCTGCCAATTTCGCCGAAGATCTGATTCCTGATCTGCTGACCCACCCGCATACGGTGATGGGTCTCGGTGATGGTGGCGCTCATGTCGGCTCCATCTGCGACGCCAGCCTGAATGTGTATCTGCTCACCAAGTGGGTCAAGGGCGATGGCAAGGTGGACCTGCCAAGGGCCGTGCGGATGATCACCCGCGACCCGGCGGAGCTGTATTCACTGCATGATCGCGGCGTCATCGCTGAAGGCAAGAAAGCAGATCTGAACATTATCGACATGAACAGCCTCAAACTGCATGCGCCACACGTAGTGCACGATCTGCCAGCCGGCGGCTCGCGGCTGCTCCAGGACTGCGACGGCATCGATTCCACCATTGTCGCCGGTGAACTGATTTACCAGAATGGGCAACCGACCGGGACCATGCCAGGCAAACTGGTACGTGGACAACGGCAGGCGTAACACAAGATGCGCACCGGAGGTGTGGTTAGTCGGGCTCCCTCATGACGCCGCTCTGCAGCAGGCTGTCTATTTCGTCTGACGAATAGCCTGCTTCGTTCAGGAGCTCACGGCCGTGCTCACCCAGCGCGGCCGCAACCTGCCTGGTGTGCACGGGTGTTCCGTCAAACTGAGCCGCAGGGCGAGGCTGGCGGATCCGGCCAAGACCAGGCTGATCATATTCGCTGAGAATCTCGTTGACCTGTACCTGCTCCTGCGCGATTACTTCCGGTCTGGTGAGCACCGGCGCGCTGGGTACTTCGTTGTCACGCAAACGCTGCAGCCAATACTCCGACGTATTGGTGCGCAGTACCTCGGCCGTCATTTCGAGACGGGTCTTAACGTTCATGCCGCGGGCTCTCGGCGTGGCGAAACGTTCATCGGTCAGCCATTCTTCGCGATCCAGCGCCTTGCACATGCCCCGCCACTCTGCATCAGACACCGCCCCGGCGGTAATGTAGCCGTCGGTGGTTTCATAAATCAGATCTTTGGAGCGTTGGCCACGTTTCACCTTATCTTCCTCGCCCACCAGGGTCAGGCCAGCAAGGCCTTCATGCCAGAGATAGGCGACCATGACATCGAGCATGGCAACCCGAATGTGCTGACCTTCGCCGGTCCGCTCTCTTGCCAGCAGTGCTGCCGTGATCGCCTGAGCCGTAGTGATACCAGTAGTTTTATCGGGAATCACCGTGCGGATCATCCGTGGCCGGTCGGTTTCGTCGGTGGCCTGCAGATCAGCCAGACCCGACAAAGCCTGAATGACAGGGTCATAGACGCGCTGCTGCGCGTAGGGCCCTTTATCACCAAAGCCACTCATAGAGACATAAATGATCTTCGGGTTGATCTCGCGAATGATCGGCTCACCCAATCCCATGCCGTCGATCGCTCCCGGTCTGAAGTTCTGCACGAACACGTCTGCATCTGCCGCAAGGCGTTTCACGACCGCGATTGCCTCGGGCGATTTCAGGTCGAGCGCAATCGAACGCTTGCCGCGGTTCGCCGTAACGAAGCCGGGGGTAACTCCGCCGCCGCCCATGGCGCGCACCACATCACCGCGCAGCGGTTCCACCTTGATCACATCAGCACCCTGATCTGCCAGCAACACTGTTGCCACCGGTCCAGCAAGTACCCGGGACATGTCCAGCACTTTGAAGCCACTCAGTGGTCCACTCATATCAGCATCCTCTCCATTGCGGTGTACGCTTCTCGGCAAACGCCTTTGGCCCTTCCTTGGCATCCTCAGATCGCCGCCACCTGTAAAACGCCGGATAGGATTCCTGTGCGCCCATGGCCGTCTCGAGGTCGGGCTCTCCCAGCCCTTGCATAATGGCCTCTTTGGAAGCCGCAACAGAGAGCGGTGCGCATCGCAGAATCCGCTCACACCAGTCATCAACCGAAGCCTGCAGCGCCTCCGGCGAGACCACTTGATTAACAAATCCCAATCGCAGACCTTCGTCTGCGCTGACGCGATCGGCGGTAAGCACCATGCCCATGGCCTGCTTCAAGCCTATCTGACGGGCAAGCCGGTGCACACCACCACCGAGTGCGACGGCACCCACCAGCGGCTCCGGCAGGCCGAAGGACGATCGGTCGGTGGCAACGATGATGTCACAGGCAAGCGCCACTTCGAACCCACCACCCAGGGCAAAACCATCGACTGCGGCGATCAGCGGCTTGTTGAGATCGAACCTCTCAATCAACCCCGCATAGCCATTCTCCGGATAGCCGCTATGACCGCCGGCGGCGATCGCTTTCAGATCGCTGCCCGCGCAGAACGCGCGCTCACCGGCCCCGCTAATCACGCAGATGTACTGGTCATCCTCCACGGCAAATGTATCAAAGGTATCCTGCAGTTCATCGTGCATCTGGGGCGTGATTGCGTTCATGGACTCAGGGCGATTCAGCAATACGTGCGTGACGTGGCCCCGTCGTTCAACTTCGATGGTTTCATAGATCATCTTCCCCCCTTGCCGGAACAGCACCTGACGCTTTCGAACCATTGTCTCATGGCAGCGAGCCACATTGCAGTGAAGTTCATTTCGTTGCTAACCTGCCGCAGCTGTCTGGCCGGATGCCGTCGATCTGAACAGGATCACGCGTCGGGTGGCAGCGTTTACCGAATTCGCCCCAGGGCTGTCGAGGAATTTTTGAGATGGTAGATGGAATCGAACTCGTGCCGACAATTGACCTCACCGCGAGTGAAGAAACAGGACTGGGCCTGGCGGCACTCGATAGCGCATGTCGAGATCATGGCTTTTTCCTGATGCGAAACCACGGCATGCAGGAGGCGATCGATAAGATGTGGCGGGCCTCTGCGCACTTTTTCAGCCAACCCGCCTCGGTCAAACGCAATGTCATGCGCAGCGAAGGGAACGCGCTTGGTTATTACGACCGGGAAATGACCAAGCGCAAACGCGACCTCAAAGAAGTATTCGATTTCATGCTGCCCAAAGCAGGCAGAAACGACCCGAACAACTGGCCGGACGATGCCGATTTCAAGGCGGCCATGCTGACCTTTCACACCGCAGCCACCGAAGTTGCAGCCCGCACACTCAACGTCATTTATCAGGCGCTTGGCGCCCCCATCACAGGGCTACCCCTGGGGGCTCCGCACACCTCAAACGCACGCTTGAACTACTACCCGGTCTCAGACCCGCTCAACGACAGTGAGCGGACCAACGTGGGCGCTCTGGGAGACATGGCGCTACATCATCACACGGACCCGGGCATTCTGACTCTGCTGTGCCAGGACCTGACCGGTGGCCTGCAGGCCCATTCACATGCGCATGGCTGGATCGACGTGCCCCCGACACCAGGCACGATCGTCGTGAACATCGGTGATGCACTGCAAGTCTGGTCAAACGACAATTATCGCGCAGGCGTACACCGGGTTGTGCCGGTGAAACCAGACGGCAACGGCAGATACAGTACCGCTTATTTCTACACGCCCATGATCGATGCCGTTCTCGAGCCGCTCAGCCAACTCGACGACGGCGAGGCCCACTTCACCTCATTTGCCTGGCGCGATTACATCAAGGGGCGGCTGGACGACAACTACACCGACCGTGGCGTTGACGACATTCAGATTGACCGGTTTCGGATAAAGGAGAGCGCCGTCACCGGGTCATCTGCCGGCAATTAACGAAATGGCCATTCCCAGACCTGAGTATCCCCGACCGATTCTCGCAAGAGACCATTGGCTCAACCTGAACGGCCCGTGGCTGTTTCGCATGGATGCAGAAGATGAAGGGTTGCATGCCGGCTGGTTCACTTCAGGCTTGCCGGACGCATCCGAGATCACCGTACCCTTCCCGGTGGAATCCGAAGCGAGCGGCATCCATGAAAGCGAACCGGCAGATGTCGTCTGGTATCAGCGTGACGTGGAGATACCCGGTGAGTGGCAGCGCACAGTGGCGCTGCGCATTGGCGCCTGCGACCACTGGACCCGGGTGTTCGTCAACGGCCAGGAGGTCGGCCAGCATCGAGGCGGCTACGCGCCGTTTGCTTTCGATATTCAGCACGCCGCGAAGCCGGGAACCAACCGTATTGTCATCCGGGTAGAAGATTCCCTGTCCTGGACTCAGCCGCGCGGCAAACAGGCCGGCACAACGCGCTGGCCGATCGACTACGACAGCGTCACGGGGATCTGGCAGACGGTCTGGCTGGAACCCCTACCGGCTGTCTCGATTGAATCAACGGCATTGAAGTATTCGCACGCAACGGGGGAGCTCACCTATACCGCCTGCTTTTCCGCTCAGGTCGAAGGAACACTGACCGCCGAGATAAGCCGAAATGGACAACTCGTGGCCAGCGCCAGCGTTGAGACCGGCCTGCGCAGCGAGGCGCGAATGCACATGCTGATAGAAGATGGCGATCTGTGGTCGCCGGATGCACCTAATCTATACGACGTAAAGCTCACGCTCTTCAACCAGCATGCCAACGAGTACGACGAGGTTTCCAGCTATCTGGCGCTGAGGGAAATCAGCGTGGAGGATGGAAAACTCTGCCTGAACGGCAAGCCGTTGTACTTACGCGGCGTATTAGATCAAGGCTATTTCCCGGGCGGCTGGTACACACCGCTGACCGACGAGGCCATTCGCTCAGACGTAGAGTTAACCCTGGCGATGGGCCTGAACTGTACGAGAAAACACCAGAAGGCCGAAGACCCGCGTTATCTCTACTGGGCCGACAAACTCGGCCTGATGGTGTGGGCAGAGATGCCCTCAGGAAAGATCTTCTCCACCGAACTCATTGAAACGTTAACCCGGGAATGGATGGACCTGGTGAAGCGCGATCGCGCCCACCCCAGCATCATAGCCTGGGTCCCGTTCAACGAATCCTGGGGCGTCTGGCATCAGGCGGACCGGCCTGAGCAACGGGCGTTCGTCGACGGTATTACGGCACTGACCAAAGCTTTAGACCAGACCCGCCCCGTGATCGGCAACGACGGCTGGGAGTTTTCCTCGGGAGATCTGTGGACCTTGCACCTGTATTACGCAAATCGGGGCATTGCGACACGGCTGGCTGAACTCATAAACAAACCTGCCACATCGGTGACCGATGAATATGGCGGGCACACGCGACCCGGCGCCTTGCCGGGCGCGGATGTCACAGGGTTACCCATTCTGCTCACAGAATGTGGCGGGGTTGGATTCGGCCGTTACAGCGACAGCGATTTCAGCTATGGCGAGCTGCCTCAGACAGAGCAGGAACTAGAAGAAAGCATCCGCCAGATAGCCAACATGATCGACGCCGCAGACCCCCTGCAGGGGTTCGTGTGGACTCAGTTGACAGATATTCAGCAGGAGATCAACGGCTTGCTGTACTTCGACAGACAGCCGAAATTACCGCTGTCGACCCTGCGGCAAATCTTTTCGAGCATAGGCACGCGCAGTCCCCACGACACAGACTGATCGAAGCGGAAAAACGCCGCTGCTTACGCCAGACCTCCGCGATCGGAATGTGTTGCAACAAGACGTTCATTTGCATCACCATTACTGACTCACATCACAGTGAATCATCAGGAGAACAACATGAGACAGGGAACCCAAAGACCCCATTGGCTGCAGGCATTGCGCCGCACGCTGATCGGCGCAGTGCTGGCGGGCATGACTCAACTTGCCTTCGCCGAATCAGAATATGCCGCCGCCTGGGGACCCAGTGTCGGCGCCACCACGCCGCTGCTGGCAGCCAGTGACCAGCACGGCGAGCACCAGACCCTGGAAACTTTGACAGGGTCCAATGGCCTGTTATTCGTATTCAACCGATCAGTCGACTGGTGACCCTTCTGCATACGTCAGTTCGTGAAACTGAATGATTTAAAAGACCAGTTCGAAGCCATCGGCGTCGGCGTCGTCGGCATGACCTACGACAAGCCGGAAGTCATAACCGCATTCCACGAAAAGTGGGATATAGAGTATCCCGTGTTGCGCGATGTGCAGCGTCAGCACGTCGAAGCCTGGGGTGTGCGCAACCTGGAGTATGGCCCCGGCACATTCGCCTACGGAGTGCCTCTTCCCGGCGTGGTGCTGATCTCCCCCGACGGGACGATTCTTGCCAAGTGGGCGGAACCCGGCTATCGATCCCGCGCAGACTGGTCAACGGTGCTTGATCAGGTACGTACCATGGTGGGCGGCACTTAGCCGCTCGCCGCATCTCGGGGAAACGTATGAAGAATTGGAAAAGCATACTCGGCTGGACCGGTATCATTGTGCTCGGGCTCGTCAACGGCGTTCTGGAAGACCTCCTGTTCATCTCGATTCTGGTGCCTAACATGCCGCCCAGCTGGGATCTGACAGGCGATCTCTTCTTCAGCTTTACAGTGCCTCTGGCCCAGCTGATGGCCCTGTGCATCAGCGGTACCTTGGCCTGGTTTCTTTGCGGTCTGCGACAACCCGCACGTCTGATCACGTTCTGGGCATGCTGGAGTGTGGCGCGCGCGGTGTTCCTGACGCGTCTGCACAACCCTCTGGAGGATGTGTTGATCTACCTGCTGTGGATTGCCTTCTGGTGCTGTCTGATTGCTGTGGCAGCACGCTTTACGGGGAAAACCGCCAATGCATAGCGCGCACACCGTACACGGTGTGCCCATGAGCCTGTTTACCCGCAAACTCGAAGCTGCCCTGGATTTCTATGATGCGCCATACACACAGGCGCGCAAAGGCTCGCGCGACGGCAGCGAGCTGGAATCGAGGGCTGGCTCACACCAGATTCCCGTGCTGGTCACGCCGGAAAACTGGGCGCTGGCCGATACCACACCCATCATCGGCGTACTCGACCAGCGCTACCCGTTGCGCCGCATGATCCCCACGGGTTTGCAGGGGCTGCTGGTGCACATCGTCGAGGAAATTCTCGATGAGTGGGTTGCACGCGTCATGGTTCACTATCGCTGGCACTATCCGGAAAATACCCGGGACGTCCTGGCAACGGGATTTGGTGTTGAGCTCAGTCTTGAAGAGGCCGTGAAGCACCCCGCCGCCCAGTGGGGGCCGCGCGCCTGCCGGGCAACCGGAACAGAGCTCATCGAACACCAGCAGGCTGCAGAAAATGAGTACATCGCGATGCTCGAAGCACTGGAAACCCAGCTGGGCGACACACCTTACGCGCTGGGCGGGCGGCCATGCGCAGTAGATTGCATGCTGCTGGGCGGCCTGCGCGCGCACACCCACCGCGACCCGATCCCGGATCTTTCGCGTTTTGCCCGGGTACTCGAATGGAATGCACTACCCGGATCGAGCTGGAACGGCACTGGCGCGCTTGCCGATTTTCCCGGCAGCACCCCCTTTGCACAATTCGTCCTTGAGCTGGGCCGCAATCATTACGCGCCATTCCTTCTTGGCAACGCTCAGGCGCTGGCGGACGGGCACAAAGCGTTTGTCATTGACACTTACGACACTCCCTGCAGCTACCTGGCCAGGCCCTATCCGGAGCAGGCGCGCCAGATGATTTTCGACCGCATCCGCCACCAGCTGGATGACGGCGAGCGTGCCAGGGCAAAACAATGGCTGGAAGATACCGGCCTTGCCGCTTGCTTCTGGCCCCCGCAGCAGGCTTAGAGGCGGGACTGCAGATCTCGACTTTGCCCACCCGCTGCACGCCGTGTTCGGGCGTATACCACAAAAGGTATCAGCAGCAGGATGGTCAGCAACCCAACCAATACCGACGAGGCATATTGATCGCGCAGCATGTTGCTGATCATCTGCAGCGTCTGGCTGTATCCCTGGGGTATCGGTAGAACCTTGTTTTCTTCCTCGAACCGAGCGTAGGCGGAGAGCATATCTTGAAACCGAGCAGGTAACGCCTCCTTCAAGTCATCGACTTCGCCCGGGTCCTGGACGATGTTGTAAAGCCGCCATACACCATCGCCCAGTGGCGGAAGATTGCGGACAATCTTGAAGTCCCCCTGAAACAGCGCTGCATGACCGGTCAGCTCGTACCCCACACTATCACTGTCCTGATAAACCCGGTCGACTTCACCGCGCACTATGGGGCTCAGATCCTTTCCGGTGATCGGCAGCACGGGCTTGCCGGCAAACCGGCCATCCGGTCTATCGACGCCAGCAAGGGCCAGAATGGTTGCGGCCACATCGGTGGCCCAGGCAAAAGCCTCGGACTGAGCCAGGGAAACAGACAGCGGCCCACCCGAGATAATCAGCGGCACCCGCAGTCCACCCTCGCCCGCATAAAATTTATAGAACGACAACGGACTCACCGCGGCACTGGTAAACCCCGGATGGATGGAATTGAAGCTTCCTTTCAACCCCAGCGTTTCATAATCGGTGTTATAGCCAAGGCTCGAAGACATTCTGCCGGCCGCAAAAGAATGCGGATCCTGTGCCCCGCTTCCCTCAGCGCCATTGTCGGAAGTAAAGATGAATATCGTGTTGTCGAGCTGCCCCTGTTGCTCCAGGTAGGCCATGAGCCTTGCGATGTTCGCGTCCATGGCTTCAATCATGCCCGCATATACCGCCATACGCTTCGCCTCATAGCGCTGCCGCTCGGGACTCAGGGCATTCCACTGTGAAGTTGTCGCCATCCGGGTCATGGACACGGCCTCGGGCAGAATACCCCGGCGAACGGCCTGCTCAAGACGGACCTGGCGCAGATGCTCCCAGCCCTTGTCATAAACGCCCATATATCGGTCGATGTATTGCTGGGGCGCCTGCACGGGTATGTGCACCGCCTGGAAGGGCACATAGGCGAAAAAGGGTCGGGCATCGTCAAGATTACTGGCGATGAACTCGATGGTTTTGTCGATCAGAAAACGCGACGAATAAAAGTCGTCTGGTAGTTCGAAGCGCTCACCATCAGCGAACCAGTTGGCCTCATCATAGATCGGCAGGTAGGGGCGCTGCTGCCAATTGTCAGCACCCGAATCCATCAACGCTACCGTGCGCTCAAAACCACGCTGACTGGGCAACTTGCCGGGCCCTGCCCCAAGATGCCACTTACCTGCCATGTAGGTGTGATAGCCCGAGCTTTCCAGCAAGGTCGCAATGGTCACGACGTTACTCCCCAACACACCCTGGTAATTCTCGTGAACCTGCTGTTCAGGCGCTAACATCTCCGGAATGTTGGGCACGCCAGCCAGATGACTGTTAACGCCGGTCAGCAGCATGGCGCGTGCCGGCGCGCAGTTTGCGGCGGTGTGATAGTTGGTGAAGCGTACACCGTCCCGGGCGAGTGTCGACAAGGCAGGGGTACTGACTTCACTACCATAAGGCGCGATATCGGTGTAGCCCAGATCGTCTGCCAGCAGCAAGACAATATTGGGCCGCTCCGCGGCGCGCGCGCCGTCGATGATCGCGAACATGGCGACCACCGCGAATACCAGGCATTTCGCGCCGCCCCACCGCCTCATGATCATTGCCGTTCGGGCAGATAGCGCGACGCAATCACCAGTAACGCTGCAACAACGACTTCGAAGGCTATCGTCTCAGGCACAAACGCGGCCCCATGCACCAGCCAGGCGATCAAGCGGCCGGTCGCCGCGATCAGTAACAGCATGACCGGCGGGTAATACCAGCTGCGAGTCCGTGTGGTGAGCGCAATCAGAATACTGAGCCCGGCCACCAGGAAAAAAGCCGACAGGTCACCGACCTGACTGCTGAGGCCGAAACCGGTTTCGAGGGTCAGCCCCAGCGAGGGCGCAATTCCCGCCGGGTCTACCAGCCATCTCAAACCCATGACCACAAACAGCAGCCCGGGAAGCATGACGATCAGTGAAAACAGCCGCTTGGTCCAAGTCATCATCCATTCCTCCTCAATCTGCGAACCCGACAAAACTGACGATCTCGTCAACCTCCCGGCGCTCGGACACCACCTCGTTAGCATCGAATTCATCATCCGGGTAGCCCATTGCGACACATGTGACGATGATCTGATCTTCAGGAATCTGAGCGTGCTCACGTACCACAGGCGACTGCATAATGCCCTGCCCGTTGATGACGCAGCCCAGCCCCCGCGACCAGGCCGCATTTACCAGTGCAGTCACCATGCCGCCGCAATCAAAGATCGCCGTATCATCACCCTGCAGGTCGCGGTCCATGGTGACAACAATGGAAACGGGGGCGTCAAACTGACGAAAGCCTCGCATCACCCAGTCCTGTCGACGCGGTTTGTCAGACCATTCGATCCCCATCGCTTCAAACAACTGAGCAGCAATTTCTTTCTGTCGTTCGCGATGAACACCCTGGTAAGCACCGTGTGAAATGATTTCACGGCTAGGTTTAACGCCGGCAAGGTTGCGCTCTGTATTGCCCTTGCGGATGTTGTCCAGCGCATCCCCGGTGACCACATGCAGGTGCCAGGGCTGGGTATTCATAGATGAGGGTACGCGGCTGGCAAGCTTCACAACTTCGCGAATGGTGTCCTTGCTGACGGCCTGTTGCTGATACCCGCGAATGCTTCGACGTCCCTTGATGACATCATCGAATTGCATATCTAACCCCTTTTCCTACGCTACTGATTGAATACTGGCTTTCGTTTTTCCATGAAAGCGCGCATGCCCTCCATGGAATCCGCTGTGCCGCGATTGGCGGCGACTGCTGCCATTTCATCCGCCATCGACTGCTCGAGTGTTTTTGTTTCATGCCCGACGAGCACCTCGAGCATCGACTTCACCGCCAGACGAGGCTGGGCGGCAAGTTCTTCCCCCAACGTCTGCGCCCGGGCCTTGATGTCGGCCAGCGGCAGCAGTTCACTCACCAGGCCAATCCTGTGTGCTTCCTGGCCGTCGATCTTGCGCCCGCGCAGGATCATATCGACGGCATAGGTTCGCCCTACCGCGCGCGGCAGCCGGGCAGAGCCGCCCCAGGCGGGAACGCTGCCAAGATCCATCTCCGGCAAACCGATCTGCGCGCCGGTCTCGGCAGCGAGGCGGAAATGACAAGCCAGCGGCAACTCGAGGCCGCCGCCCAGGCAATACCCGAACAACGTGGCAATGGCAGGTGTCCCCCCGTTCTCAATCATATCAAGCACCCGATGGCGCTGACCGAAGAACGCCTCGGGACTGCCGGCCCGCTGCATGCCATCGGGTATCTGCCTTAAGTTCATGCCGGCGGAAAAATGGTCTAAACCTTCCCCGGTAAAAATCATCGCACGGATGTTGTCGTCGGCCAGAACGTCCGGAAGCTGCTCTTCCAGCCGATCAATATATTCGATACTCATCAGGTTCCAGGGTGCATCGTTAATGCTGAAGCTCGCCACGTTGTTGGTGACGGTGTATAGATAGGGGTCAGGCATCAATTTCTCCTTCGATGCGGGTAAGTTGACCAATGTAGGCCAGCAAGCTCCGCCATGGTTGATTCAAATGGACGCCCAAACAATAATGCGACACATTAACCCGGCGTTCCGCAAGGACAATAATCCGCAAGGACAATAACATGAAGCGACTCATTGCGACCATCGTCATCAGTAGCGCGGCACTGCTCGGCTGTTCCGACCCGGACGTCGTCCCGGAAACCCATATCTCAACACCTCCACCACCCCAGGCGTCTGGTGCAAGCGTCGAGCGCTATCCACTGCGAACCGCGCTGTATGGTGACCTGCACGTGCACACCAGCTGGTCTGCAGATGCCTACGTCGGCGGCAACCGCCTCGGGCCCAACAGCGCTTACAGGTTCGCTCGCGGAGAAGAGGTCGAACTGCAGAACGGCCTGATGGCCCGTCTGGAGACCCCCCTGGATTTTGTTGCGCTGACCGATCACGCAGAAAATTTTGCCACGCACCTGCCCTGTACCATCGGCCCGGGGCCGGAGTTTGATACAGAACAATGCCGCGCCATACGTGCTGGGGATCTCGATCAGCAAGCCATGCTGACCCAGGTCTTTGAGACCGCGGGAGACAGACCCGGGCCGCGCAGCGCATTGTGCGACGACGATCTGGAGCGATGCCTTGCCACGGAAAAAGCCACCTGGCTGCGGGTGCAGGAGGCCGCAAACGCCTTTGATGATCCAGGCACGTTTACCACATTGATCGGCTACGAGTTTTCTTCACTGCTGGAAAACTTCGGCATGTTGCATCGCAACGTGATATTCCGCGGAACTGATGTCACCCCCCATGCCATATCGTCCAACGACGTCATCAATCAGGCAGATTTCTTCGCCCAGCTCGACGACGCCTGCCAGGCCCCCTGTGAAGTGCTGACCATTCCTCACAACACCAATTTCTCCTGGGGCAGAGCGTTTTCGCGCACCGACGAAGATGGCACCGTTTATACGCCGGCCGACATCGAACGGCGCGCACGCATAGACCGCCTGTTTGAAATCACCCAGCAGAAGGGTAACTCAGAGTGCCAGATCGGCGTGGGCATGGCCGATGAAGAATGCGACTTCGAAAACACCTGGCCGGTTTGCGATGATGGTCAAGGCACCCAATGTGCCTCGGAGCCATCGTTTCTGCGCAATGCCCTGCTGACCGGATTGGCCATGGGCAGCGAAGGCGGCCGAAACCCGTACAAGGTGGGTGTCATCGCATCCACAGATACGCACCTTTCCGATCCGGGCAATACTGCAGGGCAGATTCCCGCACGATTCGACAACATTGATTTTTCGTTCGCCGTGAACCGGCTGTTTGAAACCGACCATGTCGTCGCCGGTCCAATTCGAAAAATGTCTGCCGGCGGCCTTGCCGGAGTCTGGGCTGAAGCAAATACCCGCGAAGATATTTTCGACGCAATGCAGCGTCGCGAGACATTTGGCACCAGCGGCTCGCGGATTCAATTGCGCTTTTTCGCGGGCAGCTACGGCGATGGCCTGGGCGAAAGCGAAGATGCCGTGGCCACCGCCTACGCCAACGGCGTGCCAATGGGCTCAGACCTGCCCGACCTTGAAGACCCGGACTTCTGGGTATGGGCAAGTCAGGACCCCACCGCACCGGCACTGGATCGCATCCAGGTCATCAAAGGGTGGGTTGAAGACGGCGCAGAAATGCAGAAGGTCTGGGACGTGGCCTGCTCCGGCGATCGCACCCCAGGTGATGACGGCAAGTGTCCGCCCACTACGGCTTCCGTCGACGTCGAATCCTGCACACTAAGCGGCAGCGGTGCACCCGAGCTGCAGACCACGTTTACCGACCCTGATTTTTCACCGGAGCAGATCGCTTTCTATTACGTCAGGGTATTTGAAAATCCGCGCTGCCGCTGGACCACGTTGCTCGCCAGCAAAGCCGATGTAGACCGACCTACCGACATTCCTGAGACGGTGCAGCATCGGGCCTGGTCATCACCAATCTGGGTTAACTCGCCATGAGCATGATCCATCGATAAGAACTGCTAGAATCGCAAGCTCACACGATCGCAGGAAAAGCAATTGTCTATCCCTCAGTTCTCGCCAGAAACCCCCGCCAGCGAAATCGTTGAGACGCTGGGTGAGGTGGGGTGCGTGGTCGTAACAGGCCTCATGGACGCCCCGCTACGCCAATCCATCACCCGCGAACTGGCGCCCCAGATGGCTGCAGCCCGGGTCATCGAAGACGACGACCCCGAGGAGTTTTACCCGGGCCGTACCCGGCGCGTAAGTGCGCTGGTTACCCGGTCCACCAGCATCACTGACCATCTGGTGGCACACCCCATCACACAACAGGTCTGCGATAACCATCTGTTAGGCAACGGCGAATTCGGCTATCAATTGCATGTGTCTGCGGCATTGGAGGTCGGCCCTGGCGCGCGTGGCCAGGTGCTGCATCGCGAGGAAGACTCATTTACTTTCTTCCCCCTCCCCAGGCCAAATATCATCCTAGCCAGCATGTGGGCAGTCACCGATTTCCGCGCCGACAATGGCGCCACGCTGCTGGTGCCTGGCAGCCACAAATGGCCGGAGGACCGACAGCCCGAAAAGCACGAAATATTGAACGCCGAGATGCCGGCGGGTTCCGTGCTGTACTGGATGGGCGGTTTGTTACACGGCGCCGGGGAAAACACCGCGCAGGACTGGCGTTACGGCGTGATCCTCACCTACTCCCTGGGCTGGGTGCGCCAGGAAGAAAATCAGTACCTGAACGTACCAGCCGAGCGACTGGCGGAATTGTCCCCTGAGGTCAAACGCATTGCCGGCTTCGACATGTACCGTGCGCTCGGATTTTACGACCCGAGCGTCAAGCACGGTAAATCAACCACCGCTTAAGGCGTTGAATATGAACAGGCGCGAGCAAACCGCCGCGTGAGCCGGGTGAACTCCTTAAGAAACCTTAGTTTGACCAATAGGCGAACTCATCCTCCGGCTGATCCTCCTGGGACAGATCGCGATCGACGTTGTAGGCTGTCGTGGCGCTCCAGGGCCAGCGCGATTCGGTCTGTTCAGCATTGTGGGCCTTAAGCACGTCGCGCAGGCGGTTCGCGATTTCGGGGTGCCGGTCAATCAGATCAGCCCATTCCCCATCGGCGGCAAGGTCAAACAGCCATTCCTTGCGCGGCAGACCCTGGGGAGCACTGACCATCAGTTTCCAACGCGCATCGCGAACGGCCTGGGCCGCACCGCTGCGGAAGAAGAGATAGTCATGTGGCGCCCGGGTGGTGTCGGCGCCTGTTAGGACGAATTGCGTCAGGTCAACGCCATCTATAGTACGGTCCGTCGGCAGATCAGCGCCTGCCGCCCCTGCCGCGGTGGCATACATGTCAAAGTGATGCACGGGCTCCGCATAAGTAGCACCGGCGGGTAATTTCGCCGGCCAACGCGCCAGGAACGGCACCCGAATGCCGCCCTCGAACAACGTGATCTTCCACCCCCGGTAGGGTTCGTTCACATCCGGTAGACCGATGTAACCAGCGCCCCCGTTGTCAGAGGTAAACATCACCAGCGTATTTTCATCCAGGCCATTGGTTTTCAGCGCCTCCATGACCCTGCCGACGCCCCGGTCGAGGGAGCGGATCATTGCTGCGTACACGCGCTCTCTGTGCAGTTCGATATGTGACAACGCATCATAGTCTTCGCGGGACGCCTGCAGCGGCGTATGGGGCGCCCAGTGCGCCAGATACAGGAAGAACGGGCGATCTTTGTTAGCCTCAATGACTTTGACCGCCTCGTCGGTATAGTAATCTGTCAGGTACTTCGGCGGTTCGAACAAGGGGCCGCCATTGAAACTGGCGGCAAAGTTCAGCGCAGCCCAGAGAAACCGGTCGATCGGGTCAAAGTCCTGTCTGGCCTGAATCACATGCTCATCATCACGCCGCCCATACAGGCCACT
>CAYMUT010000007.1:0-171094 GCA_964393625.1 uncultured Pseudomonadales bacterium
AATATGGCTCCGCCTGCTGGGCTCGAACCAGCGACCCGCTGATTAACAGTCAGCTGCTCTACCAACTGAGCTAAGGCGGAGTAGAGGTCTTTCGCCCACCAAATGAGCGAGGGGCGCAATTTTAATGCCCTCCCCCACAATTGCAACTGCAAAAACTCCCTCCAGCACTCTCAATCCCCATCAGAATGTAAACTGTACTTCTGGTTTCGCTCAGACGTTTGCGGGTGTCGCACCGGTCTGGTCAGCGAGAGTGGTCAGGGGTCAATGATCACCCCGCGACGCATGTATAGATCCCACGCTGAACCCCGAATCAGCCGGTTTTGCGTGGCTGTACCTGCTTTGCAGCTCAGCACTGCGCTCGGCCAGATCAACATCGCCCAATGCCAGGGCGGTCTCTGCCTGCAGGCTGTAGAAGCTGGGGTTATCACGCTTCAGCGCGATGGCCTGCTCCAGCGCGACTAGCGCCTGCTCGAACTGCTCGGCGTGATAGGCACGCTGCGCCAGCGCGAAGTGATAATACGGGTTACGCTGTTGGTACCGCTCGGCCCGCCGTTGATAGCGCTCGGCCTCCACCACCCGCCCCTGGGCACGCACCGACTTGACCAGGCCCGCCATGGCGGGTCGATTGGTCGGCGCGATACGCAGCGCGGTCTGATAAGCCCGCTCCGATTCCACATGCCGCCCGGCGATCGAATACAGCACGCCGAGATTGATCCACTGGTCGGGGTTCTTGGGGTGGGTCAATATACCGCGCTTGAGGTAGGCAAACGCCTGCTCGAGATTGCCGTCATTCAGGCGCTCCATGGCGATGTTCGTATAGTGCAGCGAAGCACCGTACGTATCGCTGATGGTGCGCCGGCTGGCATCGCTAGCCACGCCCACGTTGTTGAAATCCACCACCAGGTCGTTGCGATCACGGCCTGGCATCTCAAGGCCGCGCAGCACGACGTTTACGTGATTGTTGCGGATCAGATAGCCCGACTCGACGTTCCAGGTGGGCATGCCGTACACGAGCTGATAGGTGGCATTGAGATCCGCCTCGCGCGCCAGCGCCACAAACAGATGGGTATAGGCCAGGCAGTTGCCCTTGCGCTTGGCAAAAGTTGTCGCCGCACTCTGGGTCAGGGAGTAGTCGTACTGATTGATGAAATAGCCTGCGTCCACCAGACCCGACATGAGCTGCGCGAAGCGATAGGATGAGACGCTCCGACGCTGCACGCTGGCAAGCACGAACTTGCGCATTTCGCTGCTGACCTCCAGCAGATCTACGCTCGGGGCAGGCGTAATGGAGTAGCCGGCCAGCGCAGTGCCGTCGATCAGATACTCGTCATAGGTGAACGCGCTGTCATGAGGCAAGGCACTGCAAGCGCCCAGGCTCAGCACCGCCAGCAGCAGCACCACACGACGCGGCGCTGCTCGGGCGGCTTGCATTTCCTCGGCCCAGGCTTGAATTCGCATCTTTTCAATATAGGTCGCCTGGGCAGGCAGCTCAAGGTGCTGTCAGACAATGCCTCAGAAGGCCGGGCATGGCGTGTTCAGCGCCGGGCATACACCCGGATGTACTCAGTGGTATCACCGTCGGCCTCGACCGCTACGGTAATGCTCAGCTCATTGCGGCTCAGGCTGAAACGCTCCACCACAAACAGGTCTTTGGCTTTTGATTCGATGAGCAGGTCGCCTTCCAGCCAGCCGGCCCGCACTTCCCACAGACCCCGCTGGCGTTCGCCCCAGCTCACGTCGCGGTAGACACCGGGATAGTAGTGCACGCCCATGGAATCGTGGTTGAGGTCGATGACCATGCGCTCGGCGCGCAGTACCTGGAAGTCCTGGGCGACGAAGGCGAGGCCTGATCCCAGCGGCATGGCGCGTCGGCCGCTAGACAGGCGGCGTTTGCGCTTGGGCATGCCGCCGAATTGGTGACGTTCGGGAATGACGTCTGAGGCGGTGGCGTTCAGCAGCCATTCGCCGGTCAGGTTTTTGCCGGCCGGGTTGTCGGACTCCAGTGGCGTGCTGGTACATGCTGTAAGCACACATGCCAGCAGCACGGCCATGAGCGAGGCTTTGCGGGGTGTCATCATCAGTCCTTTACGAATCTGCTCTGCGCCTGCAGTGTGGCGGCGGCTTCGCCGACCAGTTCATCCATGATCGCCTGCACCGGCTTGACCTCGTCGAAATAGCCGACACTCTGGCCGGCCCCGGAATGAATCAGCGGGTCGATATCGTGCTCTTCGATGGCGCCCAGCAGATCTCCCACCAGCACATCCTGATAGGGCATTTTCAGCGGCTTCGGCGCATGCTCCGCTTCCCATTCCTGGCTCCAGGCGGTGCGCACCTGGCGAAATGTCTTGCCGGATTCGGAACGGGTAATCACCGTGTCGCCGCTGCCGGCCTCGATGAGTTTGGCGGTATTGGTGGGGTGCATATGGGTCTGGTGTTCCTCCGCCAGGAGCCACGCGGTGCCCATCCATACGCCCTGAGCGCCCATGGCCAGCGATGCCGCGATGTGTCTGCCGGTGGCGACACCGCCGGCAACCAGCACCGGCACATCACCTGCCGCATCCACGATCTGGGGCACCAGCGAAAAAGTGCCGATCGGTCCGGTATGCGCACCGGCGTCATAGCCTTGAGCAACAAGCACCTCTACACCTGCAGCGATGCTGCGTTGCACGTGGTGCGGACTGCCGATCAGCGCCAGCGTGATTTTGCCGCGCTCTTTGGCTTCCGCCACGGCGTCTGGCGGAGCGCCGATGCCGCAGGCGAACATGTTCACATCAGAATCGAGCACCGCGCGCAGCTGTGCCTGCTCAATCTCTTTTGAACGGATGAAGCGCGTGCGCATGCCGGGCTCGGTGGCCTCGGGCACGTTGTACTTATCGATGAGGCCCTGCACGAAGGTTTTGTGCTCTTCGGGGATCTCGGCCTCGATGGCTTCCCGGGAGTTGTGCTCCGGCATGCCCGGTGGCAACACCAGGTCGACGCCGAAAGGTTTGTCGCCTACCAGGTCGCGAATCGCCTGCAGCTCAGCGGTGATCTCATGGGGAAAGCGGCGGGTAGCCCCGTATACGCCAAAACCACCGGCATTGGTGATGGCCGCCACGGTGGCGACATCATGGGCGAAGCCGAATATTGGAAACTCGATGCCCAGGCGATCGCAGATGGGCGTCCACAACCCGGCCATGATCAGGCGGAATCTGCCGTGGGTGCGGCGGGGTTGTCGTCGGGGTCGAGTTGCGCCTCGTCAACGTCTGCATCTGCGCTCGACCGGGCCGGGGCGACTCCTGTACGCACCACCCCGGAACTCTCCGGTGCGCGGGTCTGGTTGAGCGCGGCGTCTACCACTTCGAAGGCATTGAGCTCGCGCAGTTCCGGTTGGCCGAGCACCACTTCATAGTAGAAGTCTTTGTAGGCCTGCGCAGGAATGACATCGAATACCGGGTCGTAGCCGCTCGGCGCTACATCCAGCGACTTATGGCCATACTGTTCTGGCCAGACTTTGCACCAGTCGCGCCACAATCGCAGGATCAGTATTTCCTGTTGACGAGTCATACCTTCCGCCTGTCCCTCAGAGCTCGAGTTGTGCGCCAGCGCCCACTATATCAAATGGTTTCGCGACCTCCCAACCAATGCTCTCATTCGACCGCTACGCAGCGCGCCTGGCAATCAAGGCTGCTCAGGCTTAAGCGTAGTCAGCGACACCACATCTGCCCGCGGCGCCAGATCGCCAAGCTGCGACTCCAGATCCGCGCCTTCGAGCAGACCCTCGATAAACGTCTTCACCGCCTCGTAGTCAAACGTCTCGCACGCCTGCTCCAGGGTATTCAACGCCCCACGCAACTCCTTCCAGGGCAGATAACGCTCTTGCGCACGCATGATCTTGCGGTGATCGGTGCCTTCCACATCACCGCTCACCAGCAGTTCTTCATGCAGCTTTTCACCCGGCTGCAACCCGGTGAACTGAATCTCAATCTCGCCATCGCTGCCTTGTTCCTCGCGCACCGAGCGGCCCTTGAGGTGAACCATCCGCCGCGCCAGATCGAGAATTTTCACCGGCTGGCCCATATCGAGCAGGAAGACGTCGCCACCCCTGGCCATGCTCGAAGCCTGCAGCACCAGTTGCGCGGCTTCCGGGATGGACATGAAGAAGCGGGTCACTTCCGGGTGGGTCACCGTAACCGGTCCACCGTTTTCGATCTGCTCGCTGAACAGCGGCACAACCGAACCTGAAGAACCCAGCACATTGCCGAACCGCACCATCGAGAAGCGCGTGGACTCACTCTCATCCTGCAGCGCTTGCAGGATCATTTCGGCCAGACGCTTACTGGCGCCCATGACGCTGGTTGTGCGCACCGCCTTGTCAGTAGAGATCAGAATAAAATCATCGACCGCACAATTCATCGCCGCCTGAGCGCAATACAGCGTACCGAAGGTGTTGTTCTTGAGCCCCTGGATGACGTTGTTTTCCACCAGGCTCACATGCTTGTAGGCAGCCGCATGGTAGACGGTCTTTACTTGATAACGGCGCAAAGTACGATCCAGCAGCGCGCCATCAGTCACCGAACCCAGCACCGTTACCAGGGGCACGGTTCCCGCACCATCGCCGGCCAGAGCCAGCAGCTCACGATGAATCTGATACAAGCCGAACTCCGACTGATCGAGCAACACCAGCAGTTGCGGGTGCTGACGGAGGATCTGCCGGCACAACTCTGAACCAATCGAACCACCCGCGCCGGTCACCAGCACAACTTTATTTTCGACTGATCGTTCCAGCAGATGCGGCAACGCCGCCACTTCACTGCGGCCCAGCAGGTCCTCTATACCCACATCCCGCACATTGGCCAGACTCAGACGGCCACTGACCAGCTCGCCCAGATCGGGAATGATGCGCACCCGCACGGCGAAATCGGCCAGGAAATCGATGATCTCGCCACGGTTGCTGCCATCATCACCAACCGCAATGAACACCTGTGTGACCCTGGAACCACGTAACAGCTGGCCCAGCTCTTTGGGCGCGTATACATAAACGCCGTCGATACTGCGGCGCTGCAGCTTCTTATCTGCATCAATGAAAGCAATGGGCTGATACTCCATGCCCTGCACCAGCAACCGCGAAAGTTCCACACCCTTGGTACCGGCGCCGAAGATGATCACCGCCTCGCGTGCCATGGCACGCGTTCGGCGCTGCAGATAGCCGCGCACCGCAAAGCGCGTGCCGCTCACGTACAGTAATGCCAGCACGCCGAAGATGATGGGCACGGAACGGGGAAAACCTTTGAGCTGCAGAAAATACGGTACGATGGCCACAGCCATGGTCGCGATGACCGTACCCTTGGCCACGGCGACTGAGGCGTGACTACCCATGTACCGTACGACCTGGCGATACAGGCCAAGACGGCCGAACACGGGAATCGCCACACAGACGCAGATTACGAAGGCCGGCCAGTACTGCGCCACATCGGGCGACCACTCGCCGAGTCGCAACGCAAATGCACTCCACAATGCCACCGGCAGCATGATGGAGTCAGCACAGACGGCGATGACCTGCTTCTTGCGGCGGGACAACTCATCTACCAGATCATCAATTTTTGACACGCGTCATTCCAATTCTGTTACGCCATTCCATGACGATTTAAGAGAACTCCCTAGACAGACCGGTCATTGCGCCTATAGTTCCATGGCCTGCCGCCCGGCGCCAAGGCGCCAGCACAACCCAGCCAACGGGATTATAGCGACACAAAGCGCGCAGATCTGCAGGAGTAAACCCCTGCCGACACAGAAAGCCGCCCACGGAATGAGCCAGATCGTGGCATAGGCGGCAAAAATGACTGTCGTCCATAAATGTCCTATACGCTGGGCCGCATGCTGATACATGTGTAGGCGATGCGCCTGCGTGAACTTCTGTCCTGTGACTATTCTCACACACAGAGTATAGGATGCGTCAAACCAGAATCCGCTGAGCAGTATCAAACTGGCTATGAGCGGTAGATTCTGGGTCAGCCACAAGTAAACTGACAGGCCGGCGATCAATACACCCAGAAAGCCGCTGCCCACATCGCCCATGAAGATCCGCGCCGGCGGCCAGTTGAAGGCCAGGAAGCCCAGAGTGGCGCCGCTGAGCAACCACAGCGCATCTCCGGCCCAGCCGACCACGCCATTACCTACCCACTGCACACCGAGACAAAACACCAGACACTGCACCGCGGCATAGCCGTCGATGCCGTCCATGAAGTTGTACAGATTGATAAACCACACTGCCCCAATGACCAATATCGCCTGCACCACCAGCGGCAGATCCGGGGCCATTATCCACAGCAGCAGCATCGCTGCTGCTGTGTGCACCACCAGTCTGAATCCTGCACTGAGGACGGCGAGGTCATCCCACAAGCCGATGCCCGCGAGCAGCGCCGTGGCGATGCCGAAACCCAAGCCGAGCCGGGCATCCACGGATGTCAGCCAGGCGAAATAAACCAGCATCACCAGCACAATGGCGATGCCGCCCATGGTCGGCGTGGGAATCGTGTGGGAGCTGCGCTCCACCGGCTGCGCCAGCAACTGCGGCCGGCGCACCATCATCAATATGATCCACTCCAGCACAAAGCCGGCGCCCAACCCAACCAGCAGCATTATCGAGTCAGATACCACTGCGCTACTTTTTCCAGTTCGGAGCTTTGTTCGTAGGGCGGTCGCCAGTCGAGGGCGTCGATGGTGGACTGCATGTCTACCTGTAGAGGGCAGAACAGGCGCTCGGCAAGGGCTCCCTTGCCGATTACGCGGGCCAGGCTTATGGCCACACCCGGATTAAAGGGAAACAGTCTTGGCTTGGTACCCAGTGAACCAGCCAAACGCTGGAACAGGTGTCGTACCGAAGACTCCTCAGCATCGCGCACATGCAGAATCGCAGGCAGCGGCGCAACTTCTGTGTTTGCCAGAGTATCGAGCAGGTCAACAAGATTATCCACGCTGACCATGGCTCGCGGCGCTTTGGCGGACCCCAGCGGCAGGGGCAATCCGGACTTGGCAAGCTTGAGCAACATGAAAAAGTTATGTTTCACACCAGGCCCGTAAACCAGTGCGGAACGCACCATACTGAGCCGGGTGGTATCTACCATTTCCGCCTGCAATGCCTGTTCGGCCCGGGCTTTGCTACGCCCATAGGCATCCCGGGGATCAGGCGTATCGTCGACGCTGAACGGAGTTAAGCTGATGTCGCCCATGACTTTGATGCTGCTCAACCAGATGAACTTCGGTACTTTGGCGGCCACGGCCTGACGATAAAGAGCCAACGTTTGATCGACGTTAAGCGACGTCAGTTGCTGTTCAGATCGCCCACGCACATTGCCGTGGGCCATACCCGCCAGGTGAAAGACAACGTCGTAACTCGACAGATCATGCCCGGCCAGTGACGCCGCCGGCACCACCTGGTATGCCGGCCGGTCGGGTTGCCGGCGCGTCGATCCGTCCACCTGCCAACCCCCGGCCAGCAGATGCGCCACCAGATGACGGCCGATAAATCCCTCCGCTCCGGTCACCAGCACACGTCTCATTCAGTCAGTAACTCCGCATAAACCCTGAATGTGTGCTCCACTACATCGGCAACCGAAAACACTGCTTCGGCTTTGTCCCGCGCCGCGCGGCCGCAACGCTGGCGGAATTCCCGGTCTTCACCCATACGCAACATCGCCTCGGCAAGAGGCTGCACGGCGCGGGTCGGCACCAGCAGCCCGGTGACACCGTCGGTAACCACCTCCCGGCACCCGGCAATATCGGAAGCAATCATCGGGCGCGCCGCGGCGGAGGCTTCCAACAATGCCTTAGGAACGCCCTCACGATAGAAAGTGGGCAAGCATACGACGTGGCTTCGCGCCATGAGCGCACTGATCTCATCGCAGTGACCGATCCATTCAACCCCGTAATCGGCTTCCAGACGACGCAGGTCGGCCTCGCTGAGCGATGTGGGATTGCCTTCGTCGACGCCGCCGGCCAGCACAAAACGCCAGTCGGGATGTCTTTCGCGCACCTGGGCGGCCGCCTCGGCGAATTCCATGATGCCTTTGTCCCACAACATGCGCGCCACCAGCAGAAAAGTCATGGGGCCCGCCGGTTCGGCACTGGCTTCGAACTGGCTCAGATCGACACCGGAGCCACGAATGAGCACTGACTGCTCCTTACGTACTATGGCGTGACCGATGAAGCCCCGCAGGTCTTCGGCATTCTGAAAAATCACCCGCATGTTGGGGTGTGAAAACGCCACCCGATACATGAGATTAACCAGCGAACGCCCCACCGCCGCCCGTACACCCCACCGGGTAAACACAAAGCCCATGCCGGGCACCGCATTCACTACCGCGGGAACATTAACCGACCGCGCCGCCAGCGAACCGTAGATCACCGGTTTGATGGTGACGTGATGCACCAGTTCAGGGCGTTCGGCCTTGTAGATATCCCGCAGCGCCCGGTAGGTGCGATGTTCTTCGGCGGGCGCAAAGCCGCTGCGCGACATGGGCACGGCTACGTGACGAATGGCATACCCGGCAAGCGCTGCTTCCCCCGTGCCCGGCGCACTCGCCACCACCACCTCATGGCCACGGGCCAGCGCCTCCAGCCCCAGGGGGAGCCGGTGAGAGATGAAAAAACCGGCAGAGTTGACGACGTACAAAATCTTCATCAGCCCTTCATCAATGACTCATAGCTGTGCACATAGGCGGCCATGCATTGTTCTGTAGCGTAGTGCTCGGCGACAAAGGCACGCCCCACCTGCACTCTTGCCGTTAGCTCCAACTGATCTGCGGCGACGGCATTGTCCATCTTTCGCGCCAGATCTGCCACATCGCCAGGGGCAGCGACACGCTGCGCGTCATTCACGATGGCGGCCACATCGCCCACATCGGTACCTGCCACATTGACCCCACAAGCCATGGCTTCGAGCAGCGCGTTGGGAGTACCTTCCCGGAGGGAAGCCACCACGAGCAGGTCCAGGCCCGGTAGAAACGCCGGAGTGTCGGAGATTTCCCCAACCAGATTGATACGCTCCCGGGGAATGCCGCTGTCGTGGATGTAGCCCATGAGTTCATCGTTGTCTTCACTCATGCCGCGGCCTACCAGGGCAAAGTGCCAGTCACGGGCACGGGCCGCACACAACTGTGCAGCGGCGTGCACAAATTCATTGACCCCTTTCACCCCATGATACCGAGCCACCAGGCCGACCAGAATTGCATTGTCTTTTTTGGTATCGAGGCCAAATCGCGCCCGCACCACTGCCCGATTTGCCTGGTTTGGCGCAAACTCATCGGTGTCGATACCATTATAGATCACCCTACGACCCCCGCCAGTGAAACCAAACACCTTGTGGCTGTGCTCTCCGGCATGAGAGTTGTAGACGATCAGATGGGGTGTGGTGGCCGCAAAGCAACAGCACCAGCCGCCCAGCCGCACGGAAGCACGTGTTGCGAACTTCTCATCACTGAGCCGGCCGATACTCGAGCGTACATTCCAGCCAACCCGCATCTGCCGGGGCACAAACAGTGCGAACAGCGACGCTAATACATTGCCCAGATACATCCAACCCTGCAACACATCGGGCGGCTGCCGGCGCACCAGACGCAAAGCCCGCCACAGCGCCAACGGCCCGACTCCGGGGTAATCGAGACAGACCACCTCAACACCCACTCGGGCAATATCAGCAGCAATCGGTGACTCCGGCCCAAGACAAACGACCCGATGATCAAGCTGCTCGCTCGTGGCTCTAATCAGGCGGAAGAGGCTTTTTTCCGCGCCGCCTGTATCCAGCCGCACGATCAGGTGGGTAATGCTGATAGATGCTCCCATAGCCGGAATATTGTCCAACAGGCGACACAATAAAGCACCAACTTAAGCAGGCGATTGAGCCCACGTTCGCGGGGGATGGAGCGCCCTCCCCCACTGAACGTGAGTTCAACCTATACAGGGCGATTAATCGCTGAATGCGATCACATCCTTGTTCGCCTCGATAACATGCGGGCCAATGCCGCGCACTTCCTGCAGTGCCTCCAGACTGTCGAACTCGCCGAACTGCTCACGGAATTCGACAATGGCCCGGGCACGGGCCTCACCGACACCGTTGAGCATTTCCGCGATTTCCTGCGCAGGCGCAGTGTTTATATTTACCTGCCCGGGCACCGCCCATGCCATACTGCTGAACAGCAGCATGCCCAATACCAGTATTCTGGCCAGTTGATTCATCGATAGCTCCTCGCAATTGAAATTGGTCAGAGTACTCTACCGGGGGAAATGGGTGCGCGAAGCGGACTTATGCTTCGTCAGCGTAGCGTCATGAGAGACACATGAAGTGCGACTACGCCGATTCGGTGCCCCGATGCTCAATCTCCACCGGACCTTCCGACACCTGCGCCCTGACCTGGGTCAGTTTTTTGCGCAGGCTGCGATTCTCCAGCCGCCACTTCATATTGAACCAGGCGCCATTGAGCAGCCCGAGCATCAGGCCCAGCAGAAACGCGAGCATCAGCCACCAGAACACGCTCAGCGAAACCGGCGTTTCCAGGCTGGCGATTCGCAATGGCAGCTCCTGATGGTTACCGACCATTGCGGCCAGCGCCAGCACAAAGAACACCAGCATCGTGACGATCAGAACGAGGGTCTTGAGCCAATTCATGTTGTCTTCCGTGAGTAAGCGAACGGAACGTTAGTTTAAGGAACCTGTGTAATTCTAACCGTTCGAATCAAGGTCTTGTGAAAGATCTGCCTGGTCCAGTGGCGTGGTGGCCGCATTTTCGCTCTGCAGGGCAGCATTAACCCGATCGCGCAGTTCCTTGCCCGGCTTGAAGTGGGGTACGTACTTGCCGGACAGGCCGACGGATTCGCCGGTCTTGGGATTGCGGCCGATACGCGGCGCCCGGTAATGCAAAGAGAAACTACCGAAGCCGCGTATTTCGATCCGTTCGCCGCTGGCCAGGGCATTAGACATCTGCTCGATCATGGTTTTCACCGCCAGCTCAACGTCTTTGCTCGTGAGCTGGGAGCCGGACATCAGTGATTGAACGGCAACAATCCGCTCAATCAGTTCCGACTTTGTCATGCTGTCTTCAGTCATCTATATTTGGCCAGGATACTGTTTCTTGTGACGAATCAGTCGTCCTCGCTCTGATCCATCTGCGCTTTGATCAGGTCACCCAGTGTCGCCGAACCGGGACGCTCGACTTCCTGACTCTGGTGATCACGCACCGCCTGACGTTCTTCATCGACCTCCTTCGCCTTGAGCGAAAGACCGATGTTACGATTCTTGCGATCGACGCTGATGATCTTAACCTCGATGCTCTCGCCAACGTTCAACACGTTTCGAGCGTCTTCCACCCGGTCAAGGCTGATTTCAGATGCCTTGAGCACACCGGTGACCTCTTCGGCCAGTTCGATGGTAGCTTCTTTCGGCTCAACTTCGATGATGGTGCCGCTGACGATGCTGCCGCGATCATTCATGTTGGTGAAGTCGGAGAACGGATCCTGATCGAGCTGCTTGATACCCAGCGAGATACGCTCACGCTCGGGATCAACAGACAGAATCAGAGTTTCCAGTTCTTCGCCCTTCGAATAACGACGTACCGCAGTCTCACCAGGCTCGTTCCAGGAGATATCAGACAGATGCACAAGACCGTCGATGCCACCATCCAGGCCGATGAAGATTCCGAAATCGGTAATCGACTTGATGTTGCCGGTAATGCGATCGCCCTTGGCATGATTGATGCTGAACTCTTCCCAGGGGTTGGGGCGGCACTGCTTGACGCCCAGTGAGATGCGGCGACGGTCTTCGTCGATATCCAGCACCATCACTTCCACTTCGTCGCCCACGTTGACAACCTTGGACGGGTGGATGTTCTTGTTGGTCCAGTCCATTTCAGAAACGTGCACCAGGCCTTCCACACCTTCTTCGATCTCGGCAAAACAACCGTAATCGGTGAGGTTGGTGACCGTGGCCAGCACCCGGGAGCCTTCCGGATAGCGGCGCACGATGTTCACCCACGGGTCATCGCCCAGCTGCTTCATACCCAGGCTGACACGGTTCTTTTCCCGGTCAAACTTGAGGATGCGCACACCCACTTCGTCGCCCACGTTGACCATCTCGGAGGGATGGCGAATACGTTTCCAGGCCATGTCGGTGATGTGCAGCAGGCCGTCGACGCCGCCAAGGTCTACGAAAGCACCGTAATCGGTGAGGTTCTTCACGATACCCTTGACGTCCTGACCTTCCTGCAGTGATTCCAGCAGGGCTTCGCGCTCGTGGCTGTTTTCTTCTTCGAGTACCGCGCGACGCGATACCACTACATTGTTTCGCTTCTGGTCGAGTTTGATGACCTTGAATTCAAGTGGCTTGCCTTCCAGGTGGGCGGTTTCGCGCAGCGGGCGGATATCGACCAGTGAACCGGGCAGGAACGCGCGGATATCGCTGATGTCGACGGTGAAACCACCCTTGACCTTGCCGTTGATGATGCCGGTGACCACTTCATTGCCGTCGTGGGCGGTTTCCAGCTGCTGCCAGGATTCGGCGCGACGCGCTTTTTCGCGTGACAGGCGGGTCTCACCCCAACCGTCATCGACGATTTCCATGGCTACTTTGACCTGGTCCCCGATTTCCAGGACGCAGACGCCCTCTTCATTGAGGAACTGGCTCTTCGGGATAACCCCTTCAGACTTGAGACCTGCATGAACGACTACCCAGTCGTCGTCGATCTCTACCACCGTGCCGGTTACGATGGACCCGGGGACCATCTCGATGGTTTGTAAACTCTCTTCAAATAGTTCGGCAAAAGATTCGCTCATAAATTTCACGCCGCTCGGCTTGCCGCGGGATTACGGACTTTGCAGTGGCGCACTCCATAGGTTAGTTAATTGAACACAGGTGCAGTTGCACACTCGCGACCATAAGCTGGTCAGGAGAGCTGGTCGAGAATAAGTCTAGACCAGACCTCTGGCGCGAGCTTCGCTCATGACTTGCTCGAAAACGCCGTCTATCGACATCGAAGTACTGTCAATAACCAGCGCATCTGCGGCGGGTTTGAGCGGGGCGACTGCACGACCCCTGTCTCGAGCGTCCCTTTCTTTGATCTGCTTGAGAAGGCCGCGCAAGCTAACACTTAACCCTTTGTTTTTCAACTGTTTATACCGCCTCTGCGCGCGCTCTTCGGGACTTGCGTCAAGGAAAATCTTTAGTTCCGCCTGCGGAAACACTACGGTGCCCATATCCCGACCATCCGCCACCAGGCCCGGTGGGCTGCGGAAGCAGCGCTGCAGCTTCAACACCGCATCGCGCACCTGGGGGTGCTGGGCGACCCTTGAGGCATGTTCACCAGCGTCTTCCGTGCGGATCTCGTCGGTGAGATCGAGGCCGTCTACCGTGACGCGGCCTTCGGCGAAGCTGATATCCAGGGCGCCGGCCAGTTCGGCCACGTCATCGACCGCTGCAAAAGCAACCGCGCGGCGCAAGCACATGGCACCGACGATGCGGTAAAGGGCGCCGGAATCCAGCAGATGCCAACCCAGGTCTGCCGCCACCAGCTGGGCCAGGGTGCCCTTACCGGAACCACTTGGACCGTCGATTGTGATGACTTGCGCATCAGTCACCCGGCACCTCCTGTCCGCCTTCGCGGTGCCCTTCCAGCTTGTTGCGCATATCCCGGGCGCGCCGCAGGAGTTCAATGCCAGCGGCTTCATCGTTATTGCGCAGCGCGTCTACCAGCGACCCCAGATTTTTTGAAAACGTCTCGCCAGCATCAAGCAGCGCATCCTGATTCATGCGGAATATGCGCCACCACAACTCAGGGTTAGCTGCGGCAATGCGTGTAAAATCACGAAAGCCGCCACCGGTAAAGTCCAGCTGACCCTCTTCAACCTGCTGCAGAAAGGCGAAAGCCAGGGCATGAGGCAGATGGCTGGTCACCGCCAGCATGGCATCGTGCTCCCCGGAACTCATGCGTTGCACCTTGGTACCCGCCGCCTGCCATGCCTGCTCTACGAGATGCACGGCGCTTTCATCGGCGTTGTCGGCGGGCGTAATGACCGTGGTTGCCCCGGCAAACAGGTTATCTCGCGCAGCGGCCGGGCCGCTGGTTTCCGCACCGGCAATGGGGTGACTGGGTACGAAGCGTTCCGGCAGGCTGCCGAGCTGCGCGTACAGTTCCTCGACGATCGGGTGTTTGACGCTGCCAACATCCAACAACACGCCGGGGTGGTCTTTGAGACCAATGACGTGCCGGACAACCTGGTCGCTGGGTGTGCAGATGGCGATCAGTTCGGCGTCGCCAGGTACTTCGGGCTCTATGGCATCCACCAGACCCAGTTCGAGCGCCTTGGCCGCCGAAGCTTCATCTGCTTCGATGCCGGTTATGCTCGTGGCAAACCCCTCCTTGCGCCAGGCGCCGGCAAGGGAACCACCGATGAGCCCGACACCGAGAATGGCAGCGCGTTGAACCGCCATGAACTATCCGCTGACTTCCGCCAGTGCGGTCAGAAAACGTGCGTTTTCTTCAGCCAGGCCAATAGACACCCGCAGATGTGTGGGCAGGCCGTATTCCGCCACAGGTCTGACGATCACGCCTTTGTGCAGCAGCGCCTCGTAAACCTCGCCGGCAGGCCGGCCGCAGTCGAAGGTCAGGAAGTTACCCAGGGAAGGAATGAACGAGATGCCCCGCGCGGTGAGGGCATCGCCCACCTGTTGCAAGCCGGCGCGGTTGATATCACGGCTGGTCTGCACAAATTCCGCATCTCCCAATGCCGCGGCAGCGGCCGCGATGGCCAGGCTGTTCATGTTGAACGGCTGACGTGCACGATTGAGCAGGTCGGCGAAGTCCGGGTGTGACACGCCATAACCCGCGCGCAGGGCGGCGAGACCATGCACTTTAGAAAATGTCCGGGTCACGATCAGATTGGGGTGCCGATCGAGCAGGCTGACACCGTCGGGGTAGTCCGGGTCTTCACCGAACTCGAAGTAGGCTTCATCCAGCACCACCCAGATATGGCTGGGCAGTTCATCGAGAAAACTCGTAAGCTCCGCTCTGCCCACCCAGGTGCCGGTAGGGTTGTTCGGGTTGGCGATGCACACCAGCCGGGTGCGCTCGGTAACCGCCTGCAGAAAGCCGTCTAGATTGGTGCCGTACTCCACAGCGGGCACTTCAACAATCGTGCCGCCTGCGCATACCGTAGCGAGTCGGTAAACCACGAAACAATGCTCAGACATGATCACTTCGGTACCCGGCTCCACCGCCACCCGCGCGATCAGATCGAGCACGTCATTGGAGCCATTGCCCAGCGTAATCTGTTCCGGCGCCACACCCAGATGATTGACCAGCGCCTGCCTGAGCTCGAATGCGCTGCCGTCGGGGTACCGCGAAAGGGTCCTGCACTCACGTTCAATTGCCTCAAACACCCCGGGCCCAGGCCCTCGCGGGTTTTCGTTGCTGGCGAGCTTGACGATGTCGCTGATACCCAACTCGCGGGTCAGCTCATCGATGGGCTTGCCCGGTTGATAGGGGTTTAGGGCCGCGATGCCCTGGTGTACGTTGCTCATTTTCGGGCTCTTCGTCAGACGATAGCGCGAGGATACGACCCAAGGGAACGCACCTCAAATGCAACTTCTTTGATCGCCGCGAGAACTTCCCGGGCATTTTCATCGTTCTGGTGACCGTCGAAATCAATGAAAAACACGTATGACCAGTCGCCGGAACGGGCCGGCCGGGTTTCGATGCGGCTCAGGGAAATGCCAAAACGGTCGAAAGGTTGCAGAACACGTAACAGCGCACCGGGCTCATTGCGTACAGAAACCAATATGGAGGTCTTGTCTGAACCGCTGGGCCCGACGGATTGATTACCCAGCACCAGAAAGCGGGTCTTATTGTCCGGCTGATCTTCGATACGAGTGGACAGCATGCGCAGGCCATAGCGTTCCGCCGCCATTTCTCCGGCAATCGCCGCCACTTCAGGACGCTCCGCCGCGATTCTGGCTGCTTCGGCATTGCTGGCTACCGCCACACGCTTGATGCCCGGGTGGTTGCGGTCGAGCCAGCCGCGGCATTGCGCCAGACTCTGAGAGTGAGACAGTATCTCTTCGATGCCGCCCGCCACCGGGTCGGCGCGCATGAAGGCGTGATGAATGGGTAACTCCACTTCCGCACAGATCCTGATGTCAGACGACAGGAAGCAATCCAGCGTGTGATTGACCATGCCTTCGGTGGAGTTTTCCACCGGCACCACGCCGTAGTGGGCGGCCTGTGATTCCACTTCGCGGAACACTTCATCAATGGACGCCAGGGGCCTGGTGGCGGCGAAATGGCCGAATTGTTTGACCGCCGCAGCTTCCGTATAGGTGCCTTCCGGTCCGAAGTAGGCCACGGTCAGCGGCATCTCAAGATTCAGACA
The DNA here is from genome assembly GCA_964393625.1 of uncultured Pseudomonadales bacterium. Classification (GTDB taxonomy): domain Bacteria; phylum Pseudomonadota; class Gammaproteobacteria; order Pseudomonadales; family Azotimanducaceae; genus UBA4421. The sequence continues at coordinate 16,396 of CAYMUT010000007.1, forward strand.
GCAGGAGATGACTTCGCGGAACAAACCCGCGACATCGGTGTCGTTCAACGGGCCCTGATTTTCTGCCATCAATGAAGCCAGTATCTGCGCTTCACGTTCAGGACGGTAAAAAACCGCAGGCTCATCGGAGACCTCACTCTGCTTGATCTCACCCACATCCAGAGCGCACTGGGCGCGCTCGTTGAGCAGCGCCAGCATTTTGCGATCAATTGCGTCTATGCGCTCGCGCAGGGGTTTGAGCTTGTCGTCATCCGTACTCATTCTCGAACTCCTGCATGAATGCCACCAGCGCATCAATGGCCGCTTCCGGCACAGCATTGTAGATGCTTGCACGCATACCGCCCACGCTGCGATGCCCTTTCAGACCAGACAGACCGCGTTCGTTTGCTTGTGAAGCGAACAGACTGTCGAGTTCAGCGTCAGGCATGGTGAACGGAATATTCATATTGGAGCGCACCTCGGTTGCCACGGGCGAGCAATAGAAATTACTGGCGTCGATAGCGCCATAGAGCTTGTCCGCTTTACGCGCGTTGATTTCGGCGATACCGGTCAGGCCGCCCTGCTCCTTAAGCCAATTGAACACCAGACCGGCCAGGTACCAGGCGTAGGTCGGCGGGGTGTTCGACATGGAATCGGCTGCTGCCTGCGCGGCATAGTCGAGTGGCGTCGGTGTAATTTCCCGTGCCTTGCCGCACAGATCTTTGCGCACCACGATCACCGTCAAACCGGCCGGGCCTATGTTTTTCTGAGCCCCGCCATAGACCATGGCGTACCTGTCAACGTCTACCGGCTGCGACAGAAAATCCGACGACATATCACAGATGATCGGTGCGTCGATGGCCGGCACATCCTGAAACTGCACCCCGCCGATGGTCTCATTGGAGCAGATGTGCAGATACTTCGCACCCGGTGTCAGCTGCCAGGTGCCAACCGGCGGTATGCGGTCGTAGTTGGTGTCTTTGCTGCTGGCCGCCACATTCACTTCACAGTACTTGCGCGCTTCCTTGATAGCCTTGGTAGACCATGAGCCGGTGTCGACATAGTCCACCGTATCGCCAGGCACCGTCAGATTCATCGGAATAGCGGCAAACTGGGTGGTTGCGCCGCCCTGCAGAAACAGCACATGATAATTGTCGGACACCCCCAGCAGCTCGCGGAAGTCCGCCTCGGCCTGCGCGGCAATGGCGACGAATTCCTTGCTGCGGTGACTCATCTCCATCACCGACATGCCGCTGCCCTGGTAATCGAGCAGTTCCCGTTGAGCCTGTTCCAATACAGCCTCGGGCAACGCCGCCGGGCCCGCGGAAAAGTTGAATATTCTGGTCAATGTCGTGTCCTGGTTTTGAGAATCTGGTGTCGGCGAAGCCGCTGATCAGCTTTGGCCCTCCGAATTCCCCCCGTCCGATGCGCCCTCTTCATTACTGTCGGAGGTGCCTTCTTCCTCTGCGTCTTCATCGCCGACGCTTTCTTCAATACGCTCTACACTGTTGAGCTGTTCTTCGCCCTTCAGATTGATCAGCCGTACGCCCTGGGTGTTACGACCCAGTTCGGAAATCTCATCCGCCGCAGTACGCACCAGCGTACCCATGTTGCTGATCAGCATGACTTCGTCGCCGGCAAAGACCTGGCTAGCGCCCACCAGTTGCCCGTTGCGATCGCTGGTCTGCATGGCGATGACACCCTGGGCGCCTCGACCCTTGACCGGGAAGTCGGATACCAGGGTACGCTTACCATAGCCGTGCTCGCTGGCGGTAAGAATGTAGCCGCCTTGCACGGGAATTATCAGTGAAATCACCCGCTGATCTGCGCCCAGCTTGATGCCGCGCACGCCCTTGGCGGTACGGCCCATGGCGCGTACGTCAGACTCCTGGAAGCGCGCCGCCTTGCCGGCACTGCTGCACAGCAGCACGTCTGAGGTGCCGTTGGTAATCGCCACACCCACCAGCGTATTGCCTTCTTCGAGTTCCAGGGCGATCAGCCCACTCGGGCGTGGGCGTGAGAACTGCTCCAGTGGCGTTTTCTTGACCGTGCCGTTGGCGGTAGCCATGAATACGAAATGATCCGACGCATATTCTTTCACCGGCATCAACGCGGTGATCCATTCATCCTGACCGAGCGGCAGAATGTTCACCATGGGCCTGCCTTTGGCGGTACGCCCGCCCTGGGGAATCTGGAACGCTTTCAACCAGTAAACCTTGCCCACATTGGTGAAACACAGAATCTGGTCGTGGGAGTTGGCAACCACCAGATGCTCTACGAAGTCTTCGTCTTTCACCGCTGTAGCGGCCTTACCGCGTCCGCCGCGGCGCTGCGCCTGGTACGCGTCCAGCGGCTGGGTTTTGGCGTAGCCCTGATGCGATATGGTAACAACCAGGTCTTCTTCGGTGATGAGATCTTCCACGGTGAGGTCTTCGTGGGTGGCGATGATCTCGGTGCGGCGTTCGTCGCCGTAGCCGTCTTTGATTTCGTTGAGTTCCTCGCGGATGACCTGCAGCAGGCGCTCGTGCGAACCGAGAATATCGAGCAGATCAGCAATTTCGGCGAGTACCCCTTGGTAATCTTCGATGAGCTTATCCTGCTCCATCGCGGTCAGGCGATGCAGGCGTATCTCGAGAATGGCCTGGGCCTGTTCTTCGGTCAGACGGTACAAGCCATCGGTAAAGCCGAAGTCTTCGCTCAAGCCCTCTGGACGACATGCGTCATCGCCCACTTTTTCCAGCAGTTCCTGCAGCGCCGGAGCATTCCAGCGGCGTTCCATCAACGCTTCACGGGCCTCGGCCGCCGACGGGGAATTCTTGATCAGCTCGATGACCGCATCGATGTTAGCCAGCGCCACCGCCTGACCTTCAAGAATGTGGCCCCGCTGGCGCGCACGACGCAGCAGATAAAGCGTACGCCGAGTGACCACTTCCTGACGATGCTGCAGGAAATACTCCAGCATCTGTTTCAGATTCAGCAGCTTCGGCTGGCCGTCGACCAGCGCCACACAGTTGATGCCGAACACTGACTGCAACTGCGTCTGCGTGTACAGATTGTTGAGAATCACATCGCCGGATTCACCGCGGCGCAACTCGATCACCACACGCAAACCGTCTTTGTCAGACTCGTCGCGCAGTTCGGTAATGCCTTCGATCTTTTTGTCTTTAACCAGCTCGGCGATCTTCTCGATGAGTCGCGCTTTGTTCAGCTGATAAGGAATCTCGGTAATTATGATGCGTTCTTTACCGGATTTTTCTTCTTCGACCTCAGCCCGGGCGCGCACATAGATGCGCCCACGACCACAGCGGTAGGCCTGCACGATACCCGCCCGGCCGTAAAAGATGGCGCCCGAGCGGAAAACAGGGCCCGTTACGTACTCCATCAGCTGATCGATGGTGATTTCCGGCTGATCCAGCAGCGCCAGACAGGCATTGATGACCTCGGTGAGATTATGCGGCGGAATATTGGTGGCCATACCTACCGCAATACCGGAACTGCCGTTGACCAGCAGATTGGGCACCCGGGTGGGCAGCACTTCCGGCATGGACAACGTGTCATCGTAGTTGGGCACGAAATTCACGGTGTCTTTGTCGAGATCGGCCAGCAGCTCAGAAGCGATCTTGGCCATGCGCACTTCGGTGTAGCGCATTGCCGCCGGCGGGTCGTTGTCGATGGAGCCAAAGTTGCCCTGACCGTCGACCAGCAGATAGCGCATGGAGAAGTCCTGGGCCATGCGTACCACGGTGTCGTACACCGCACTATCGCCATGGGGGTGATACTTACCGATGACATCACCGACCACCCTGGCCGACTTCACATAGGGCCGGTTGTAGGTGTTGTTCAGCTCGTTCATGGCGAACAACACACGCTTGTGCACCGGCTTCAGACCGTCGCGTACGTCAGGCAATGCGCGGCCCACGATGACGCTCATGGCGTAGTCGAGATACGACTGGCGCAGCTCGTCTTCGATGTTTACCGGGAGGACGTCTTTGTTGTTATCGGAGCCTATTTCGGTCATGCAGATCCGGGCGAAACGAAAGCGGAATTTTACCACGAAATGTCGCGGCAGGGCTCATTTTATCTGATGCGACTCCAGGTGTTGGAGTCCCGCACTGGCCACCAAGGCTATTTCTGCACCTGGATTTCGGCGGCAAAACCCCCGCTGGCGAATCAGGGCTGACGTTCCGCCCAACTGTGCCGCCACACGGCCCAGCGACCGTCTTCTCTGCGTAATACATCGAAGTACCGAGCAGTAGTGCTGCTTTCGGTCAGCGCACCAGGCTCGGAGATACCAATGTCCGGGTTTTTCAGGGTCAGGTAGATGGTGTAATCATATTCGGCAATCGCCGCGTCACCTACAATTTCCACCTGGGGCAATTGATGTACTTCGATCTTGTAGGTGGCGGTGGCGAACACCGGTCCTAAGAATTTTGCGTAGTTGTCCCTGCCATCTACAGCCGCCGCACCGGGTGGCAACAAACGCACATCAGCATGGAGAATTCCGAGGTACCCCTGAACATCACTGGCTTCAACCGCCCGGCGCCAGGTAGCGTACAACCCTTCTATCTGGGCAACATCATCGCTACTGCCGGCATATGCCGAAGGGCTGACAACGCCCAAACCGGCGATACAGCACGCCCAACCAACGCGTTTCATCCACGTCATCGACCACGTCATCGACCACTTCATCGACCTTCTCGCTTGCATTGCGATTCCGTGGCATTTTCGCCACGCCCGCATCGAAAGGCAATGGCTCGTATAGGAGGGGATATGCAACGCACTGTTTCAGCCGGCGGCTTAGTATGCGCCGCACTTGCAAGCGGGGCGCAGGAGCAGAACGACAAAGCAAACGAAGCCAATCTGGTACTGGCCCGGCAACACCGCTCAGGTGATTATCGCGGCGGGCGGACACTTCACCTCGCCGCTACCCTCCAGCGATCACGTAATGGTGTTCGCATTGCCTTAGCATTTTCAGGGAAAAGGCCTGATGGATAAAGACTAAGGCACCATCGGTGCCGACAGTGAGGCGCTTACTCCAGGGCGAAAACTACAAGAGCATTGCCCGGCATACGGTCGCCGAACAGGTAGCCGGAATTCACCAGAACGTACCTGCCATGTACCACCGGCCCGTCGGCCTCGATGCTGCCCCCTTTGGCCGATTCGCCGGACACACTGTCGAACTGCCGATGGGTATTGAAGTCCCACAGCAGTTCTCCGTCAGCCGCGCCATAAGCCCGCAGGTGCCCGTCGAAGGCCCCGGCAAACACGACTTGTGGCGTAGCGGTGACCGCCGCGGAAAAGCCGGGATCACAGGCAGGTTTATCCTGCTCCGCACAGACTTCAGGCGCTTTCGCATACCACAGTATTTCTCCGTCTGCCGCGTTGAGCGCAAACAAGCCGGGCTTGCGTTCGCCGGTAAAGCGGCCCGTGAACACCGTATCGGCATTGGGCGCATAGATGGTCTCGCCGATGGCCGCCATGCCCCAGTGCACACCTCCGGCAAAACCACCCCGGCCCACCTTCCTGCGCCACAACAGCGTGCCGTCTTCCGGCTTCAGCGCAAACACATCACCAGACTTCTGCCCGCCGATGACCACGCTTCGCTCATCCTCCAGATGGAGCAGCATGGGTGGCGCGCCAATGTCCAGATCCGGGCCGTTTTCTTCGGGGCAATTCGTACCTCCGCCGATATAGCACGCCATGTTCCACGCATCTGCTGCTATAGACTGGTAGTGCCACATCATCTGCCCTGTATCCAGATCGAAGGCGATCACTGCATCACTGTAGTCTGACGCAGGCGAGGTATACCCTTCGCCTGTTCCTACGTAGAGCAGACGCCGCTGCTCGTCAATGGTTGGTGAATTCCATACCGGCGCTCCAGCCGGGTGGTAGCGGGCACCGCCAAGCGCAGTTTGCTGACCCGTGGGTTGCGGGGTTTGCGGAATGGCATACGCCGTCCACTGAATCTCACCACTGGCAGCATTCATAGCAACGACACCACCCCGAAAAGTGCAGCACTCGTATCCGGGATCCGCCGCGCTGGCCCACTCCTTGGAGGACAAGGGGACGTAAAGCCTGTCTTCAAACAGCCGTGGCGAGCCGGTCAGAGTCACATCCGGGTGGGGGTTGGCCAGTGTCTTCCACTGTAACTCACCGTTGCGCGGATCTATGGCGTAAACCTGGCCTTTGATGTCACCAAAGTAGGCTCGCTCGCCAGTGTCGTTCACGGCTATGGCGCTGCGCACTTCAATGTCTGCTTTGAACGTCCAGTGCGCGCATCCGGATTCCAGATCCAGAGCGTAGACCGTGCCGTCCTGACTGCCCACCAGCACCGCTTCACCGAATATCACCGGTTGACTGCGGGCACGGCTGGCGCCGGGGTAGGCAAACACCCAATGCACCTGCAGGTCGGCAACGTTTTCCCGCGTGATGGAGGTGCCACCGGCGTCAACAAAGCGTGTGCCCTGCAGGGTTAAACTCCAGCCTTGATGCGCAGGCCGGGCCGCCGCCACCTCAGTCGTTGCACAGCGCGCCACAGGAATCTTCGCGGCACTTGCGCCCCCCAGATGCAAAGCCAGCCCGCGCACCGCTCCGTCGGTCAGATCCTGCACATGGGCCTGCATCAGGCCGTCCGTCATCGCGCTGTAAATCGCATCGGCGCCGATCACCTGAAACTCGATCTGATGAGGTGCTTTCGGCACCGATCCGTCGTGACACGATATGCAACGTTGTGCAAACAGGTCCTGCGGACTTGACGCCTGGTCGGGCACCGGCGCCTCGGTCTGTGCATCGCCAGGGGAACACGCAGCCAGCCACAACAAGACAACCGCCAAACAGGCCATCCAACGCGCAACAGTCATTTCGCCACACCCTCCTCACAAGCGCTTATTGTAACCGCCATTTGAGGCCGCAAGGCAAGCCCTCGTGAGACGCGGGACGTCCGGTCAACCGCCGTCGAACCGACAGCGTTACCTATACCTGCAGGCCTATGAGTCGCATGGCGCCGGGCGGCGGCCTGCTAGGATCTCGGCGCAATCCGTAACACGTGACGATCGGCTTCGAACCGACTGAGCACCCCCGGATCATCCTCAGCAACAGCCACCGCCGTATAAACGACCTGTGAACCGTTGAACCTCACCCTTATCAAAGGATTGGACTTGATGTTCTGGTACCACCTGCGGCTGTCCGCCGGATCGATGTATACACTCCCACCGATAACCACATACCCGACATTCACCGAATAGGGGTCATCAGGGTTGGTTTCCAACTGCATCACACTGCCCTCGGCGGGAATTTGCGCAGGATTCAGTTGCTGCTCAGGCCCCGACAACGCACCGCCCGGCAATTGCCACAATGGTCCGGAGCAAGCGGACATCAACACAGCAGTGAGCGCCCCAGAAACCGCAACCTGGATTTTTCGATAGCGCGTTGTCATTGCAGCAAATCACCTCGGATATGATCTAGGGTCAATCTATATTAGCCCGAATCGGCCAGACGCGTAGAGCCGATCGGCGCCGCGCAAAATAACGGCTACAGGCCAGTAATCCAGTTCCTCCAATCGATATCCAGACGCTGCACACCCCCGGGGTAAACCTCGTCCAGCATGCCTGCAAGCTCACCGGGCTGATCAGAGAAGTAACGCTGGCGTCGCAGCGACACGGCCAGCGCCTCCCTACCGTGGTCGGTGGAAACCAGAAACCGCATCAGCGACCACGCGATCATGTAGTACATGTTTTCAACCCGCCCGGATTCCGAACCCCAGGCGCTGTCCCCTATATCCAGATAGTGCGCCGCCGACAGCAACGAGCCTTCACGCATCTTGTGTTTCATGGTCACGCTCCGACCGCCCGCGGTGCCCAGCTGCAAGTTGTTGTTGCGCCATTCCAGCCCTTCGAACATGGAGGCCAATCCTTCATTGAACCATTTGGACGATCGGGGAACCTGCATATCCAACACGGCGTGCGAAACCTCGTGCATCAGTACCCCCAACGTCTGGTCGGCGAAGTTGGAGCCCAGCATCAGAATCTCTCTGTGAGATTGCGAGTAATGACTGCGATTGGTGATTAACCGCCCCCGCGAATCGATCTGGTACTGCTCAAACAGATCGTACTCGCCGAAGATCTTTATCGTGATCGGCTGCCTCGGCTGCGCCGGCCACCCGAACCACCGCACATAGGCCTGATACAGACCCCGCACCTTGTGATCAATGCGCTGACGCTGCGCCTTACTCAGTTCAAACGCAAACGTCTCAATACGCACATCCACGCGAGCCGGCTTTTCCTTCCTTTCCGGTTGGAAATACTCAATCGGCCTGGTGTCAGTAAACTCGGTAAAGTTCCCCCGACCGTCCACCTCATTACTGATCTTGCGAACGCCACTCTCCGCTGCCCCAGACTGCGCATCTTCGGGCGCCGTCTCGCTGTAATGGGTCGTGCCATTTTCATCAACCCATTTATAGATCTCCGCCTGAACAGAAGACGCCACCCCAAGCACAAACGCCAACGCCAACGCCAACGCCAACGCTACAGCATGCCGGCCGCAGCGTCTCAAGCATTGTGTTGTAAGCCGACCCATTCTCCCACTTTACGCCATCGACCCTTACCGATACACGCACAAGTTCGCACGATGGCCATCCAACAACGAGCCTCGCGAGCATCCCTCAAGACCCGAATGCAACGATCTATGGAATGCCGTCGTCGCTTCTCCTAAACTCCCGGAATGACCACGACCAAAACCCCCTGTGACCTCCTGATCACCGCCCCGTGGCTGCTACCCATCGCCCCGGTCAACGAGTCCCTGCAAAACCATGCCATCGCCATCACCGACGGCACCATCACAGCCATCGGCCCCAGCACCACGCTGCAGACGGAATACATACCGGCCGAGACGCTGAGCCTGGACCATCACATCGTGATGCCCGGTCTGATCAACGCCCACGGCCATGCCGCCATGACCCTGCTGCGCGGCGCCGGCGAAGACCAGCCGCTGGAGATCTGGCTGAACGAAACCATCTGGCCCATGGAAGCAAAGCTGGTGGACGAGCATTTCGTGCGACTCGGCTCGGAGCTGGCCATTGCGGAAATGCTGCTATCCGGCACAACCACCTTTTCCGACATGTATTTCTTCCCGGAACAGGTCGCCCAGCTGTGCCATCAACTGGGCATGCGTTGCCAGCTGGCATTCCCGCTGATCGAATTTCCCAACGCCTGGAGCCAGGGCATCGACGACGGCATCCATAAGGGACTGGCACTGAATGATGCCTACCGCCACAGCGAATTCGTAGAGGTCGCCTTCGGTCCGCATTCAGCCTACGTCGTTGATATGCCCAACCTTGAGCGAGTGGCCATGTACGCCAACGAACTCGAAACCCGGGTGCAGATTCACCTGCACGAAACCGCTACGGAAGTTGCCAACGCCCGCGCGGCTCACGGCAAATCCTGGATCGAACTACTGCATGAGATCGGCCTGTTGAGCCCGCAAACTCAGGCGGTGCACATGACTCAGGTCTCCGCACATGAGCTGGAGCTGGTGGCGGGCTCCGGCGCCCAGGTGGTGCACTGTCCCACTTCCAACCTGAAACTGGCTTCTGGTTACTGCCCTGTCAGCGATCTGCGCCGGGCCGGTGTGTGTGTCGCTCTGGGAACCGATGGGGCCGCTTCCAACAACCGGCTGGACCTGCTGGACGAAGCACGACTCGCAGCCCTGTTGAGCAAACACGTGCACAACGACGCCGCCAGTGGCACCGCCGCCGATGTCGTGCAGATGGCAACCCTAGACGGCGCCCGCGCCCTGGGCACCGACAACACCACCGGATCTCTGGAGCTTGGCAAACAAGCCGACTTCATTGCAGTAGATGCCCATGCGCTCGGCATGATGCCTCTGTACAATCCGTTCGGCGCGCTGGTGCACGGCAATGCCGGCAACGCGGTGGACCATGTGTTCATCGCCGGCAAACCCATGGTGCAGAACGGTCGGCTCAGCTGCATGGACCAGGACGACCTTACCGCGCGCATACAAGCCTGGCACGCCAGCCTAGACTGAGCGCCGGGCCTTTACCGGTACAGATAGACCTGAAGAGTGTATGACTACGACCGCAAACCTCGACGCTGACGAAATCGCGAAATTCGACGCCCTGGCGCACCGCTGGTGGGATCCGGACGGCGACTTCAAGACCCTGCACGATATCAATCCGGTCAGGCTCGAATACATCAACGAGCGTGCCGAGCTTACCGCGGGCCCCGTCGCAGACATCGGCTGCGGCGGCGGTGTGCTGACCGAGTCCATTGCGCTGAAGGGGGCTGACATAACCGGCGTGGACATGGCCGGCAAAGCCCTCAGCGTGGCAAAGCTGCACGCATTGGAATCGGGCGCGCAGGTAACCTACCGGGAGGGCACCGCGGAACAAGTCGCTGCGGAGCTGCCCGAGCACTTCCAGACCGTTACCTGCCTTGAAATGCTCGAACACGTGAGCAGCTATGCATCGACGGTGCAGGCTTGCGCCGATATGACGCGGCCCGGCGGCGATGTGTTTTTCTCCACCATCAATCGCAACCCCAAGGCCTACTTCCTGGTCGTGCTGGGCGCAGAGTACATACTCAATCTATTGCCCCGGGGCACCCACGCTTACGAGAAGTTCATCAAACCGTCTGAACTGGCCACGGCGATTCGCGCTGCCGGCCTCGAGACCATGGACATCAGCGGCATGACCTACAACCCCTTCAGCCGTCGCTGCACCATCGGACGCGATGTCGACGCAAACTATCTGATACACGCACGCAAGCCGGAATAGACCCTGACCATGAGCACCGAACTGAGCGAAGTCTACCCGGAACTTCACGCGGCAATCGAGGCCTGGCGCTATCAGCCGCAGCAGCAGGTTCTGCGCGGGCGTACGATTCTGGTGACCGGCGCGGGTGACGGTATCGGTGCATGCACGGCCAGGACCTTCGCCCTGTACGGTGCGCACGTCATTCTGCTGGGCAAAACCCGAGCAAAGCTCGAAGGAGTATTCGACTGGATCGAGTCTCACACCGACACTCAGCCGGTGATTGTGCCGGTAGATCTGGAACAGCTCACCCCGGAATCTGCCGACACGCTACGTGACTCTATAGAGCAGACCTACGGCGCCCTGCACGGCATCGTGCACAACGCCTCATTGCTCGGGCCCAAGGTACCCATCGAACACTACCCCTACGCGGAATGGGTGCGGGTCATGCAGGTCAACGCCAACGCGCCGTTCCTGCTCACCCAGGCGCTGTTTGGCCTGCTGGATGCGGCGCCCGACGCTTGCGTGATCAACACTTCGTCCAGCGTGGGCCGGCAGGGCCGCGCCTACTGGGGCGCATACGCGGTGTCCAAGTTTGCCGTGGAAGGTTTCAGTCAGGTGCTGGCGGATGAAACGGAAAGCGCCGGCCATATTCGTGCGTACAGCATCAACCCCGGTGGCACCAGAACCCCCATGCGCCGTGCCGCGTACCCCGTGGAAGACCCATCCGACGTTCCACCACCTGAAGCCCACATGGATCTCTACCTGTTCCTGATGGCGCCCCCGTCCAACGACAGAAAATTGCCGCCAACCGGCGCGCAACTCGATGCGCGCACCTGGAATCGCCAATAATCCGTTGTCATTCGTCAACTATTTGGCGCCATAAACGGAAAGCTCATACATAAGTCATTGATTTTATTAGAACCGAAAGCTGGCACGATTCTGGCATCACCAGTTCATAAGTTCAGGTCGTTACTTCATCGAGCAGTAACGTGTCCTTATTTCGGGCATACGATAAAGAGATCAAGACTATGGCAAAGCAACAGCACTTACCCAACCGCAAGCGATTTACCATGAACGGCCCACTTGTCTACTTCGACGATCGCACGGCGCTCCGCCTGTCACAGGTGTTCAGTCAGGAAACTGAGATCGAAAGCCTCATGAAAGTGGTGTTCACCCAGCTACAGGCCATGAGTGAAATGCGGGGCATGCGCTATCGCTTCGAACCTCTCGGCGCTGAAATCCTGTGCGGCAATACCGATCGCCACACCGCCGAATACAATCTGGATTTCAAAGATGCCAACCTCGGCACCCTGACCCTGTTTTTCGCCCGCAGGCAGAACGAACAGCAGGTGCGCACCTGCGAGGACATCATCGCTCTTATGTTTACCGCGTTGCGCAACGCCATACTGCTGCAGCAGGCTCAGAACCAGGCGGATTTCGGCAATGTGCGTGCGCCAGTGGAATACCAGGCCGGCTCCTCTGCACAACGCACCCAGACCGCCAGGGTGGTCGCGCTGCCGAACAGCAAGACCTCACAAGCCAAAACCGACGCACTGGTGCTGGTGGCGCTGGACGATTATGAAAGGATCAGAAGCCGCCACGGTAATGAGTGGACCCACATGCTGATGGTCAGCGTACACGAGCAGATCCGCGACGGTCTGCGCAATGCCGACTGCGTATACCACATCGGCGACGATGTGATCGCGGTGCTGCTGCCCAACACCACCTTGAGTCAGGCTCAGGAAGTGGCGAAGAAAATCCGTCTGCTGATCGCCAGCCTGCATTTGCGCAGCAATGATCTGCAGCAACAGTTCACCGCCTGCATGGGTGTGGCGGATGCCAGCCTGGCGGTTACCGCGGAACAGGTCATGAAACACGCCCGCGAAGCGCTGGGCGCCGCCCGGGTAGAGGGCTCAAATCAGATCGTGGTTTATTCCGAGCGTTCCTGAGGAGCCTACCCGAGTTTGGGGTATGGCAGCAGACAGGTGGTCTTGGCCAGCCGCGTGCGGCGGGTCGGGCCTTTGCGGTCGCCTTTAGGCGCCACATAGCGCAGGCCCAACAGCTTGTAGAGGTCTTTCATGTCCTCGGGACGCAACAACGCCCACTGCCGGTTTTTCAGCCATGAGGGCAGGATGACCGGCCCATAGCGGACCCGTTTCAGCCGACTGACAGTACAACCCACGGCCTCGAACAGACGGCGTACCTCACGGTTTCTACCCTCCATGAGCACCACGTGATACCAGGCGTTATTGTCGGTGCCGTCGTAGTATTGGATGTCGCTGAAACTGAGCACTTCGCCGCCAACATCGATACCGGTCTTGAGCTGCTCAACGGTCTCGTCATCGAGCCTGCCATTGACGCGCACCGCGTATTCGCGGTCGAGGCCCGTGGACGGATGCATCATGCGATTGGCCAGTTCACCGTCGGTGGTAAGCAGCAACAGTCCGGTGGTCTGCATATCAAGCCGGCCGACACTGATCCAACGCCCTTTCTTGAGTTTGGGCATATCGTCAAAAACCGTAGGACGCCCCTCGGGATCACGACGGGAACATACGGCACCCGCGGCCTTGTTCAGGATGATGACCTGGGGCGCACTGCCGCCATGCAGCTGCACCCGGTTACCATCCACCTCGACCTTGTCCCGCTCGGTAATGCGCTGGCCGATATGCGCAGCCTCGCCATTGACCATCACCCGGCCGTCTTTGATCCAGGACTCGATCTCACGACGAGAGCCAAGCCCCAGCGTCGCCAGGGTCTTTTGAATCTTATCGCCGCTGGGAATCTCCCCACCGGCCTTAGCATTGCTCGCCTTGTCAGCGCTCACCAGGTTTGTGCTCTGTATTGGTCGTGGAGATCAGGGCTGCTGGTGCGAGCCGCCCGAGTGCAGGGGTACTACTTCGGCCGATTGTGGCGCCGACTCATCGTCAGCATCCGCTGCGGGCATTTCCACGCTTGCGGTCAGTACTGTAGATTCAGCAGACCCGTCCGTCGGCGCCGCATCAATCGCCTCGTCAGCTTCGCTGGAAGCAGCATCACCCTCGCCAGATGCTTCAGGTGCATCGGCCGGATCAGGTGCGCCGGCGGCTACCGCTTCTTCCATCTGGGGTTCCAGCAGTTCGCGGATCTCCGCCAGCGGCGGCAGCTCGTCGAGACTGCGCAAATTGAAATAATCGAGAAACCCACGGGTCGTGGCATACAACGACGGCCGACCAGGTACTTCACGCTGGCCCACTGCGCGTATCCAGTCTCTTTCCAGCAGCGTGCGCATGATGTTCTGACTGACACTCACCCCGCGTACTTGTTCGATATCGCCCCGGGTCACCGGTTGCTTGTAAGCGATGAGTGCCAGGGTTTCGAGCAGCGCCCGGGTATAGCGCGGCGGCTTTTCGTCCCACAGGCGGCTGACCCACTGACTCAATTCCTGACGCACCTGGAATCTATAGCCTGACGCCACCCGTTTCAATTCCACACCGCGACCCACGGCATCGGTTTCGAGTTTCTTGAGCACACCTCGGATCTGGCTGCTTGGGTTTTCCGAGTCGAGTTCGCCTTCCTGGAACAGGCTGGTGACATCCGCCACGGTAAGCGGTCCGTCTGCGGCAAGCAGCGCGGCTTCGACTATGCGTTGAACGCGGTCTTCGTCCATCATTCGGAGGACTCCTCAATGTCCGATTTACCGCCATAAGTAGTGACGAAGTCAGAACTAAACAGCGGCTCACGGAAATTCTCACCCTGCGCGGCGCGCACGTGAATAGGCGCGAAGGATTCTGCCTGTACGAACTCCAGCATGCCTTCACGGACCAGCTCCATGATCGCCAGAAAAGTCACCACCACGCCTATGCGGCCTTCTTCATGATGAAACAGCGTGGTGAAATCCAGGAATTCGGGTGCATCGGTGACCATGGCCAGAATGTCCCCCATGCGGTGGCGCACCGACAAAGGCTCAAGCTGCACCTCGTGCTTGGCGTACATCTCCGAACGACGCAGCACCTGGGCCAGGGCCAGCAGCAGGTCTTTCATGTCGACTTCGGGCTCGGCGTGCTCACGCACGATCTGCGGTTTTGAAGCCGCGACCAGATAGGTATCGCGCTCCAGCCGGGGAATCTCGTTCAGGTCTTCCGCCGCGGTCTTGATCTGCTCGTATTCCTGCAGCCGGCGGATGAGCTCCGCACGCGGGTCGCCTTCTTCCTCTTCTACGCTTTCCGGGCGGGGCAGCAGCATGCGCGATTTGATCTCGGCGAGCATCGCCGCCATCACCAGATATTCACCGGCAAGCTCCAGTTCCAGGGCCTGCATCATCTCGATGTACTGCATGTACTGCTCGGTGATCACGGCGACCTTAATGTTGAGAATGTCGAGATTCTGGCGGCGAATCAGATACAGCAGCAGGTCGAGGGGGCCTTCGAAGGTTTCGAGGAAAACCTCCAGCGCTTCCGGCGGAATGTACAGATCGGTGGGCAGTTCACGAACCGCTTCACCCTTGACCACCGCGATGGTCGCGCTGTCTTCGGTGCGCGCCTGCTGCAGATTTTTCGACTCTTCAACCATGCTCACTATTGCCTGTGCGCGATGCCCACCGCCTCCTTGACGTCGTCGAGAGTTTCCCGGGCCTCAGCGCGTGCCTTGTCGGAACCTTCCTGAATGATGGCGTGCACCAGATCCGGATCTTCTTCAAACTGCTGAGCGCGCTGGCGATACACTTCCTGCTCTGCGTTGATGGACTCAGTCAACGGACGCTTACAGTCTATGCAGCCAATGCCCGCCGTCCGGCAACCCTCGGCGCACCACTCCAGAGTCCCATTCTCAGAATAGACCTCGTGCAGGGCAAACACCGGGCAGTTGCCCGGGTCGCCCGGGTCTGTCAGCCGCACCCGCGCCGGGTCGGTCTGCATGGTACGGACTTTCTCTTCCACGGATTCAGCGGATTCTCGCAGCGAAATCGTGTTGTTGTACGATTTCGACATCTTTTCGCCATCCAGACCTGGCATCTTGGCAGTTTCCGTCAGCAGCGCCTGAGGCTCCGGCAGAATGATCCGGCCACCGCCTTCGAGATAACCGAACAAACGCTCGCGATCACCGATAGACAGGTTCTGCTGCTCTGCCAGCAGCGCCCTGGCCCGCTCCAGCGCCTCGGCATCACCGCGTTCGAGATATTCCCGGCGCAGATTGCCATACAGGCGCGCGGCCTTCTTGCTCATCTTCTTGACGGCGGCTTCCGACTGCTCTTCGAAACCCGGCTGACGGCCAAAAATGTGGTTGAAGCGCCGCGCCACATCCCTGGTCAGTTCCACATGGGCAACCTGATCGGCGCCCACCGGTACCCAGCCCGCCCGGTAAATGAGAATGTCGGCAGCCTGCAGTAGCGGATAACCCAGAAAACCATAGGTTGCCAAGTCTTTGTCATTGAGCTTGAGCTGCTGATCTTTGTAACTTGGCACCCGCTCCAGCCACGGCAGCGGCGTGATCATGGAAAGAATCAGGTGCAGTTCGGCATGCTCCGGCACCCTGCTCTGCACGAAGATCGTCGCGTTACCCGGGTTCACACCGGCGGCCAGCCAGTCGATCACCGTGTCCATGGTGTGCTGCTCAATGGTTTCCGAGGCGTCGTAATCGGTGGTCAGCGCGTGCAGGTCGGCCACGAAGAAAAAGCACTCGTATTCGTGCTGGAGCTGAACCCAGTTATTCAGCACGCCGTGCAGATGGCCAAGATGCAGCCGGCCGGTGGGACGCATACCAGAGAGAACCCTCTGGCTGGAATCGTTACTGCTCAAGCGAGCGCCTTCGTGTAGTTGCCAGCGCCTATTATAAGGCCGCGACCCGGCCGATCTAAAGCTCTATCTCACCTTTACCCTGGCGGCTGATCTCGGGCTGCGCGCCAGTGAGGTCGACCACAGTTGATTCCTCCAGGCCGCAGGCGCCGCCGTCCAGAATGACGTCGACCTGATTGCCCATCTGATCATAGATGTCCTGGGCGTCTGCAAACGGATGTTGGTCATCCCGCGGCACCAGCGTGGTAGTCAGTACCGGTTCATTCAGCAGATTGAGAAGGTCCTGGGCGATAATGTTATGCGGTACCCTGATACCGATGGTGCGCCGTTTGGGATGCAGCAATCGCTTCGGCACTTCGCGGGTGGCAGGCAGAATGAACACGAACGGGCCCGGCGTGTAATGCTTAAGAAGGCGAAAGGCGCTGTTGTCGACCTTAGCATAGCTACCCAGTTCACTCAGATCACGGCAGGCCAGCGTGAACTGGTGGTTCTTCGACAGCCCACGCAGGTTGACCACCCGGTCCAGGGCATTTTTATCACCAAGATGCCAGGCGAGCGCATAGGTGGTGTCGGTGGGGTACACCACCAGTTGCCCACGCCTCAGCGCATCTACCGCAATCTGCAGCAGACGCTTCTGGGGGTTGTCGGGATGAATCTGCAGGAGCTGACCCACGCTGTTAATACCTCAATGGCTTCTACAAAGAGCAATCATATTCGCGTCCGTGCAAGCAAAACCGCGTTCGCGCCCTTACACAGCGCGCGGAATCTTTTATCATCCGCAGCAATCGAATGAGTCTCGCGCCCGCTACTGCAAGGACAGCCCGATATTATGCAGCAATTACTGGATTACATCGCCATTCTGGCGTTCGTGGTGGTGTATTTCGCCACCCGCGATATTTTCCTCGCCACCGGGGTACTGATGGCAGGCGTATCAGTGCAGGTCGGGGCCTACTATCTGCTTAAGAAACCCATCGGCAACGAACTGAAAGTCACGTTCTGGGCCAGCATGGGTCTGGGCACGTTGACCCTGGTACTGCGCGACGAAACCTTCATTCAGTGGAAACCCACCATCGTCAACTGGCTGCTGGCGCTGGTGCTGGTTGGCGCGCATCTCTTCGCCAGGAACTTTCTCATCAAACGTATGCTGGGTCAGGTACTGCATCTGCCGGACGCGGCGTGGTTGGCCCTCACATACGGGTGGGCGGCGGCATTCTTCAGCGCCGGCGTGCTGAACCTGTGGGTGGCATATACCTTTTCCATGGATACCTGGGTGACCTTCAAGTTCGTCGGCCTGCTGCTGCTGAATATCGTCTTTCTCATCTGCACATTCGCGTATCTGCATGCCAAGGGCTGGCTGACCGAAGCAAATCTGCCCGACCCCAAGCGTCCTGTGGCCGACGAAACTCAAGGCGAGAACTCATGAAATATCCGGCCTGTGCATTATCTGGTGCTCTGGCGCTGACATCGGCACCGGCTTCTGGCGGAACACCGCATGCAGCGCCTGGACCTGAGGCCGTCTGGAGTTAACCAATGACCGTACTTTCCGTCAATCTGAACAAGATCGCTCTGATGCGCAATTCCCGGGAAGGGCACCGGCCCAGTGTGGTGGAAGCTGCCCGTACCGCCATCACCGCCGGCGCCGGCGGCATTACCGTGCACCCGCGACCGGATATGCGCCACATTCGACCCCATGACGTACACGATCTGGCAGCACTGCTGGGCGATGAATACCCGCAGATTGAGTTCAATATCGAAGGTAACCCCGCGGCCGGCCCAACCGAGCAGGGCTACCCGGGTTTCAACGCTTTGATCGAAGCCGCCCGCCCGGCCCAGGCGACTCTGGTACCCGACAGCGATGACCAGCTTACCTCCGACCACGGCTTCGACCTGTCTGACTTCGACCAGCCGCTTGCCGAGCGCATCGCCCGCTACCAGGCGCTGGGTGCGCGGGTCAGCCTGTTCATGGACCCGATCGTCGAACAGATCAGCAAGGTGAAGGATCACGGCGCTGATCGTATTGAACTCTATACCGGCCCGTTCGCGGAAACCTTCTGGGCCCACGGCGCCGACCACGAACTCACCCGGCAAAGCTATGCAACCTATGCCCGCGCAGCCGAACATGCCGAGCGCATCGGCCTGGGCGTAAACGCCGGCCACGATCTCGATCTGGGCAATCTACCGCTGTTCGCCACCATCCCCCAGGTCGCGGAAGTCTCCATCGGCCACGCGCTGATTGCCGATGCACTGGAACGCGGCCTGGCTGCAGCAGTTACCGCCTATCACCAGATTCTGAAGTCGTAGCACCGGCGCGATGCCTTGGGATAAGATAGCACTATGAAAAAGTATAGATACCTTAAGACTTTCCTCGCTGGCTTGTTACTCTGCATCAGCGGGGCCGTTATTGCAGAAAATCCACGGGTCACCATCAGCACGAATCACGGTGACATCGAAGTAGAGCTGATGTCCAAACTGGCGCCTGCGACAGTCGAGAACTTTCTGTCACTGGTAGACGACGGGTTCTACGACGGCCTGATTTTCCATCGGGTGATCGCCAATTTCATGATTCAGGCCGGCGGCTATAAAGCTGACCTGACCTACAAGCCCGCGCCCCGGACCGTACCCAACGAGTCATACAACGGTGTCAAGAACAGCCGCGGCACCCTGGCCATGGCGAGGTTGCCAGATCCCGACTCCGCTAATTCGCAATTCTTTATCAACGTGAAAGACAATACATATCTGGACGCCAGCAGCGATGGTGCCGGTTACACGGTATTCGGACGTGTGGTTGATGGCATGGACGTCGTAACCGAAATCGAACTGGTCAACACGCACCTGAAGCGATCATTCCAGGCATTGCCGGAAGAGGCCGTCATTATTGAGCGCATCACGCGCATAGACTAAGGGACGTGGCCGCCCTGCATCGCTGGCTAGACCCCGCACCAGCATTTTGATGTAGAATGCTGCGCTTTTTACCTTATAAAGAATAACCATGCGTACGACTCTGATCGTTCTCGCCAGCGCCCTGTTGCTGGCTTATTTCGTGACCGAAACCACTTCCCGGTTGTGGCCTTCCGACTACATGGCAATGCTGGTTGTCACCGCCATCGCCCTGATCATCAACGGCATCTTCAACACCCGCATGGCCGCCCGCGCGCCACGCTCCAGCGCCCCCGCCCGCAAACGGCAGGATAAGTCCAGGGGCGATCGCCAGCGCACCAGGGGCAAACAGCAGGATCGCAAGCGCGACGACGGTAAACCCGGTGATAAGCCCCAGGGCCGCAAGGATGGTCGAAAGCAAGGCGGCAAACCACGCGGCGGAGCGGACAAGCCGAAAGAATCCGCGCCATCCACCTTGGCGAACACCGGCCCCAGCGAGAACGGCGAGGTAAAGTGGTTCAACCGCTCCAAGGGCTACGGTTTCATCATTCGCGAAAATGGCGAGGAGATCTTCGTACACCAGCGGTCAGTCATAAGCGCCGGCGACGGCGGCCAGCGCGCCGTGTTGCGAGATGGTCAGAAGGTCCGCTTCGTGGTGTCGCATCAGGAAAAAGGCGCTCAGGCGGAAAACGTCGAACCACTGGACTAGTCAGGGTCCTGCCGGACAACCAACCATGCAGATCAAAGACCTCCTGTCAGCCCGCATCGAAGCCGCATTCGCGCAGCTCGGCCTGGCCGGCGATGCCAATGTGCAGTCCGCCGCGCGTGCAGAATTCGGCGATTATCAGGCTAACGGTGTCATGGCAGCAGCCAAGCGCGCGCAGCGTAATCCGCGGGAGGTCGCCGGCGAAGTACTGCAGCAGCTCGATCTATCAGACATCGCACAGCACATCGAAGTCGCCGGGCCCGGCTTTCTCAACATTACCTTGAGCCCCGAATTTCTAGCCGGCGCCGAACCTGGCCGGGTAGATCAGACAGAGCCAGCACAAACCGTGGTGATCGACTACTCCGCGCCCAATCTGGCTAAAGAGATGCACGTGGGCCACCTGCGCAGCACCATCATCGGCGACAGCCTGGCGCGCATACTCGAAGCTCAGGGTCACACGGTGATCCGTCAGAACCATGTGGGCGACTGGGGCACACAGTTCGGCATGCTGCTGACCTATCTGCAAGACAGCGGCGCCACCTCCAGCAATCTCGCCGACCTCGAAGAATTCTATCGGGCGGCGAAGCAACGCTTCGACGATGACCAGGACTTTCAGATCCGCAGTCGCGAGGCAGTGGTTGGCCTGCAGGCCGGTGAACCTGGGGCACTGGATACCTGGCACCGCTTCATCGATATCTCCATGTCGCACTGCGATGCCATCTATCAGCGTCTGGGGACCACGCTGAAACCGGAACACATCCAGGGTGAAAGTTCCTACAATGAAGCGTTACCCGGCGTCATCGACAGCCTGAGTGAGCAGGGTCTGCTGCAAGAATCCGACGGTGCTCAGTGCGTGTTCCTCGAAGAATTCAAATCAAAGAAGGGCGACATTCTGCCCGTGATCGTGCGGAAGTCCGATGGCGGCTACCTGTATGCGACCACCGACCTGGCGGCAGTACAGTATCGCACGGGTAAGCTTGGCGCCACGCGGGTGCTCTATTTCACCGATGCCCGCCAGGCCCTGCACTTCAAACAGATTTTCGCGGTGGCCAACAGTGCAGGCTTCAACAGTAGCACCGCATCCCTCGAGCACATGCCCTTCGGCGCCATGCTCGGCAAAGACGGCAAACCCTTCAAAACCCGCGAAGGCGGCGTGGTGAAGCTGGCGGAGCTACTCGATGAAGCCGAACGCCGGGCTACGGATCTGGTGCGGAAAAAGAACCCGGATCTCAGCGCTGATGACACAGCCCGCATCGGACGCGCCATCGGTATCGGCGCGGTGAAATATGCAGATCTGTCGAAAAACCGCACCAGCGACTACGTGTTCGACTGGGATCAGATGCTGGCCTTCGACGGCAATACCGCACCGTATCTGCAGTATGCCTATACCCGCATACACAGCGTGTTCGCCCGGGGCGAAATTGATGTCGACGCCCTTCCCGCCAGGGCCATCGCAGTCGATGAGCCTGAACGCCGCCTGGCAGTGACCATCGCAGCGTTCAATGACACGCTGGCGGTAGTTGCCGAGGAAGGATTACCCCACCATCTGTGCAGCTACCTGTTCGACCTGGCCACGCGCTTCACGCAGTTCTATGAGGCGTGTCCGATTCTATCGAGCGAAGGTGGGGTAAGACTAAGACGCCTGGTACTGGCCCAGCAGACCGCACAGACGCTGAAACAGGGTCTGGAATTGCTTGGCATAGCAGTCGTCGAGCGCATGTAGCCGCGTCAACGCCGCGGGCTCTTTTGAAAACGCCGCGGGCTCTTTTTGAGACGCCGCGGGCGCTTTTAAGACGCCGCGGGCGCTGGCGTAGCGTATGATTTCAGCGTTTCGGAAAAATCCCGCAATGTCTGCATACCGGAAGCTTCGGCCTGCCTGCACCACTCCGCCAGTTCGGCGATCACTTCATCCATGTTGCCGCCACGCTTGGCCCAGATGGCACGCAGTTGCAGCTGCAGATCATAGATCACGCGGATGTTGGCACTTTCCTCCACCGCTGCGGCAATACGCTGCTCACCACACTCGTCCACCAGGCCGGCATCCCGGCACAATACTCTGCGCGCGCGCTTGAACAACTTCCTCGTCGCCTGATCGGCTTTGTCCAGTTCCTGGGCAAACACAGGGCGTACCACTTCTTTGGAATAGCGCGCCATGACCTGGAAACGGTCGTTGAGCAGCGCCAGGGCGGCGTCTTTGTCAAGCAGGTCCTTACCGGGCACTCGTTCAACGACCGGACCCCTGCTGCGTACTGACGCCAGACCCAGAATCTCGAACAAGCGGATATACATCCAGCCGATATCTAATTCATACCATTTTGCGGAAAGCTTGGCCGAATTCGGATAGGTGTGGTGATTATTGTGCAGTTCTTCACCGCCGATGATGATGCCCCAGGGCATGATGTTGCGGGCCGCGTCGTGACACTCGAAATTACGATAACCCCACCAGTGGCCAATACCATTGATGATGCCCGCCGCGGTTACCGGGATCCATGCCATCTGGATCGCCCATACGGTGATACCCAGCGCGCCGAACAGCACAACATCGATGATGAACATGGTCACAATACCGCCGAAGGTATAACGCGAATACACGTTGCGCTCTATCCAGTCATCCGGGCAACCCTGACCGTAACGCTTCAGCGTCTCTTCGTTGGCCGCCTCTACGCGGTAGGCTTCCACGCCGCGCCAGAAGATTTCGCCGATACCCATGATCACCGGGCTGTGCGGGTCCTCTTCTGTTTCACACCTGGCGTGATGCTTGCGGTGAATGGCGGTCCATTCCAGCGTACCCATGCCGGTGGTCATCCACAGCCAGAAGCGGAAGAAATGGGCCAGCGCCGGGTGCAGGTCGAGCGCCCGGTGTGCCGAATGTCGATGCAGGTAGACGGTCACCGACACGATGGTGATATGGGTCATGACCAGGGTGGCCACCACGATTTCGACCACAGAGAAATTTACAATACCGTGGCTAACCAAGTCCAAAATGCTCAATTCCTGCGCTCCTCAACTTAGAATGTTCGCAAAAGGGGTTTATCGGGTTACGATCGCGCGCATTTTAGGCCGCAGAGGGGTGCGAATACCACCTTGCGCAGCACGCTAAAATTAGTGTAGTGCAATTCCGCTTACCAGTTAGACTTCACTCTCACCGCAAAGTTGCCATTGCCCATGTTCAAAGATCTGATTTCCGTTGACCAGCTAACACCGATTCTTGATAGCGCAGTCCTGCTGGATTGCCGATCCCGCCTGGGCGATGAAGCCTGGGGCCCGGCACAGTTTCTCGAAGGTCACATTCGAGGTGCCCAGTATGCCGATATGGACCGCGACCTGGCCGCGCCACCCGGCGAACATGGGCGACATCCGTTGCCCGCACAGGAAATCTGGATTCAACGCATCCGCAACTGGGGCATCGGCAACGAGACCCAGGTGGCAGTCTACGATGACGCTTCCGGCGCCTTCGCCGCACGCGCATGGTGGATGCTGCGCTGGGTCGGGCACGCTGCCGTGGCCGTACTGGATGGCGGTATGCAGCGGTGGTCCGGACCGTTGGAGAGCGGACCGGCCCGAGCCCGGGAACCGTCGTCCTTCACCGCCGCAAAACCCCTCACCAGAATCATCGACGCCGAGCAGTTGCTGGACGGTACCACGCGCACTTTGATCGACGCCCGGGCCGAAGCACGATGGGCGGGTCGTGAGGAACCCATCGATCCGGTAGCCGGCCACATCCCCGGAGCCATATGCCGCCCTTTCCCCGACAATATAGGCCTTGAAGGCCGCTTCAGAAGCGCAACTGAACTCGCCGAGCGATTCAAGGACGATACCGCGGGCGACGTGGTATGTTACTGCGGCTCGGGGGTAACCGCTGCTCACAATATCCTGGCCATGCATGTGGCCGGATTACCCGAACCCGCCCTTTACGCAGACTCCTGGTCCGGCTGGATCACCGATCCCGCGCGTCCTGTCGCAACAGCGGATTAGAGGCTTGCCCCCTTTAAATGCCTGAACCGGATAAATCCGCCGCGAGGATAACGCCCGCCCGTCTACAGTGGCGCGACGGCACACCGTACGCGGCCGATTACGGCGACATCTATTTCAGCGACGACGGCATCGACGAAGTGCGCCGGGTATTCATGGCGCCGGCACAGATTGAAGAACGGCTGAGCACTGCGCCGGACTTCTGTATCGGCGAACTAGGGTTCGGCACGGGCCTGAACTTCGCCGTATGCGCCCAGGCGGCCCTGGCAACGTCGGCCACCCGCCTGCATTTCATTTCATTCGAAAAGCATCCGCTAGATCACCGTGCCTGGTCGGAAGTTGCCGATCGCTATGGCCCGCAACTGCCGATCTACCATGAACTTTGCCGCCAGACTCTGCCGGTGCTACCCGGCTGGCATCGCCGGATTCTGGCCGGGGGCCGTGTGATTCTCAGCGTTTTTCACGGCGATGCCGCCGAGGGACTCGAACACCTGCTCAGACGCCAGGCCAATCCTGTAGATGCCTGGTTCCTGGACGGCTTCGCGCCGGATCGCAATGAAAGCATGTGGCGCCAGCAACTGTACGACGGCATGGGCCGCATTACCGCCAAGCATGGCACCGCCACAACCTTCACATCGGCAGGGCGGGTCCGGCGCGGATTGCGCGCGGCAGGTTTCGATATGCGCAGAGTCGATCAGCGACCGCACAAACGGGAAAGCCTGGCGGGTATCTACACGAATTCAAGTGCCCGCACCCGTGCGAATGACGCAATCCGGGTACAGGTTCACGGCGCCGGCATCGCCGGGGCCACCGTCGCCCGACACCTGGCGGAGTGGGACGTGGATGTTCAGGTGTACGATCCGCAGGGCATAGCCGGGGGCGCATCGGGCATTCACACAGCCGTCCTCCACCCGCGCCTGCTGGGCGACGGCAGCGCCAGCGCCGAACTTCGCGCAGCCGCCTTTCACTACGCGAGCAATTATCTGCAACGGTTCAACGGCTTTGGCACCACCGGCGTCGTACAGCTTCAGGGACCCAATCTCAACGAACGCAAACTGCAGCGCATCTGCAGTGCCTTTGGTGTCGGCAACCCGGAGCAGGATTTCTGGCTGCAACGACTGGACCCGAGTGCCGCCCGGAATCTGAGCGGCCTGCCCAGCCTGGGCGGTGCGCTGCATTTTCCGACCGGCGGCGTGGTCAATCTACCATCCCTGTGCAACGCTCTCCTCGAGCACCCGCGTATCGAGGTCATAACGGCCCCGGGACCCAGCGAGAAAAGCGTTACAACGGTATTGTGCACGGGAGCGGCGGTACGCAACGCAGGACCCTTCGAATGGCTGGAAATTGACGAAGTGTTCGGCCAGCTCGATCGCTTTCGGAGCACCATAAAGCCCACCCTGCCGGTAGTAGGCAACGGTTACGTGGTGCCCGAGGAACAGGGCTGCACTCTGGGCGCAACCTTCGAATACGCGCCCTGGAAGCCAGACGAAGCTACGGCACACAATCTGCGCACCAACGCCCACCTCATCGATCAGCAGAACCTCGGGTGGATTGATCGCACGCGCGGGCCCAGAGCGGCATCCTCAGACCGAACCCCGGTGATCGGCAGGTTACAGCAGCACATCTGGACGGCCACTGCGTTCGGATCCATGGGCACCATTGCGGCACCCTGGGCGGCAGGCATTATTGCCAGTTCAATCTGTGGATGGCTGATACCCTGGTCAGAGCGCGTGGAACAGCTTGTCCGCCCGGAACGCTTCATAGAACGGCAGGCTCGCCGCGGCGTACGACATGGCCAGCGGCAACGGAATCGGCACGATGCATGAGCGGCGTTGAACGCCCCGCTTGATACGGCTTATCCCTGACCGCTGAGCACTCGTACGCCAATGACGCTCTCAATGGATCTGATCGCATCGAGCAGACCTTCGTCCGGCGCTTCCGCCAGATCAATGAGGTTGTACGCCACATCGTCGCGGCTCTTGTTGATCAGGTCGATGACGTTGATGTTGCGCTCCGCCAGCACCGTGGTCATCTGACCCAGCATACCCGGTACATTCTTATTGGTGACCGCCAGGCGATACCCGTCTACCCGCTCCAGAGCCACCGCGGGGAAGTTTACGGAATTGACGATGCTGCCGGTCTGCAGAAAACGCATGAGCTGGTCGGCCGCCATTACCGCACAGTTTTCTTCCGCTTCCGCGGTGCTCGCCCCCAGATGGGGCGTCAGCATGACGTTTTCATGCTCGATCAGACCGGGTACCGGGAAGTCGGCGATGTATTTGCCAACCTGCCCGGTAGCCAGCGCTGCAGCCAGTGCGTCGCTATCGACAATCGGCTGGCGCGCAAAATTGAGTAATATGCTACCAGGCTTGAATGCGCCAATACTCTCGGCGTTGATCATGCCTTCAGTAGCCGGCAGCAGCGGCACGTGCAGCGTAACGTAATCGGCCTGGGCGAACAGCGCCTGCAGGTTTTCTTTACGCTCTACTTCCGACGGCACACGCCAGGCGGCTTCGACTGACAGCGCCGGGTCATAACCCAGCACGTTCATGCCCATATCCAGACCGGCTCGCGCAACCATGGAACCAATGGCGCCCAGGCCGACCACACCCAGGCTCTTGCCGATGAGTTCACTCCCCTTGAAGCGCTTCTTCTCGGCTTCCACCAGGCGGTTCAGTTCCGCTTCGTCGCTGATTTCGGCGAGACTGCGCACGTAGTTGATGCCGCCGAACACGTCGCGCGACGCCAGCAGCAACGCAGTAATTACCAGTTCCTTTACTGAATTTGCGTTTGCACCAGGCGTATTGAAAACCACAACGCCTTTGTCGGAGCATGCTTCCACCGGGACGTTGTTTACGCCAGCGCCGGCCCGCGCGACGGCGTACAAGCCATCGTTCAGGTCATCAGCTGTCAGTTTGTGGCTGCGCAGGAGCATGGCATCGGGACTCTCGATTTCAGCGCTGACGTTGTACTCCTCAGCATTGAATCGATCGAGACCCGCCCGGGCGATGGCGTTGTAAGTGCGGATGTTATACATGGGCTGCAGGGGGTTATTGATGAGAAAAAAGAGGCGCGCAAGTTAGGTGTCGGCCCGATGAATGTCAAGTTGGAAGGTGTAAGTACAGCTTGAATCTGATTCATGCGCGCTCTGAATCAGCCGCTGTTCAAGATGCCGCGCGCTCCACTTCATCGGCGATGGCACCTGCGGCTTCGGGCACTTCGAAACTGGCAATGGCTTCGGCGAATTGCACACGTCTGCTCATCACTTCGTCGATGGCGGCGACCAGCGAATCCGGGGTAAGGTGATCTTCGCAGAGCACTTTGCTGTAGCCCAGTTCCTCAGCGAACGCTGCGTTGTGCAATTGATCGCCACGCGAGGCTTTGGTATCGAGCGGTACCAGCACGTTGAGCTTACCCAGGGCCAGCAGCTCAAACAGCGCATTCGCGCCCGCGCGCGAGACCACGATATCGGCGCCTGCCAGCATGTCGCCCCAACCCGCATCGACATACTCGCGCTGATCGTAGCTCGGCAGGCCAGCATCAACGGCTTTACCCGGCCCGGTAACATGCAACACGTAGAAGCGCCGGGTCAGCTCAGGCAATGCGGCCGCTACGGCTTCATTCAACGCTTTCGCGCCGAGACTGCCGCCAGTGATGATCAACAGCGGCTGATCGGCCATCAGGCCCAGTGCTTTGCGGCCCGCCTCGGCATCGCCCTGCAGCATGCTTTGCCGCAGGGGCGTGCCGGTATGTACCTTGCGCACGCGCCTAGCGGAAACCACCGTCTGCGCAAAGCTCAAGCACAGCGTATGGGCAAACGGCAACACCAGCCGATTGGCCAGACCCGGCGTCAGGTCAGACTCGTGAGCAACCAGCGGTACTCGCCACACCCACGACGCCAGCGCCACAGGAAAAGACACGAAGCCCCCTTTCGAAAACACTGCTGCCGGCCGGATGCGGCCTATCAACCAGACCGCCTGTGCTACTCCGGCCAGAATACGAAACAGGTCCGTGACATTCTGCCACGACCAGTAGCGTCGCAGCTTACCCGCACTGATGCCGTAGAAATCCACTCCAGCATCGGCCACCAGTCGCTGTTCAAGCCCGGAACGGGTGCCGATGAAGCTGAGTTCGTGTCCACGTTGCTGCAGCTGTTCGATCACCGGCAGCGCGGGCATGACATGACCAGCGGAACCGCCGCCAACGACCACGATGCGCATCAGTAGCCCAGCGCCCGCTTCAACAGTGGAATGGTCACCAGCCGCTGCTGGGTCAGCGAGGTATTGTCAAGCACATCGAGATCGGTCAGCAGCGCGGCAATATCTCTGGGACCCCGGGTCAGCCAGTATTGCAACACCGCCTCGCTGAGCTCATAACCGCGCGCACCAGCGCGGCGGCGCAACAGATCTGCCTTGTCCTCGTCATTGAGCGGTCGAATCTGAAAATGCTGCAGACTGCTCAGCCGCGAAGCCAGATCCGGCAGCGCGAATTCACGATTAGGCGCGGGCATGGTATCCGTCAGCAGCAGCACCCCTTGATCAGTCAGCAGTCGCTGGTAGAGCAGCATAAGCATCTCCTCCCAGCGCCGCTCGCCCAACAACACGCCTGCATCATCAATGGCCACCAGTTCGCCACCTTCAATGGCCTTTGAAAGCTGCTCGCCCAGGGTATCAGGGCGATCTACCAGAGCAGCGGCGCGTATGAACACGCTTTGCCGTGCATGCATCTGGGCTGCCAGGCATGCGCCACGCGACAGGTGACTGCGCCCGCTGTCAGCCTGGCCGAAGATCCATAGACCGGTAGATCCCTGTGCGGTGTAGCGCAGGGCATTTACCAGTTCAGCGTTGTCTCCGACCACGAAGTTGTCGAGGGTCTGATCGTGAGGATGTTCGATATCGAGCAGAAACTGCCGAGGGTAGCACATGATCAATCGACACCAGTCTCGGTGAGGGCGCGGACTTTGCGGGCCCGGCTTTTGTGCACCGCTTTCATGCTCCACCTGACGATGTAGTCGGCGCCGGAGCTGACACCCAGCACTGCCAATACGACGAAGCTGGGATGCACCAGATCTGCAGCCACCCGGGCCAGCATGCCAAACGGCAGCAGGCTGCCCATGAGCAGGCACAGTGTTATGAACTGCATGGCTGTATTGGCCTTGCTGACAAATGTGGGCGCAATCTCAAGCTCCGAAAACAGCAATCGATACACCCCCGCGCCACCAAGAATCGTGAAATCGCGAATCAGCACAATGGCAGCAACCCACAGGGGAATGTAACCCTGCAGAGTGAACACTATGAACATGGCTACCACAAGAAACTTATCCGCCAGCGGATCGAGAATCGCACCCAGGCGGCTATGCCAGTTGAAGCGGCGCGCCAGAAACCCATCAAGCCCGTCCGACACTCCACCAATCACCATCAGCACAAATGCTTCCACAAAGCGGCTTTCCCACAGGTACCACGCCGTAGGAAACACCATGATGATGCGGATGATGGTGAGTATGTTAGGCAGCGATGACAGCGACATGCGAACTAACCCCGCCAGATCAGCTGGGTCTCCAGCCCCCGGTGCAGCCTGTCGACACTCAAGCGCTGTTCCAGAGTCAACAGCATGAGCAATTGTTCCGGCAGTGCGCGGCTGGCCACCTGCAGTTGTACCTGTCCGCCGGTAACCGCCACCACGTCGACCTGATCGACGAATTCCAGGCTGTGTAAATACCGCATGAGATCGACATAACTCTGCGCGTCCTCCAGGCCGGCAATGGCGAATGAGCGGAGCCGCTGCTGGCGTGGCAGTACGGCGTACTGCTCAGCCAGACGATCAGCCAGTAAGTCGACGCCCAAGCGCGCGGCAGCCTCAGGATCAGGCTCATTGAAGGTACTGACCAGAGGTTGATCGGCGAGCCATACCTCCCAATCGCCGCGATAGGTGACGGGCGCGTAAAACGGGATCGGTTCGCCAGGCTGATGCATTTGTTGGCGCTGGCTGAAGCGCCCCACCAGCACCAGATCCGGGTTGTACCTCGCCGATGCATGATCCAGCGTGTCGCGCACCTTGCCCCACACATCCGCCGCGGAAATCTCCAGGCGTTCGGCCAGATCCAGTACCGGCAGACTGACCGACAGCCCCCGCGCCCTGGCACGGGCGCGCACCGCATCGATCACCGGGTGTTCATCTTCGCTGCCAAGCAGCCGTCGCATGCCTTGTTCGTCAACCACCAGCCACACCATGACACTGGGCCGTTTGGACCACCACACCGGCAGTTGCGCCTGTTTGATGAGTTCAAGTACCGCGTCGGGTTGATAGTCGAGCTTCAGGTACAGCGTGCGCTCGCCTTGCAGGTCGCGTTCTTCATGAAAAACGAATGACCCGTAGAAACGGTCGGGGGCGGCCATAGCGGCGACAACCACGTCACTACGCGGCACCGAAGCCAGACCCGTTACCCGCGACAATACGGTCAACAGTCCTTGCGAGGCGACGCGGGTACGTTCCTGGCTGCTCTGCTCCTGCACCGGCAGTTCAATCTGATGCAGCCAGCCTACCTCACTCAGCGCATGAGCCCCGAGCGGCGTCGCAGCCAGCAGATAAAGCAGCCCGATTTTAAGTATATTCCGCAGCACGCTTTTGTCAGACCTCGAACGGCACGCAAATGGTAATCACTGAATTCTAGCGAAATTCCCGCCCAAGATCAGACCGTCTAATCTTTCCGGGGCAGGGCCTCGAAAATACACCCGCAGGACTGATAAAATCACTCGATGCGTTTGCCTTCCACCCTTGGAGTAACCTTTTGGCAGCACCCCCGGAATCCACAGATCCATCCCAGCCAAATCGTCAGGGCCTCAGCTATAAAGACGCCGGCGTAGACATTGAAGCAGGCGCCGAATTAGTCCGAAAAATCGGCTCTGCATGCAAAGCCACCCATCGCCCGGAAATGCTGTCGAACCTTGGCGGGTTCGCCGCCATGACCGAGATACCGGCGGGGTATCAGCAGCCTGTGCTGGTATCGGGCACTGATGGCGTGGGCACCAAATTGAAACTCGCCATTGACCACAATCGCCATGACGGCGTCGGCCAGGACCTGGTAGCAATGTGCGTCAACGACGTGCTGGTCACCGGCGCGGAGCCATTCCTGTTTCTCGACTACTACGCCACCGGATCGCTTGATGTAGATACCGCCGCCACCGTAATCAAGGGCATCGCCAGGGGCTGCGAGATCGCCGGGTGTTCTCTGGCCGGGGGCGAAACCGCCGAGATGCCAGGATTTTATGAGGGCTCGGAATACGACCTGGCCGGTTTCTGCGTCGGCGTGGTTGAAAAATCCCGCATCATCGACGGCGGCAGCGTTGCTACCGGCGACGCCATTATCGGCCTGCCCAGCAGCGGCCCGCACAGCAATGGCTATTCACTGATCCGCAAAGTATTGGAGCATACCGGAGTAGAAGCTAACCCCGACCTGCTGGATGAGTTGCTGGCGCCTACCCGAATATACGTAAAACCGGTGCTTGAGTTACTGAAGAGCCTACCGGTCAACGCCATGGTGCACATTACCGGCGGCGGCTTCTACGAGAATATTCCGCGGGTTTTCAACGACCCCGACCACGCCGCTCTCATCGATGTTGATGCCTGGCAATGGCCTGAGATTTTCTCCTGGCTGCAGCAGGCGGGCAATATCGAGCAGACGGAAATGCTCACTACGTTCAATTGCGGCATCGGATTCCTGCTCATCGTGCCCGAGGATCAGGCGGATCAGGCCATACAAAGTCTGGCAGGCGCCGGCGAAGCACCGGTTAGACTGGGTCGTATCGTCACCGCCGACACCACGACCCCAGCCGGACAGATTCTGATCAAGGGCTGATGCAAGTGCAGCGGCCGGGAATCGGTCGCTCTCCATGCGTCAGGTCTTGGGCAGCGTCACACCAGTCTGCCCCTGATATTTTCCGCCGCGGGCCTTGTAGGTCACCTGGCACTGTTCGTCGGATTGGAAAAACAGCATCTGCGCCACGCCTTCATTGGCGTAGATCTTCGCCGGCAGCGTGGTGGTGTTGGAAAACTCCAGCGTCACGTGGCCTTCCCACTCAGGCTCCAGCGGCGTCACATTGACGATGATGCCGCAGCGGGCGTAGGTGGATTTGCCAAGGCAGATGGTCAGCACATCGCTGGGTATGCGGAAGTACTCCACGGTGCTGGCCAGCGCGAAGGAATTGGGCGGAATGACACACACGTCGCCTTCCACGTCTACGAAGCTCTGCTCATCAAATGCTTTCGGGTCTACCGTGGCAGAGTGGATGTTGGTGAACACCTTGAACTGGGGCGCGCAACGCACGTCGTAGCCGTAGCTCGACACACCATAAGAAATCACTTTCTGCCCATCTATCGATCGTACCTGGCCTGATTCGAAGGGTTCGATCATGCCCTTGGCCGCCTGCTCGATAATCCAACTGTCTGATTTGATGGTCATGGGTCGATTACAGCTCCTGTGATTCGGGGTAGGCCATCGGATGTGTCGACTTAATCATCGACCATGCTGATGGTCGGCGCGGTGACTTCAACATCCCACAAGCGTGCAGCCATGTGGCGCGCCGCACGCCGGTAGGTCTGGCTCACCTCGCTGTCCGGCGCCGCACGCACAGTGGGTTCACCGCCATCGGCCTGCTCACGGATATCCATACTCAGCGGCAGTTCGGCCAGCAGCGGCACGCCGAGATCACGCGCAATGCGAACACCACCGCCTTCGCCAAACAGATGACTGACATGGCCGCATTCCGGACAGTGATGCACGCTCATATTTTCGATAATGCCGAGCACCGGGATATCCACTTTGGCGAACATCTCAATGCCTTTGACAGCGTCGAGCAGCGCAATGTCCTGGGGTGTGGTGACGATCACCGCACCGGCCACAGGCACCTTCTGGGAAAGGGTCAGTTGAATGTCGCCGGTACCCGGGGGCATATCCACGATCAGGTAGTCCAGATCACCCCACAACGTTTGCGTGAGAATCTGCTGCAATGCGCCGGAAGCCATCGGCCCGCGCCACACCATGGGCGTGTCTTCCGTAACAAGAAAGCTCATCGACATGGCTTTCAACCCGTGAGCGCGGATGGGCTCGAAAAACTTGCCGTCCTTCACCGCCGGACGCTTGCCGTCAGCAACGCCCAGCATCATGCCCTGGCTCGGGCCATAGATGTCGGCGTCGAGCAGTCCGACCTTGGCGCCTTCTTGATCCAGCGCGAGAGCCAGATTTACCGCCGTGGTGGACTTGCCCACGCCGCCTTTGCCCGAGGCCACCGCAATGACATGCTTCACCTGATCGAAGCCGCGGCCTTTCGGCGCGGAAAACTGCACGTCCAGTTCCACGTCCGCGCCGCCAAGATGCGCCGACAGCGCCTGCTGCAGCTCTTCGCGCATGCCAAGCGCCGGGTAGCCCAACGTCACGGCAACTTGCGCACGACTGGTAAGCACCCGGGCACCCAGTTCACCCCAGCTCTTGCCGAGAAAAGGATCTACGAAATCTTCAACTTTCATGAATTTCGACTGTGTAGATAAAGCGCATGATTATATGCGCACGTCCGTCCGACTACACGTGATTATCAGTTGTACAGGGCACTGCGGAAGGTAGAATGGGCGCCCATTTCAACCACCACCGGCAATCACGCTCATGGCACGTAGAATTCTCGTCACCAGTGCGCTGCCCAACGCCAATGGTCCCATTCACCTGGGGCATATGTTGGAGCACATCCAAACGGACATCTGGGTTCGTTTTCAGCGCATGCGCGGCAATGAGGTTTATTACGTTTGTGCTGACGATACCCATGGCACAGCCACCATGATTCGCGCGGAAGCCGAGGACATTACGCCGGAAGCTTGGATCGACAGCATCCGCGAAGATCACGTGCGCGATTTCCGCGGCTTTCTGGTGGGCCACGACAATTACTACTCCACCCACTCGGAAGAAAACCGCTACTTCTCAGAACTGATTTACACGCGTCTGCAAGAGCGCGGTCTGATCTTCACCCGCGAAGTGGAGCAACTGTACGACCCGGAAAAGCAGCTGTTTCTGGCAGACCGCTTCGTAGTCGGTGAATGCCCGCGCTGCGGCGCCGAAGGTCAGTACGGCGACAACTGCGAAGCCTGTGCGGCTACCTACGACGCCACCGACCTGAAGAATCCGCGATCGGTATATTCCGGCGCCACGCCACAACTGCGCGCCTCGGAGCATTACTTCTTCGATCTGCCCCAGTACACCGAGTTTCTCAAAGAGTGGACCCGCTCCGGCGCCGTCCAGCCCGAAATGGCCAACAAACTGGCCGAGTGGCTCGACACCGGCTTGAAGGCCTGGGACATTTCCCGGGATGCGCCTTACTTCGGCTTTGTCATCCCGGGCAGCAAAGACAAATACTTCTATGTGTGGATGGACGCCCCGATCGGCTACATGGCCAGCTTCAAGAACCTGTGCGACTCTTCCCCGGAAAAGGGCGACGAACTGTCGTTCGACGACTTCTGGGCGCCGGACAACAGCAGCGAAGTGCACCACTTCATCGGCAAGGACATCATCAACTTCCACGCGCTGTTCTGGCCGGCGGTGCTGGACGGTGCGAACTTCCGCAGACCCACCCGGGTGCACACCCATGGTTTCATTACCGTAAATGGTACGAAGATGTCGAAATCCCGCGGCACCTTCATCATGGCGGACACTTACCTGAAGTTCCTCGACCCGGAATACCTGCGCTACTACTACGCCGCCAAGCTGAACGGCTCCGCGGACGATATCGACATCAACCTCGACGACTTCGTGCAGCGCGTGAACTCCGACCTGGTGGGCAAGGTGATCAACATCGCCAGTCGCTGTACTGGTTTCCTTATCAAAGGCTTCGACGCTAAGCTTGCCGATACGCTGCATGACCCGGAACTGTGGCAGCAGTTCACCGCCAAGGCCGATGAGATCGCCGGCCTGTACGAAATCGACGATACCAGCAAAGCGGTACGCGAGATCACTGCGTTGGCGGATCTGGCCAATCAGTACATTGCTACCCATGAGCCGTGGACCCTGAATAAAGACCCGGACCGGCGCGACGACGTACAACTGGTCTGCTCCCAGGCGATTAACATGTTCCGCGCACTGGCGATTTACTTAAAGCCGATCCTGCCGAAAATGGCAGAAAAATCAGAAGCCTTCCTGCAGGTGCCGCCGCTGACATGGCCAGATGTTCGCCAGCCGCTGCTAGGCCATACCATCACCAGGTTCAACGCCATGCTGCAGCGTATGGAGAGCAAAACCATCGACGCGCTGGTGGCAGCGTCCGCCGAAGAAGAACCTGCGCCGGCACAACAGGCCGAGGCACCCGCCGCAGCCGATGACGCCGAACCACAGCACATCTCCATCGACGACTTCGCCAAAGTCGAACTCAAGGTCGCGCGGATCATTGCGGCGGATTTTGTCGAGGGCGCAGACAAACTCCTGCAGCTGACCCTGGACGTCGGCAACCATCGCCGCCAGGTATTCTCCGGCATCCGCGAGGCATACGATCCGGCAGATCTGGTGGGCAGACTGACTGTGGTGGTGGCGAACCTGGCGCCGCGCAAAATGCGTTTCGGTGTTTCCGAAGGCATGGTGCTGGCCGCGGGTCCCGGCGGTAGCGATATTTTCCTGCTTTCACCGGACAGCGGCGCGGAGCCCGGAATGGACGTGAAGTAACCACGCTTTGCCATGGGAGAACTTGCCCTCCTCCTCATCGGCGCGCTGCTGGTCAACAATTTCGTACTGGCCCAGTTTCTCGGCTTGTGCCCGTTCATGGGCATCACCCGGGGTTACGACACGGCACTGGCAACCGGCATCGCAACCACGTTCGTTCTGGCCATGGCGGCGGTCACCACCCACCTTCTGTACCACGGCCTGCTGGTGCCGCTGGAACTGGCTTACCTGCGCATCATCCTGTTCATTGTGGTCATCGCCGGGCTGGTGCAGCTGATTCAGTATTACCTGAAGTCCACATCGCCAGTGCTGCATAGCCTGCTCGGTCTGTATCTGCCGCTCATCACCAGCAACTGCGCTGTGCTGGGAGTAACCCTGCTGGCGATCAATCAGAACCTCAATCTGCTGCAGACGCTGGTGTTCAGTATCGGCGCCGCCGGCGGCTTCACCCTGGTGATGACGCTGTTCGGCGCAATGCGCGAGAACCTGCAGCACGATGATATACCCGGGCCGTTCCGCGGCGCGCCCATCGCATTGATCAGCGCGGGCATCATGAGTCTGGCGTTCATGGGTCTGCAGGGACTGGCCGGGTGAGCGCCTGGCTGACACCCCTGGTAGTGGTAGGCACGCTGCTGTGCTTTGCAGTCGTGCGTTTGTGGCTGGCACGACGCTACCCGGAAAACGACGAGCCGCTCATTGACGCCGTGGATGCCCTGTTACCCCAGACACAGTGCGCTCAATGCGGTTACCCCGGCTGTCGTCCCTACGCCGCAGCAGTCGTGGCCGGCGCCGCACTGAATCTATGCCCGCCCGGCGGCCGCGAAACCCACGAAGCCCTCGCTCAGTTGATGAACAATACCGATCACGGTGCACCACCCCACCTCCCCGAACCGCTGCTCGCTGTCATCGATGAGAGTGAGTGCATCGGCTGCGCGCTGTGCCTGCCGGCGTGCCCGGTAGATGCCATTGTCGGCGCGCCTAATTTCATGCATACGGTCATCACCGCAGACTGCACCGGCTGCGAACTGTGTGTGGCGCCCTGCCCGGTTGACTGCATAGACATGATCAAAGCACCAACACCGGTGGTATCACTGCACCGCCGGCACACCCCCGCAGTGCCGGCAAAAAGAGAACGACCCTGCATTCACTGCGGGCGCTGCGAACCGGTTTGCCCGGAATCACTGCCTGCCATGACATTGTTGCATCTACTGCGCAGCGACCACCTCGAGGAGGCTCTCGGCGCCGGCTTGAATGACTGCATCGACTGCAGTCTCTGCGACAATGCCTGCCCCAGCGAGATCCCCATGGCGCGGGCGTTTGCCACCGCCAAAGCCGAGTCGAAGATAGACGCGGCTCGCCTCGCAACTGCCGAACGCTATAAACAACGCTTCAAAGCCCATCAGATCCGTGTGGAACAGCAGGCCCTCAGCGCAAAAGAAAGGCGCGCCAGACGCCTGCAGGGGAAACGCTCATGGGACTGAGCGCGCCGAGATCAACACCCGCCATCATGGCCACGGTGCTGGCCGCATTGGCGCCGGGCATTGCCGCCATGACCACCGTGTGGGGCTTTGGCGTGGTGTGGAATGTGCTGTGGCTGAGCATCTTCTGTGTCGTCATCGAAGCAACCGCGCTGTACCTGCGCGGCAATCAGAGCTGGCATGCGCTGGGCTTTCAACTGCGCGACTACAGCGCTCTGGTTACCGCCTGGCTGATGGCCATCGCCCTGCCGCCACAGCTGCCGCTGGGTATTCTGCTGGTGGCCAGTCTCGCCGCCATCGGGCTGGCAAAGCACGCTTACGGCGGGCTCGGACGCAACGTGTTCAACCCCGCCATGGTGGGTTACGCGGTGGTGCTGATCTCGTACCCGGCGCACCTGGCGGTATGGCCATTGCTGCAGCCGGAACTGCCAGATGCGCTTTCCGGCGCAACCCTGCTCAGTGAATTCCGTTTCCGCGACGGCCTGACCGCTGACGAATTCACCCTGAGCTATGCCACGGCGTTCAAAGCTCAGCAGATGATCCCCTGGGCATTCGCCGCAGGCGGCGCCGTACTGCTCTATCTCAAACTCATCGCCTGGCGCATACCCGCCGGCATTTTCGCCGGTCTTGCCTTGTGCGCTCTATTTGGCAACGACAGTGGATCCTCCCAGAGTCTCGGTTCTATGGGACTGCACCTGACCAGCGGCGGGCTGGTTGCCGCGGCTTTTTTTGTCGCCACAGATCCAGTGACCCATCCTCATCGTCACACCCATCAGCTCATGTTCGGTTTAGGCGTTGGCATACTGGTTTATCTGATGCGGGGTTTCGGCACGCAACCCGACGGCATCGCATTCGCGATTCTGCTCGCCAATTGCGTGACGCCGCTGCTTAATCGCCGTGCGCTCAACGCCGAAGACGCTGCACCGGCCGCGGAGCAGCAAAATGGCTAAATCGATCGTCATGCTCATTCTCATCGGGTCGGTATGCGCCACCTTACTGACACTCGGCGATCAGCTCACTGCCCAGCAGATTACCGACAACCGCACCGTCCGCGCCCGGGCCTTGATGCAGGACATGCTCAGCGTACCGCTGCCGCCCCTCAGTGATCCTGCCGCGCCCATCATTGGCCAATGTGACAACTGGCTGTTCGTCAGCGAGGCAGCACCGGGCTATGCCGGCGAGATCGCCGGTCTCGGCCTGTGGCAGTCCGATGGGCAGGGCTTGAAGGTGCGAATTACCAGCCATCGGGAGACACCGGGCATCGGTGATTTCATCGATCACATCCGCACACCGTGGATCACAAGGTGGGACGGCGGCAACATACAGGCCTGGAACAGTATCGATACCGTCAGCGGCGCCACCATCACCTCCGAGGCAGTACGTCAGCTCGCGCTGCAGATATTCCAGCAGGTGGAGAAGCACTGTGCACAATAGTCAGCCAGCCACCTCGGGCAGCACGCGGGTATTGTCCAACGCCATGCTGGCCAACAACCCGGCATGGGCGCAACTGCTGGGCCTCTGCCCACTCCTGGCGGTTTCCTCCACACTGACCAATGCACTGGGACTGGCCTGTGCGTCGGCTTTCGTGGTGATCGGCAGCAACACGCTCATTTCTATCCTGCGAGGCGTCATTCCGCAATTCGCCAGGCTGCCCTGCTTCGTTCTGATCATCGCAACGTTCACCACCCTTACCACAATGTTCCTGGAAGCATACGCCTTCGACCTGTACGCCAAGATCGCACTGTTCGTGCAGATCATCGTGACCAACTGCATGATTCTCGGCCGCGCGGAAGCTTACGCCAGCCGACAACCGGTGGGAGCTGCTTTGCTTGATGCCATCGGCACAGCGTTCGGCTTCGCGATTGCATTGATCGTGCTGGGTTCAGTAAGGGAACTACTCGCCTTCGGTTCACTACTGCGCGATGCGCCCCTGTTGTTTGGTGAACAGGCCGCCGGCTGGGTCATGCATCAGGGCGAGATCACCCTGCTGCCTCTGGCCGCCCTGCCCCCCGGCGCCTTTGTTGTGGCAGGGTTGCTGTTGGCGACCGGCCAGGCTGTGCAACAATGGTCCCAAAGAAAACGCCGCCGCGGACAGGAGCCCGAGTGAACGCCGATAAACGCGCACAGATATTCGCCCGTCTAGCGGAAGCGAACCCAGCGCCCACCACCGAACTCAATTACAACTCGCCGTTCGAGTTGTTGATCGCCGTGATCCTCTCTGCCCAGGCCACCGATGTGGGTGTCAACAAAGCCTGCGGCCCGCTATTTGAAGTGGCGAACACGCCCCAAGCCATTCACGCCCTGGGCCTGCGCAAGCTCAAGAGCTACATCAAGACTATCGGCCTGTACAACACCAAGGCGGCCAACATCATCAAAACCTGCAAGATTCTCATGGACGAATACGACAGCCAGGTGCCTGAAGACCGCACCAGTCTCGAAAAGCTACCCGGCGTCGGGCGCAAGACCGCCAACGTGATTCTCAATACCGCGTTCGGACACCCGACCATTGCGGTGGACACACACATTTTCCGCGTATCCAACAGAACCAGGCTCGCACCCGGGAAGACGGTACTCAAGGTGGAAGAAAAGCTACTGAAGGTGGTACCGGATGAATACAAGAAAGACGCCCACCACTGGCTGATACTGCACGGCCGTTACGTGTGCGTGGCGCGCAAGCCGCGCTGCGGCGCTTGCGCCATTGAAGACCTCTGCGAGTTCAGAGATAAAGCGGACATCGAATAGGGCGTCACTGGCGCTGCCCTCATTGCTACAGGTCGACGACTTCGACCTGTTGTATCTCCTCACCAAGAAAATGGCGGCCCACCTGCACGAACCGGTTGGCGCCGTCAGTGGCGAGATAGTGGCTCTCGCCGCCCGAGGCACCCAACAGTCCATTGCTGGCGAGTTGTTCCGCCACATAAGCGGCGGTGGTCTGAGCAGAATCTACCACCCGCACATCTGCACCCACCAGATCCTGCAACTGGCTTGTGAACACAGGAAAGTGCGTGCACCCGAGCAGTAGCGTTGCCGGCCCGCCCGGCACCAGGCCGCGCAAGTCGTGCTGCAACACCGTACGCGCGAACGACGCCTCTTGTGGACCCTGCTCCGCCATGGTCACCCATAACGGACAGGCCCGCCCATAGACCGGTATCCGAGCATTACGGCTGGTCAACGCGCGTTGATATGCGCCCCCCTGAATGGTGCTTTCCGTTGCCATGACCAGTACACCGCTGTTATCAGCAGCGGCGATAGCGGCGTCGGCGCCCGGTTCCACAACACCATATACCGGCAGCGGCGCAAACGCTGTATGCAGGGTTTGCAGCGCCGAGGCAGAAGCCGTGTTACAGGCGACCACCAGGGCTTTCACGCCACGATCCACCAGATACGAAGCCGCTCTCGCGGCGTACCGCTGGACCGTTTCCACAGTCTTGGTGCCGTAGGGGAGGCGCGCGGTATCGCCCAGATACAGAAACTGCTCATCGGGCAGCGCTTTGCGCAGCGCCGCCAGCACAGTGAGGCCGCCCATACCGGAGTCGAACACACCGATCGGTAAACTTGTGTCAGGGATATTGGATGTCGGCATAAGTCGCCGTATTGGTAACGTGCGGACGTCTGCTCAGGCGATCACCTTGCAGATTTGCCTTTTAGGATCTGATCCAACGTGGATTCACCAATGACTGTACGGTCTGATGCAAGGGATTGCGCCAGTACGCCGTCCGGTGAATAAAGGTTGAATAGAACCAGCGCCCCCTCTGGTCCGCCACGCTCCATGTGTATATCACCAGGATCCTTAGATGCATAGTCGCCAGCTTTGCGAACCCGTGATCCCAGTTGTTCACCTGTCTCGGGATCAACATCGATCACATGGAGCTCGCCCTCGAGGACTGTGGAAGTAGTTTGAGCGGTGTGGCGGTGGAAATGACAATAGCTATTCGGAGCCCACCGATAAAGCAGATCCACATGCCCGTCATCACGCGCTCTAAGAAGCGCTGCAGAATAATCTATAGGGTAGTCGAAACTGTCGTTTCCAGTGAAACGCTTCCACCTGAGGTCCTGGTTTTCTATCAGATTCATATTGCCCATCGCAGTTGGTAATCGGTGCCTCCGAGGCGCCTGGCACCAATTATAAGGGAATCCCAGCGATGTCCGCACCAACCAATCACGGCTAAAGCAACTGATGTCATCGCCCGAGGAAGCTCCCGTGGCGGCATTGAACCTCTTTCAGTTCAACGCTTGAACCACCTCAACATCCCTTTCTTTCCGGTCTCAGCCGAGAAACGCTGCTCGTTGCAGGTAGTAATCTGCTGAGGAAACTGACCGTTAGAGCCTGCGGCCGGTTCACGCTTGGCACGCAGCTCGCGGATCTTCTTTTCGATCATCAGATCTTCTTTGCGCTTGGCGCGCAGCGCCGCATCGAGATCGACACCGCAGCGGGCGCAATTGCTCGAATCGAGCTGCATGTGGCCGCAACGCGGACACTCCAGATGGGCCGCAGTGATGTCACGCAGGGTTTGCTCATTGGACTCACGCTGGTGCTTGTGGCCTCTGAAATCTGAATCTTCCGTACGCGGGGTCAGGTTCTTGATCCGGCAGATGGCGCCGAGACTGGCAAGCTTATTGGCCCACGCCTCGGCGTCGTCCTGATCGAGCTGGCTGCGGATCACCACCGTGCGGCCGCTGAACAGCTGTCCGGCTTTGCGTTCATCCAGGCCAAGTTCACGCGCGAGGTTGCCGCGAACGCTGTCTACGTTCGCACGCTCGGCGACTTCTCCATTGAACAATACCTGATAATTGGCCATTTACGTTCACTCACCTGGTTGCGGCTCACTTATCCGGTTCCGTTGCGTAATGGAGCTACAGGTAGTTGCGACCTCGCTTTGCCCCTACCCGTAACCGCAGTGCATTCAGTTTGATGAATCCACCAGCGTCTCTCTGATCATATGCACCCTGATCGTCCTCGAAAGTGACAATCTCACTGTCATATAGACTGTCATTTTGAGAACTGCGTCCCACAACAGACACGGAGCCTTTGTAGAGCCTAACGTTAACCGTTCCATTCACAGGTAACTGTGACTCATCTATCAAAGCTTGCAGAACCTTACGCTCTGGCGACCACCAGTAGCCGTTGTAGATCAGGCTGGCGTAGCGCGGCATCAGTTCGTCTTTGAGGTGGCCGACTTCCCGGTCCAGAGTGATGGATTCGATGGCACGATGGCCACGCAGCAGAATGGTGCCGCCGGGGGTTTCGTAACAGCCTCGCGCTTTCATCCCCACGAAGCGGTTCTCAACGATGTCTGTACGGCCTATACCATGCTTGCCGCCCAATTCATTCAGCTTGCGCAGCAGCGCGGCGGGCGACAAGGCATCGCCGTTCAGCGCCACCGGATCGCCGCGCTCGTAGGTGAGCACAATATCTTCCGGCTGGTCCGGGGCTTCCTGGGGGGAGACGGTCCAGCGCCACATGTCTTCCTCTGCCGCAACATTGGGGTCTTCCAGCAGATCGCCTTCGTATGAGATGTGCAGCAGGTTGGCATCCATGGAATAAGGCGATTTGTCACCGCGTTTATAGTCCACGGGAATCTGGTGATTTTCACAGAAATCCATCAGCGCCTCGCGGGAGTTCAGGTCCCACTCGCGCCAAGGCGCGATGACTGTGACATCCGGATCCAGCGCATAGGCGCCCATTTCGAATCGCACCTGGTCATTGCCCTTGCCGGTAGCGCCGTGCGCAACTGCCTGGGCGCCGGTTTCCCGGGCGATTTCCACCATGCGGCGAGCGATCAGCGGCCGCGCGATACTGGTACCCAGCAGATACTCGCCTTCATAAATGGTATTGGCGCGAAACATGGGAAAGACATAGTCGGCGACGAAATCTTCCGTCAGATCCTCAATGTAGATTTCCTTCACACCCATGGCTTGTGCCTTGGCGCGTGCAGGTTCAACCTCTTCACCTTGACCGATGTCAGCGGTAAAGGTCACCACCTCGGCATTGTAGGTTTCCTGCAGCCAGCGGCAGATCACGGACGTGTCCAGGCCGCCGGAATACGCCAGTACGATTTTCATTTTGTCCGCCACTGTTCATTCCAAACGCGCAAAAGGGGGCGCCATCTTATGCCACCAAGACCAAGTTGCAAGAGGAATGAGATTGCTGGGGCCAGCAGTGTTATTTCTTATTCGCCGGCAGCCGCGACAGCTGCGCGTTCCAGACGGATGGTGGTACGTCGATTTGCTGCCTTGCCGGCAGCGGTGTCGTTATCAGCTACAGGATAGAGCGCGCCATGATAGCGCACCACCAGCTTTCGATCGCCAAGACCCAGGCCACGCAGATATTCCGCAACGGCTTCAGCACGGCGTTTCGAAAGTTCGTAATTGCTGCGTTTGTTGCCAGTGAGGTCGGTGTGACCATCTACATAAATGGTCGTTACGGACAGGTCCTGTTGGGCAAAACGGGCAACCGCCGACAACCGCTGTTGCGATGCCTGGTCGATGCGGTGACCGCCGATCTCGTAGGTCAGGCGCGTACGGGAAATGGCCTGCCAGGCCACCATCACCTGTGTGTGAGCGCACGCCAGGAACTCGTCGATAGCGGCCTGGGCATCCATGGCCACCAGTTCCACAACGATGCGGGCTCGCCGGTCAGAAGCCGACGGTGCTGCCAGTTCGATATGCATGCCGTCGCGCAGCGCCAGCATCATATTTGATGCCAGGTCGCCCCGGGCCATGCCTCCACCCCCTTCTATATGCACCAGGGCGCCAAGCCTGGCACGTGCA
The DNA here is from genome assembly GCA_964393625.1 of uncultured Pseudomonadales bacterium. Taxonomy (GTDB): domain Bacteria; phylum Pseudomonadota; class Gammaproteobacteria; order Pseudomonadales; family Azotimanducaceae; genus UBA4421. The sequence goes on from CAYMUT010000007.1 coordinate 60,404, forward strand.
GGCGCTTTCGGATGCCACTGGGGAGCTACGCTGTATACCTCGATCGGCCCACTGCGCTGCATGTCTTTGCGCGCCTGCAACTCGAACTCCGCATGGTCCACCGCGGAGGCGATGAAGCGCGCTTCACCGTATTCACCAATAGCCATGGACATGCGGCACAAGTCGTCGGCGTGGTGGCTGGCCCACTCCACTTCCCAGCCCGGGTGGAAGCGCAGCTCTGCAGCGCGCAGCTCTGCAGCGCGCAGCTCAACAACGCCTGGGGGTGCAGGCATCAGCAGGCCCATGCTCAACACCCACAGCGCCGCAATCGATTTTGCACATCGCAAGTTCACATGACCTGTAACGGCAGCAGCGCGTGGAACTTTAGGTTCCACAGCGGAGATAAGACACGGAACCTGATATGGTGGCGTCATGTCCGAACCAGTAGAGAAACTCTCGGAACGCTTTCGGGGCTATCTGCCCGTGGTCGTCGATCTGGAGACCGGCGGCTTTGATCATCGCAGCAACCCCCTTTTGGAACTGGCCTGTGCTTTTGTGGGACTGCAGGAGGGCACGCTGGTGCTCACTGAGCAGCACTGCTGGCAGGTCGCGCCATTCGCCGGCGCGCATATCGATCCGGCCAGTCTCAAGGTCACAGGCATCGACCCCAGCGATCCATCGCGCAATCAACAGCTTGAAAAAGATGTGCTCAACGAGTTCTTCAAACTCGTGCGTGCGACGATGAAAGGCGAAGGCTGCCAGCGGGCCATTCTGGTGGCCCACAACGCCGCCTTCGACCATGGGTTTCTCAATGCCGCCTGTGAGCGCACGGGCATTAAACGCAACCCGTTTCATCCGTTCAGCACGCTGGATACCGCAACCATCGCCGCAGTTGCCTATGGCCACACAGTACTGAGCCAGGCATGCAAACGCGCGGGATTGGCGTTTGACGCGAGTCTCGCGCACAGCGCGGCCTACGATGCGGAGCGCACCGCCGCCTTATTCTGCAGTGTGGTAAACGCCTGGGACTATGCGCCTGTTATTGATTGACCAGACTATTGATTGAGCAGAACGCTGCCAGGGCACAAATCTGCGCCCTACTCTTGCTCGGCAAACTTCGCGCTGGTTTCTTCCAGGAGGGTCTGCAGTTCGCCGGCCTCGAACATCTCGGTAATGATGTCGCAGCCGCCAACCAGGTCACCCTCTACCCACAGCTGCGGGAACGTAGGCCAGTTCGCATAACCCGGCAGGGTCGCACGTATGTCGGGGTTGCTCAGAATATCCACATAAGCAAAACGCTGGCCGCATGCAACCATGCATTGCACTGTCTGCGCGGAAAAGCCACACTGCGGCGCCTGAGGCGAGCCCTTCATGTACAGAATGATCGGGTTTTCCTCGATCTGCTGCTTGATAACGCTGACGGCTTCTTCAGACATCTTGATTCACTCGATGTAAAACGATTATCTATTGTAACGACTCAGCGCCAAATTGCTTAGACCTTTTAGATCACGTTCGATAACCCGATGACATACACATTCGACGAAATAATTCCCCGAAACAACACCGAGAGTTCCAAGTGGACGAAGTTTCCCGCGGAAGTTCTGCCCTTCTGGGTCGCCGACATGGACTTCGCCGCGCCGGACTTCATTCTTGATGCCATAAGACAGCGTCTCGACCACCCGATACTGGGTTACACCCGCACGCCGCCCAGTCTGGTGGAGAGCTTTCAGGGCTGGCTCGAGTATCACTTCGGCTGGGCGGTACCCTCCGAATGGGTCGTATGGGTCCCCGGCGTGGTGCCGCAGCTCAATCTGGCAGCCCAGTTGCTGCCCAGCCCCAGCGAACTGCTCATACCCACGCCGGTCTACCATCCCTTTCTCGATCTGGCCGAAAATGCCGGCATTCGTGACATTCGCGTACCCATGCAGGAGTCACCCCGCTGGACGATGGACTTTGCCGCGATGGCTGATGCCCTCACCCCCGACACCCGCATGCTGGTCATCTGCAACCCCCAGAACCCGACGAGCCGCTGCTACGATGATGGCGAGCTGCAGGATCTGGCCAACTTCGTAGAGCAGCATGATCTACTGCTGGTGAGCGACGAGATTCATGCCAATATCGTACTGGCGCCCGAGCAGCGGCATCAGCCAGTAGCAGCCGCCCACCCGGAATTGGCCAGCCGCACCATAACCCTCTACGCGGCCACCAAGATCTACAATATTCCGGGCATGTCCTGTGCGGCCGCAGTGATTCCCGACGAAGCGCTGCGAGAACAGTTCATGCACGCCCGCGCCGGGCTGCAGCCGGGCATCGGGCCCCTGGAATTCATCGCATCCGATGCCGCCTTCAACGATCGTTCACAGTGGATTCCCGATCTGCTGGACTATCTGCGCGGCAATTTCGCCTTGGTGAAAGATGCGCTCGGCGACCGGGTGGCCAACCTCGAGGCCACTTACCTGGCCTGGATCAATGTGCGGGACATGGGGCTGGAGGACACGGAAGCGTACTTTGCCCGCCACGGCATTGGCATCTCGCCGGGCGCCCAGTTTGGCGAGCCGGGGCACATCCGGTTCAATTTCGGCTGTCCGCGGCAGACCTTGGAACAGGGCCTCGAGCGTCTGACGCGCGCCATTAAAGCAGGCTGATTAACGTTCCGCCTGACGCCCACCACGTTCATGGTTTACGCAAGAGATCTGCTCATTCAACGTCCAGTAATCGTAGATTACGCCGACGAACAGCAGGCCGAAGCTCAACAGATAGATGATACCCGTGCCGATCTTGCCCATATAAAAACGGTGCAAGCCGAATATCCCCAGAAATGTCAGCAACACCCAGCCGATGGTGAAATTCACTTCACCTTGCACATACCGGCGATCGGCCGAACGTTCGAGCATCGGCATGAGAAACAGGTCAATGATCCACCCGATACCAAGCAGACCCAGGGTGAACAGATAGATGGTGCCGCTTACCGGGCGGCCGAAATAGAAGCGATGCGCGCCCAGGAAACCGAAGATCCACAGCACGTATCCGATGAGCAAACTATGTGTATTATTGGCATTCATATAGAAAGAGTCGCATGAGCAGGGCAAAAAGTTTAGCTGAACGCCAGACCGGAAATCAGTAACCATCTTGCCCGGCACGCAGTTCAAGCTAAACTGATGAGAACTGCATAACCGGCAAAGCCATGGCCGTGTCTATCGAGCCCGACACGACTGCAACTAGAGACTGCAACTAGAGACTGCAACAAAAGTGTCCAGAATCCATTGAGTGATCCCAACGACATTCCCACACCAATAGCTGCCGGTTCAGACGCTGATCTGCACAAGGCATATGAGCAGCTGGTGGAACAGGCCCGGGATATGATCATCATCATTCAGGAGGGTCAGCTCGTATATCGCAATCAGGCGGCGCGGGAAACCCTGGCAGACCCAGGCTCAGCGCCGTGGGTAGAAGCAGTCGGTCCAGGCCATAGAGAGGCTGCGCTTGCCGACTTTGACGCACGCGTTGACGGACAAGCGACACCGGAACGTTATGAGTTAGACCTGCTGGATGTAAACGGCGAGATCATGACTGTAGAGGCTTCGCCACGGCGCATAGAATTTCGCGGCCGGCCTGCCGTGATGTCCATCATCCGCGATGTCTCCGAACGCAAGCGCCTGGAAACTCAGCTTGCAGATTCCGAGCGTCAGTTCCGTACCATTTTCGAACAGAGTTCCGACGGCATCGCCATCATCCAGGGCGGCTTGCTGGCATTTTCAAATCCAGCGGCGGTGGCAATCACCGGCGTCGAAGCCGGCAAAGGCACGCCCTGGATTGATTTGGTCGCACCGGAAGAGCGTGACCGCATAAAGGCCATGGAGCAGGCTCGAAGGTCAGGTGGCGATGCTGCCGACCGCTACGTCGTCACCCTGGTTACCGCCACCGGCAGACACATTGTCGCCGAGATCACCCCGCGCAACATCGATTTCGGCGGCCGACCGGCAACGCTCACGCTGATGCGCGACATTACCGAAGCCAACGCTGCCCAGCGTGCTATGCGCTCCAGCGAGGAACGCTTACGCAACGCCCAACGCCTGGCAAAAGTCACGACATGGCGCTGGGACGCAGCAACCGACCGCGTGGAAGTCTTCTACCACGACCCCGGTAACGCCATCATCACCTTGCCGGATGACGCGCCGCTGTACCAGATCATAGAATCCGTCTACCCGGATGACCGACCCAGACTCACTCGAGACATTGCCGCCGCCATCGATCAGCAACAGCACTTCGTCAACGAGTTCCGTATCATCAACGACAGTCCGGAACCTACCAGCGTCAAGGTCTGGGCGGAACTCGAACGGGATACCAGCAACCGGGTCGTGAGCATTCACGGAGCCTTGCAGGATGTTACCGAGTTACGCGCCGCTGAAGCCGCCCTGCTGAACAGCGAAGCACAACTGCGCCAGGGCCAGAAAATGGAAGCTTTGGGTAAGCTGGCCGGCGGTATCGCCCACGATTTCAACAATCTACTGACCGTTATCAACGGCTACAGCGAACTGCTCGCCGCCACCCTGCCCGAGGGCGAGCGTTCCCGGGAAAGCGCTGGGGAGATCCTCGAAGCTGGCAGGCGCGCCAGTGACCTGACGCGGCAATTGCTTACGTTCTCGAGCCAGCAGCTCGTCATGCCCAAGCCCCTGCAACTCAATGAACTGGTCACTGGCATCACCAAGATGCTGGGGCGCCTGATCAGCGCAGATATCGTAATCTACACAGAACTGGCCGAATCACTACCGCATATCAAAGCCGATGCGGGGCAGATGGAACAGGTCGTCGTCAATCTGGCGGTCAACGCACAAGACGCAATGCCCGATGGGGGCACACTCATTATCACCACCAGACCGGAAACCGCCAACGGCGACGACTATGTCGTACTCGAGGTCAGAGACACAGGCCACGGTATCGACCCGTCGCTACGCGAGCATCTGTTCGAGCCGTTTTTCACGACCAAAGGCACCGGCTCAGGTACCGGATTGGGACTGGCGACGGTATACGGCATCATTTCTCAGGGCGGCGGCACCATCGACGTACAGTCCACACCCGGCGATGGCGCGACCTTCATCATCACCCTGCCGGCCACCGACGAGACGCCGGCAAACAGTGAACCCACACCGGTAATGCCCATCAGTGACGCTGAAGGCGCAGAGACCATACTGCTGGTGGAAGATGAACCCATGGTAAAAGAGTACATCGGCGAGGTTCTGCGTCGCGCGGGTTATCGCGTGCTGCTTGCCGCAAGCGCCAACCAGGCTCTGGATACCCTTGCAGAACATCACACCAAGATTGATCTGCTGCTGACCGATATCATCATGCCGGGATCAGACGGAGTAACCCTGGTTGAACAGGTGAAGACCCGGTCACCCGACCTGGAAGTCATTTACATGTCTGGCTATACAGGCTTCGCAAGCGCCAGACAGAATTCGATTCCCCAGGACCGCTTTCTGCAGAAGCCTTTTTCCAAAGACGCGCTGCTTGGCCTGGTGCGAACCGCCCTGGCCAGCCGGGACACACCTTCACAATAGGTATTCGGGCCCGGTTTCAACCCACTGTAAGCCATCAGAACTATCCGGCGTGGCAGGAATACTGATAGGCTTGCCGACAAACTCACATACGGCACTGGAGTTCCCCTGAATGAGTCAGGCCGAGACATCGTGGTTTCCCGAATCGCAGATGGTGCGATTCGTCGATGCCGACGGCAAAAACACCGAGTTGGAGGTTTTCATGGCCGGCGCCGGTCGCCCGCTGGTGCTGTGCCATGGTTGGCCGGAACACGCCTATTCATGGCGCCATCAAGTCCAGCCGCTGGTCGACGCCGGCTATCAGGTGATTGTGCCCAACCAGCGTGGTTATGGTCGCTCGCCTCGCCCTGAGCCTGTGGAAGATTACGACATTGTTCATCTGACCGGCGACCTTACCGGGCTCCTCGACAGCCTGGGCATCGAAAACGCGCTGTTCGCAGGCCACGACTGGGGCGCCATAGTGGTCTGGAACCTGGCAATGATGCACCCGGCCCGGGTCGCGGGCGTGATCAATCTGAGCGTGCCATTCATGGAGCGCGGTCCAACTGAATGGGTCGGCTTATGGGAGGAGCATCTCGGCCCGGACTTCTACATCGTCCACTTCAATCGTCAGCCCGGCGTGGCGGACCGCGCCTTTGCCGCGAACTGCGAACAGTTTCTGCGCAACATGTACCGCACCGAAGGTTGGCTCGATGCAACCGCCGCGCAGAACCCGGGCGGCTCCATCGTGGCAATGGCCGAGGCCACTGATGTGCCCGGCAGACTGATCATGAGTGAAGCGGAGCTGCGTGTGTTTGTCGATGCGTTCAACGCGGCAGGTTTCACCGGCGGCCTCAACTGGTACCGCAACTTCAGTCGCAACTGGGAAATCACCGGCGCCTATGAGCAGACCATCCGCCAGCCCACGCTTATGATATACGGCGACTACGACATGGTGCCGAAATCTGAGACCCTGGCGGACCGTGTCGCAGACCTTGAAGTCGTGTCATTGCCCTGTGGGCACTGGATACAGCAGGAGCAACCTGAAGCGACCAACACCCATATGCTCGATTGGATGAAGCGCCGCTATCCTGCAAGCGCATAATGCACGGCGCCAACCAGACCGCACAGCAATAGCAGCACATTGACGATGACAGTAAGGACCATGCCCACACCGCGTCGTTGCGGATCGGCGATGTAGCCACGGAAGTACAAGGCACGCGCGATAAGAAACACGACCCCCAGCGCCACCGCCAGCAGGCCACTGGCATAGTAGCCCGCCGCGTACATGGCTGGAATGAAGATAACGAGCTGCTCCAGCGTATTCTGATGGGCCCTGAAAAAACGCTCGAACGTTTCATCACCCGTTACCGCCGGCGCCTCCACGTCGTGAGCTGCCCGCGAGCGGCCCACGGCCACACCGAAATACAGATATTCCACCGCGCTCAACAGCACGATGACCGTGACAAAAGCCATGGTTGCTTCCTGAGTCATGTTGCCCCTCCTCTTCTATGGCGTCGGATTATGCCGCGTTCAGTCAGGCTTCGGCAGCATGAAAGAAGCCGTCGCTTCGGCGAACACAAAACCATCTTCGGCGCCGATCACCTTACCTTCCATCTGCGCCAGCCTCCCCTTACGCTTCAGACAGCGGCCCTCGAGATGCACATTGGTGCCAATCGGTAATTCTGCTCGATAACGGATATCTGCCTTGGCGGTAAAACACTGCTGCCCCTGCAGCCACACCCAGTTTGCCATGACATCGTCGAGCAGACTGAAAACGATACCCCCGTGGGTCACCCTGTCGTATCCACTGTGCTGATCCAACGGCGTAAACTCTGCACGACACACATCACCGTCGAGACGGAATTTCACACCCAGCCCGATCGGGTTGGCAGGCCCGCAGACGAAGCAGTTGTTACCGGACGATTGCAGCGCAGCCTTGCGGCGCGAGACGTCGCTGTCGGGAGTGGATATATCAGTCGATTCGTTCATAGGTTGATTGGTTCCTCAGCAGGCCGCCCGCCGGCGGCACGATACAGCGCAGTCCGGTATGATGCATTTTTTTGGCACGACAAGCACCTGTGTTCACGCTACCCCAGATTCGCTCAGCGCTGGCTTCCAACGACCCGAATTTCGTGACGCCCAAGTCCACCACGCGGCAAGCGGCGGTTGCGATCATCATGCGCGAAACTATTGATGGCCCGCAGATACTGTTTATCAAGCGCGCAGAGCAAGAGGGCGACCCATGGTCGGGTCAGATGGCCTTCCCCGGCGGGCATAGAGATCCTGAAGATGACTCACTGCGTCATGCGGCAATGCGCGAAACGGATGAAGAGACCGGGTTCAGTCTGGTAGGCAGCGCCTACCTGGGAGCACTCGACCACCAACAGGCTCAGCCACGGGGCCGGACCCTCGACATGATCATAGCGCCCCACGTTTTTCAGATCGACGGTGACCCCGGATTCACGCCAAATCACGAGGTCGACGAAGTGGTGTGGGGGCCGATGGATGCCATGGCCCGCAACCAGCTCCATCACACCGAAACTTATGCCCTGTCAGGCACACCCACAATCTTCAACGGCTACCGTCTTGAACAGGGGCATTTCGTGTGGGGGCTTACTTACCGGATCTTAAAGACGTTCTTCACAACAATTGATCCGAACTGGCAGCCGCCAGCGGAATTGTAAGCCTCTGATTATGCCAGCCGCAGATCCCTGAAGCTGGCAATCGCCAGCCCAGTCGCGACACTGGTGAACGGGTCGTGTTCCACGACCTTGCCCGGAAAACGATCGTCCAGCAACGATTTAACCGCAGGAATCAGACTGGAACCGCCAGTGCGCAGCACCACATCGACATCCGCCATAGACAAACCTGCGTTATCAAGCGTGACATCCACCGCTTCACTGACCCGCAGCAGCGGTTCGTTGATGAGCACCTCGAATTCCTGCCTGGACATGGTGATATCGACGTCGATCTCAGAGATGTCGAGATGCGCGGATTCACTGCTCGACAGTTCGGCTTTGAAATCTTTGATACAGGCAAACAGCAGATAGCTGAGATTCTGTTGTATCACTTCCCGCAGCCGTTCAAACTTGCGCCGCGCGGAACCGCCCTGCTCGATACACTCCATCACCGGGGTCGTGTATTTGTTCTGATTCAGCGTATAGGTCACTGCCCAGTTCAGCAGCAGATCTGCAAAGTCTTCAAACGGAAACGGCGTTTCGATGATCTGCCGATCGAAACCCTTGCGCCGCCAGGTTTCCCCCTTACCAAGCATGGGGAACAACAACTCACGAAACAAAAGTTGATCAATGTGATCGCCGCCCAGCCCGATGCCATGGGTCGCGACCACCTCGAACTCGTCGCCGCGATGGCGCAGCACACACAAATCGAGAGTGCCGCCGCCAAAGTCGACGGTCAGCAGACACTCACTTTCGACGTTCGGATTGGCGTACAGAAAGCTCACCGCCGCCGCAATGGGTTCCGGATAAAACTCCTGTCTGGTGACGCCTGCATGTTTGTAGGCTTCGCTCAGTCGATTCAGACCCAGCTGATTTCGGTGTTCTTCGCGACCTTCGAAGTTCACCGGGTGACCGACGTGGGCGAAACCGGCATTGGCATGCACGCCTTCGATGCTCCTGCGCATACGCAGCAACAGCGGCGTGATCAGCGCCACCAGCCGGAAGGGATGATCAAACACCATCAGGCGCCGCACACGCGGGTCGCCAAGCAGCCGCTTGGTGCCGCGGAACAGGCGCCCCTGCAGGCCGCTGTCGGTCACCGGCGCACCATAGATTTTCTGCGTCGAGGTTTCCACCTCAGCGGTCCGATCGCCATGTTCGACGAACTGACTCACCTCACCCACAACTTCCGGGATCATCTCCACAGTGCGGCCGGTATTGTCGCGGATGTACTGATCAATCGCCGCCTGCCCCGTGATGGATTGCAGGTCGCGGTCAATGTAGGTGGCTGACGGCATGATGGGGTCATCACGCTCGAGCTGCACCAGCTGCAGCCGCTCACCATCAAACACAGCAGCCGCCGAATTGGTGGTACCGAAATCTATGCCTATGCCGGTCACCCCTTCAGCTCCCTACCCTGTAATTGCGCACGTAGTCGGGCATTGCAACGCCGTCTTTCAGATCAGCACTGGCAACCGGTGCACCGATCCTAATACTCAACGGAATGACGCCCGCCCATACGTCAGCGTCCAGATCTCCATCGTCATCTAGAGGATCACCGGTACGTACCTTGGCAGACATTTCCGCCAGCGGTATGCGAACCACCAGGGTCGCGGCGCTTTCGGGGGATGTATTGGCCCGAACCACCCGTTCGTGCCCGGGAACGAGCCGCGCGACAAACTGCTCGAGCGCCGCCTCATGGTCAGCGCCACTCAGCGCTTCGCCACGACCAAACACCACCACCGAGCGATAGTTCATCGAGCAATGAAAACCGCTGCGCGCCACCACTACGCCATCAACCGCAGTCACACTGATCGACACCTCGCCGCCCGCCGCCATGCAACGCAAATACGCAGCCTGGCGATTGCCGTGCAGATACAGGTATTCATCGTCGCAGAAGTAAAGTGTCGGAATCTGTCTGGGCTGACCGTCTTCGACATAGGCAACATGGCATATCTGTTGAGTGCGTAAAATCTCTTTGATTACCTCCGGGTCATACTCGGCCCGACGCGCATTGCGTTTGAGGGTCGCCCGTGGTGATGGTGGCTGCATGATCTGGTCCCGTTCCGGCGAGTTTCTGTCGGTTGCTGGCAAAGGGATGCGAGTTTATACCCAAGCGGCGCGAGTTGGGTAGAATCCATCAACATGAGCAAGCCCACCAACCTCGACAAGTTCCGCAAACGCAAGCGCAAAGAGCAGGCGCACGGGCAGACGCTGTGCGGGCGCGGCTTTCACAAGTGGGTTTTTGACGGCCGCAAACAGTTCGATGTGAAACGGGGCAAGCTGGTAAGCATCGAACGATGCTCCCGGTGTGGCGCTACCCGGGATCACGTGCAGTAGGGTATCCGAACGTAATCGGTGATGGGCCTGCACCCTCGGATTTCTCGTCTATTCTTGATAGGAGGACCTTTAACCGAGGCGGGCACGCGTGCCCTCGCCAATGATACGCAAACTAAAACAAGCCCAAGCGATCTACCCACTGATACAGGCCGCAGTGCTGCGGGCAACGACATGGCCTGCAGCGCTCGCCGCCTGCTTCGCTACCGTCCTGGTTTCTACAGTACTGATCAGCCTGGACTATCGCCACGCTCATGAGGCGGCGGTTCGCGAACTCGACACACAGACACGTTTGACCGCGATACAAACAGCCGTCGCGCTGGCCTTCAACGATGTTGCTTCGGCTCAGGAAACCCTCAACGCGTTCCAGTCCATTCAGAACATTCAGTCCGCTTGCCTGTATGACAGCACGGGCAACGCATTCGCCTGTTACCCGGACACCCCACAAACCCCAGTAGTCGATGAGTTGAGTAGCGAAACCCAGGCTGATCTCCAGCGCACGGCCCATCCAGTGCAGTACCAAGGGCAATCGCTTGGCCAGATCCAGGTGACTTACGATCTGTCGCCGGTTTCGCAACGTCTGGTCTCCAAAGCTACTATCGCCATCGGCGCCGGCCTACTGGCAATGATCCCGGCGCTCTTTCTTGCGACATTCCTACGGCGTCGCTTCATGGCGCCCCTGAAGGAGCTGATGCACGCCGCTCAACGCATTGCGGCCGTGGACGAAAGCCGCCACCTCGCCACGGCCCAGAAGATGGCGCGGCTGGGTTATTGGACCTGGGATCTCGATACCGGACTGATAAGCGTCTCGGAACAGCTCGCTGAAATCACCGGATTCAACGAACCGGAGTTGATCAACGACCTGTGCCTGAATGACGTTCTCGCCCGCGTCGACAATGAAGACCGAGAGAAATTCCACACTGACCTGCGCCGCGCCGCGCAAAACTGCGCACCCGTCAGTGGCAACTACCGGGTGCGCACCCGAGGCGGGGACTTGCTCTATGTTCACCAGCGACTCGAGTTTCTGCCCAAGCCCGACGGTACAGGCAGCATCTTCGCGACCATGCAGGATGTCACAGCGCGGATGAAATCCGAGCAGCAGATCAAAGAGCTCGCATATTATGACGACCTGACCAGTCTGCCGAACCGGACCTCCCTGTACCAGCGCGTCGAACAGATGATTCGACGAGCGCAACGCACGCCGCGCCCATTCGCACTCATGTTTCTCGACCTGGACGGGTTCAAGGACATCAATGACAGTCTTGGGCACGATGGGGGTGATTCCCTGCTCAGAACCATCGCGCAAAGGTTGGAGACTATGCTCCGCGAAGAAGACTTCATCGCCCGGCTGGGCGGTGACGAATTCTGCATGTTGCTCCAGGACATCGCCGATGAAATAGACATCAGCACCATTGCGACGAGACTTCTACAAAACATAGAACAAAAGGTCGTACTGGGCAGCCGAACCATAAACCCGAACGTGAGCATTGGCATCGCTCGCTACCCTGATGACGGAAATGACATTCACACACTCTTGCGTGCCGGTGATTCAGCCATGTACGCCGCCAAGGAAGCCGGCAAACACCGGTTCGAGTTCTTTGATCATGCCATGACCCTGCAGGCCCGCGAGCGCCTCAACCTCGCTCAGGAACTGCGCGCTGCTCTGGCATCGGATCAGTTCGAGCTGTACTACCAGCCCCAGATCGCACTCAGCAGCGGCCGACCCGTCGGATACGAAGCATTGATCCGCTGGAACCATCCGACTAAAGGGCTCGTATCACCCAACCACTTCGTGCCCGAAATGGAGCGCATCGGACTGATCAAAGATCTCGGGGAATGGGTGATTCTGCATGCCTGCGAACAGATCGGGCAATGGCAGAACCAGGGGCTCGACGATCTGCAGGTCAGTGTCAACATCGCGCCCAGCCATTTCGTCGATCCGAACCTGCCCGGCTATCTGCACAAGATATTGAGCCGATGCGGCGTTGAACCCGGGTCTCTGGAACTGGAGATCACGGAATCAAGTATTCAGTGTAGCGAGCAGACCATCGAGATCATGCAGCAGATCAAGGAACAGGGTGTCAGCATTGCCATCGATGATTTCGGGGCGGGTTATTCATCACTGGGATCACTCCGGCACCTGCCCATGGACTGCATGAAAGTCGACAGGATGTTCATCAGCGAACTTGCAAATCGACCCAAGGACGCCGTTCTGCTGGGCACCATCATGTCGCTGGCCCACGCTTTGAATCTCCGCGTGATCGCTGAAGGCACCGAGGACCTCGAACAGGTGCAGATTCTGCAGGCATTGAACTGCGATATTGCGCAGGGGTATTTCTTCAGCCGGCCGCGACCGGCATCGGACATCCCTGAGATTCACAATTTCGACTTTCTTCCGAAAACAATCCTACAGAGCGCAGCAATATGATGATGCAAAGGGCCGCAAACCCCACAAGCAATCTGCAGAAGCCCGGCACTCTGCCAGTTCTGCCGGGCTCCCGTACATCATTGTTGTTCAAATTGATGGACACCTCCCTGGGGGTGAATGAAGTCACCCGGGAGATCAGCCATACCTCCACGATTGTTGCGCGTCTGATCGCGCTGGCAAATTCCGCCTGGTCCACCAGCGCCGCACCCGTCACAACGCTGGACACCGCAGCAACCCGTTTAGGTCTCAAAGTAGTGCGTTCGGTGTCGATCGCCATGCTTGTAGGCAGCTCATTCGACCCTGCAGGGTGTCCCGAATTCGACAGTAGACGATTCTGGCTTTCCTCCGTCATCGCTGCAGATACAGCAGCGATTCTGGCCCCGGCTTTCAACGTAAATGCCCCCACCGCCAGCATTGTCGGACTACTACACAATCTCGGGCTGCTGTGGCTGGCCCATGCGATGCCCGAGGAATGCTCAACAGCACTCTCCAGACATGCCGCGGAACCTGAATCGAGTCTCGATGGATTGCTCCGTGAATCGTGCGGCCAGGGGTACCGCCAGGCAGGGCACACCCTGCTGACTCATTGGAATATGCCTGAGCAACTCACCCAACCGATGCTTGATAGCGGAAGTTCATCGCAGGACAAGCATCAACCGATGCAAAATACGGTACGCAGCGCCGCATACGTCGCCAAGCTCGTCTGCAATCAGACACAAGACCTCGACCTGCCCACATGGTTACAGCATGAGGATATAGTCGTCAGCATATGGCAAGCGCAGCGCGAAGAACTTGCCAGGCATGAGACGATGGCTGCCTTATTGGCCTGACTTACTACCGAGCCGGGAATCAATCCTGCTTGGGCGAAGCCGGATAGATCCAAGGGCGGTTATCGTTCCATCTTTACCAGCGGCTCTATATCACAACCCACGCCGGTCCCCCCCAGCCCGCAATAGCCATGCGGCACCTTGGCCAGATACTGCTGGTGGTAATGCTCTGCATAGTAGAACGGCGGCGCGGGATTAATCTCCGTGGTGATCTCGCCATATCCGGCTGCGTTCAGCGCCTGCTGATAACCATCGCGCGTGGCGATGGCGGCTTCGAACTGCTCGTCATCGTAGGTATAGATCGACGAGCGATACTGGGTGCCCAGGTCATTGCCCTGGCGCATACCCTGGGTGGGGTCATGACCTTCCCAGAACAGCCTCAGAATCTCATGCAGTGAAATCTGTGCAGGCTTGAACACAACCAGCACCACTTCAGTGTGGCCGGTCAGGCCGCCGCAAACTTCCTCGTAGCTAGGGTTGACCGTGTAGCCTCCTGCATATCCCACCGCTGTGGTGTACACACCAGGCGTCTGCCAGTAGCGGCGCTCGGCACCCCAGAAACACCCCATGCCAAACTGAATGTGAGCGGTATCGGGCGGGAAGGGCTCGACCATAGGGCTACCATTGACAAAGTGCATCGGCGGAACGGGCACACTCTGCTCGCGACCCGGCAACGCTTCCTCGGGGGTCGGCATGGAAAGTCTTGCACCAAATGCCACTATGTGCCTCCAATATCGTCTGTGCAGCAAGACTCTGAGTTTACCGCGACGCAGGGCACAGATGCCATCGCACCTTCGCCCGGTAGTGTTGTCTGAGATACATCTCGTTCACACTGAAGCCTATGAATGCTATAACTGCGCCAATGCGAAACCTCATCATTTATTGCGCGGTAATCATATGCTGCGCTTGCCAGTCAGCACAGACAGTCCCGCCCTTCACCGAGTCTCCGGCGCTGGCGGAGCTTGCGCGTCAACGTGCCGAATTTCTGAACCGCAGCGATGTTTCGGAAGCCCTCGAACGGTTGCGCGAACTGGAGCAGCAGGCGCTGCAACTGGTTCTCGACGAACCACTGAAACTTGGCAGCCTCGGTTCTGCCATTCTCGACATCTACCCGGGCAGCCATACGGGTCACTATGTGTTGGCACGATTCTACGAACACGTCGAATCCGCTGACGCGCGTCAGCAGCACCAGCAGGCACTACAGAATCTGCAGCAGGCTATGCAGGCGAGCGGCGACGGCACCCAGCAGTCCCCGTACACGGTCATGACGATGTACGACGCACACACTTTTGCCAGAACCCGCGACGCATCACCCGTCGGGTCGATTTACCAGAGCAGTACCCAAGCGACGTTCGGCTATCTGCTGATCGCCAGGCCCGACGATGGTCCCCTGCAGCAATCGTTCTTCAATCTCAGCCATCTGCTTGAACTATGGCAGGCGGGGCAGGCGCGGAACGACGCCCACACAAACCCCTGGGCATACATCCGCAGCATTGCACGCAGGGACGGTGCGGCACAGACCGCGATTGGCGCCTATCTGGCTTCCGCAGAAAAACGCGAGGACGCAATCGGCTGGCTCAAGGCCGCCGCCCGTACCGATAATGTATTGGCCAATCGCATTCTGGCGCGCATCTACTGGTCCCAGGCCGAGGAATCTACAGACGAAGCGCGCAAAGCAGAACTGCAGGAACTGTCTCTGGAGAATCACATGCACGCCATCGCGCTGGGTTCAACGGATTCCATGTACACCCTGGCCACCATGTATTTCAATGACATGTATGGCGAAGACAATCGCCAGGCAGGGATAGCACTGCTCAAGCAAGCCGCCGATCTGAAACACGCGGAGTCGTTGATCTACCTTGGCCACCTGCACAACATCGGCAAAGAGGTCGAGCAGGACACTGTGCAGGCCGGGCAGTATTTCCAGCGGGCGGCAGCTCTCAACAAGCCGGAAGCGATACTCAACTACGGGCGCTACCTCATCGGTGCCAGTTCCGGACAGGCGCTTGATACCGACAGCCATGAGGAAATTCATGAGTGGCTTGAATCCCTGGCCGATGAGGGCAATGCCGAGGCCATGGTCATCCTGGGTAATCTGCATGCACGCGGCATCGGTACCAAGCCCTCTTCTGACCGCGCGGTGCGCTGGTACAAACAAGCCGTTCGCAACGCATCCAGTGATCCGGATGTTGTGAACGAGGTCGCCTGGACCTTGACCGTCTCGGACATTAATGGGTTGAAGCGTATCCGCTACGCCAGCCGCATCATGGGCAGAATGATGAATGCTCAAGAACCTGCGCGCAGCCGTCCGGAATTTCTGGACACCTGGGCCGCCATATTTGCAGCACAGGGCGATTTCACCCAGGCCATCGAGCTGCAGAAACAGGCCATCGCCAACGCGGCGGAACAGGACCGCGACGACGTCCTGGACATACTGCAGCAACATCTGGAACTGTTCAAAGCCGGTGCATCCATTACCGAAAAAGCGCCCTGACACCCTCAGCGCGAACGAGATTCTCTACCGCCAGGCCCATTTACTGGATGTGCGCGCTCCTGTCGAGTTCGCCAAAGGGTCGCTGCCCGGCGCTGAAAACCAACCTATTCTGACTGACGAAGAAAGGCGTCAGGTGGGCATTGCCTACAGGGAAAAGGGTAATGTTGCCGCAACCCGCCTGGGCCATGAACTGGTCAGCGGGGCGATTCGCGAACGGCGTATCAACGAGTGGCTGGATTTCATTGGCAACCATCCTGAAACCTGCGTTATGTGCTGGCGCGGTGGACAGCGCTCTCAGATTGCTCAGCAATGGCTGGCAGATGCCGGTGTCGAGCTGCCCCGTGTAGCGGGCGGATACAAAGCCGTTCGCAGCATCTGCATGCAGACACTGGAAGCGGCCACTGCAGACTCAAAACGCTGGGTCGTGGTTGCAGGTCGCACCGGCACCCAGAAAACCGTCATCATCAACGAGTTGTCTAACAGCATTGATCTGGAAGGTCACGCCCGCCACCGGGGTTCCGCTTTCGGCGGCATGGGCGTGCCACAGCCATCATTGCCGAGCTTCGAAAACGCACTGGCTTTCGATTGGGTACGGCACCGTCAAGACACCGTGGTGGTCGAAGACGAAAGCCGCACCATCGGGCGCCTCGCGGTACCCGAAGCCTGGCACGACCTCATGCAGCAAGCCCCGCTGGCCCTGGTCACCGCTTCTTTGGGCACCCGCGTTGAGCACATCTATCACGAATATATCGAGGACGCCCTGGCCAGCGGCGTAACGCCCGCCGCACTGGAGGAACGTTACAGAGGCGCACTGTCACGCATCAAGCGCCGCCTCGGCGGCCTGCTTTACAGCCGGATCGACGCACTCATAGAGACGGCATTCCGGCACGGCGCCGACCATCGCCACTGGATCGAAGCGCTACTCAAGGACTACTACGATCCCATGTATGACTACCAGTTAAGCAACAAACGCCAGCGCATCGCGTTCGAGGGCGATCGGCATCAGGTGATCGAATACCTAACCAGGTAATGCTTCACCGCGCGTAGTCGATCTGCAGCTATCCCCCGCCACAATTCAGTTACGTTTACCACATACATCACAACGCCGCGCAGGCGCATACTGCTACTGATCCGTGCGGGGAAGGCATCTCACGGGGAAGTCTTGCACTTGAAGTAAACCATCAGGAGTTAACGATGGAAAAGTGTCCATTTCACGCCAACAGCACCGGCTTTACGCAGCGCGGCGAAATCAACGATATCCACTGCCCGATATGCGGCGATTACCGCATATCCAGCGTGGCGCTTGAGCAGCTGGCAGGCAACAGCGAGCCGCCCAGCGGCTGGACCGACCGGGTTGCCAGGGGCGGCTTGATCTCCACTAGAGATACCCGACAGTTGCGCGTTTGATCAATGATCGTGCCCGTGAGGGCGCGCAGCAAGCTGGTCCGCAAGATTATTCAGTGCGGCGGTGCTGACTATGCCCTTGCGGTCCAGCAGGCGCCCCAGGGCCGCTTGAAAGTGTTCGTAGTACAGATAGGGCTGGTCAATGAGATCTGACCGGTCCCATTCGCCGACCACTTCTATCAGTGTATTCTGAAACTCGCTCCAGGCGAATGCGCCGGCCTCGTGCAGGCCTACAGCCATGGCAAACACACGACCCTGCCAGGGCTCTTCGAACAGCACTTCGCCATTGGCCATGGGCGGTTGCAGCTGCTCCGGCAAGTCGATGTTCAGGTCTTGCCCTGATTCGTCAGCCACCAGCAAGCACCTCGACGCCAATCATGCTGTCTCTGCTAACCCGTGAAGCGAGTTCTTCTTCACTCAGGCCTGCCCATTCGCCGGGCATCTGCGGCAGCACCATATAGCGCACCTCCGCGGATGAATCCCACACGGCAACCTGCTTGCCTTCGGGTAACACGGTGCCGAACTCTGCGAGCACGGCGCGGGGCTCACGCACGACCCGAGAGCGGTACGCCGGGTCCTTATACCACTTCGGGGGCAATCCAAGAACCGCCCACGGATAACAGGAACACAGCGTGCACACCACCAAGTTGTGCACCTCATCCGTGTTTTGCACCACGACGAGCTTTTCGACCTGCCCACCCTCAAAACCGAACTCATCGACCATCGCCGAACCGTCCGCCAGCAGGCGCTGTTTGAAAACATCGTCTTGCCACGCTTTCGCGACCAACAATGCACCGTTCATCGGGCCAACACGCTCGTTGTAGCGCACGATCAGGTCGTCCACGACTTCCGCCGTGAGCAGGCCCTTCTCGATCAGCAGGCTTTCCAGCGCTTCAGCGCGCGACTCTGCAGGCGACTTTTCCATTACGCCTCCTTCACCAGGTAAGGTTCAAAAAGATCAAGACACACGGTAACGCCGGGTTCACCCCCATCGCCCCACAATTCTTCACCGGCGAAGGAAATCGTGTAGAGCTGGTTCGGCTGCTCCCCTTTACCATGGGCGTTGGCATCCGGGAACACCCAGCAACCATGGCATGCCACGACCTTACCAACGGCATCTCTTGCATATGCTGGCAGACGGGTGTGGCCCGCAACACCATGGCGCAGCGTTCGAACGACCTCGCCGGGCCGGAATGCCGGGGGATCAGTCAGCTCGCCGCGAAAGGCTGTGGGCCGGGGCTCACTCGGCGGAACCGCTGAAAAATCATCCGGCGGTGTTGCGGGACGGGCAGCGACCAGATCAGCGGCATCTGCGCCGCACTGCTTTGCACGCTCAGAAACATCCGCCTGGGTCAGCACACCAGCTTCAACCAGCAGGGCTTCCGCGGCCCCCAGCCACCGGCCGTAATAGCCATGAGTGAGATAGCATGCTGGGTCAATTCGCTCAATGGCATGCCGGAATTGATCGATATTCTGCGTGACCCCGGAACGGGTGAGTATATTGATCATGGTGAATACGGCGCCGTGCCAACGCTCAGGAAAGGGACGCGAGTCGGTTTCGAGTTTAATGCTGCCAAAGCCCCGCTTGCCACCCAGGTCGTGTATACCGTCCATCTATCCTCCATCAGCCCCGGTACCGGCCACATTCAAAAGTGTGGGCACATCATCAGGGCGGCTATCGAAATCCATCACGAAGCGGTGTCGTCCGCTCTGCGCCAGTTGCTCTGTCGAGTCAGGCATGATCACTTGAGCGCTGCAGCCCGGCGGAATGACCACGCGCAACTCGAACCGGTCATGCAGAATCTGCCATTCGATTTCGAACACACCCTGTATCGTCTGCAGTTGCGCTTCGATGCTCTGAATCGGCAATCCTGCCTGGAACTGATTGCCCAGCGGTGGCATCGGCCGCACCTGCACGAGCTGCAGCGCATTGCCCGGCGACGCTTCCTCGTCCGGTACAGCCGTTCGGAAACCAATCAGCGAGCCAAGCAACCATTCCCACAGACTCGTGTGAGCAATTTCAACCCGATCAGGTCGTAGGCCCACCATCGTGGCTGCCCCGTCCAGCGCGCCGAGCCGGCTGGGCAGACTGATCTGCACCAGAACCATATAGGCGATATCCAGACGCCCGGCATCAGTCAGCACTGGCAATAGCGCATGTACCAGCTTCGAACAAAGCTCGGGGCGATAGCTGTTTTCCATCAACAAGCGAACCAGCGCGCCTTGCGCTAAGGCAAGCTCTTCGCCCTGCAGAAGCCCATGATACAAAGCCGCGACGTATGCATTCTGACCGGTAGCGGCAAGATGCCCGTCACCGGTAAGGAAACGCCGGCGCACAGCGCTATGCACATCGTCGACCAGCTTTTCCAGCAAATGCACATCATCTTCGTGGTTCAACTGATGGGCAATCCGTACACAGGTGCGCAATGCGCCGTATGCCGTGCAGTTGGCTACCAGGTTAGCATCGCGTCCTCCGTACAGGTCGCTACGGCTGGTCTGCCTCAGAAGATCTTCAAACTGGACACGATAACTCAATGCTGCGGCGCGTACTTCTCGATAGCAGCGAGCCAGGACCTGCTCATCACCACTATGCTGAAACCGTTGCCAGAGCGTTTGCACCAGCGTCTCGAGATTGGCGACATCATCAGCCTGCACGGTGCCATCCAGTCGCTTCAGCGTTGGCGCAAAACCACTGGAGCAACTCACGTCTTCGGCGGCAGCAACCATGTCGGCACACCATTTGTTCACTGCCACACCAAGGTCTTCACGACAAGCCAGATGAGGCACCCAGCAACCGGCAGCACCGACATCCGGCAGGCGTCCTTCTACATCCAGCGATTGCAGCGGCACCTGCAGCGCTCCTGCACGTAGCGTACTGTTCAGAGCTTCGAACAGCGCATTGAGGCGCTTATGGTCGCATTTCAGCTGAACGCTCTGCAGATCTATCGCGCCCATGCGCAATGCGGTTACGTCCGCGACGTCTGTCGTGCCGGACAGGTGCTCTATACGTACATATCGAAACCCGTGCAGAGCAAACTGAGCTTCAATCGAACGATCATCACCCGCGCCGCTGGTTGTAAACGTATCTGTTACTGCGCTGGAAAAGTCGGCATTCTGCGAATAGCTGACGCAAACACAGTCAGTTTCGTTACTGCTGATTTGAGCCCGCACCCGACCCAGCATATGCTCACCGAAGTCGTAGGTGAACTGCACCCTCCCATCCCTATAAACCCGTCGCGGCACCTGCAATGGACCCACGCTGCGCTGAGCTTTGATGGCAGAAATCCGACGAGGATGCAATTGCGTATCGGGTTTCGCCAGAGCCTCAACTTCCTGCCAGATGCCATCTGCGCCGCCAGCCTCACTCCAGCCACTCACCAGCTGACGGTAGTCAACGTGTTCAGCGCCATTGGTTTCCGCCCCGACGATCCAGCTCGGTCGCCAAAGCCAGTGCCCGTCGCTGCAGACTACCTCACGAGAGCCATCTGCAAGCACTATCTCAAGCTGCAGCAACATTTGCGCCCGCTCGCCATAGTGGTTGCGCCCCCAACCTGAAAGTTCGCCCGCATAAACTCCATCGGCCAGTAACACGCCAATGGCATTCGTCTGTTGCAACAGCAATGTCGTCACGTCATAAGTGTGGTATTCGATCTCACGGTCGAACTGGGTCCAGCTCGCATTGCACGACGATTCCGTCAAACGCCGCCCATTGATCTCAACCTGATAGTCACCAAGCACCGCAATGTGCAGACGCGCATGGCTGAGAGGACCCGCCACCTCGAATTCCCGGCGCAGTGCCGGCACGGCGGCACTCCTGCTCCTGCTGCCGCGCAGCGGCGTCGCGATCCAGACGCCCTGCCAGTCCGAAGCTTCAAACAGACCAGTTTCGAAGCTGGCCGCATCACTCCATGGACTGGGCAGGCCATCGCTGTCGTAGGTACGCACCTTCCACCACACCTGCGCGTTACTGGTCAACGCTTTACCGCCGTATTCGACCCAGGCACAACTCCCCGAAGCGACCACACCGCTTTCCCACAGATCTTTGCGAGCGGCGCTCAGCCCCTGCAATGTCGAAGCCGCCACGATCTCATACGCAGACTGCAGCTCTGCCGGACGTGTATCACTCACCCACCACGACAGGTAGGGCGTGGCATCTGCCACGGCCAGCGGTGAATCTGCGAAGTCACAGCGCAACCGGCGGGGGGCGCTAAGCATGATAAGTCGTTGGTCCTTGGTTGATCAGGTTTAGTTTGCGGGTTTTCGGGGCGGTTGTTAACTGCTAAATCTCTGGACCCTTGCTTTCATCTCGGCCGGGGCAGGAAAGCGCTTCAGCCTATGGAAGAGACGAACTCCCGCACATACCCAACAACCTCTTCATGCCGATCATGGTAAGTCCAATGCCCCGCCCCGGAAACATCCCTCACCCGAACATCCCCGAAATACGCATCCGACCCATCCTGTCCGATCCGGTGCTCCAGCCCATGTTCCGCATTGACCAACAGCACGGGACACGTGATCCGCTCCCACAGACTCACAATATCCTCCTCGGTCATGCTGGTGCTGGAGAAGTTGTGAATGTAGTTATCGTACTTCCAGGAAAAACTCCCATCCTCATTCTGATTGGATCCGTGGGTAGTCAGGTGTAACGCCTGCTCCTGGCTGAGCTGAGGATTCGCCTGCTGCATGCGGTGGTACGCATCACTCAGCGTGTCATAGCGTCGCGGCAATCTTCCCGAAAGCCGGCGGACCTCACTGACCCATTCTCTGATCCGAGCAGCCGCCGGCGGCTGGGGTTGCGCTGCTCGCCACAAGCCGATGCCTTCAACGACGATCAGGCGACTGACCATCTCGGGATAGACGCCTGCGAAAAGAGCGGCAATAGCGCCACCAAGACTGTGCCCGATCAGGGTAATCGGCGCTAGTTGCGCCTGATCTACCAGCTGATGTAAGTCATAAACATAGTCGCGGTAATCGTACGCCGCGCCCTTCACCCACTCGGAATCTCCGTGACCACGCAGGTCCGGGGCTACGATGTGGTAGTCGTCGACGAATTCCTCGACCAGCGCATCCCAGGTCCGGCAGTGATCCTGCATGCCGTGCACCATCACCATATTGGGCGCATCAGCGTTACCCCAGTCCACATAGTGCAGACGCAGGCGCTGGGAAAAGTAAATGTGCGATGCCGCGTTTACCGTCATCCGTCAGCTCCATTCAAATCTTCGGTCTTTGCGCTTTTCGGCTCCCCTCGCAGTTCCAGCAGACGGCGCGCGAACAAGTCCCGCACAAAGGCCATGAATACCTGAATGCGCCGCGTATTGCGCAGGTCAGGGTGGGTCAGCAGCCACATCATGGGACCTTCGTGCACCGGCATCTGCGGCAATCGGCAAAGCAGCTCATCCGCGTCACCCAGCAGGCAGGGGAGAATACCAAGCCCCATATTCGCGCGCAGTGCGGCGTGCTGCATCAGCACCTGATCGCAGCGGACGTGAACGTGAGCAGCGGGAAAGTGAAGCTGGCGCAGCTGCCCATAGAGCTTCATCACTTCTCCTGGCGCAGCCCAATCCACCCAGGCTGCGCCGCGGCCATCGCCGATTACGCCAATATTCTCGACGTAGCGGCGACTGCCGTATGCAGCTAACGCCACCCGTGCGAGTGGCCGACCCACCATGGACTCTGGTGGGGTTTCGGTAGCGCGAATCGCAATGTCTGTTTCGCGCCTGGCCAGATCCAGATTCTGATAACCAGGCATCAGCTCGAGATCTATGCCGGGGTAGGTGCTGGTAAACTCGGAAAGCTCGTCAAGCAGGAAGTGCACCGCCAGAACGTCGGGAATGGCTAGCCGTATGCGACCTTCAAGACGCTGGTCACGGCCCCTCAACGACACCTCGATATCACGAAGCTGATCACCGATCTGCTGCAATCGCTCCACCACTTCGACGCCTTCGTCGGTGATCTGCAGACCTTTCTGCGAGCGAGTAAACAACAGCACGCCGAGGCGCCGCTCCAGACCCTCAAGGCGACGGGTCACCGTAGAGGCATTAACGCCCAGCGCCTGAGCCGCGCCACGCACGGAGGCCTCCCGGGCAATGCTCTCCATAAATCTGTAGTCATCCCAATCCATGATCGATACCTGCAGTCCAGCGAAGCGCAACGTACCATACTCTGATATTGTTGCATATACGCAACAGAGTGTTGCGTTACCGAAGGTTGCATTCCATGTTACCCAAGGTAACATAAACACATCGAATGATTTAACCGTTTCCTGAGGGATATCCGTACCCCCCTCCCTCCCCTCCCCACGGATATCCCTCCTATCTTCAAGCACAGCGAGCTGGAGATCCTGACCAGGATCTCAGTTCGCTTTTGCCTGTTTACGATATTGACCAACCCCTCGTCATGACCGAGCATGCCACTCAAGACCGCAGCAACCACGTAGCAGGAGCGCCTTACCCATGGCTTACGAGCACATCGAAGTGCAGCGCGAAGGACACATCGCGCAGATCACTATGAACCGGCCCGACAAAGCCAATGCCCTTCACTATTACCACCTCGAAGAGATTGAGCACGCCGCCCTGTCGTTTCGCGATGATGCGGAATCCCGGGTAGTGCTCTTCGCAGGCAATGGCAAACACTTCTGTTCCGGGGCCGACCTGACGGATTCAGGAGAGGCCTATAAAGTCCCATTGGTGCAACGGCGCCGGCGCATGCGCATTGGCGAACGGGCCATCGAAGCAATTCTCGGTATCGATCAAATCACCATCGCCGCCTGGCAGGGCGCCGCCATGGGCGGTGGTGCCTGTATCGCTACCGCCTGTGACTTCCGTGTGGGTGCTGACAACTGCTTCATGCAATATCCCGAGATCGACATCGGGGTGAATCTGATGTGGAAGAGCCTGCCGCTGATCGTCAACCTGGTCGGGCCGGCAAGGGCCAAACGCCTGGTCGCCGGGGGTGAACGCATTGACGCATCCACCCTCGAAGCATGGAGCATTCTCGACGAGCAAGTGAGCCTTGATGAGCTCATGCCCGCCACCCAGCGCATGGCGCGCCACTACGCGGGCAAACCCCCTATCGCGGCACAAATGATCAAACAGTCGACCAATCAGATCGCCAACGCGCTGAATCACGCGATCATGCATATGGATTCAGACCAGAACCTGTTCAGCGCCTCGACCAGCGACCGCGACGCCGCGGTCACCGCCTACCTGAATGGGGAAACCCCGGAATTTACCGGGAATTGACCCGCCTTAAGGAAAAAACGCAGCCGCTTTAAAGCAGGCAGGGTCAATCAGCCCAGGTGAGCAGCACCCGGCCATTGTCTTCGGCAACCTGCGGGACCTGCCCGAAACGGCACTGTGAACCACTGGTGCACTCCCCGGATCGTACATCGAAGGTATATCCATGCCAGGGACAGGTGACCTCCCCTGCATCGTTGATTTCACCCACCAGCGGACCGAGCTGATGGGGACAGGCCGCCGGGTAGACCACCCATTGCTGCGCATGGCGGTTCAACAGGAACTGGCGCCCGGAAAGCTCCACCGCCACAGGCAGCGAATCTGCAGCGGGCCGTACCAGTTCGAGGCGATCTTCGCTCTTCATACTATCGATGCGGCGGTCAATCTGCTGCTGACGCTCGCTCATCATCCAGACATCTTCGTCGTACAGCAGTTCATAGGCTCGGGCGTAGGCCATGCCCACCTTTTCGCGAGCTTCCTCCGGCACACCCGGCACGAAGAAATCCACCACAATGTCCAGCTGCCGGGGTTCATTGATGAACACATGGGTCCAGATTTCGGCGCCGAGGTTAGCGCCTTGGAGATTGCGGGTAATCCAGCGCCGGCAACTACGATCCAGGCGCAGTTCCAGCACACTGGTCCGCCCCTTTGCATCGACCACTGATGCCCGCCAGCCCCAGGCGCCGGCATCGAGACATTGCAGCGAAGAAAAGCTGGAAGCATGCAGATGAGGCAGATGCTCCCAGTCGAGGGCATTCTCGTACATGCGCTCCAGCGACACCGGCAAGGTACGCTTGTACGTACCGGCGTGCTCGACCCGGGAGCCGGGAAGTGGCGGTACGTATGTGTAGCGCAGGCTCATTTGTGGTTGGCCCGATGCACCTGGAAACCCAGGACATTACCGTCAATGTCTGACACCACAGCGTCATCACCAGGCGCACCAGCACGCAAATCCAGCGCCAGGGTCTCCTGCATGATATAGGACGCATGCTCGATCGCCGCCTGCGCCAACTCGCCTTGCGCTTCGTACACGACCTCAATTCGATCGCTCACTTCAAACCCGGCGTCTTTGCGAGCGCGCTGTATGCGGTTGACGATTTCCCGCGCATAACCACCGCGAATCAGTTCAGGCGTCAACTCGCAATCCAGATCCACCGCAATCAGGCTGTTCGATACCGTATTGGTGCCCGGCCGCGCCTGCTGCAGTACCTGAATTTCATCCAGGTTGAACACCTCACCCTGCACATTCAGCTCGCCCTTTGCCTGCAGCGCCGCTATATCATCGGCACCCAGGTTATTGATGGCCTGCTGGAACTCCTTCATGCGTTTACCCAGACGCTTGCCAAGTACCGGAAAATTCGGTTTGGCAATGAGTTCGATGAATGCGGATTCATCAGCGGCATACGAAATGTCTCGAACATTAAGCTCTTCACGGAGATAGTCGTCCAGGACACGCATCTCCTCGAGCAACGCCTCGTCGCGATTGATAACGGTCAGCGATGACAACGGCGTGCGCAGGCCGATCTTGACCTCTTCACGCTTCTGGCGCCCCAGTAGAATCACCTGCTGCATGCGGTCTACCGCGGTTTCCAGCTCAGGCTTGATGTACCCGGCTTCCGCCTTTGGATAATCGCACAGGTGCACCGACTCAGGGCTCGGCTCGCGGCCGACCAGTGCCGACAGCTGCCGGTACAGGTGCTCGGCAAGAAACGGCGCAAACGGGGCCATGACCTGACTCAACTCCATCAGCGCAGTATATAGCGTGCTGTAAGCTGAGATCTTGTCAGCAGTAATTTCCTCACCCCAGAACCGCGAACGATTGAGGCGGATATACCAGTTGGTCAGATCCTCGATGAACGCAAACAGCTGAGGCACCACGTTATACAGCCGATAGGCCTCCATCTCTTGCGAGATGTTGCTCTTCAGCGTCTGCAGTCGCGAGAGCAGCCACTGGTCCAGCACATTGTCGCCGAAATACAGGCCCTTTTCCGGCGACCAGTCGTCGATCGCCGCGTAAGTCTTGAGAAACGAAAACGCGTTGTACCACGGCAGCAAGGCGCGCCTTGTCATATCGCGCACCCCGGAATCGGCAAAGCGCTGCTCTTCGCCCCGCACCAGACCGGAATTGATCAGATACAGGCGCAGTGCATCGGCGCCGTAGGCTTCCATCAACTCGTCCGGCGGCGTGTAATTGCGCAGGCGCTTCGACATCTTCTTGCCGTCTTCCGCCATCACCATGCCATTGACTATGACGTTGCGGAATGCCGGCTTGTCATAGATGGCGGCGGCGAGCACGGTCAAGGTATAAAACCAGCCCCGAGTCTGATCGAGACCTTCGGCGATGAATTCCGCCGGGAAACCGGCGCTGAACACATCTTCATTCTCGAACGGATAGTGCAGTTGCGCATAGGGCATGGAGCCGGATTCGAACCAGCAGTCGAGCACTTCGCTGATGCGCCGGTAGGTGCCCTCTTCCCCCTCGATGCTGAAATCCAGCGGATCTACATGCTCGCGATGCAGATCGGTTACGGTAACCCCGGTATAGCCGGCAAGTTCTTCAATCGAACCCATGCAGATGGCGTTTTCGGTGACATCGTTGATCCACACCGGCAACGGCGTGCCCCACATCCGATTACGGGAAATAGCCCAATCCATGGCGCCTTCCAGCCAGTTACCGAAACGTCCGTGCTTGATGTGTCCCGGCACCCAGCGAATGCCCTCATTGGCATTGAGCAACTTGTCACGAATAGACGTGGCGCTTACATACCATGAAGGGATCGCCCGATAGATCAGCGGTGTGTCAGAACGGTAACAGTAGGGGTAGCTGTGCTGAATCACTGCCTGACGATACAGAGCGCCGCTGTCTTTCAGGTATTTGATGATGTTCTTGTCGGCATCCTTGACGTACTGGCCCGAAAAATCGGTCACTTCGTCTTCGAAAACACCTTCCAGACTCACCGGACAGGCAAACGCCTCGATACCGTTGGCGCGCAGCACACGGTAGTCATCTTCACCAAAGGCCGGCGCCTGATGCACCACGCCGGTACCGCTTTCGGTAGTAACGTAGTCATCGCTGACAATGACGAAAGCGCCCTGTTCGCGCTGATCTGAAAAATAGGGAAACAGCGGCTGGTAGCTCATACCGACCAGATCCTGGCCGGTCGCGGTTTTGATGATTTCGAACTCACCGTAATCCGCGAGGCGTTCCGCCGCCATGTAGACGTCCTTGCCGGCATCTTCATCGCGTACCAGCACGTATTCGAGCTCAGCACCCACACACAATGCGAGGTTCGACGGCAGCGTCCAGGGCGTGGTGGTCCAGGCGGCAATCCAGGCGTCTTCCTCATTCAGCTTGAACAGCACAGTGATGGCCGGGTCCTGCACGTCCATATAATTCGACGTAGCCTCAAAATTCGCCAACGGCGTACCCAGAGCGGTGGAGACCGGCATGACCTTCACGCCCTGGTAGATCAATCCCTTGTCCCACAGTTGTTTGAACACCCACCACACCGACTCCATGAACCAGGTGTCCATGGTCTTGTAGTCGTTGTCGAAATCGATCCAGCGCCCCAGGCGCGTGATGGTGTGCCGCCACTCATTGACATAGCGCTGTACGATGGCCCGGCACTGATCGTTGTAACCGGCCACACCCAGTTCTTCCACCGCCTGATGGGCAGACATGCCGAGCTGCTTGTCGATTTCGTGCTCAATGGGCAGACCGTGGCAATCCCAGCCGAAACGGCGTATGACATGGCGGCCGTTCATGGTCCAGTAGCGCGGCACGATGTCTTTAATGGTGCTGGCCACCAGATGCCCATGATGTGGCAGACCCGTGGCAAACGGCGGGCCATCGTAGAAGATGTAGGGCTTCTTCTCTCTGGTGTTGTCCAGGGACTTGGCGAACACGCCAGACGCCTCCCAGTAATCCAGGATAGCGTGTTCCATGTTCACAAATGAAAACGGCGCGCTGTCGGGGCCGGATGTCTTTTCCATAGCGCTCAAATTTCGGGCGAAAAATAGGCGCGTATCTTACCGATGCGGAAATGAAGTTGCATCCTGCAGTGAAGCGGCAAATTGGGAGTCGGGTGTAGTTACGCCCGACTCCAGATTGCGTCAGCCTTTAGCAGCCTTGCGCGACAATGGCTCGCGAAAGCGCGGGCGCAGGGGCCGGCCTATGGAGTAGGAATCGAGAACAAACTGACGGATCGCCGATTCAACCCCCGCGGCATCCTCCTCCACCCGCAACAGTTCCTTGAGCAGGCCGGCTTCGATCTCAGCCTCGTACTGGGTTTCGTAAGGACCTACGTCCACACCCTCTCGGGTCTGGAACCACCAGTCATTGTCGCTGGACATAAAAACCCGCTCTGAGCGGAACCAGACTCTGGCATCTTCGTTGGCGCGCGATACTTTCATTGGACTTCACCACTTTCACCCAGGGCCATTGTGGCATAGAAAAATGCCCGGCAATTAAAGGGATTGTGAGAATTGTAAAAGGGGAATCTCACAACCCCGAAACGCTCAACCTACCGATTCCAGCAGCGCATCTGCACGCAATTCGAGCTTTTCAAGGTTCGACGCGCCCAGCGGCGCCACCAGCTGTTGCACACCCAGCTCACGATACTGGGCGACAGTTTCCGGTGTAATCGGATGCCGGTTGGGGCCGACGATAAGCCTTATGTCCTCTCTGCTGCGCCCGGCGTCTGCCAGCGCGGCGTCTAGTACCGGCAGTCGCTCGGCCAGATCCTGCGGCGACATGTCGTAGCCATACCAGCCGTCGCCGCGCTGAGCGACCCGGCGCAGGGCCCCTTTGCTTTCACCGCCAAACAGTATCGGCGGATAAGGCTTCTGCACCGGCTTGGGGTTGAAGTGGCAGGGCGTCAGCGTAACCGTGGGCCCGGAAAATTCGGTGACGCCTTCTGACCAGAGCGCCCGCATGGCATCGACGTATTCATCACACAATGCGACCCGGCGAGACCAGTCCGCTCCCAGATTGTTGAATTCTTCTTTCAGCCAACCGATGCCGACACCAAAATCCACGCGCCCGCCGGAGAGAAAGTCCACATCGGCAACCATCTTCGCGGTGTAGACCGGTTGCCGCTGAGGCACCAGGCATATGCCGGTGGCCAGACGCACCCGTTCGGTACAACCTGCCAGGAAAGTCAGCGCCGTGAACGGGTCGAGCAAACCTTCCGGATCACCGGGAATCCTGCCACTCGAGCTGTACGGGTAGGTCGATGCATATTCCGGGAAGAACAGCACGTGCTCAGGCACCCAGATGGCATGAAAGCCCTTCGCTTCCACCAGTTGCGCGCAATCGCGAATGTAGGCGGCGGAAGAATGTTGATTAAACGCCATGGCCACACCGATTTTCATGTCCTGTCCCTCCTTTCAAAGCACATGCAGACACAAAAGAGTACACTACCCTGTGTAGTGCATCACTCTATTTGGTGCTTCCAGCGTGAGCGCTGAGGCAGTTGACGGCCTCTGTAACGACCCAATAGGGTGATCCACTACACTTGCAGCAAGGACAATCACGGGGGCACCCCTGGAACACGTATCGTCTGAAATCGTCTCCAACGACAGCGAGCCGCTGGTGCTGGTCGATACCGGCGATCATATCGTCGGCCACCTCGACAAATCCTCATGTCACGACGGCGAGGGCGTGCTGCATCGCGCGTTTTCCCTGTTCGTCTTCAACGCCCGGGGTGAACTGCTCATGCAGCGGCGTCACCCCAGCAAGCGCCTGTGGCCCGGCTTCTGGTCCAACTCCTGTTGCTCACATCCGCGCCAGGGGGAAACCATGGACGAGGCGGTACAACGGCGCTGCGAGCAGGAGTTAGGCTTTCGCACACCCTTGAAATACCTGTATAAGTTCGAATACCACGCGCGCTTTGGCGATATCGGTAGTGAGCATGAACTTTGTTCGGTATACGTCGGCAATTTCGACGGCGAGCCCGACGTCAACAACACTGAGATCAGCGAGATTCGCTGGATCAGCCCGGCCGATCTGGATGCCGCGCTGGAACAGACGCCGGATCAGTTCACACCCTGGTTCAAGATCGAGTGGCAGCGGTTACGCGGGGAGTTCGGCGATCAGTTGCCATAAACAGACCCGATCAGGACCTGTCACTCATCGATGACGGCCGCACCCTCGCGCCCACCGGATCAACACCGGTAAACCGGTCAAACCAGGCGTCTGCATCCCCGTCGAGACGCGCGCGCAAACCCGCTTTGATACGGCCCACGCCGCTCGCCGGATAGCCGCCAATCTGCTGGGCAAGCTGCTCTGCCCTGGCCAGGACCGCATCGTCCGGCACGCAGTACTGCGCCAGCCCCAGTTCCGCGAGCGTTTCACCAGAAAGGCGCTCGCCCAGTAGCGCGACTCGGGCCATGATCGATTCACTATGCCGCAGACTCATCCACGCCAGGTTATAGGGCGCCGCCATACCGATCTGTATTTCGCCAACCTGCACAAACGCATTCTTACCCACCACCAGCACGTCACAGGCCAGCGCCAACGCAGCCCCGCCATTGATGGCGTAGCGCTCCAGTGCGCCGACGATCGGTTTGCTGCATTGAAACAGCGCACGATGGGCGCCACGCCAGATGCTCTGAAAATCTGCGTGCCAGTCCGGCGCCGGATCTGCGTTGAATTCTTTGAGATCAAGACCCGAACAGAATGCTCCACCCGCGCCCCGAAACACGATGGCGTTGACTGCCTCGTTGTTGCTCAGTTCCGCAGCACCGGCGGCCAGCGCTTCACCAAGTGGGCCATTGATCGCATTCTTGCGATCGGGCCGGTTCAGGATCAGCTCAGCCCAGCCGTTGTCGTGTATCCGCGTGGTTACGGCAGCATCAGTCATTTGTTCCTCTCCAGTTTCCCGCAAACATTCGTTAAATCAGTAGCAAAATGCCGGCAATAACCAGCATGATCCCCAACAGTTCACGCCTGCGCAATCGTTCACCGAGCAACAAAACGGAACTCAATACGGTGAACAGTAACTCCACCTGACCAACCGCCCTCACTATGGCGGCACTCTGCAGGGTCATGGCGCTGAACCATCCCGCTGACGCCACCATGCCACACGCGCCGACCCAGATTGCAGCGCGCCAGGATTGTAACGACTTGCCGATCTGCCCGGGCTCACGCAACGTCAGATACGTGCCCATGACAATCGTTTGAACCGTCACCGACAACATCAGCGTCAAAGCAGAGCGCTGCAGAAAATCTCCGGTATCAAGGCTTAGACTCGCACCTCTGAAGGCGACCACCGATACCGCGAACGCAGCTCCGGAAGCCAGCCCCAGCCACAATGCCCGATTCGGCGCCAGCAGTTCGCGCCAGGTTAGCCGTGCGGACAACAGCACAACGCCGATCAGACTCACCGCAATGCCGGCGAATACCCAGATGCTCAACCCGTCACCCAGCACGACTAAGCCGAACAACGCCGCCTGGGCCGCCTCGGTTTTGGAAAACGCCGTACCCACAGCAAAGTTTCCGTCAGTGAATGACGCCAACAGGCAGGCCGTGCCGATGATCTGCGCAATGGCGCCTGCGACCACGTAGCTGGCGAACGCCAGGTTCAAACCCTCGGGTTGCCCCTGCCACATCACCAGGCCATACACCCAGGCGAACGGTACTGCGTAAAGAAAGCGTACGTAGGCGGCACCGTTCACGGAAAGTACGCCGGTCAAGCGCTTCTGCAGCAGGGAGCGTACGTTCTGCAGAAACGCGGCCACCAGGGTGATGATCAACCACAATTCCATATCCGCGGGCTACCGTTGCGCCAGCGCCGCGATACGGGCCGGGTCTTTCGACAGCCGCGCAAACCGATAAACGAGCACCACTGCGGCAACACTCAAGCCCACGATGAGACCGATCCAGTAGCCGTAGACACCCATATCGATAGACTCGAATAATCCGAAGCCCAGCACCACGGAAATGGGGAACCCGACGAACCAGTAAGCCACCACGGCCACCACAAAGGTGGTGCGGGTGTCCTTGTAACCGCGCAGCGTACCGATGGCAGTGGCCTGCACATCATCCGCGGGCTGGTATATGGCGACCAGCAGCAACAATTCCGCGGCGGTAACCAGCACAGCGGTTTCGGTAGTATAGGCACGAGCGATGTAATCGTTGGCGATGACCAGCACCATAGCCGCCACCAGCGCAAACCCGAGAGAGGCACCGATAGCGACCCAGCCACTGCGCCGGGCGGCGACGAAATCTCCAGCGCCTACATTGAACCCGACTCTGATCGATACCGCCATACCCAGCGCCAGGGGAATCATGAAGGTCAGCGCACCCACGTTCGAGGCAATCTGATGGGCCGCGACCACATCAACACCCAACCGGCCAATGAGCAGTGTCATGGCGGAAAACACCGAGAACTCGAAGAAGGTGGTCAGGCCGATCGGTGCACCCAATGCGATCAGACGTCTGATCTCGACCCAGTTCGGCGCCGAGAGGCGGCTGTAAAGGCCGACCTCGCGCAGCCGGGAGAAGCGGATAACGCCGAGCATGGCAACGAACTGGTATACGAGCACGATCGCCGATGCCCATCCACAGCCTTCACCACCCATCGCCGGCACACCCAGCCCGCCGTATATGAACCAGTAGTTCAGCGGAATCTTCAGCAACAGTGCGCTTGCGGAAATCACCATGGCGGGCACCGTCCAGCCCAGTCCCTCGCAGAGGTAGCGCAGGGAAAAATAGAACATAGCCGGCACCACACCCCAGCTCATGGCGCTCAGATAATCCTGGGTGATCGGGATCGCGGCGGCATCGACGCCAACGAACACATAGAGCGGTGTCAGGTTCCGGTAGACGAGGAACAGCAGCAGAGCACCCGCCAGCGCAATCCACTGCGCCTGGCGTACAACTTCACCGGCTTCGTGTTCGCGGCCGGCGCCGCGCAGTTGTGATACCGACGGCGTGATCGCCATGACGGTTCCGGACACCAGCAGCATCAGCGGCCAGAACACCACCGAACCCAACGCGACACCCGCCAGGTCAGCTGCACTGACGCGGCCGGCCATGATGGTATCCGCCACGCTCATACCCATCTGGGCAAGCTGGGTAAACACCAGCGGCAACGCCAGCTGAGTCAGCTGGCGAAGTTCAGACAGATACTGCTTCACGTGGCCCCGCGCCCAAAACCCCACATTCTACACCTACCGGTCAGGTACGTGAGCCTGCGGGCAAATGGGAATGATTATCATTGAGTGTATCGCAAAAAATTCACCTTTTAATAGATTTCCTCTATGACAATGATTCAAACTTTCAAATAGATTCCGTCGCCACGATGACTATACTGGCCTGCGTCACGTAAGATGTTGCCAGGTAGTTGACCCACCTCAACCCTTAAGCGTGTGACTTGCGACATACACCAAATTCAAACATTGGGAGTTCAAAAATGGACCTGAAGGACAGCAATACTCTGCAGAACCTCAAGGACGCCTTCGCCGGCGAATCTCAGGCAAACCGCCGCTATCTGTACTTTGCAGCAAAAGCCGACGTCGAAGGCGAGAATGACGTTGCTGCCGTATTCCGTTCAACCGCTGAGGGCGAAACCGGCCACGCACATGGCCACCTGGAATACATGGAAGCTGTCGGCGATCCGGCTACCGGTCTGCCGATCGGCTCAACCGCCGCAAACCTCGAAGCGGCCATCGCTGGCGAGACTCACGAGTACACCGACATGTACCCCGGCATGGCGTCTACCGCCCGTGACGAAGGTTTCGACGAAATCGCCGACTGGTTCGAGACTCTGGCCAAGGCTGAGCGTTCCCACGCCAACCGCTTCCAGAAAGCACTCGACAGCATGGCCTGAAGATCCGCCCTTACCGGATCACAAAGGGCTCCAAAGGAGCCCTTTTTTATCCATAAGCGCGCGCGCAAGCTGGCGCGTGCAAATACAATCGAATCGACGCACAACGCGGAGCAGACATGTCAATACGTGAAGGCAGTTTAGAAGCACCTGTTCGCCAACCTATCGATTGGCGCAACCCGGAGTTCTACGACAAGGAAAGCCTGTACACGCAACTGGAGCGGGTATTCGATATCTGCCACGGCTGCCGCCGCTGCGTCAGCCTGTGCGACTCATTCCCGACCCTGTTCGACCTGGTCGATGAGTCAGACACCCTGGAAGTCGACGGCGTCGACAAAGACGACTACATGAAGGTGGTCGACCAGTGCTTCATGTGCGACCTGTGCGCCGAAACCAAATGCCCCTATCTGCCGCCCCATGAATGGGCCCTGGATTTCCCGCACCTGATGCTGCGCGCCAAGGCCTACAAGTTCAAACAGCAGGACACCAAGTGGCGCGATCGCCTGATCACCTCCACCGACCCCATTTTCGACACGATTTCAACGCCCGGCATAGCGTCTCTGGCCAATGCCGCCGCCGGCAGCAAGGCGCTGCGTAATCTGGGTGAAAAGATGGTGGGGCTGCATGCCGAAGCACCGCTGCCTCATTTTGAAACCAGGGCGCTCACCAAACGCCTGCCCCAGCACTTCCCAGGCAGTCAAAGTGGCAAACAGGCTGCCACCACCGATCGCACCACCGGCAAAGTGGCCATTTACGTCACCTGCTATGGAGACCACAACGAGCCCAGGGTAGTGGAAGACCTGATCACCGTGCTCACCCACAACGGAGTCGACGTGCAACTGCTGCAGGATGCAAAATGCTGCGGCATGCCCAAACTCGAACTGGGCGATCTACCGAAAGTCGCGGACCTGAAAGACGCGAACATGCCCACCTTCCTCAAGGCCATCGACGACGGTTACGACATCATCGCGCCGATCCCGTCGTGCGTACTCATGTACAAGCAGGAACTGCCGCTGATGTTCCCGGAAGATGCAGACGTCGCCAGGGTCAAACAGCACTTCTTCGACCCCTTCGAATACCTGATGCTGCGCGCCAAGGCGCAACTGGTGAGCACTGAATTCAAACAGGGGCTTGGCAAGGTCGCCTACCATGCAGCCTGCCACCAGCGCGTGCAGAACTTCGGTATGAAGACTCGCGAGTTCCTGCAACTGATTCCCGACACCGAAGTCACCGCCATCGAGCGCTGCTCCGGACACGACGGCACCTACGCCGTGAAGGCCGAAACCTACGACAAAGCGATGAAAATCGCCCGTCCGGTGGTTCGCCGGGTCACCGAGGCGGAACCTGATACTTTCGGTTCTGACTGCCCCATGGCCGGCCGCCTGATCGCGCACGGAATGGATGGCGAAGCCGAGCCCGAACACCCAATCTCTATGGTACGCAAAGCCTATGGCATCTAACGCAAAACTCACCCGCGAAGACCTGTGGAGCCTCGAGCAATACGCCGAGCAGCGTCCTGACTTCCGCAATCAGGTCATCGCGCACAAGAAAAACCGCCAGGCCCGTCTGGGCGAACACGCAACCCTGTACTTCGAAGACGCAATCACTATGAAGTACCAGGTACAGGAAATGCTGCGGGTAGAGCGCATTTTCGAGGCCGCGGAAATCGAGGAAGAACTGGCCGCCTACAATCCGCTGATCCCTGACGGTGGCAACTGGAAGGCGACCTTCATGATCGAGTACGGCGATGCTGAAGAACGCCGGTCAGCCTTGACGAAAATGTCCGGCATCGAACACAAGGTGTGGGTGCAGGTGGGCGACGGCGCAAAGGTTTACGCGACCGCTAATGAAGATCTGCAACGCTCCACCGATGAAAAAGCCGCAGCAGTGCATTTCATGCGCTTTGAACTGAGTGCGAACGACATCGCGGGGGCGCGCGCGGGCACCGCGATACGTATGGGTATCGACCATGACGCGCTGCCTTATGCAGTGGAAGTGCCGGCCAGCCTGGCCGCCAGCCTCGCGCAGGACCTGACGGTTTAAGCGCTTCCCTTGCGGCGCTTGAGAATCCGGCCCGCCTGCTTCTGCAGCAGCTTGCCCATGGTCTCGAGCAGCGGCGCACGGGTCGATGTGGTGCGCCAGCACAAACCGATTTTTCGATGGGGTGGCGCACCGCGAAACGGAATGTAGCTGACGCCCCCCTTCTGCTCGGGCACTGCGAGTTCCGGCATCAATGTAACACCTGCGTTGGCGGCCACCATCTGGCGCAGGGTTTCCAGGCTGGTGCCCCGGAAGTTGGTGTTTTCCACTGCCCGATGGGCATTGCACACATCCAGCGCCTGGTCGCGCAGACAATGGCCGTCTTCTAAGAGCAGCACCTGCTCATCTTCCAGGTCATCCAGCGACACGCTCTTACGCCCGGCTTTCGGGTGTTCATCCGACACCGCAAACAAAAACGGTTCTTCGAACAGCAGCTGCTCTTCGATGTTTTCCTCGTGCAGCGGTAATGCCAGCAACACCGCATCGAGATCGCCCTGTTTCACCATACGGGTAAGCTGTGCAGTCTGCCCTTCGGTCAGCTGCAGGCGCAGATTTGGAAACCCTTCACGAATGGGGCCGAGAATCCGCGGCAACAGGTATGGCGCCACCGTCGGAATAATGCCCAGGCGAAACTCACCACCCAGCGGATCGCGAAACTGCTCCGCCATGGCGGTCAGAGTATTCACCTCGCGCAGAATGCGCTGCGCCTGCTCAACGATCTGCTCCCCGGCCGGAGAGAGCATCACTTGACGATTGGTGCGCTCGATCAGAGTGACGCCGAGGAATTCCTCAAGCTTCTTGAGTTGGGTGGACAGGGTCGGCTGGCTGACGAAACAGGCCTCAGCGGCCCGTCCGAAGTGCCGGTGTTCCGCAACCGCCACCAGATAACGCAGATCTCTCAGATTCATTGATCTGCAAACGCTTGGTAAGCGTCCTGGTAAGCGTCGTCCCAGCGCGACAGCGACGCGCAGTTCAATATGAGGCCGTCGGTATTCCACAGGATACGTTTCCTGGCCAGCTCACGTGGCATGTCGTTGTCGGGACACAGAACGTAAATATCTACCGCGTCTAGTGACTCCAGCATGAAATCCGTAACCTGTTCACAAGTCCACGCACCCGCTGATTTTTCAGGTTTGAAGCGGGAGATCATGCCGCTGAAGGTGATGCCCTGCTTGGACCCGCTGTTGATCACCGCGTTGTTGCCTGTATTCATCCATTCGGTCATGTCATGCTCCAAAAACCTCTGAAAAGAAATCTAACGCCGCGTGCCACAATCGACCCAATTAAGGAATAATCCCAGCCAGCTGCTTGAATTCAATATTGGGAGGGACCATGGCCCGCAGTTCGGGATCCAGCGGCATCGCCGCAAAACACAATGAAGCAAACGCCATTGTGGCGCAGAT
This sequence comes from uncultured Pseudomonadales bacterium, assembly GCA_964393625.1. Classification (GTDB taxonomy): domain Bacteria; phylum Pseudomonadota; class Gammaproteobacteria; order Pseudomonadales; family Azotimanducaceae; genus UBA4421. Next base: position 98,596 of record CAYMUT010000007.1, read on the forward strand.
GACGCTCAAAGAAAAAGCGTCATTTGCTTCAGGCAGAAGTTTCTGGCACCTGCAGGCCTGCGAACGCCTCGAGGTACCCTCGGTCATGGTGACCGACGGGCCCCACGGGTTGCGCAAGCAGAGCAGCGACGGCGATCACGTCGGCCTCAACACCAGCGTGCCGGCAACATGCTTCCCCACAGCCTGCGCGCTGGCGTCATCCTGGGATCCGGTGCTGCTGCACGAGATTGGCGTCGCACTGGGCGAGCAATGCGTGGCGGAAGACGTGATCGTGCTGCTCGGTCCGGGCATGAACATCAAACGCCACCCGCTGTGTGGCCGCAATTTCGAGTACCTTTCCGAAGACCCTCTGTTGAACGGTGAAATGGCCGCCGCGCTGATCAACGGCGTGCAGTCTCAAGGTGTCGGCACCAGCATCAAGCACTTCGCGGTCAACAATCAGGAATATGGCCGCATGTTCGTCGACGCCATTGTTGATGAGCGAACCCTGCGCGAAATCTATCTGCGCGGCTTTGAGATCGCCGTAAAAACGGCGAATCCCTGGACGGTAATGTGTGCCTACAATCGCGTCAATGGCACCTACTGCAGTGAGCACGACTGGCTGCTGAACGAAGTCCTGCGCAAGGAGTGGGGGTTCAACGGCCTGGTGATGACCGACTGGGGGGCGGCGAACGACCGGGTCACGGGCATCGCCGGCGGTCTGGATCTGGAAATGCCCGGCGGCAGCGGTACCAACGACGCCAGGGTCGAACAGGCTGTGCAGGGCGGCCGACTTGATGAGCATCTGCTGGATCAGGCCATAGTACGCAATGTCAGCCTGGCCCTGTGCGGTAGCGAACTCGCTGCGCGCGAGGTGGACCTCGACCAGACCGCTCATCACGCCCTGGCCCGACGTGCCGCGGCGCAATGCTCGGTGCTGCTGAAGAACGACGACGCACTGCTGCCCATGACCCCTGCCGGGCGCATCGCACTGATCGGCGAATTCGCCAGGCAACCGCGTTATCAGGGCACTGGAAGCTCCCAGGTTACCCCGACGCAACTCGACTGCGCTTACGATGCTATCGCGGAAGCGCTCGGCAACAGCGCCGAACTCGTCTACGCGCCAGGCTATGAAGCGGTCTATTCCAAGGCCGACGAAAATCTCATCGCCGAAGCCGTGCAGGCCGCGCGCAGCGCGGATGTCGCCGTGATATTCGCCGGCCTGCCTGTCACCTACGAGTCCGAAGGCTTCGACAGGGCACACATGCGCATGCCCGACCAGCATATCGACCTGATCGAGGCAGTATGCGCGGCCAACCCGAACACCGTGGTCGTGCTGCTGAATGGTTCGCCCGTGGAGATGCCCTGGCTGGACAACGTCAGAGCCGTACTGGAATCTTATCTGGCGGGTCAGGCCGGCGGCGGTGCGATCGCCGACCTGTTGTTCGGGGCGGAAAATCCCAGCGGCAAACTGGCCGAGACTTTTCCCCGGCGACTACAGGACGTACCCGCCGACCAATGGTTCCCCGGTCAGGGTAGGCAGGTTCATTACCGGGAAGGGCTTTATGTCGGTTATCGCTATTTCGACACCGCTGAGGTGCCCGTGCTGTTTCCCTTCGGCCATGGCTTGAGTTACACGAGATTCAGTTATGCAGATCTCGTCACCGCAAGCGGCGCCGATGGTGTGACGGTGTCCCTGCAACTCACCAACAGCGGCGATCGCCCCGGCGCTGAAGTCGTACAACTGTATACACATGCCAAGCAGAGCGCAGCCTACCGCCCCGCTCAGGAATTGAAGGCTTACCGGAAAGTATTCCTGCAGCCCGGCGAAACACAGACCGTTGTCCTGCAACTGCACAGGAAGGACTTCGCCATATTCGATCCGGCCCAGCGCGACTGGGTGGTTGAAGGCGGCACATATCAGCTGCGGGCCGGCTCATCGAGCAGAGACATACGCCTGACCGCCGAGGTAATCATCGACTCTGACCAGCAACTCTCGACGCAGATCAAATCGGTGGCAGGACCGGTACTGACCGGCACCGGCTTGAGCGTGGGTGACGATGTGTTCTGCGCCATGTTGGGTCACCCCACTCCCGCACCCGAGGCGGCACGACCGTTTCACATCAATTCAACCCTGCAGGACATCGAAGCTTCCTGGTTGGGACGCAAGGTAAAACAGCGCATCGAGGCGGAATTCAAGAAGAATATCGGTTTCGCTAGCGGCGCCGACCCCACCCTGGAAAGGATGTTCGAAGAAATGATGACGACCATGCCTCTGCGCAGCTTCGTGCTGTTCAGCCGCGGCAAACTCGACGTTAAATCGATACGGACACTGATCGCACTGATGAACGGTAATATCATCGCAGCACTGCGCATTGCCCTGGGAGGAGATACACAATGGTGATACCGATAAGCCGCCGCTTGACCGCGGTAGCGCTGGGCATGTTGCTGGCCGCAAACGCGCTCGCAACCCAGCCCAACATCCTGTTCATTCTGACCGACGACCAGCGCTACGACGAACTGGGCTTTATGAACCCGGTACTGCAGACACCGAACATGGACCAGCTGGCGGCAGAAGGTGTGCACTTTGCCAATGCCTTCGTCACCACCTCCTTGTGCTCTCCGAGCCGCGCCAGCATTCTCACCGGGCAGATGATGCATAATCACGGCGTCGTCGATAACAACCGTCCGCTGCGGGAGGATCTTGAGCTGTTTCCCGGGCGCCTGCAGGCAGCCGGATACCAGACCGCATTCATCGGCAAATGGCACATGGGCGGCCGTATTCAACAAGCGCGCCCGGAATTCGACTACTGGGTTAGTTTCCCTGGTCAGGGCACCTACTACCCGGAGACTGTTTTCGGTGGGGTGACCAGGCTGAACGTCAACGGCGAGGAAGTCGCGCAGAAGGGCTATATCACCGACGAGCTGACCGACTATCTCATCGAGTTCCTGGAAAACCGCGACACGCAAAAGCCGTTTTTTGCCTACCTGTCTCACAAAGCCGTACACTCGATGTTCCAGCCTGCTGAACGTCACCAGAGCCAGTACGCAAACGCCGAGATCAAGCTCGGCGAGCCGCCGGCGGCCGACGCGGACGTGCCCATGTGGGTATTGAATCAACGCAACAGCTGGCACGGTTCTGACTTTCCCTATCATTCGGAGCTGCCGCTTAAGGAATTCAAACGTCAGTACCATCGCACCTTGAGCGCCGTGGACGACAGCATCGGTCGCCTGCAGCAATGGTTGAAAGACAACGCTCTGCAAGACAACACCGTCGTCTTTCTGATGGGCGATAACGGCTTTCTGTTCGGCGAACACGGACTCATCGACAAGCGCAACGCCTACGAAGAATCCATGCGTGTGCCGTTACTCGCCGCAGCGCCCGGTATTTTCGCGCCGGGCCAGGTCGTGACTGATATGGTTGCCAATATCGACATCGCGCCAACCATACTGCGGCTTGCGGGGGCGCAAGCGCCGGATCACTACGACGGCGCCAGTTTCGCCCATCTGCCCGCATATCGCACCGTCGCCGCTGAGCAACAGGCCAGCAAACAACGCAGGCAGGGCTGGCGCGAGGAGTTGACCTACGAGTACTACTGGGAGTTCAACTACCCACAGACGCCCACCGTCTTTGCACTGCGGACAGATCGCTATAAGTATATTCAGTACCACGGCGTATGGGATACCGAGGAGCTATATGACCTACACAGCGACCCCGGGGAAAGTGACAACCTCATCGAAGACCCGCAACTGCTGAGCGTAAAAGTCGACCTGCGCAACAGACTCTATGCTGCTCTTGCCGACCGCGAAGGCCGCAATGCGGTGCCCTATACGCAAAAGTACAATCAGGGGGCGGTGTTCCGTCATACCGATCGATCAAGCGCCGCGGAATTCCCCGACAAATGGCTGCGCCGCAAAGGCGCTGCGGATCGCTGGGAGCACGTGATACCCGACGGCCCGGACAAGGCCGCGCGCCTCAAGCTTGTCGACAAAGCCCTGCAAGACCGCTAACCATCTGCTTTACGAATCCGGAGCAAAACGCATGTGCCTGAACACACGTAATCTACGAACCACAGCAGCAGCAGCACTGGGCATCTGGACGCTCTATGCAGCGAGCGCTATCGCAGCCACCGCCGAGCAGGCGACCCCGCCCAACATCGTAATTCTGTTTGCCGACGATCTCGGTTACGGCGATCTTTCAAGTTACGGGCACCCCTACATCCGCACGCCCAACCTCGACCGCCTGGCCGCGGAGGGTCAACGCTGGACCGACTTCTACGCGCCCGCACCGGTCTGCTCGCCGGCGAGAGGCGCGCTGCTGACAGGGCGTCTGCCGAACCGCACCGGCCTGTACGGCCGGCAGATCGCCGTACTGTTTCCCAACGACGTGGAAGGCATGCCGGACGCGGAATACACCATGGCCGAAGCCCTCAAAAGTACGGGCTATGCAACCGCCGTAATCGGCAAATGGCATCTGGGTGACACTGCAGACAAGCTGCCGACCAGGCACGGGTTCGACTACTGGTATGGCGTGCCCTACTCCAACGACATGGACTGGACCAACGAACCAACCTTCGACGAGTCTATTCGCGCCTCGGCGACAACGACCCCGGAGCAGGCGCAAGCCGCCGTGCAGCGGCGACTGCACAAGTGGATGAACCCGAAGAACGAATACTGGAACGTACCGGTGATACGCAGCAGACGTACGGCTGCAGGATTCGATGATGAAATCGTACAACGCCCGGCGATGCAGAAGGACCTGACCAAGAACTACACGCAAGAGGCGCTCGCCTTCATCGAGCGCAGCAAGGACCAGCCATTTCTGCTGTATGTGCCTTACAGCATGCCCCACACGCCAATCTTCCGCAGCGACGCTTTCGTTGATCGGAGCCTGGCCGGACGCTACGGCGACGTCATCGAAGAGCTCGACTGGAGCGTGGGCGCCATTGTCGAAAAACTCGAAGCACTCGGGCTGGCGAAAAACACCCTGGTGGTATTCACCAGCGACAATGGCCCCTGGTTGTGGATGCGCACCCACGGCGGGTCGGCAGGTCCGTTCGCCAACGGCAAAGGCACCACCTTCGAAGGCGGCATGCGGGTACCCGGTGTGTTCTGGTGGCCAGGCAAGGTACAGCCCGGCGTGGTGAGCGGCATAGGCTCGGCCATGGATCTTTACAATACAGCGCTATCGCTGGCCGGGCTCGATCCATCCGTCGGGGTAGATGGTTATGATCTTTCTGCGACACTGTTAAGCGGCGCTCCCAGCCCCCGCGAACTGCTCTTCTACTACCGCGCCGGCGAGCTACGCGCGGTGCGTATGGGCCGTTACAAGCTGAGTTTAGTATCTGAAGGCGCCTACGGCATGCCCCCCAAGCGCACCGAACACGAAACGCCGCTGCTGTATGACCTGCGCACCGATCCCGGCGAGCGCTACGATGTTGCCGAGCAACATCCGCAAGTGGTCGCCGGGATACTCAAAGAACTGCAGCATCACCAGGCGCAGATGCCCAGGGTAGCGCCCCTGTTCGACGCACGCCTCGCGCGTCTGCTGGGCAACTAGTGCAGCAGATGGGTCCGGGTTGAACACGTGCGCCAACTACCAGACATTCAGCCGCTGACTTGCAATGATGACCTGTGGGTTTACAACAAGCCCGCAGGAGTGCCGCTGCTGGCCGATCGCACAGCACAGCCAGACCTGTGGAGCATACTCAAGCGCCGTCCGCAGAAACCTTATCTGGTACACCGCCTGGACAAAGGCACCAGCGGCGTATTGCTGGTCGCGCGCAATCAGCCCGCACAATCGGCACTGACCAGAGCATTCAAAGCGCGCAGCGTAAACAAGTTCTACCTCGCCTGGGTGGTGGGAGATTTCCCAGGCGGCGCTACGCTTTCAATCGATCTGCCGCTGCGCCGCGGCCGCAAGAGTCGCTATCGGGTCGCCGGGGAACGCGCCATGATCCAGCGCCGGGGCAATCGCTTCGAGGTGCAACAGGATCGCGAAGGTGTTCAGGCATTTACCGCCGTTCGCTGCCTGCGGCATCATCAGGGTCGCAGCCTGGTGCTGCTCAAACCCATGACGGGACGCACACATCAGATCCGTGTTCACATGAGCTGGATCGGCTACCCGCTGTTGGGCGATCATCTGTACGGGCAGCCTGGCGCGCCACTGCAGCAGGCGCCCCGTCTGATGCTGCATTGTCGGCACCTGCTGGTGCCGGGCTTTGGCTCGTATAGCGTCGCGCCCCCGGAGGACTTCGGCGTGGCGTGATCAGCTATGGCATGGCCGCGCAACTGACCACCGCAGCCGGGAACTTCCGCAAACCAGCTAGCGCGTCAACTTGGCGCCGAGCCGATGGCTGATCCTGCGTCCGGCCGCATAGGCCGCAGCCGCTACTGCAGGATGGCGGGTCACCGCAAACGCAGCGGCAGCCAGCCCCGAACCGATGATCCAGGACCGCAACTGCGGCGAGTGTGCAGCGCCGGCGGTATGGCGGGTAACGGTGTGTTCGCAGTTGTTGGTCAGCACGTTATAGCGCCGCGGAGCATGATCCATGGCCCGGCGCATGACGCGGCCGCGCTCTCCTCCATCGAGACGGTGGACGCGCAGCCGCCGGCCGGCGCGGAACTCTGACTCTGTGCAGATGTGCTCTCCAAGCAACGGCGTATTGTGCAGCACCCGGCCATCACCCAGGGCTATGCCCCTATGCATGACGAGACCCTTGCGGCGTGAAACGATATCGCCGGCACGCAGGTGAGACATATGAGTTTCCTTGATACAGTTCTGAGCAGTTGTTTCTCCACCTGACTGCAGGAACCGTACCAAGACTTAATCTATTGATTTATATAGATATTTTACCAGACGATGCAGCATAAGATGGCATATATCACCATAATCTGGCGATATGTACGCGCGCTCCGCCCTACTCGACTTGCTCCGCCATATAGTCGATGGCCGCAGCAAGCTGCTCGTCAGTACAGTCGAAACACATACCCCGGGCCGGCATGGCCGGTGGTACGCCATCAATGGTTGCCCGCAGCAACAGCTCAGGTCCCTTAGCCAGAACGGGCGCCCAGGCTTCTGCATCACCCAGTTCAGGGGCGCCGCTCGAACCAGACGCATGGCAGGAAAAACAGTAATTCTGATAAATCTCTTCGCCAGGGTGCGCGGCTAGCACTGCTTCGGAATCCGGCGAGGTCGTAGATTCGCCTTGCCCACACCCCGATGCCAGCAACAGGCCGGCACACAACAATGACAGTCCAGATATCTTCACTTACTACTCCAGTAACTCAAAGTGATCCGCATCGAAGCCAACAGGAAAACTCTCGCGCAGCGACTGCAATCGCTCCGCATCGAACGTGCAATTGATAATGCCCGCCTCATCCGGTAACTCTGCCAGCACTGCGCCGTCTGGCGCATACACTGCACTACCGCCGCTATAGCGTACACCGGCTCCGTCGGTACCAACAATGTTGACGCCGGCTGCGTACACCTGATTTTCGATAGCGCGGGCACGTAACAGAGTATTCCACGCGTCGCGCCGGGCTGCAGGCCAGTTGGCTACGCAAAGCAGCGCGTCATAGTCGCCCCGATTGCGGAACCACACCGGGAAGCGCAGGTCGTAACAGACCATCGGACAGATACGCCAGCCATTGAGCTCGACCACGATATGCGCGCCACCTGCACTGTAGTGTTCGTGCTCTCCGGCCATGCGGAATCGATGACGCTTATCGTAGCAGTGCATTTCACCATCGGGCGGCACCCAGACAAAGCGGTTGAAATACTCGCCGCCGTGTTCGATGACCAGACTGCCGCATATTACTCGACCCAGCGTCCGGGCCTGCTCGCCAAGCCACGCCACGGTAGGGCCGCTCATCGGCTCAGCCACCTCACCGCTGGCCATGGTAAATCCTGTGCTGAACATTTCCGGCAGTACGATCAGATCAGCATCCGCCGGTACCCGGGCAAAGCAGTCTTCAAACATGGCCCGGTTGCTGGCCGGGTCATGCCAGTGCGTAGCGCTCTGTATAAGGCTGAGATTCACAGGCTGCATAGAATTTCCGCGGCACGTTCTATGGTGGCGTCGTCCTTGGCGAAGCAGAAGCGCAACACCTGCTGGGTATGCTGCTCCGGGGATTCATAAAATACCGAAATGGGTATGGACGCTATGCCGATCTCCTCGGTCCAGCGCCGCGCCAGGGCGACATCGTGTTCCTGACTGATCCGGCTGTAGTTCAACAGCTGAAAGTACGTGCCGGAAGAAGGCGCCAGTTCGAACCGCGACCCCTGCAGCGCCGCACAGAAAAGGTCCCGCTTGGATTGATAAAAGCTCGGCAGTTCCCGGTGATGCTGGGGGGTGCTGGTCAGAAAGTCCGCCAGCGCGTGCTGTACCGGCGTATTGACCGTAAACGTCACGAACTGATGCACGCGCCGGAATTCTGTGGTCAGCGCGGGCGGCGCCACGCAATAACCCACTTTCCAGCCCGTAACGTGGTACGTCTTGCCGAAAGAAGAGACGACAAAGCTGCGCTCACGCAGATCGTCAAAACGACACATGCTCAGATGAGGCTGCCCATCGAAAATCATATGTTCGTACACTTCATCTGAGAGGATGAAAATATCCCGCTCGGCAATCACGGTGCGCAGTGCTTCGATGTCGGTTTCCCGCCACACAGCGCCGGTGGGGTTATGCGGGGTGTTGATGATGATCAGGCGGGTCCGCTCGGTGACCGCATCGGCCACAAGATTCCAATCGACATGAAAATCGGCCCCCTGTAAGGGGATATGAACGGTGCTGCCGCCCTGCAGACGCACCACCGGTTCGTAGCTGTCATATGCCGGGTCGAAAACGATCACCTCATCGCCGGGCCGCACCACCGCGGTGATGGCACAGAACAGTGCTTGGGTAGCGCCAGCGGTAATGGTTAGTTCATCGTCGGCGCACACCCGGGCGCCATATAGGGCATGGACAACGCCCGCAACCGCCTCGCGCAGCTGCGCAACGCCCGCCATCGGCGGATACTGGTTGTAACCGTTGGTCAGGTAGTGGTTAACGCGCTCAAGCAACTCCGGCGGCGCATCGAAATCCGGAAAACCCTGGGAAAGATTGAGGGCATTATGCTGCGCCGCCAACGCGCTCATCACCGTGAATATGGTGGTACCGACATCCGGCAGTTTACTTTGCAGGTCTGGCGTCACAACTTGAACTGATCCCGAATCGATAAGCGCGCATGGTGGCATAAGCGGGCGTCCTGACCAAGTCGGGACGCCGACCTGGTTGCTGTGCCTGGGTCTGCCTGTACATCCATTTAGATCGGCATTATTTATATCAATATATTTTTATATATATTTGCCGCACGCCAATCTCCTGCTAGCATTAACTAATCGCAATCAGAGACGTTGCAGCCACAGACGCTGCGATTCCACCGTGCACAGCACATCCTCCATCGTTGCCATCGACACTCCGGACCCGGACGTGGTGCAAACCGCGAAAGCGGTCGGTGACGACCTGCGCGCAAACATTCTGCGCGCCCTGGGGCAGGATTCTTTTGGCGTAAACGAACTCGTGCAGATCTTCGCCACCTCGCAACCCGCGATGAGCCATCACCTCAAGGTTCTGCGCAGTGCCGGGCTGGTTGCCCAGCGCAAAGACGGCACGACGGTTTATTATCAACGCGCGCTACCCGTCAACCTGCTCACCCAGGCGATTTTCGACGCCCTCAGCCACAACTCGATAACGGCTGAACAGCAGAGCGCCATTGAACAGATCTACGCCGCACGTGCCGCCCGATCACGGCAGTTTTTCGACGAACAGGCCGACGCCCTGGAACAGCAGCATGCGCTGATCTGCCTGCCAGACGTATACGCCACAGCGCTGGTGGAATGCATCAGCCGTCACTTCCCCGAGGGTGCCGACAATGGCCTCGAAATAGGACCCGGTGCAGGCACGGTGCTGCGCGCCATCGCCCCCCACTGCAAAGTACTGACCGGCATTGACGTTTCCTCGCAAATGCTGGCGGAAGCCGCAGAGGCCGCGGCAGATCTGCCCAATGTAAAGCTCGTCGAAGGAGACTTCGCGGATCTACCGCCCGGACAGACCTACGATCTCATCACCGCAGGCATGGTGGTGCATCACATGCCCTCGCCCGCACGATTCTTCAAGCAGGCTGCCGTCGTCATGTCCCCAGACGGACTATTGGTCATCGCCGAGCTATGCCGCCATGACCAGGAATGGGTCAAGCAGCAATGCGGCGACCTCTGGCAGGGCTTCGCCCCCGGAGAACTCAAGGCATGGGCTGCCAAGGCCAGCTTCCAACAGGTCCAGCAGCAGTTCCTCGCACAACGAAACGGATTCCGCGTGCAAGTAAGTGCTTACTTACTCACGCATACGCAACGGGGCGCAAAACGCCCAGAATGATTCAGCCAACCAAGGAACCTAGCAGATGCCTGATCACAAAGTAGCCGACATCGCCCTCGCAGACTTCGGTCGCAAGGAAATCGCCCTGGCCGAAGCAGAAATGCCGGCACTCATGGCATTACGGCGCAAATATCTCGACGAACAGCCCCTCAAGGGCGCAAAGATCATCGGCTGTATTCATATGACCGTACAGACCGCGGTGCTCATTGAAACTCTGACCGCCCTCGGCGCCGACGTGCGCTGGTCGTCGTGCAACATTTTCTCCACCCAGGATCACGCCGCCGCCGCCATGGCCGAGGGTGGCATACCGGTGTTTGCCTGGAAGGGCGAGACCGAAGAGGAATACGACTGGTGTATTCGCCAGACCATTCTCAAAGACGGCAAGCCATGGGACGCCAACCTGCTGCTCGACGATGGCGGCGATCTGACTCAGATCATTCACGACGATTACCCGGACATGCTGAAATCCATTCACGGCATCAGCGAAGAAACCACCACCGGCGTGCACCGGCTGCTGGAGATGATGCAGGCTGGCGAATTGCATGTGCCGGCCATCAATGTCAACGACGCGGTGACCAAGTCCAAGAACGACAACCGCTACGGCTGCCGCCACAGCCTCAATGACGCCATCAAGCGCGGCACCGACATGCTTATGGCCGGTAAGCGCGCGCTGGTGATCGGCTATGGCGACGTAGGCAAGGGTTCCGCCCAGAGTCTGCGCCAGGAAGGCATGATCGTGCGGATAGCCGAAATCGACCCGATCTGCGCCATGCAGGCCTGCATGGACGGCTTCGAAGTAGTCTCGCCCTATAGCAACGGTGTCAATACCGGCAAAGCCGAAGACATCGATCTGCGGCTCATGCAGGATACCGATCTGGTCGTCACCTGCACCGGTAACGCCAACGTCTGCGACGCCGCCATGCTGCAGACCATCAAATCAGGTGCCGTAATCAGTAACATCGGTCACTTCGACAACGAGATCGACACCGCCTACATGCGCGAAAACTGGCGCTGGCAGGAAGTGAAGGGCCAGGTACATCAGGTATTCCGTTCCGACGACGCCGGTGGCTACGTGATTCTGCTGTCTGAAGGCCGCCTGGTTAACCTGGGCAATGCCATGGGCCACCCGTCCAGAGTCATGGACGGCTCATTCGCGAATCAGGTGCTGGCGCAGATGCACCTGTTCGAGCAGGGCTGGGCCAGTCAACCGGAAAACCAGCGTTCGCCGATTACCGTGGAGGTTCTGCCCAAGAAACTCGACGAGGAAGTCGCCCAGTTGATGGTGGAAGGCTTCGGCGGGGTGGTCACCCAGCTGACCAGGGAGCAGGCAGATTACATCGGCGTGACTACCGAAGGCCCCTTCAAGCCGGAAGCATACAAATACTGATCAGATCAACCGTGCACGGTTGATCGGCCGTCGCATTCCATTTATTCAGGTGGTGCAATGCAGTCACTACAGAAAGTCATCGAGATCCTCGAACTGGAGGAAATCGAACAGAACCACTATCGCGCAGTCAGCCCCAACGAGGGCTGGCAGCGGGTGTATGGCGGTCAAGTCATCGGCCAGGCGCTGGTGGCTGCATCGCGAACCGTCGATGAGCACCGCCACGCACACAGCCTGCACGGCTACTTCCTGCGCGCCGGCGATACCGAGATTCCGATCCTCTACAAGGTAGAACGCATCCGCGACGGCAGAAGTTTCACCACGCGCCAGGTTGTGGCCATACAGAGAGGCCTGCCAATCTTCACCATGTCGATCTCCTTTCAGGTCGCAGAAGAGGGCCTGGCACACCAGTTTCCCATGCCGGACCTGCCAGGCCCGGAAACCCTGCGGGACGAGAACGAACTGCAGGCAGAACAGGCCGAGGACTGGCCCAAGGAGTACCAGGACTCTTTCAGCATGACCTCCGCGATTCAGATACGCCCGGTGGAACCGCTTGACTTAATGCACCCGCAGGCAACACCACCGATTCAGAACTGCTGGATGAAAACCCGCGAAAGCCTGCCCGACGATCCCCGCCTGCACCAGTGCGTGCTGGCCTATCTGTCGGACTGGTCGCTACTCGACACCGCCATGCGCCCCCACGCGGTGAGCTTTCTGCAGGACAACGTACAGGTCGCCAGCCTGGATCACGCCATGTGGTTCCATGGTCCGTTTCGAGCCGACGAGTGGCTGCTCTACGCCCAGGACAGCCCCGCCGCCGGCAATGCGCGCGGATTCAATCGTGGTCTCATCTACAACCAGGCTGGAGAACTGGTCGCTTCGACTACCCAGGAAGGGCTCATGCGTCTGCACGACTGAGACGAAACCAGGCACCGTAGGGTACAATGCATGGTTTATTTTCGGGGCATAGAGTAGTTCATGGCTGATATTGAGCAGATGGCGGCGACGGTGGAGTCGCTGCAGCAGCATTTCGAGAACCACCGTTACATCTGTAGCAAGCAGATTGCTACGGCCGTGTATCTGGCATACAAGCTGCACAAGCCGATTCTCATCGAAGGGCCGCCCGGGGTAGGCAAGACCGAGCTGGCCAAGACCACCTCTGAAATGTTCGAGTTACCGCTGATCCGCCTGCAGTGTTACGAGGGTCTGGATGAAGCCAAGGCAATCTACGAATGGAAATACGGCAAACAGCTGCTTTACACCCAGGTGCTCAAGGAAGCCCTCGACGAAGTGCTGGCCGGCGCTAAGGGCTTCGCAGAATCAGTCAATCGGCTGCATGATTTCGGCGATATTTTCTTCTCCGAGGAGTTTCTCGAGCCGCGCCCCCTGCTGAAGGCGCTGCGCGAAGATGACGGCTGCGTACTGCTCATCGATGAGATCGACAAATCAGACCATGAATTCGAATCGCTGCTGCTGGAAATCCTCTCGGACTTTCAGGTATCGATTCCGGAGATCGGCACCGTCAAAGCACGCCGCGAACCGCCCATGGTGTTTCTCACTTCGAACAACACCCGGGAAATCTCCGACGCATTGAAGCGCCGCTGCCTGCATCTGTACATTCCGTTTCCCGACGTGGAGCTGGAGAGTCGCATCATTCATGCACGGGTGCCGGACGTTCCGGAAGAACTGCGCCGTCAGCTGGTCGCGTTCATCCACGAGCTGCGGGATCTGGACCTGAAAAAGGTCCCCGCCATCTCCGAGACCATCGATTGGGCGCGCACGCTGCTGCTGCTGCACTCAGAATCTCTCGATCCGGAACTGGTACGCGACACCTTGAATGTGATCCTTAAGTTCCAGGAAGACATCGAGAACGTCGATGGTGAAATCAGTGCCATTACGGCGAAGATCACCAAGTAAAATGGATCGTACGCTCACCAACTTCATCCGCTCCCTGCGCACAGCAGACGTACGCGTTTCCACCGCGGAAACCCTGGATGCGATGAACACGGTGGAACTGGTAGGTTACAAAGACCGTGAGTTCCTCAAGCACTCCCTGTCACTGGTGCTGCCAAAAACCGCCGACGAAAAGGAAACCTTCGACAACTGTTTCGATGAGTTCTTCGCCTTCGAAGATGTCAGCGGTGAGCGCAGTGCCACCGCAGACGCCGATGCCGACGCAGAAGGCGGCGAAGACGGTGAGATGAGTGGTGAAGGCGAGGGCGGCGAGGGCGGTGGCTCCGGCGGCGAGCGCCAGCCCGGTCAACCTGCCGGCGGCAATCGCAAGAAGAGCAAGAAAAAGAAGCCCAGCAACAACCTCTACGAGGAAGAGCAAGAAGAAGACCTGGGCCCTGGCGCAATGACTGACCCGGGTTCTGAGCTGGGTAAGCTGCTCATGACCGATTCCCGGGTCGACCTGACCATGGCCATGGCCCAGGCCGGCGAAGCCGTCAACGTGCGCGAGATCCAGATTTTCACCCAGAAGGGCCTGTACACCCGCCGCATCATGGATGAGATGGGGCTGGCCGACCTCAACCGCGAGATCAGCGATCTGCGCGAGTCATCCGCCATTCCCGCACGCCGTCTCGGCCAGGAACTCAAGCGCCGCCGCGACTGGTTGCGCGAACAGGTACGCGACTACGTTGAACGGCAATTTCTGCTCAACGCCGACGTCACCGGTCGCAAACTGCGCGAAGAACTGCTGCGCAAGGTAAAACTCTCCAACGTGGAGCACCGCAATTTCCGCCTGATACAGGAAATCGTCTACAAGATGGCAAAGCGGCTGACCACCATGCACTCGCGCCGCAAAAAAGTCTTCAAGAAGGGCATGCTCAACGTGCCGCGTACGCTGCGTGCCAACATGTCGTATGACGGTGCGATTTTCAATCTGCGCTGGAAGTCGGTGAAGGTCGACCGCCCTCGCGTATTCGCCATCTGCGACGTATCCGGCTCGGTAGCCAACTACGCGCGCTTCATGCTCATGTTCCTCTACAGCCTCGACGAGGTCATGCCCAAGGTTCGTAGCTTTGCGTTCTCCTCAGACCTGGCCGAAGTCACCGACCTGTTCAACCGCAACAAGATCGAAGATGCCATCGCCAAAGTGCTGCGCGACTACAGCGGCGGCTCCACCGACTACGGCCAGGCGCTGCTCGACTTCAAGAAGAACTGCATGGACGACATAGACAACCGCACCACCATTATCATTCTGGGCGACGCGCGCAACAACTACGGCGAACCGCACCAGCAAGTGCTCAAGGAAATGTACGACAAGTCCAAGCGCGTCATCTGGCTGAACCCCGAGGCGCGGCTCTCGTGGAACACCGGCGACTCGGAAATGCGCCGCTACGGTGCCTACTGCCACCAGGTGGAAGAGTGTAATTCTCTGATGCATCTGGAGCGCGTAGTAGGTAATCTTCTGAAACAAGTCAACTGACGCAGAACCGCGTTTGCCGATGAATTCCAAGCAGCCCGACGCCGCCGATACCGAAGCCTCGTTCGCGCGCACCGCCAGTCTGCAGCTCGCCGGGTACGCGGTCGCCGCCGTCGTGCTGATCGGCCTGCTCATGGGGGCACTGCAGCTGCTGGCCAGTTCCGTAGGCTCCAGTACCGATACGGCCAAGGCGGTAGATCGCGAAAACAACTCAATTTCCATCGCTACGCGCCAGGAACCGCCGCAGCTCAATACGTCCCTGGCCACAGATGCCAGCTCCGGCCTGATTCTGAATCATGTCATGGAAGGTCTATTGCGTATGGACCTCAATGACCGACTGGTGCCCGCCATCGCCCATGATTGGGAACTGACGGAAACCACCGCGACGTTCTGGCTGCGGGAAAACGCCCGCTGGAGCGATGGCAGTCTCATCACCGCCCACGACTTCATCTTCGCCTGGCGCACCGCGCTGCGCCCGGAGCTTGCCTCGGAATACGCGTTTCTGCTCTACCCCATCAAGAATGCACGCGCCATCAACGAGGGTGAACTGCCACTGACTGACCTCGGTGTGAGCGCGCCGCACGATTTCACCTTAGTCGTCGAACTGGAGCGTCCTACCGCCTACTTCGACAAGATGGTCACCTTTCAGACCTACTTCCCGATAAAGGAGTCGTTCTATAACGCCACCGAAGGGCGTTTCGGCGCGGATGCGTGGGAGCTGCTGTACTCCGGCCCCTATGTCATGAAAACCTGGGTACACGGCGCCAGCATTCTGATGGAGCGCAACCCGCACTACTGGGACCGGGAAAACCGCGCAAAACTAGACAGCATCAACATCGCCTACATTACCGATGACCCCAACGCCCGCCTGAACTTCTTTAGCGATGGACGCATTGCTGAAACTTACCTGGTATCGGAAAACCTCCACGCCGGCATGGAAAACCGCTGGCACTTGAAGCGCATTCAGGACGGCTCCCTGTTCTTTCTCGAGTTCAATCACCGCCCTGGACGCCTCACCGACAACTGGCACCTGCGACGTGCCGTGCAGTTGGTACTCGACATGGAAGAGCTGGTCTACAAGATCACCAAGCTGCCGGGTTACATACCCGGGGAATCGCTGTTTCCAGTATGGCTGCAGGGCGTAGAAGACAAATTCCGCATCGAGCATCCGGCACCTGAGCTACGCCTCAACCTGACCGAAGCAAAACGCCATCTCGAGCTGGCAAAGCAGGAACTGGAGCTTGATGAGTTCCCACCGCTGGTGCTGCTGTCTGGCGACACGCCGGTTTCGACGCTGCATTCCGAATGGGTCCAGGCGAGCCTGAAGGACGCCCTGGGATTGCAGATCAAGATCGACAAACAGATTTTCAAACAGCGTCTGGCAAAGATGACTGCCGGGGAGTTCGACATGGTGCTGGCGGGCTGGGGTCCGGACTATGACGATCTCATGACTTTCGGTGACCTGTTTGCCTCCTGGAATCTCAATAACCGCGGGCAATATGCCAGCGAGGAAATGGACCGGCTCATCGACGTCGCACAGACGTCGGTAGACCCGACCCAGCGCGTCGAAGCATTCGCCGGCATTCAGCAACTGATATTCGACGACATTCCCATGCTGCCCATGTATGAGCGCGGTATGACCTACGTGGTGCACCCGGACCTGCGGGACGTGAAACGCCGTGTCGTGGGCCCTGAGATCGACTTCACCTACGCCTTCATCGCGGATGAGGAGTAACGGTCAGTGCTGATGTGGCGTTATACCTTCAAGCGACTCATCCAGGGCATCATCACCGTCTGGTTTATCGCCACCGCCACCTTCTTCGCCATGCACGCCGTGCCCGGCGACCCGCTATCCGGGGACAAGGCGCTTACGGAAAAGATCCGCGCCAATCTGGAAGCCAAATACGGCCTCGATAAACCGGTTGGCACGCAGTACATGATCTTCCTGAAGAACCTTGCGCAAGGCGATTTCGGCATTTCCTTCACCCAGGAAAACCGCGAGGTCAACGACATTATCCGTGAGCATTTCCCGGTCTCGGCAACCCTGGGCATTCTCGCCATCACGTTCGCCGGGCTCGGCGGCGTTCTGTGGGGCGCCCTGACTGCCCTGTACCGCAATCGCTTACCCGACACCATCATCATGTTGCTGGTGATTCTGGGTATCTCCGTACCCAGCTTTGTCATGGCCGCGCTGGGCCAGCTCACCCTGGTCAACGTCAACAATCTAGCCGGCACGTCGATCCTCCCCGTAGGCGGGTGGGGCACAGTGTGGCACATGATCGTACCCTCCATGGTGCTGGGCCTGGGCACCATGGCGTACCTGACCCGACTCATGCGCTCTTCCATGCTGGAGATCGTCAACTCTGACTATGTGCGCACCGCCAGATCAAAAGGCGTGCCGCCCACGCAGATCTTCACGCGTCATCAGTTGCGCAATGCGATTCTGCCGGTCATCACGGTACTCGGCCCATCCATCGCCACCATCACCACCGGCGGTTTCGTGGTTGAGATCATCTTTGCCATTCCCGGCCTGGGTCGCTATTTCGTCCAGGCTGTGCAGCAGCTCGACTACACAGTGATCATGGGCACCACGGTGTTTTACGGTGCTTTTCTGGTGTTCATGGTCATTCTCGTCGACCTGATCTATGGGCTTGTCGACCCCAGGGTGAGGCTGGAATAACCATGTCTGATCAAGCCCTCGAGCCCAATGCATTCCAGCCGCTGCACCATACCCAGGAGGTGCAGAGCATCAGCCGGCCATCGCTGTCGTACTGGCAGGACGCGTGGATGCGCCTGAAAGCCAACGGCCGGGCAATAAACTCCCTGTATCTGGTCATCGGTCTGCTGATATTCACCATCGTCGGGCCGTGGCTGTGGCAGGTAGACCCGGCAGTGCAGGATGCGGACCAGATCAGCCAGCCGCCGGGCACCGATCGCAGGGTAACTCTGGTGCCGAACTATACGCCCTGGTATGGCGACGCCGAAGCACCAGGCGAAGGCTTGCGCTTCGTGGCATCACCCACCACCCAGTTCGTGCGCCTGCAGTGGGACACCCTGTCCGGCGCAGCGGGCTATCGCATATACCGGAACATTTTTCCCATCGGGCCCGAAAAGGCCTTAGGTCTGCCGCTCAAGGAAACGCCCCTGGCCGACCGCTGGTTTGAAGATCGTCTGGACTTGCGCCCGATCACCTACTACTACACCGTCATAGCCCTGGATGAACAGGGCCGAGAAACCAACCAGTATCAGACCATCAGCGGCAAGGCCTCCCGGGTGCTCTCCCTGGCGGACGCAGTGAAGAAAGGCATGCTGGACCAAAACCACCAGGCTCAGATCGGCGACGTACTGCATCTCGATCTGCATCCCCTGGGTACCGACTATCTTGGCCGCGATATGCTGGCTCGGCTCATGCACGGCGCCCGGGTATCGCTGTTCATCGGCTTTTTCGCGCCGTTTCTGTATGTGCTTATCGGCGTGATCTACGGCAGCACCGCAGGTTTCATCGGTGGCACCACCGACCATACGCTGATGCGCTTTGCCGATTTCGTGGTGGCGCTGCCGTTCCTGCTGTTCATGATTCTGTTCAAGGTAATGTTCAATGTGGGGCCCGGGGAGAGCGGCGTAATGCCGATGCTGGCCGCCATGGTCATACTGCTCTGGCCCGCCACGGCGCGGCTGGTACGCGGGCAGATTCTGCAGATCCGTGAAGAGGGCTACATCAGCGCCTCGCGTCTGCTCGGCGCGCGCAGCAGCTATCTGGTGCTGCGCCACATGATCCCCAACACCATGGGCGTCATTCTGGTGACCATCACGTTCGCGGTACCCAGCGCAATATTCACCGAAGCATTCCTTTCATTCATCGGCATGGGTGTTGCGCCGCCCACGCCGTCCTGGGGCTCGATGTGCAACGAGGGCATAAAGACCATGCTCACCACGCCCCATGAGCTGATATTCCCTGCATTGCTGATCAGCATCACGGTGCTGGCCTTCAACCTGCTGGGCGACGGCCTGCGGGACGCCCTGGACGCACGCATGAGGAGCACAGAGTAGCCGTGAGCGAACCAATTCTCAGTGTTGCCGATCTGGCCGTCGAATTCGCTACCTACGGCGGTACGGTACAGGCCGTACGCGGCGTCAGTTTCGACGTGCACGCCGGCGAGACCCTGGCCATTGTCGGTGAGTCCGGCTGCGGCAAGTCGGTTACTGTGCAGAGCGTCATGGGCCTGATCCCCATGCCGCCCGGACGCATCACCTGCGGCGCGGCAAAGCTCTACGGCACCGACATCATCGGGCGCAAAACCATTAATGGCGAGGACATCCGCGGCGATAAGATCGGCATGATCTTCCAGGATCCGATGACCTCGCTCAATCCGACCATGAATATCGGCAGTCAGATCGCCGAAACCCTGATCGTGCACCGCGGCTACAGCAGGAAACAGGCGTTCGCGCGAGCCATCGAACTGCTGGACATGAGCAAGATTCCAGAGGCAGCCAAGCGCGCTAAACAGTACCCGTTCGAGTTCTCCGGCGGCATGCTGCAACGCGCCATGATCGCCATGGCCATCGCCTGCGAGCCGGACATACTCATTGCCGACGAACCCACCACTGCGCTGGACGTGACCATTCAGGCACAGATCCTGGACCTGCTCACCGACCTGCAGCGCGATACCGGCATGGCGATCATTCTCATCACCCACGATCTGGGCGTGGTGGCACGCATGGCCCGTGAAGTACTGGTGATGTATGCCGGCCAGGTGGTCGAGCGTGGCTCGGTAGACGATATTTTTTACCGGTCCGCGCACCCCTACACCATAGGGCTGCGCGCCGCCATGCCCACGAACGATCCCCAGGGCCATCACCGGCTGACGCCGATCGACGGCTCGCCGCCGGATCTGTTCCACCCACCGAAGGGTTGTGGTTATTGCGCCCGCTGCCCCCATGCCATGCAGGTGTGCCTGGATCAGCCGCCGCCGGCCCACCCGGTAACCGCTGACCACGAGTCGAAATGCTGGCTGCTTCACGAAGCCAACACCCGGCATGTAGCCGAGCTACACGATCACCTGCACGACACAGTCGAGACAGGCGAATGAAAGAACTGGTAACTGCGCACAATCTGGCCAAATACTTCGAACTCGATCGCGGCCAGCATGTTCACGCGGTAGACGACGTGACCCTGACCATAGGCGAGCAGGAAATTGTCGGACTGGTGGGAGAATCCGGGTCCGGCAAGTCGACGCTGGGCAAAACCCTGCTCGGACTGCACGATAAAACCGCTGGCGAAGTTCACTTCAACGGCGAACTGCTGCCCGGCAAATACAGCCCCCAGGACTTCCAGAAATACGCCCCGATGATGCAGATGATCTTTCAGGATCCCTATTCATCGCTGAACCCCCGCATGACCGTGGGAGAAATCATTGGTGAAGGGCTCAAACTGCACAGCAATCGGTCAACGGGTGAGGTTAGAGACGCGGTGGCCGAATGGCTGGAGCGGGTCGGCCTGCAGGCCGATCACATGGCGCGTTATCCCCACGAGTTCTCCGGCGGTCAGCGCCAGCGTATCGGCATCGCCCGTGCGCTGATTCTGGAGCCTCAATTCGTGGTGTGCGACGAGCCCATCTCCGCACTGGACGTTTCCGTGCAGGCACAGGTGGTCAACCTCCTCGATGAACTCAAGAAAAGCATGGGGCTCACCCTGCTGTTCATCGCCCACGATCTATCAATGGTGCGCTACGTCAGCGACCGCATGGCGGTGATGTATCTGGGCAGTCTGGTGGAAATCGGCAAAGCCAACGAAGTATTTTTCGAGCCGAAGCACCCCTATACGAAGATTCTGGTGGATTCCAACCCTGAGCCCGACCCCGAGCACGAGCGTCATCGCGCTTCCACTACGATCCAGGGCGAAATCCCTTCTCCGGTAAATGTGCCCGCGGGTTGCCGATTCGCCAACCGTTGCCCCGAGGCGCAGCCGCAGTGCCACGAGCAGACACCCCAGCTCATGCAGATAAATGACCTGGATCGCGAACGAATGGTAGCATGTCATCTATTCACCTGAGGGGGTAACGATGATCTACGAAATCCGCAACTATCACTTCGATCCGCAGCGCTTTGACGAATACAAAGCGTGGGCAAAAGAAAAAGCGCTACCCTGATCGCGAAACCCGCGACGCCAGTATGGGTACAATTTTCGGGGGAGATGAGTGGGGCGAGATATTCGCAGATGTGCCAGGTGGACTGGCCAGCTACCAGCGAATGGAAGCTAAATTCACCGAAGCGCTGCTATAGGGCTCAGTAGCGGAAGAAGTATCGCGACACAAGCCGCGATACTTCTCCGTCAAGCTGTAACCTAAAACGGACGTCCGCCGCCGCCACGGTTACCACCGCGGCCACCGCCACCCCCCTTGCTCTGCGCTTCATTCACGCGCAGCGGGCGGCCCTGCAGGTCCTGCCCGTTCAACGCTTCGATTGCCTGTTCGGCCCCGTCTTCCAGCTCAACGAAACCAAAGCCACGAGAGCGACCGGTTTCACGGTCGGTTATGACAACGGCCGAAGCCACGCTACCGTATTCCGAGAATATGTTTTGCAGATCGTCATCGCTGACACCCCAGGCAAGATTGCCTACATACAGTTTCTTCACTTTTCGAAAGATCTCCATTGATCAATAAGTTTTGCCGCACTTTTTACCGCAGAATGCGATAAACAGCGCGGCCATTCGTTCCGACCAATCAACCTCAGGAGAGTCCAAGTAACCAGAATTGGGCGAGACAGATGGCCAGCCTACGTGATTAGGCGAGCATAAACAATCGCAGTTTTGTGACAAAAGGTCTATGAAAGAAAAAGGGGCGCAATGCGCCCCTTTCATTTCGGACATAGTTTCTTCGACTACGCGGCTTAGTTGCCACCCAGGGAGTAGGTGAGTTCCAGGCCGTACAGGCGAGGTACTGTGGTACCAGCAGAGCGCCGGAAGAACTCGCCCTCACCCTGACGCAGTACCTGCAGCACGCCAACATCGTCGAATACATTGTTGACGAAGGCACTGATTACCCACTGGCTGCTGGGTGATGTCCAGGTCGCACGCAGGTCGAGGCGGTCATAGGCTTCGGCCATTTCCGACTCGGATTCAAAGGGCGAGTAGAAAACATCGTCGATCCAGTTGTATACACCGAAGAAGTCCATGCGCGAACCGCCTGCCAGCGGGAACCCGTAGTTGGCCCACACGGTGTACTTCAGTTCCGGCACCTGAAGGATCTGGTTGCCATTGATGTTCTGTTGAAGTGCATTTACTTCCGGGAACAGTGACTCCGGGGTGCTCAGCTCAGCAGGATCCGCAATCAACAGATCTTTAGTGTATTCGCTTGGCGTAAAGCTGAAGTTGCCGCCCACCGACAGATTGTCTGTAGCCAACCAGGTGAGTTCAGCTTCGATACCCATGATCTCCGCTCCCGGCGCAGGCAATACCGAAGTGGTCGTGCCCGGGGCACCACCAGGTACCAGAGGCGGCGTCACTTCCGTTGCAACCGTGTGAATGGATTCGTAGTCATAGTAGTAGAACGAACCATTCAACTGCAGAGAACCGTCGAGCAACTGCATCTTATAGCCCAATTCGTAGGCGGTCAGCTCTTCCGGATCGTATTCAGGCGTCGCACTGAAGAACACCAGGTTGTTACCACCGGAACGGTAACCCGAGGTTGCCGACAGGTAGAACATGATGTCGTCGCTGTAGTGGTAGTCGAGGTTTATACGACCGGTGGTTTCGGTGTCCTTACGCTTGAATGCGCGATAAACGCTGAGCGCAGCAGGGAAACCACCGTTAAGCGCTCGGCGGGTGCCTGCGAATCCGCCAGGTGCTGATGCATCTGGCACCACACCACCGTTCAGCAGATTATAGGTAAACAGGTCGATGCCGAATGCCGGCAGGAATCCCGCCGCAAGTTCCGAATAGCGGAACACGTTCTCTTCAGCTTCCAGTTCATCCCACGCATAGCGCAGACCGAAGGTCAGCGTGAAGGTTTCATTGATGTCCCACACACCCTGAGTGTATGCAGCAAACGCGTCACGTTCGGTGCGCGTGTGGTAGAGCAGGTCACTGCCCATGCTGTTGATGCCATGGGATACATCCAGATCGGGGTCGGTGCCGTTGTCACCACCCCATACGCCAATGTGCAGGTTGTTATTCTGCGCAGGGGCCGGGTTGCGGGAAGCATAGTTCACGGCACACTGCGGCAGGCGCGTAGCGGGGTCCATACACAGGTCTCTGGCCGAATGCAGAGTCGGCATTTCACCGTTGTAGGTCCCTGCACCGATGATGCCAGGCAACAGCGACATAACGATGCCATCTAAGCCGGTAACATCGTTGTAGGGGTTAATGAAACGGTCTTCACCAACTGACGAGTAAAAGTCGCCGCGCTGGTCGATCTCAGCATCGTAGAAAAAGATGCCGGACGTGAAGCTGAGGTTTTCGCTCACGTCGATGAACGCCTGGAACTCGTGAGACGAGTAGGTCGCCTCATGGTTCACGTAGAACTGACGATCCTGGTACATGCTGGCGGTATTGTCATCGTCAGTGGTGCGCTGATAAACCAGCGTGTTGCTGCCGTAGATGTACTTCAGCTCCAGCCATTCGGCGGCATCCCAGGTCAAGGTGAACTGCAGGCCTTCCTGGTCGAAATTCTCCTTGTTGAGGCCGTTGGTTCCGGCACAAACATCATCACCGGAAATTTCCCCATCGAACACACAGTTGTTCAGGCGTGCCGCAGTATCCGCATTAGTCACGCCGAAGCCGTCCATAGAAGCGGCGGCATTGCGGAAACCTGCAAACTCCGCTACATCAATGCCGAGACGATTGTGCTGCGCCTGTACCGCCGCACCCGTCGCCGGATGAACGAAGTTCAGGATCGGCTGAGTCACGTCGTACCAGTCGTTCTGCGCAAAGTTGGCCGGATCAGTATTTGCGGTACTGATTGCACGATAGCCCGGTACCACATTGGTGGTGTTACGGAACGGCTGCTCTTCTTCGTTCATTACCACCAGACCACCGCCGTTGGCGCCACCGAACGGACGGTCGATGTCCATTTCGTTGTAGCGAATATCAGCAGTAATGGTCTCGGTGGGGGTGTACTGTAACTGTACGGCGAAGTTCTTGGTGCCCAGGCCGTCGAGATCGCTACCCGGGCCGATTTCGTCGATCACGCCTTCGCGATCGCGCAGAGAGAAGTTGAACCGGCCAGACAGCTTATCTTCAATGAGCGAGCCGTTGATCATGCCGTAGTATTCTTCGGTACCGTAGTTACCGACAATGGTCTGTGCGGCCATGTCGAAATCATGGCTGGGCTGGTTGTAGAGAATGTTGATCGCACCACCAACGGCGTTACGACCATAGACGGTTCCCTGGGGACCCCGCAGCACCTCGATGCGTGCAACATCCCAGAAAGTCGCCGCAGTAGCCGTCAGCAGGTCTTCGGAATACACACCGTTCATATAGGTGGCAACACCCGGGTCACCGCCCAATGCACGGAAGTTACGACCAACACCACGAACCGTGGCATCGTAGGGCTGAATGGTGGTTGCCGGAATGAAGTTCTGCAGGTCTTCCTGGTTGCGGATACCGAAGTCTTCGAGCATCTCACCAGTAAAGGCAGTAATAGAGATTGAAGTATCCTGAACCGATGCCTCGCGGCGTTCGGCGGTCACGATTACTTCTTCGATCTGGCGCCCTTCTGCGGCAGATACGATTTGTGGCAGAGCAGCGACGACCAGGCTGAAAGAAAGCAAAGCGCCACCCACACGTTGAAGACGTGAAAGCATAGGGACCCCTCCCAATGTAGGTTGGTTACAGTCGACTCCTGGGCCGACTTTTTTATTGTCGGAAATGTTTGAAACATTTCGTAACAGTAGCGCACCTTATAGACCGCAAAGGATACCGTCAACCTCTATATGCGCAGGAATTTGTATGTCGGACACACCTCCGCTCGCGGTTTGATCTGCATCTGACTCACAGACATGAAAAAGGGGCGTCAAGCGCCCCTTTGCCGGCTTCCACAAAACCCGCCTTAGCGGGTTTTGGGAATCTATTTGCGCGTTATTGCGCTATTGATAGGCTCCGAACTTGTAGCCGATCTCCAGGCCGAACATGCGCGGATTGGTCGGCTCGACCACGCGGCGGTGACCCTGAGATTGACCGTAGGTGAATTGATTTCGAACACCCAGATCATCAGTTATGTTGTTGACGAAACCGGCAACCATCCACTGCTCATCGGCACTGGTCCAGGTGACCCGGCCGTCCCAACGTATATAGTCAGGTGCGAGGGACAGCGGCCCTTCCGGCACAGGCCGGCCGGCGGCTTGAAACTCACCGGTATACGCTACTGAAGTCAGGAAGGTGACTTTGCCATTATCACCCAGCTGCATGACGTATTCCGCCCAACCGGTGAACTTGTGCTCCGGCACGCGCGGCAGCGGCTCATCATCAATACCGAAGTTGCGCTCACTGACGCTGTATATCGAGGCAGGCGCATACGGGTTATTGGCGTCTACCACCCCGGTCGTGCCTGTCGTCGGCTCCAGCAGCTCGCCGTCATATCGCGCGTCGGTATAACTGTAGGTGGCACCAACGGTCAGGTTGTCGGTGGCCAGCCACAGGGTTTCGATCTCGCCGCCGATCGTCACTGCGCCCGGCGCGTTGCGCACCGAGGTCGAAACACCCGTGAACGAAGACACGGAATACTGCAGGTGCACACCTTCGTAGTCGTAGTAATAAATCGAAGCGTTCACCTGCAACGTACCATCCAGCAGCTGGCCTTTATAACCCAGCTCATACGCGGTAATGTCCTCGGGATCATACGTCGGTATGAACGAGAAATAGCCCAGGTTGAATCCACCCGCCCGGTAACCCGTAGTCATCGATAGATAGAACAGGTCGTCTTCCGTAGGTGTGAAGTCTAAGTTGACACGATACGTAACTTCGTCGTACTCGTTCTCTATGGTTCGATAAATGGAACGGCTGTAGGGTACGCCCCGCATACGTACGCGATCGAAATCAATGACATTGCCCGAAGCATCAATGCCGCCGGTGATGTTCTGGTTGTATTCAGCCAGGGTCACTACACCGTCAGGATTGATCGGGTCATCGCCGCACAATACCGAGTTACCGGTATTGGCAACACAGGTTCCCAGCGCGCTGATCGATTCGTTGTACAGGAAGAGGTTTTCCTCGGCTTCCTTGTCGTCTTCCGCATAACGAGCACCCAGGGTGATCGCCCAGGTGTCGTTGATCTGCCATTCGCCCTGCAGATAAACCGCCCAGGCTTCGGTACGGTTTTCGGTATCCCAGATAAAGGTCGTACCGTCAGAGACCGGACCATGGTCTACTCTACCGGCAGTAGCCAGCGTATCGCCCAACCAGGCGCCGTCGGCAAACTGCACCTCGGTAATGTTAGGGTCAGAGAATGATGGTATCGGAATAGCGCCCGCCAGATTCGCCGGGGCAATGTTCTGAGCACTGCGATGGTTCATGTGGATCGGCCCGAGATACAGAAATGCGGATGCGTCACCCGCCAGATAGGCATTTGCGCCTGCTGCGCCGTATATGCCATCGGGGCTGGTGTAACGCGACCAGCTGTCAGTGGAGTAGAAATCCAGCTGCTGGTCGATGTCATTTTCATAGTAGAACAAGCCACCGGTCAAAGTAATGTCGTCACCGATGTCCATGAACATCTGCAATTCGTGCTGAAAGTTTTCATTCTCCTGCGCCGCATAGAACTGCTGATCATGAGGCAGGCCCGTACGGTCATCTTCAGTGGTTCGATCATAGAAATAGTCAGTGTATGCACCGATGTACTTGAGTGATAACCAATCGGTTACGTCCCAATCGACGCTGACATACGCTGCCTGATGATCGAAGAACTCATCCTGAAAGCCATTCGTCCAGCCATCCAGGTCATCGCCGGTCAACTCGGGTAGCGCACGGCCGTTGCCTTGAATACTCCGGTCGGCTCGCGCCAGTTCCGCAGGCAGCCCGAATGCCTGATAGGCGTAGTTGGGTCGCGAGAAGCCGCTGTTGGTGGTGCCATCCGCAGCCACGCCGGCAGAGTCGACCCCTGCTACCAGAGGCTGGCCCCAACGGGTAACGCCGTTGAGTGAGAATTCATAAACACCGGTACCGGGAATCGTGCCGTCCGCAGTGCCATTGATGTAGGGAACCATGCCTGTGGGAACGATGCAGTCGGGCGTAGAGCGATCGACCGCGCTGGCACAAAACACAGCGCCGGGATCGTTGGGGTTCTGCACTGATCGCCACCCATGAACCGGATTGGCAGTCCAGCGCTCGCCACCGGAGACCGGGTCACGGACACCGCCCATTTCCGAGACGACTATAGCGCCTGCACCCTGCGCACCAGACATCATGCGTCGGTAGCTGCGCTCGTTGCCTCTGGCATAAACGGTAATTGTTTCAGTAGGTGTGAATTCCAGACTCAAGGAGTAGTTTTCATCACCGTAGTTATTGATATCAGGATTACCCGGCTCAACATCGTTAATGAAACCGTCACGAGTCCGCTTGACTGCAGTAACTCGCCCATTAAGCAGGCCATCAATGAGCGGGCCCGACAGCATGGCGAAGATCTCTTTTTGTTCGTAGGAACCAAAAACGGTCTTTATTTCCCCTTCGAACTCATCGGTGGGCCGCTTACTGTGAAAATTCACCGCACCGCCAACTCCGTTACGTCCGTACAGTGTGCCCTGTGGGCCCCGCAGCACCTCGATGCGCTCCAGGTCAAACAGTCCACCCTCGGTTGAAGCGATGCCGAAGTCTTCCGAATAGGCACCATCGAAATAGGTAGCAATACCCGGGTCACCGCCCAGCGAACGGAACAGCCGGCCTACCCCTCTGATTGAAAGGTCATAGGGTTGAATCGTCGTCGCCGGGATATAGTTCTGCAGGTCTTCCTGGTTGCGAATACCGAAGTCTTCCATGAACTCCCCGGTAAACGCGGTAATCGAAATCGCGGTATCCTGCACCGTTGATTCCCGCCGCTCAGCAGTCACCACCACCTCTTCGATCTGGCGACCCGAAGATTCAGCGAGCGCCGAACCGGAAAAAAACGGTAATACTAATAGCGCACTGAGCACTACGGCACCAGCACGTGAAGCATATCGATACATAAGCCCCTCCAACTTTCAAGTTCCAACTTTTTTCAACTTGTTGCCTCTGCCACCGCTTTTCCAGCAGGCTTCCAGAGACCTATGGCCACCGTTACCAATACCATGGACCAATACCATGCAAATGGCAGCCTTAACTTGAGGGCAATTTTGCTTCTTGGCTAGCGCTCCCCAGCGATCTGCACAAAACAGCTCTCATCTATGTCCCGTTTATAGAAGAACAAGCGCGCCGGGTCAACCCCGCGCAAACCACTTCTGCCCCATGCGCAGCAGCGATTCCTCCCCGGTGAACTCCGCCATGCGCGATATCTCAACCCAGGCCAGCGCCATCGACTCCGCACTCACAACGAAATCACTGCTCGCCGCAACAAAGGCGAAGCGCACATCAAAGTGGTAATGCGCCGGCTCAGACTTACGCGCAGGAATCTCATGAATGTCGATGTCGTATATGCACGGATCGAGCAGGCTGAGTGTCAACCCCGACTCTTCTTCGGCTTCCCGCCGGGCAACGGCAAGAGTATCCGGATCACCATCGCTGTGTCCGCCGAGCTGCACCCATATGTTCAGCTTCCGGTGATGAGTCAGCAGCACCGCAGAGCGCTCCGGGTCAACCAGCCAGGCGGAACCCGTGACATGTCCCCGCCAGCAGTCCCGCTCAAAACAGCGCGGCTCGTATTCGACAAATGCCACGAAGCGATCCACCGTAGCGGCTTCTTCCGGGAAGCGCAGACGGTAGTCTTCAAGGTATTGGAGCAGTTTGCGCCGATGCATGGGTCAGGCGTATCCTCGTTGGGTTCAATTCAACATATAGAGAGGCATTATGATCGGTGTTACAGCAAAGCTGAACGTCAAACCCGAAGCGGCGGAAGAATTCGAAGGTGTATTCCTCGACCTGATGGACGCAGTGAAGGCCAACGAACCGGGCTGTCTGATGTATCAGCTGTGCAAAGACGACGATGACGACTACTGGGTGCTGGAACTGTATGAAAGCGAAGAAGCCCTTGCCGCCCATGGCCAGTCCGATCACTTCAAGGCGGCCGGCGCCGGCTTCAAGGGTAAAATGGGCGGCCCCCCCGAGGTCAAGCGCATGAAGGCGGTCACCAGATAGGCCGACTCGCCGGCAGATAAAAAAACGCGGCGGTCGCCGCGTTTTTTGTGGCTGCCGGTGAAGCCGCCCTAATCGTTCACATCAAACAGATCCGTCAGCTGATCCGTCATCGCACCGCCCAGCTGTTCAGCATCGGTAATCGTCACCGCGCGCTTATAGTGGTGGGTCACATCATGACCGATACCAATCGCCACCAGTTGTACCGGCGAATAGTTTTCGATCATGTCGATGGCGTATTTCAGGTGTTGTTCCAGATAATTGCTCGGGTTCACCAGCAGCGTTGAATTATCTACCGGTAGGCCGTCGGAGATCACCATGAGAATCTTGCGCTGCTCGGTACGCGTGACGATACGGTTGTGCGCCCAGA
This sequence comes from uncultured Pseudomonadales bacterium, assembly GCA_964393625.1. Lineage (GTDB taxonomy): Bacteria > Pseudomonadota > Gammaproteobacteria > Pseudomonadales > Azotimanducaceae > UBA4421. The sequence goes on from CAYMUT010000007.1 coordinate 128,428, forward strand.
TCAACGCTTCACCGTCGATGTTTTCCTTGAGCAGCTCTTCGCGCATCATCAGACCGATATTGCGGCGGGTGCGCGCCCAGGTGTCGTCAGCCGCTTTGTAGACAATGTGGCGCAAGTCGTTGAGCCGGCCGGGATTGGAAGGTTTGCCGTCGTTGATCCATTTCTCCCGGGACTGACCGCCGCGCCATGCCCGGGTCGTGAACCCGAGGATCTCGACCTTCACCGAGCAGCGCTCCAGAGTACGCCCCAGAATGTCGGCGCACATGGCCGCTATGGTAATGGATCGGCCCCGCATCGAGCCGGAGCTGTCGATGAGCAGCGTCACCACGGTGTCGCGGAATTTCATCTCCTTTTCCTGCTTGTACGCCAGCGGATTGACCGGGTCTACGACAACCTGGGTAAGCCGCGCGGCGTCGAGCACGCCCTCCTCCAGATCAAACTCCCAGGTACGGTGCTGCTTGGCCATGAGCTTGCGCTGCAGGCGATTGGCGAGTTTAGAGGTGGTGTGCTGCAGCGACACCAGCTGCTGATCGAGCAGCTGACGCAGGCGCGTCATTTCTTCGGAGTCGCACAATTCTTCGGCACGGATGATTTCGTCGAAATCCTGACAGTAGGCCGAGTAGTTGACGTCCATGGCGATGCGCCCGGACTCATCGGGCATGGGCACCGGCGCTTCGTCCGGGTCCGCCTCGGCGCCGGCATCGTCCATATCCATGTCGGCTTCCATTTCCATCATGGTGGCGTCGCCATCGGCGCTTTCCTCGCTCATGGATTCGTCGTCGAGCACCACGTCTTCCGGATTGAATTCGGTCTCGGACTCCTGGTTTTCCTCAAGGGTTTCGATGTCGTCTTCGTTGGTGTCGCCTTCCGGCGGCTCGTCCAGATCAGCGGCCAGGCCCAAATCGGCAATGATGCTGCGGCACATGGCGGCGAATTCAGCCTGATCGGCTTCTTTGCCTTTGAGGGCTTCGATATGTTCGCCGGCGTGGGCCTGCACGTGGTCGCGCCAGAAGCGCACCACGTTTTCTGCACTGGGCGGCAATTCGCGGCCGGTCAAGGACTCGCGCACCAGCAGTCCTACGGCAACCGACAGCGGTGCTTCGGTCTCAGTGGTAACGGTGTCGAACGCCGCCTGCTTACATTGCGACTCGAGCTGAGCCTCCAGATTGCAGGCAACGCCCTCCATACGCGCACTGCCGATCGCGGCAATACGCGCATCTTCGATCCACTCGAACATTTCCTGGGCCGGTCCGCCCTGAGGTGCAAAGCGGGCATGCAGGCCGTCATCATGATGCCGCTGGCGCAACGCCATCTGATCGCCCATGCCGCGCACCGCGTTGATTTCGGCTTCGCTGGCACCGACATTGGGCAACGGCACGCGCATGCGATTACCCCGCGCAGAAGGCGTGCCGGGGCCGAAACTGACCTCCAGTTCATCGTCCTCCGCCAGCGCCCTCATGGTCGCCGTGGTGGCCCGCTTGAACGGCTCTAATGGACTTTCCGCGTCACTCATGATCAGGTGCGGCGCTCGCTTGAGCGAGCGCCCAATGTCTCCTACCCCTATGCGCTCTTCAGAGTGATGCCCCGGGTGGCGTCACCCAGATCTTCACCCATGCAACGCTGGTAGTACTCGGCGACGATGGGACGTTCCAGTTCGTCGCACTTGTTCAGGAAGGTGACCCGGAAAGCAAATCCGACATCACCGAAAATCTCGGCATTCTGCGCCCAGGTCAGCACCGTACGCGGCGACATGACAATGGAGACATCGCCATTAATGAAGCCCTTGCGGGTCAATTCGGCCACGCTGACCATGTTGGCGATCATACGATGGCCGGCATCGGTCTCAGCATACGACTTCGCCTTGCCCAGCACGATTTCGCACTCGGCATCGTGCTCTAAGTAGTTCAGCGTGGTGACGATGCTCCAGCGGTCCATCTGGCCCTGGTTGATCTGCTGGGTACCGTGGTACAGGCCGGTGGTATCGCCGAGACCGATGGTGTTGGTGGTGGAGAACAGCCGGAAGTGCGAATGAGGCGTGATGACCTTGTTCTGGTCGAGCAGGGTCAGCTTGCCTTCGACCTCCAGAACCCGCTGAATGACGAACATCACATCGGGACGGCCCGCGTCGTATTCATCAAACACCATCGCAACCGGGTGCTGTAGCGCCCAGGGCAGTATACCTTCGCGGAACTCGGTCACCTGCTTGCCTTCTTTGAGCACAATGGCGTCTTTACCCACCAGGTCGATACGGCTGATATGGCTGTCGAGGTTGATACGTATACACGGCCAGTTGAGGCGCGCCGCCACCTGCTCGATATGGGTCGATTTACCGGTACCGTGATACCCCTGCACCATCACCCTGCGGTTATGAGCGAACCCGGCAAGAATCGCCAGGGTCGTATCGTGATCGAACCGATAATCTTCATCGATGGCCGGCGCATACTCACTGCGCTCACTGAATGCCGGCACAGAGAAGTCCTGGTCGAGCCCAAAGGTCTCACCCACATTTACCGTGCTATCGGGAAGCAGATCCCTGCTCAGCCCTTCGCCGTCATACTCAGTCACAAAGCTCTCTCTACTTAAGTTCAGGCAAGCGGGCTATTGTACGGTCTCCCGCACAAAAAGCACCCCAAACGAAAGTGCGCAGCGAATAACGGGCCCTAGCTACGGTGCGTCCGGTACCCCCGGCGCATCCAGCGCGCCCAGCGCCTTGGCACGCCGCATCCGGTGCCGCTGGGCGAGAACCCGCATATCCGTGGTCGCATCGGTCTCATCCACGATTTCGAGGCCGAGCAGGGTCTCTATGACGTCCTCCATGGTGACGATTCCCGCCATACCGCCGAATTCATCCAGCACAACGGCTATGTGCTCCTGCCGTTCACGCAGCGTGCTGAACAGGTCGGTGATGCCGAATGTCTCGCCCACCGCGACGATCTCTCTGCGCAACGACGACAGCGGTTCATCGCCGCGGCCTTCAATCAGCGCGCTGAGCACATCGGGTTTCATCACGTAACCGGTAATGTGGTCAATCGAATCGGTATAGGTCGGAATGCGCGAAAAGCGCTGGCGCTTCCACTGGCGGTAGAAGCTCTCAATGGTCTCATGTTCCGAGGCTGCCGCGACCACCGTACGCGGTGTCATGACGTCATGCACCTGAACCGATTGAAAGTCGAGCAGATGACTGATCATCTTGCTTTCCTCTTCCTCGAACACGCCTTCCTGGGCGCCGAGTTCGGCCATCACCAGAAAATCGGTCCGGGTTAGAATCGGCTGGTTGCCGTCGCGCTTGAGGCGGCGCGTGATGTACTGACTCATCCACACCAGCGGCGCCAGTACCAGAATCAGTAGCCTCAATGAATGCACGGTAAACCGGGCCAACCGCTGCCAGTGCATGGCGCCGATGGTCTTGGGCACGATTTCTGAGAACACCAATATGGCTATGGTCATACCCGCGGGCACTGCAAACAAGGTGATCCACGGGTTGGCGTCTGCCCAGATCATGTTCGCCTGCTCGCCGACGCCGATCGCTCCGACAGTATGCGCAATGGTGTTGAGCGTGAGAATGGCCGCGAGCGGACGGTCGATATTTGCTTTGAAATCCTCCAGCAACCGACCTACCAACGTTCCCTCGCGGAACTGCACCAGGGCATAACTGGGCGTGATGCTCAGCAATACCGCTTCCCACAAAGAGCACAGGAACGAAAAAATCAGCGCCAGCAGGAAAAACGAGACCAACAGTGTGTACATGAAATCCGGCAAATCAATTCCGCTGGGACCAATATGTAGTGAATCTCGCCGCACTGCAACAGGCCCGGCCGCTCCAATTCCGGCTGCAGGGCAAACTTTCCGCCCACTTATGCCGACATTCAGGTTGGCACGAAACATGAATTGCAACCAGCAGTCTGATGGAGCCACTCAGCGCTCATGGGACAAACAACGGCGCGCTCAACGGAGATTCGCTTGATCAAGACATTCGCAGAACACCGAGTTGCCGCCAATCTGGCAATGATCATGATGATCCTTGCCGGCATATGGGCGGTGCGCAACATGCCGACCATGCTGGACCCGCCGGCCAACTTTCCCCTGGTGGTCGTGGAAGTAACCTGGGTCGGCGCCGCCGCGGAAGACATAGAAGCACTGGTCACGACCCCCATCGAGCAACAGCTGCGTACCGTCAACGATCTGCATGAGCTCACCTCACGCACCGTCAACGGTTACACCTACATCCAGGCTCAATTCAATCACGACGCGGATATGACCATTGCGCTGGACCAGGTCAAACAGCGCGTGGCGAACATCCGCAATCTGCCGCCGGAGATAGAGCCACCCATCATCCGCCGACACCTGGACACCGAGCCGATATCCGCACTGCTGGTCACCGGCGATGGCAGTCTCGCGGAACTGATTCCCTTAGCGCGCCGTTTCGAAAAAGATCTGCTGCATCGCGGGGTCGAGGGCGTGTGGTACGACGGCCTGCCCCGGGAAGAAATCGCCCTGCTCATCGGCGGCAAACGGTTGCCGGAACTCGGCATGACCCTCGACGAAGTGGCCCGGGAAGTTGCCCGGGTCAGCCGCGATGTACCGGCCGGGGCCATTGGCAGCGGCCAGGGCGCCCGGCAGCTGCGCTCGCTGGATCAGCGTCGTGATCCATTGAGCTTTGAGCAGCTGCATATTCAGACCAACGGCCAGCTGATTCGTCTCAAGGATTTCGCCGAAGTGGTGCGCCGACCCCAGCGTGGCGAGCCGCTGCTGACCGCCCAGGGCCGCCCCGCTATTGAGATGGTGCTGTGGCGCTCCACCGATGCCGATGCATATGCCGCACACCAGACGGTACAGAAGTGGCTTAACGAAACCAGACCCGCGCTGCCCGCCGGCGTCGAAGTGACGGAGGTGATCAACATCTGGCGGCTGCTCGGCGCTCAGCTGGATATGATCATCAAGAATGGTCTCAGCGGCATGATACTGGTCATCGGCGTGCTGTACCTGTTCCTCAACTTTCGCGCCGCACTGTGGGTGACGGTGGGCATTCCCGTCAGTTTCATGCTGGCGCTGGCGTTGTTCCATACGGTGTTCGGTTACGGCATATCCATCATCGCGCTGATCGGTTTCATCATGGCGCTGGGCATCGTGGTGGATGATGCCATCGTCGTCGGCGAAGACATCGTTACCCACCATGAAAACGGCGCAACGCCAAACCAGGCAGCTGTCGCCGGCGCGCAGCGCATGTGGATCCCGGTCATGACCTCGTCCATGACCACCATGGCCGCGTTCATTCCGCTGCTGATCATCGGCGGCATCATGGGCGATGTCATTCTCGCGCTACCAACGGTTCTGCTCTGCGTAATCGGCGCCTCACTGGTCGAGTGCTTCTGGGTGCTGCCCGGCCACCTGCGCACCTCCTTGGCCAATGCACCCCCGCAAAAGCCGGCCTGGCGGAAAAGATTTGACGCCGCGTTCTATCGGTTTCGCGACAGAAATTTCCTGCAGTTGGTGGACAAAGCACTGGCTTACCCCGGTGCGACTCTGTGCGCAGCGTGCGCCGGTATGCTGGTCGCGATATCGCTGATCGCCTCGCAACACGTGGGCTTCAATCTGGTTACCGGATTCGACTTCGAATCCGTCGAGGCCAACGTGGAATTTTCCAACATCGCCACCGACCACCAGAAACTCGAGTTCATCAACCATCTGGACGAGACATTACAGGCGGCGCATACCGAGACGGGCAGCGCCAACGTACTGGGCTGGACGGCCAGGTACAACCGCGCAGAGTTCAACAACGACGCTCTACAGGGCGAACAGTATGCAGCCATCAGCGTTCAGTACGCGTATGAGGAAGACCGCAACATACAGCCCGCGGAGTTTGCCGAAGTCTGGCGCGCCACGGTACAGCGCCCGCCATACGTCGAGCAGATCACCATCGGTGTGGAAGGCGGCGCGAATGGCGGTCAGCCGGACATCACCCTGATTCTGCGCGGCATCAACATCAGCAACCTGAAACAGGGCGCCGAAGAGCTTTCCGCTCTGCTCAGCAGCTACCCGGGCGTTTCCAACGTCACAGACAACCTGCCTTACGGCAAAGACCAGATCATCTTCGAAATGACGCCGCGCGGCCGGTCACTGGGTCTGACCGCCGAGGGCATCGGCGCGCAACTGCGCGCGGCCTACTCCGGCGCCCGGGTGCAGATCTTCAACGAACAGGACACCGAGGTCGAAGTTCGCGCCATGCTGCCGGAAGATGAGCGCGACAGCCTTGCTTCTTTGCAGCGTTTCCCGGTGCGTACACCGGACGGTACCTTTGTGCCACTCACGAATGTTGCCACGCTCTACAACCGCCGCGGCATCGACATCATCCGTCACTCCGACTCGCAACTGGCGGTGGCGGTGTCCGCCGACGTCAATGCAGACCTCAATAATGCGATATCCATCGTTAACGACATCAAAGACAACCAGCTCACACCCATTCTTGATCGCAACGAGTTGACCTTCGGCATGGGCGGTCAGTCGGAACAGGATCAGATCATTCTGAACACCATGGCCCTCGGCGGCCTGCTGACCCTGGGCCTCATCTACCTGATCCTGACCTGGGTATTTTCTTCTTACCTGTGGCCGCTGGCCATCATGATGGCGATTCCTTTCGGGCTTACCGGCGCCATCATCGGTCACTGGCTTACCGGATGGGATGTGGGCGCCATGTCGATGCTGGCGTTCTTCTCGCTGACTGGCATCGTGGTCAACGATTCGATCGTACTCATCAGTTTTCTGCGGCGGCATGTCGATGCAGGCAAAGACCTGCCGGCGGCATTGCGGGAAGCGGCACAATCCCGCTTCCGGGCGGTGATTCTGACATCGTTGACCACCGTCGCCGGATTGACGCCGCTGATGTTCGAAACATCGACCCTGGCCATGTATTTCTCGCCCATCGCCGTGACCATCTGTTTCGGTCTGACCCTGGCCACGCTGCTGGTGCTGATCGTGGTGCCAGCGCTGATACTGCTGCTGGAAAACGGCAAGGCCCGGCTGTCGCGCATGGCGCGCCGACTCACAACTCCCAATCAATCTGCGGATGACACCCATGAAACTCTCAGAGCTTAAGAACCGTATTCTCAGTACCCAGCGGGGCCGCCAACTCGCTCTCTCCGGCACAATCATCGGTGCCGCGCTGTTGACCAGCGCCTCGATATTCGCCACCGGCCCATCCGCCACGCCCAGCGCGCACGTGGAAAAAGCCTGGCCGGTTTCGGTAGCGGTGGCACAACCCAACGCGATCCGCCCGAACTTCGCAGCGTTCGGGCGGTTGGAGGCCAACCGCACCGCACACCTGCGATCAGACCTGGTTGCGCGCATCGACCAGGTGCATGTGAAGGAGGGTGACCAGGTGGTTGTCGATCAGCTGCTGGTCAAGCTCGATGATCGAGAAACCAGATTGCAGATCCTGCAACGGCAAGCGGATCTGAAACAGCAACAGGCCAACCTGGCTTCGCTGAAAATCCAGTTGCAACTGGAGCAGGAAAACGATGCTCATTTCGCTTCCCGTCACGAACTCTCCCAGGCGAAACTGCAACGCCACAGAGACCTGATGAACAAACGGCTGATATCCCGGGCGCTGTTTGACGAAGTGGTAAGCCAGGCCGACCAGGCCAGCATTGAGAACCGTAATCACGTACGCGTGCTGACCAACCTGCCGAATCATATCGCCGCCGGAGAAGCACAGGTTGCCAAGGCTCAGGCTTTGCTGGAGCAGGCGCACATCGATCTGCAGAAGACCGAGATTCGCGCGCCATTCGCCGGCCCTGTACTCGCCGTTCACGTGGCGCCGGGAGATCACAGCAGCCTGGCGGCGCCACTGCTGGACATGGCGCAAGCCAGCAGTTTCGAAGTGCGTGTACAGATCCCCGATACTTATGTCCGCCGCTTCCACAACGCCGCGGCCAATACGATTACGGCAACCGCAGAAAACGGCGCGCAGCTGACCCTCAATCGTATGGCCGGACTCGTGCGCACCGGGCAGACCGGCACCGACGCCTTTTTCACCTTCACGCAACGCAACGGTCAGATGCCCCCGCTCGGCCGTATTTTCGACGTGTCGATTCAGCTACCCACTGAACAGGATCTGATTGCCGTGCCGGTACAGTCCATATACGAAAACAACCGCGTATACGTGGTCAAAGACAACCGGCTTGTGGGTCACGAGATCCAGCGCATCGGCGAGCTCGAATCGGCTGCCGGTGACTCGCAGGTTCTGGTTCGCAGTAAAGCGATTCACTCTGGCGACCAACTCATCACCACGCAGTTACCCCGCGCTATCAACGGGCTGCTTGTTGAAGTGGCAAACCAGACGTGAGGCGCGCGCCGAGAGCAATCCGGTAGAACACCGGTACCGCAATCAGCGTGATCAGCGTGGCGAAGGCCAGCCCCGCCATGATGCACACGGCCATTTCCCGGAAGAATACATCGCCCAGCAGGGGCGTCATACCAGCGATGGTGGTGCCCGCCGCCAGCAGCACAGGCCGCAGCCGGCTGACGCTGGCCTCGACCAGGGTGGCCAGCGAATAACTGTGCTCATCGAGGCGTTTGTCGATCTCATCGACCAGCACGATACAGTTCTTGACGAGCATACCCGACAGGCTCAGAAAACCCAGAAACGAAGGGAAGGTAAACGACATATCCGTAGCCAGCAGCCCCAGCACGACGCCGCACACGGTCATCGGCACCGTCAGCCAGATCACCACTGGCTGGCGCATCTTGCCGAACATCAGAATGGTAATGATGAACATGATGCCGAAAGCCATAGGAATCTTTGAAAAAAGTACCTCGTTTGCCTCGAGACTCGCTTCATATTCACCGCCCCACTCCAGGGTATATCCCGGCGGCAGCTCCAGCGCCTCCACTTCCGGTCGAATATGATCAAAGGTACGGCTGGCGTTGTGACCCAGAGGCTGGTTCGCCAGCGCTTTGATCGTTCGTACGCGGTCACGCCGGAAAATAGTCGCGTCATCTGCAACCATATCGAGGCTGGCGACAATCTGCGCCATTGGAATGTGCTGCTGCTGGGCCGGACTCCAGACCAGGCGCTCCATCAGATTCTCGACGTTGGCACGCTCGTCATCCGGCGCCCGCGCGATAATCGGGATCAGTTTATCGGCCTCTCGGTACAAGCCCACTTGAACACCGAAGGTCGCATAAGCCAGCGCCCGGGATAGATCCGCCCTGGTAACACCGGCCAGGCGCGCCCGCGACTCGTCGAAGCGCGGCACCAGTTGCATCACGGGCTGACGCCAATCGGTCTTGCGATCACGCAGATCGTGGTCAAGATAGATCTGCAGCGCCTGATCGGCGAGGCTGCGAAGCACTGCAGCATCCGGCCCGGCAAAGCGGGCTTCTATCTTCGACGTACCACTTGGGGTGAATTCTGCACGGCGGACCTGTATTTCCGCGTCGGGACGCACAGCCTCGAGATGTTCCCCCACGCGGCGCATGATGTCGTTCATCTGCATTACGTCGGCCACCCGAACCACCAGTTGGGCATAGGCCGAGTTCGGCTGTTCCGGGTTCATGATCGTGGTGAAGCGAGTCGCACCCCGCCCAATAAAACTGGTTATGGCAGCCACCCCATCCTGCTCGCCAATCATTTCCTCCACCACTTCGATCTCTGTCGCAGTGGTCAGAATGTCGGTGCCTTCCGGTAACCGATAGTCCACATAGAACAACGGCGCATTTGTAGACGGGAAAAAGCCCTGCTTCACGTACTGAAACAGATACATACACGCAAACGTAACCGCTGCGATGCAAATCGTCGATACCCAGGCGCGACGCACAGATATTCCGAGCAGCTTCCGATAAAGGGTATACAAGCGACCGGAGTAGAGTTGTCCTGCGTTTCTCACAGCACCTGCGCGAAGCAGATAACGGCCGAACAGCGGCACCACCGTAATGGCCAGGATCCAGCTCAGCAACAGCGAAATTGCCACGACCTGAAACAGGGAAACAAGAAAGCGCCCTGAAGCATCGTCACTCAGAGCAATCGGGCCAAACGCCACGATACCGATGACGGTAGCGCCGAGCAGCGGAAACTGAGTACGCTGCACTGCTTCGGCGGCCGCGTCAGCCGGCGCCAGCCCTCTGCGGACACCAATGACCATGCCCTCGGCGATAACAATACCGTTATCCACCAGCATGCCCATGGAGATCATCAACGCACCCAGTGAAATTCGCTGCAATTCAATGCCGAGTACCGCCATAAGGCAGATCGTGCCCATTACCGTTAGGAACAGCACTGACCCCACCACCGTGCCGGCACGCCAGCCCATGAACAAACACAACGCAAGCACCACGGTCACCACCGACAGCATCAGGTTTACCCCGAATTGCCGTATCGACTCGTCGACCACTTCATGCTGGGCATAGATCGTGTCGATCTCAACGCCAAGGGGCAACTCACCCATGATTTCAACCAGGCGCCGGTCTACCGCTCTGCCGACCTCTACAACATTAACGCCGGCGACTACTGAGACACCAACCGTAAACACGCGGTCGCCGGCATGCCGGATGATCTGCAGCGGGGTTTCTATCTGCTCCCGGGATATTTCCGCGATATCCGCCAGCCGCAGAATTTCCGTCGATCCGGGGCGACCGACCCGCATATCGCCCAGCGCCTGTTCACTGTCGAATGCCATCGGTGGTGCGATGCGCAAGCGCCGGCCGTCAAACGGTACAGAGCCCGCGGGCACCACCTGGTTCTCTACCGAGATAGCGCCGAACAGCGCATCGATGGGCAGTCCCAGCCGGGTGAAACGATTGTGTTCAATCTCTACATAAAGCGCTTCATAGGGCTCACCGGCAGTCTGTACTTTGGCAACATCCGGCACAGCTTTCACGGCGGTTGTTATGAACCTCGCCATGTCACGGATTTCCGCTGCAGTGTAATCCGGCGCCGCCACCGCATACATGAAGCCATACACATCGCCGAAGTCATCTTCCACCAGAGGCACCCCCGCTCCCGGCGGCAGACGGCCGGCCGCCTCGGTTACCCGACGCCGCAATTCGTCAAAAATCTGCGGGGTCTCGCGCACGCCATATTCTTCTTTGAGCTCTATCTGAACTTCAGAACGTCCGGACACGGATTTGGAGGTCAGAAATTCAACATAGGGCAACTCCTGCAGCGACGCTTCGATGACATCCGTCACCTCCTGTTCAACCTCTTCCGCAGAAGCGCCCTCATAGGACGTGATGATCAGCGCATTGTTGATGGGGAAGGCGGGGTCTTCAAGACGACCCACTTCCTGGATTCCTACGAGTCCTCCGCCGAGACAGGCCAGCACCAGCAACCACGTGTAAAGAGGCTGCTCAATAGCGAAGCGCGCTATGCTGGTCGTCATCGCAGCCGCCTATGGCTTTTCGACCGGCTCACCAAGGGGCCGAATGCGCATGCCTTCCTGCAGCTGGCTGGCGCCGGTCGCCACAATCATCTCGCCATCACCTATGCCAGCCAGCACCGGGATTCCGTGGGCCTGGGGCGCGCCGACGAACACCCGCCGCCGTTCCAGCTCTTGAGTATCGGCGTCGTATACCCATACGTGGAATCCTCCCTGAGCGTCGCCTACCAGCGTACTTGACGGCAGGAACACCGACGGTGATTCTTCCAGCGCCTGCATCTCTACGATTACACTGGCGGTCATGCCCGGCAGAATGTTCCATTGGCTGGGACGCTCCATGATCATGGCCGTCTCATAAGTCTGCGCCACCGCATCGGCTTCACCGCGAATTTCATGCAGCGCCAGCGCAAAGCGCTCATCCGGGAGAAAATCAAACACCGCATACATATCGAGCACCTGATCCTGATTGCCGGTGGCGGCCAGTGCTTCCGGCACGCTGGCAACGACCAGCAGACGGTGCAGGTCATTGAGCCGTACTATTTTCTGACCCACTGATACATTCACGAAATTGTCAACGTAACGACGCGCTACATAGGCATCGAAGGGCGCAAGTATCTGCGCGTCGCGCAGAGATTCTTCGGCTTTTTCCAGTCGAACCTTCTGCAATTCGAAGACGCTGCGGGCATCATGCACCAACGACTTGGCTATGCCTCTCTGTTTCAGCATCTGCTGCTTGCGCTCAAGGTCCTGCCGCGCCAGTTGCAGCTGCACCCGGGACTCTCTGACGGCGAGTTCGAAATCAGTGGTATCCAGCGCGGCCACCAGCGTACCCGACGCAATCGACTGGCCTTCCAGAACCGGCAGCTGGCGCAAAGGCCCGGCCACTTCAAATGACGCATCTATGGACTGGGCGGCCTCGACTCGCCCGACAAACTCGTATTGCTGAGTCTCACGGGCGTCGCGCACCACAAACAGTCGCGCCGGTCGGATGGACTGATCGACTGGCTCCGGTGGGGTTCGATCCGCACAGGCGCTCAGCAACGAACAACAAACACCCAGTACTGCTGCACTTACCTTCATCGGGCCCTCATTTGGCCCGCAGGCGCGCCTGGTCCTGACTGGGTAGCGGCAGCTGTCGCAATCCCGCCAGGCGAAGCAACAGGTTTTCCAGTGAAATCCAGGCGTCTCCAGCAAGCTGGCCCTTACCCTGCTGATCGATCAACGCACATTCGGCGAGCACCCCTCCCACATCTGCGATGCGCCCGACGAACTGCTCCAGCAGACGTTTCCGTGCCTGGGGCAGCCCGCGGGGATCGCCGGCCCGACGCAACTGACTGGTAAACGCACCGAGCACGGCAAACACAGCTACACCCTCTTCACGCATCGACGTCATCATGCGCGCGACGCGGTCCGGCTGACCGGCCATCACCACATCGAGCAGGTCGAAGCTGCTGAATCGCGAGGTATCCTCGAGCGAGGCCACCAATACTTCGACTTCGACAGGCTGGGGCAGCTGCAACAGAGCGAGTTTTTCGACTTCCTGGGCCGCAGCCAGCAGATTGCCCTCGACCCGCTCCGCAAGATATCGCACCGCATCCGGAGTCAGCTCGATGCCTGCTGTTTTACAGCGTTTCTGCAGCCAGCCGGGTAGTTGCGAGGCTGACATTGGCCAGATCAGGGTAATGACGCCCACCTTGTCCAATGCCTTGAACCAGGCGCTGGAGCGCTGGCGCGGCTCGAGGCGGCCTGTGCGCAACAACAGAATATTGTCCGGGTCATTCGAATCCGCCGCGTCGACCCACTCGCGCAGGGCATCAGACCCTTGCCGATCGAACTTTTTAGTTGTCAGGCGCACGTCGAGCAGTTTTCTTTCGGCAAACAACGACATGCTTGCCGCATCATGGGTCAGGTTATGCCAGGAAAATCCCGACTCGACATGATGAATCGAGCGCTCAGTGTACCCTGCGTGACGGGCGGCTTTGATGAGCGCGTCACACGCCTCTTCAACCAACAGAGTCTCGTCACCGGATATCAGGTAGATGGGCGCCAACCGGCCACTCAGATGACGCCCGAACTGTTCTACCTTAACCTGCATTGTCTGCGGGCTGCGCTGCGGTACGGGTCACCGCATCCATTGCCCGTATGATCTGGCCGGCGATGTCCTGCATCATTTCCCGCTCGAGCAGCGCCTGTTCCTCACTGCTGCCCACGATATTGCCGCGATCGATCCGATAAACCCGCTGGCGCTCGATCCAGGTGGCGGGGCTCAGTTCTTCGGCGCCTCGCAGTATCCGATACTGCACCGCGTAGCTGGTCTCGTACTCAGCCGCCCGGGCGGAACTGCCGGTCGAGATACTGCGGCGCTCCCGCCGCTGATCGAGCAGTTCGACCACAACCGAGGCCTGGGCTGCATCGGCCTCGCTTACACGAGCCTGAGACAACGCCTGACGCAATGGTTCGGCGATCTGCAACCGGGTCTTGCCGGCCAGCGCATAGCTGTCGACATTGCTCTGAAAGTCATAGCTGCGCAGATGGAATCCGCAACCGCAGAGCACCAGGGCGAAAAGCCCCGCCAGTATCAGACGCGTGCCGTGTAACAGAGCCATAATTCCCCCACTATTCCTACGGTTCATCAGCCGACCACGATGTTGACCAGTCTGTCGGGCACCACAATTTCCTTGCGGATGGTCTTGTCGCCAAGATGGCGCGCCACGTTATCTTCGGCTTTCGCGGCCTGCAGAATTGCATCCTTGCCTGCGTCAGCGCCAACCTCAATGTTGCCGCGGACCTTACCATTGACCTGCACGACCATGGTAATCACCGACTGCACCAATGCAGATTCATCCACAGCGGGCCAGCGCTGAGTGATCAACGCGTCTGATTCACCCATAGCCTGCCACAGCTCATGGCTGATGTGAGGGGCAATGGGCGAAATCACCAGCAGCGCGGTTTTCAACGCCTCGGTGACCACCGCTCGCTCGTTGTCATTCCCCGGCGAGAATTTGCTGACGGCATTGCACAGCTCCATGACCGCTGAAACCACCGTATTAAACTGTACCCGCCGGCCGAAGTCGTCGTCGGCACGTTGCAGGGTCTCGTAGGTCCTGCGGCGCAGTTGCGCTGCCTCCGCGGAAAGCGCAGTACTGTCCAACTCACCGCCGAGACCGCCTTGCACATGCTCGACCACCATATTCCAGAGCCGTTTGAGAAAACGCATGGCCCCTTCGAGGCCCGCCTCCGACCACTCAAAGGACTGCTCCGGCGGCGCCGCAAACATCATCGCCGTGCGCACCGTATCTGCGCCGTATTTGTCCAGCAGCTTCTGCGGGTCACCCGCATCGCCGGCAGATTTCGACATCTTTTTGCCGCCCTGCAACACCATGCCGAGCATCAGCAGATTGTCGAACGGTTCACCGGCGTCCACCAATCCTTCATCGCGCATGAGCTTGAAGTAAAAGCGCGCGTACAGAAGATGGAGAATCGCGTGCTCAATGCCGCCCACGTAGTGATTCACCGGCGCCCAGTAATTGACCCGCTCGTCCACCATCGGTGAATTCGCATCAGGACAGGCAAAGCGCGCGTAATACCACGACGACTCCATGAAGGTGTCAAAGGTGTCGGTCTCCCGGCGCGCATCGCCACCACACTTAGGGCATTCGACGTTCAAGAAGCTCTCCATGGTAGTGAGCGGAGAACGCACCCCTTCGAACTGCACCTGGGTAGGCAGCACCACCGGCAGGTCCTGCTCGGGAACCGGCACCACATCGCACTGCTCGCAGTGGATCATCGGAATCGGGCAACCCCAGTAGCGCTGCCGGGACACGCCCCAGTCGCGCAGACGGTAATTGGTCACCCCACGCCCGCCGTCCTTGTCAGCCAGCGCATCGGCTATGGCGTCGAAGGCCTCCGCCGACGACAAGCCATCGAACCCCGGCGAATTGATCAGACGCCCGTAATCGGTAAACGCTTCGACCTGCAGGTCACAGGCTTCATCACCCACCGGCTCGATAACCTGCACGATCGGAATGTCGTACTTGCGGGCAAACTCCCAATCGCGCTGGTCGTGCCCCGGCACCGACATGACCGCCCCTGAGCCATATTCCATGAGTACAAAGTTCGCCACCCACACCGCCAACGGTTCACCAGTAAGCGGATGTGTGACACTGAAGCTGGTAGCAATGCCTGCCTTTTCCATGGTGGCAAGGTCAGCTTCAGCGGTGGTCGCCTGTTTGCACTCGTCGATGAAAGCGGCCACTTCAGCATCAGATTCCGCAGCCGCGGTCGCCAGCGGATGCTCAGCAGCAACCGCCACATAGGTGGCGCCAAGCAGCGTGTCCGGGCGCGTGGTAAAAACCGTCAGCACCTCATTGCGGCCGTCGACGGGAAAATCGATCTCCACGCCTTGAGATCGGCCGATCCAGTTACGCTGCATGCTCTTGACCGACTCCGGCCAACCCTCCATCTTATCGAGCTCTTCGAGCAACTCTTCGGCGTAGTCGGTGATCTTGACAAACCACTGGGCCATCTCGCGACGTTCCACCAACGCACCGGAGCGCCAGCCACGGCCATCCACGACCTGTTCGTTGGCCAGCACGGTCTGGTCTTCCGGGTCCCAGTTCACCACGGAATTCTTGCGGTAGACCAGACCCTTCTCGTACAGCTTGACAAACAGCCACTGCTCCCAGTGGTAGTACTCAGGATCACAGGTGGCGAACTCCCGCGACCAGTCGATGCCGAAACCGAGCCGCTGCATCTGCCCGCGCATGTTGGCGATGTTGTCACGGGTCCAGTCCGCCGGCGGGATGTTGTTTTTGATGGCCGCGTTTTCCGCAGGCAGGCCGAATGCGTCCCATCCCATGGGCTGCATGACGTTGTAGCCCTTCAGGCGATGATATCTGTTGATGACATCAGCCAGGGTGTAACAGCGTACGTGCCCCATGTGCAGCCGCCCACTGGGGTATGGGAACATGGCCAGGCAATAGTACTTTTCCCCCGGACCGTTATCGGTCGCGCGAAATGCCTGGGTCTGTTCCCAATAGTTCTGCGCTCGCGCTTCGATTGTTTCAGGGTCGTACACCGCGTTCATCTGCTGTTCCAAAAAAGCTATTCGTTTCAAGGGGCGCAAGGATACCACCTGTGGGTTTCGGGAAAAGCCTGTTACGCATATGCTTCGGCAAAACAACCAGGAAACTCGTGCCAAAAACCCGCATCAAGATCTGCTGTAGCGCTTCGCCAGATGATGGCCGCCTGGCCGTGGCCGCAGGCGCCGACGCCATCGGCCTGGTTGGTGAAATGCCTTCAGGGCCCGGAGTGATCGACGATGAAACCAACACCGTGCAGGTCGTCAGTCATATCGACCCTGCACAGTATGCGCAGATCATGCGCGATCTTCCCAACGTACGCCGGGTCCAGGTGATTCACCTGGAAGACGAAGGCGCCCTCGACCCGCAGAAGCTGGCGGATTTCGTCAGAGCAATCAGGGGCGCATCTACTCCGGCTTGACCGGCCTGGACCACAGCAGCCGAGCACGCCAACCCAACAGCAAGACCAGCATCAGCAGAACCGGCCAGTGCCCCACATAACTGTATGGCGTCCGCCCGGACATGACGCTGAACTCGCCGCGCAGGACGCCCACCGCAAACTGTGGCAGTCGATCGACGATTGCGCCCCTGTGATCGACAATCGCCGTCACGCCATTGTTGGTGTCGCGCAGCAGCCAGCGTCCATTTTCCAAGGCGCGCATCTGCGCGATCTGCATGTGCTGCAGGGGCCCAATGCTGCTGCCGAACCAGGTATCGTTGGATAGGGTCATCAGCACACTGGCCGAGCGCGCGGCACGGCGCATGGTTTCCGGGTACGCCACTTCGTAGCAGATCGCCATGGCCGCCTCGCCCATGCTGAGCTGCAGATTCGGCTGCCCTGCCCGGCCTGGTGAAGACGATGACATGGGCAGGTCGAAAAAGCCGATCAATCCACGCAGCAACCCTTCTAACGGCACGTATTCGCCAAACGGCACCAGGTGAACCTTGGCGTAACGGCCACGCCCGAGACCAAGCGCCAGGGCCATGTTGGTGACCGCATAGCGCCCATCGGCAAGCTCCTCGACACCGGGAATACCCAGCACCACATTAGTGGAGCTGCCATGGGCCCGCTCGCCCAGTTGTTCCAGCAGTGTGGAGGCCTGCCGCGGGAACAGGGTCACGGCAGCTTCCGGCCATACCATGAGATCGGCATCCCAGTGCGGGGCGCTGAGATCCACGTGCCGGCGTATGTTCGGCTCGGCCTGGTCCGGCAGCCATTTGAGGTTCTGATCGATATTGCCCTGCACCAGCGCGACGGAATGGGAACCGACCGGTGTTACCCAATCGACCCAGTAAAGCGCCATGCCCAGCGCCCAGCCGCCGACGGCAATGACTGCTACCGGCGGGCTCCAACGCTGGTGTCCGCGCCAGGCCCGGGCGGACACCCAGGCCCCGCAGGCTGCAGCGCTGAGCACCACCATCATGCCGAGACCCAACACACCGATGATTGGCGCAATGTTGGCCAGTGGCGTTTGCATGAATGCGTAGCCCGGCAGCAACCAGGGGAATCCTGTCAGGAACCAGGTCGAGAGCCAGTCGAACAGAACCCAGACACCAGCAAAAACCAGTACGTTAAGCCATCCCCAGGGTAGCTTGCGGTCTCGCAGTCGTGCATACAGCCAGCCCATTGGCAGGCAGAACAGCGCTGCAAGTGCCGCCACAAACAACACCACGAGGAAGCCGGCCAGAGGCGGCGCCGCGTTGCCATAAACATGAATGCTGACATACACCCATGACACACCCACCCCATACTTGCCGATGCCGAAACACCAGACCAGCCACCCGAGGCGCAATCCATCACGTTGGGCAAGCACGAACAGCACCGCAATCGCGGCAAAGGTGAGCGGCCACCAATCAAACGGAGCGAAGCCAATACAGTACAGGGCGCCGGCTGCGACGGCCAGCAGGTACGTCATCGTGGGGTGTTTACGCGCAACAGACGCAAACGCCTGGAATCGGCGTTCAACACTTCGAAATGCAGATCTTCGATATCCACCGTCTCACCACGCTCCGGCAAGTGCCCAAACGCCTGCAGCACCACACCGCCGATGGTGTCGAACTCCTCGTCACTTATCTGCGTGGCGAAATGCTCGTTGAAGTCTTCTATCGGTATATTGGCTTTCACATGAAAGCTGTTCGGTTCCATCTGCTGTACGAGGGACTCGTCATTCACATCATGTTCGTCTTCGATTTCACCGACGATCTGTTCGAGCACGTCTTCAATGGTGACCGCACCGGCAACATGGCCGTATTCGTCCACCACCACAGCCATATGGTTGCGGGTAGAACGAAACTCCTGCAACAGTACGTTGAGGCGTTTGCTTTCGGGAACGATCGTCGCAGGGCGAATGCAGTCCTTCATGGAAAACCGGCTTTGGTCTGTCTCCAGCACCAGCGGCAACAGGTCTTTCGCGTGCAGAATACCCTTTACGTCATCCAAATCGTCACCGATCACCGGGAAGCGCGAATGTCGCGATTCGATGACGATGGGTAGCAACTCAGCCGGCTCCTGATGTTCGTGCACGACCACCAGCGACGAACGCGGAATCATGATATCCCGCGCGTGCATGTCGCCAACATGCAGCGCACCAAAAATGATGTTCAGAGCTTCATCGTCAATCATGCGGCGCTCGGCTGCCTGCCGCAGTATTTCGATCAGCTCAGGGAGATCTTCGGGCTGGTCGGAAAAGAGATCCGCCAACCATTCACGAACGCCTCTACGCGGCGCTTCTTGTAGGCCCGAGGCATCGCGGTGAGAGTCGACGCGACTCGGCCCGCCATGCGCAGAATCATCGCTCATTTAGCAATACGCCAGTATCCGTACGCGGGTGTATAACATAAAGGGATGAGCGGCACATAGGACTAATATGGATCAGCAATGCCAAGCTGTGAAAGAATTCGCACCTCGAGCGCTTGCATACTTTGCGCCTCAGATTCTCCTTCATGATCCATTCCAAGCAGGTGCAGCACACCATGCACGAACAGGTGCATAAAGTGATCCAGCAGCGCTTTGTCCTGTTGCTGCGCCTCGTTCAGCGCAACCGGCCAGCAGATCGCCAGATCACCCAGTAGTTCACCTGCAGGCACATCCACCTCAGCAGGGAAACTAAGCACGTTGGTAGGTTTGTCTTTACCACGATACAGCGCATTGAGACCGCGAGACTCGGCTTCCCCGCATATGCGCACACAGATTTCACCGGCCACCCGATCATTGCCCACGTTCTGCGCGATGACACCAACAGCCTGCTGCAGAAAAGCTGTGGACAGCTCAATCTGCAGATCAAGATCAGGATCTGTTTGCAGCTCAATGCTCATCAACGCAGGTCAAGCGTCCCCGGAGGACTCCACTTCCGAGACAGCATAAGCATCGACGATGCGCTGCACCAACGGGTGGCGCACCACATCTTTGGAGGAGAAGTGGGTAAAGCTGATACCTTCGATTTTCCTCAGAACATCGCGCACGTTGACCAGCCCGGATCGTTCTCCCCGCGGCAGGTCGATCTGCGTGATGTCGCCGGTGATTACCGCCGTAGAGCCAAAGCCGATGCGGGTCAGAAACATTTTCATCTGCGCGATGGTGGTGTTCTGACTCTCGTCGAGAATGATGAAGGCATTATTCAACGTACGGCCACGCATGTAGGCCAGCGGCGCCACCTCGATGATGTTGCGTTCGATAAATTTATTGACCCGCTCTATGCCCATCATCTCGTAAAGCGCATCGTACAAGGGGCGCAGATAAGGGTCGATCTTCTGGGCCAGATCGCCCGGCAGGAATCCCAGTTTCTCTCCGGCTTCCACCGCCGGCCGCACCAGCAGAATCCGCGATACGCGCTGGGACTCCAGCGCTTCCACCGCGCAGGCCACAGCCAGGAAAGTCTTACCGGTGCCAGCCGGGCCGATGCCGAAGTTGATATCGTGTTCACGAATCAGGCGCACGTAATGCTGCTGATTGCCGCCGCGGGGCTTGATGGGCTTCTTATAGGTGCGGATGAGCATTTCGCCGCCCTCGGCAGCACCGCCCTCGGCAGGCTGTAAGGCTTCGCCCGCGGTTTTCTGCAGGAGATCTTCCACGCCTGCCTCCTGCAGATACAGATGCACGTCATCGGGCTCGATGGTTTCACGCTCGTAGGTTTCACGGTACAGCTGCTGCAGCAGCGCCGCCGCGGCTTCCACCCGCTCCGTCGCGCCACTTACCTGAAACTCGTTGCCGCGGTTGCGAATATGCACATGCAAGCGTCGCTCGAGGTGTTTGATGTTCTGGTCATATGGACCGCACAGGGAAGCAAGGCGCTGCGAATCGTTGGGTTCTAAGATGACGCGCCGGGTCAGCGCGGAGGGGACAGCGTTAGTCTGATATTCCAAGTTTCACCATATTGTTGAAAAGCCGCGGTTTGTATGCGCACCTGTCACCCAGCATATCCCGCGGCAATTCAGTGTCAAATGAACTTTGTGTCGGGTAGCGTCTAGTCGGCCAGGCGTCCACGCAGCGAGTTTGGCAGCGCTTCGGTGATCGCCACATCGACAAAGTCTCCAATGAGCTTCGCGGGACCGTCAAAATTCACGACCCGATTGTTCTCCGTGCGGCCGGCAAGCTGGCTTTCATCCTTGCGTGCGGCCCCGGTTACCAGCACGCGCTGGCGGCTGCCCACCATGCCCTGCGCGATTTCTTCGGCCTGGTCGCGCAGACGCGCCTGCAGACGGGCGAGACGTGCTTTCTTGACCTCCTCGGGCGTAGCGTCCGCCAGTGCCGCCGCCGGGGTTCCGGGGCGCGCGCTATAGATGAAGCTGAACGAAACATCGAAGCCGATCTCATCAATCAGCGCCATGGTGTCGTTGAAGTCTTCTTCGGTCTCGCCTGGAAATCCAATGATGAAATCTGACGAAAGACTGATGTTCGGCCGCATCTTGCGCAGGCGCCGGATCTTCTCCAGGTACTCCGCCCTGCTATGGCCACGCTTCATGGCCGCAAGTATCCGATCGGAGCCCGACTGCACCGGCAGATGCAGATGATCAACCAGCTCCGGAATATCTCGGTAGGCTTCCAGCAGCGTCTCGGAAAAATCCAGCGGATGCGACGTGGTGAAGCGGATGCGCTCGACACCCTCGACTTCGGCCACATAGTGAATCAGCTCCGCCAGATCCGCCCAGTCATCGTCAATGCCGCCTCTGTAGGAATTTACGTTCTGACCCAATAAATGAATTTCGCGCACACCGCGCCGGGCCAATCCGACCACCTCGCTCATCACCGAATCCACAGATCGGCTGACTTCTTCGCCACGGGTATAAGGCACGACACAGAACGAGCAATATTTGCTGCATCCTTCCATGATCGAAACGAATGCAGCGGGACCGTCCACACGCGGTTCGGGTAATCGATCGAACTTCTCGACCTCGGGAAAGGTAACGTCGACCACCGGCAGTTTCCGCACCTGTGCGGCCGAAACCATGTCGGGCAAACGGTGGATGGTCTGGGGACCGAATACCATGTCGACGTAGGGCACCCGGGCGCGGATAGCATCGCCCTCCTGACTGGCCACGCAACCGCCAACGCCGATGATCAGGTCCGGTTTAGCCTGCTTCAGCTCACGCCAGCGCCCAAGCTGATGAAACACTTTTTCCTGGGCTTTCTCACGAATCGAACAGGTATTGAGCAGAATGACATCTGCCTGGCTTTCGTCCGCCACCAGTTCATAATCGTCAGCGTCGGCGAGCACGTCGCCCATGCGGGCGGAATCGTACTCGTTCATCTGACAACCGTGTGTTTTGACGAATAGCTTTTTAGCCATATACTTGCGCGCCCGTCACCAACCTGGCGCGCACCTTGCAATCAAAAAAAGGGCGCGAATTATAGGCATATGAACGACCGAGACCAACCGCAAAGCATCTACCGTGTGCTGTTCCACAATCAGGGGCAGATCTACGAAGTTTACGCTCACAACATTTATCAGAGTGAACTGTATGGCTTCGTCGAGGTAGAAGATTACACCTTCGGCAACCGCTCCGGTATGGTCATCGACCCTTCTGAGGATCGTCTGCGCACCGAGTTCGACGGCGTGCAGAGGTCCTTTATTCCCATGCACGCCATCGTGCGCATCGACGAAGTGGAAAAAGAAGGCGTGGCGAAGATCACCGACGGCAGCGGCGACAAAGTGACGCCGTTCCCCATGCCCATACCCCGCGATACAAAATAACAGCAAATAAGCCCGCCGCGCCTGCAGATGGCGCATCGGCCAACTGTTGTATCTACGCTGCGAGTTGTTGCCCGGGGCCTGCCTGAACAATCTGCATGGCCCTGGCACGGGCCACCGTATCCGGAGCGGCACCAGAGCGCTTCGCACTTTCAAAGATGTCGAGTAAACGTTGGGCAATACCATCGACGCGGCTGCCGACCCATTGTTCCGCACTATGCTCGGCGTGTTCGGCAAACTGGCCTGTTTGAGTCAGGTACTCATGAGCCACGCTGATCACACCGCCGGCGTTGATGACGAAATCCGGTGCGTAGAGAATGCCCCGCTGCGCAAGTACGTCACCTGCCTCGCTGCTCGCCAGCTGGTTGTTGGCCGCGCCCGCTATGATCTGCACGGGGGTGCTGGCGGCAACTTCCTCGGTGATGACACCACCTAAAGCACAGGGCGCAAATACGTCCATCGGAGTCCGCATGATTTCATCCGGCGCTACACCAACAGCCGCAAACCTGCTTTCCGCTTCACGCACCCGCTGCGGATCGATGTCAGTGACATATACACGGGCGCCTGCACGGGCCAGCCAATGACACAGGCTCATGCCGACGCTGCCAAGGCCCTGGACGCCGACCACCACACCATGCAGATGCTGCAGCCCCATGCCGTATTGCACCGCGGTCTTGAGCCCCAGGAACACGCCATATGCCGTTTTGGGGGATGGGTCGCCGCCCACTCCGGAATGGCCAAGCCCGGATACGAAAGGTGTGCCCCGGGCAAGCGCGCGCGCTTCATCCAGGCCCATGCCGACATCTTCCGCGGTGATGTAGGTGCCCTGCAGATCATTGAGCCACTGTGCGAAGCGGGCAAGCTGTGCAGAGGTTGGCCGGCGATGCTGATCCGCCATGATGACACTCTTACCGCCACCAAACGGTAATCCCGCCAGTGCGTTCTTGTAAGTCATGCCCTCAGATAGCCGCAACGCGTCGGCGATGGCCGCGTCTTCGGTAACATACTGCCAGCGCCGGCAACCGCCTGCCGCCGGCCCCAATCGTGTGGAGTGCAGAGCAATGACACCAACCAGACCCGTTTAGGCGTCACGCCGCAACACAACCAGCACATGATCGCGAAACCCGAAATGCAAAACCCACCACAACTACACAGGAAAGTCGGCCGCGAAGTGTAGGTGGGAAACCGGAGTTTATGGTTGCAATTTAACTATTTTTTTACGATTTTTTCGGATGCTTATCCTACTTTTGTATAAAAATTAGAATCAATATCCTAGTAGCCATCGGCAATCAGAGGAAACGCCGACAGTACGTGGGAAGACGCTAGCGGCGCATCCCGCATCAGCAGGTCTGGTCCCAAGCCTTCGAGGCTGTTCACTCCCGCTAATGCCATAGCGGTTTTGATTTCGTGCTCAAGAATCTTCAAAGCCGCAAGCAGCGCAGAGCTGCCACCCGCAGCCACACTCAAGGCTTCAAAACGTCCCATGGCCACTGCAGTGGCGCCCAGGCAGAGCCCCTTGACCACGTCCGCGCCGCGCATGAAGCCGCCATCGACCACCACAGGCACCCGCCCGGCCACTGCCTCGACGACTTCCGGCAGCACGTCGATGCAGGCCCGGGTGTGATCGAGTTGCCGTCCGCCATGATTACTGACCCACACGACATCGACTCCAGCTTCTACACATCGGCGGGCGTCATCAGCCACTGCCACCCCCTTGATCAGCAGCGGTATGTCGAACTTTTCTTTAATGTGAGCCACGGTTTTCCAGGTCATGGCGCCCTGGTAGTTGAAATCAGGCGCCTTCGCGGTACTACCAGACATCGGCACATAGCGCTTGAGCATATCCCGCTCCCGTCGTGAGTAGGTCTGGGTGTCAGCGGTCAGACAGAAGCCCACATAACCTGCCTCGATGGCTCTGGCGATGATGTCGTCCATCCATGCCTCGTCGCCCGCCAGATAAAGCTGATACACCCGCGGCCCCGGGTGCGACTGCGCCAGCGTTTGGAAATCCGGCGCACATACGGAACTGAGTACCTGCAGGATACCGAACTCGTCTACCGCCTCTGCCACATCAGCGGCACCGCTCGGTGCAAAAGCCTGTATCGAGCCGATCGGCGGCATGATCACCGGCACCCGTAGAGGTACGCCCAGCAGTTGTGTCGCGCAGCTCACTTCCGTGACATCGTTGAGAATCCGTGGTCGGAAAAGCCAGGATTCCACCCCAGCCCGATTGCGGCGCAGCGACGACTCGGTCTCAGCGCCGCCCACCAGATAGTCCCAACTACCCTGATTCAGGTTTTGTCTGGCTTTCTTTACGATTTCCGTCAGTGTGAGAAATTCCGGCACTTGTCGCTCCCCCGTGTGCGATTCACCCAAACTATCGATTCAGAGCTTACCACGCTTCTGCAGCAACCCTGACACAGGAGGAAACGTTGGCTCAATCAAAGCTTCCTCAATAACCGTTCCGGGTTAAACTTATGTTTTTGCAACATCCCCACACGAAGGAGAGCGACGCATGTCAGGAATGGTCATCATCGGCGCCGGCCACGCCGCCGGACAGGCCGCAGCGAGCCTGCGCCAGGAGAAATACCAAGGGCCCATCACCATCATCGGTGATGAACCCCAAATTCCGTACCAGCGTCCGCCCCTTTCAAAGCAATACCTTTCCGGCGAGCAGGCTATCGAGCGGGTCTACCTCCGACCGGAAAAGTTCTACAACGATAAAGACGTCACCCTGAAGCTCGGCGTTAGCGCCACGGAAATCAACCGCGACGCTAAGAATGTCGTTCTCGACAACGGCGAGACCGTGCACTACGACAAACTGATCATAGCCACCGGCAGCCGGCCGCGTATTCTCAACATCGAAGGCTGCGACCTCAAAGGCATTCACTACCTGCGCACCATCGCCGACGTAGATGCGATACGCAACGAAATGGCAGCCGGCAAAAACCTGGTGATCGTCGGCGGCGGCTATATCGGCCTGGAAGTCGCATCGGTAGGCATCGAGAAGGGCTTGAATGTGCGCGTTCTGGAAATGGAATCACGCATTCTGCAGCGGGTCACCACGCCGGAGATGTCTCATTACTATCACGACCTGCATAGCGGCCGAGGCGTCAACGTACACACAGACACCTTAGTCAGTGGCTTTGCCGGCAGCGACCGGGTCGAGCAGGTACTGTGCGGCGATGAGTCCTTCGACGCAGACCTGGTCATCGTCGGCATTGGCATCATCCCCAATATTGAGCTTGCCGAAGCCGCCGGACTCGAATGCGACAACGGCATCGTGGTAGATGACCACTGCCGCACGTCGGACCCTGACATATACGCTGCCGGCGACTGCAGCAACCACCCCAACCCATTGCTCAACCGGCGCCTGCGTCTGGAATCAGTACCCAACGCCATGGAGCAGGCACGCGTTTGCGTATCGAATATGCTGGGCGGTGACAAGGTTTACTCGGCCATGCCGTGGTTCTGGTCTGATCAGTATGAACTGAAGTTGCAGATGGTGGGCTTCTCGGCAGACCGCGACGAGCACGTGCTGCGTGGCAACATGGAAGAAAACCAGTTCGCCGTGTTCTACCTTAACAGCGGCAAGGTGATCGCCGCCGACGCGGTCAACAGCCCGAAAGAGTTTATGGTGTGCAAGCAACTCGTGGGCAAAGCGGTCGACCCCGCCGCCCTCGCCAACCCGGAAACCGAGCTGAAAGATCTAATCACTTAGTCAGGAGACAAAACCATGCCTTCAAACGCAGAAATCATTACCGAATTCGTACAGGCCTGGAGCAAGCTGGACGCTGCCGAGCTGGCTGCGTACTTCACTGAGGACGGCACCTATTACAACATGCCGGCACAGCCCGTGAGCGGGCGCGATAACGTCGAGAAATTCATCGCCGGGTTCACCGCCAACTGGACAGAAACCACCTGGGACATTCTCAATGTCTGTGAACAGGGCGACGTGGTGTTCTGCGAACGCCTCGATAGAACCAAAACCACTGCCGGCGACGTCGATCTGCCCTGCGTCGGAGTTTTCGAAATGGAAAACGGCAGGATCAAGCTGTGGCGTGACTACTTCGACATGGGCACCTTCATGAACGCCATGACCGCGGGCGACTGACGCCGGCGACAAGAACGCCGCTGCTATTCCCGCAACAGCAGCGGCAACGACTCGAACCCTCTGAAGCGCGCGCGCTGCGCCCGCCGCGGT
This sequence comes from uncultured Pseudomonadales bacterium, assembly GCA_964393625.1. Taxonomy (GTDB): domain Bacteria; phylum Pseudomonadota; class Gammaproteobacteria; order Pseudomonadales; family Azotimanducaceae; genus UBA4421. The sequence continues at coordinate 155,273 of CAYMUT010000007.1, forward strand.
TCACCATCGAGCTGGATGGTACGAAAACGCTGCAGCAGCCTGCCGATCGCGACGCGCCCTTCCAGGCGCGCCACATTGAGCCCCGCACACGTGTGAATGCCACTACCAAATGCCAGGTGCGGGTTGTGCTGCCGGGAGATCTCAAAGGTCTCAGGATCTGCGAAAACTTCCGGGTCACGGTTTGCGGCACCGATACACAGGGTCAACACGGTTCCAGCTGGCATCGCTACCCCGCCGATCTCCAGGGCCTCGGCGGTGGTGCGGTTGCCGAGTTGATTGGAACTTTCATAACGCAGCATTTCTTCAATGGCGGAGTCGATGAGCGAGGCATCATCGCGTAGATGCTGCTGCGCTTCCGGGAAACGGATGAGCAGCTCCACGCCGTTTCCGATCAGATTCGTGGTGGTCTCATGACCGGCGTTCAGCAGAAATATGCACTGGTGGTAAAGCTCCTTCTCACTCAAGCGGTAGCCGTCTGACTCCCAGCGCAGCAACCGCGCGAGAATATCGTCGTCGGAGTCCTGCAGTGCCCGGCGACGGCTCGATACCAGCTCACGCAGATAATCGAGGAATTCACTTACGCACTGGTTACCCAGGGCCATGCCGCGCTCGTCCAGACCCACCTCCAGACCCCCCAGAATCGCCAGCGACCAGCGCCGCAGCGGGCCGCGTTCCGCCCTGGGCACACCCAGCATGTTGCCGATGATCTCCACAGGTATGGCTGCAGCGAACTCACTGATCAGGTCCACCCGGCCGCGCCGGGCAAGGCCATCGAGCAGCTCTTCAACCAGCTGGTCCACGCCCGCCTGCATGATCTGCACCATCTTGTTCGACAGTGCATTACCAATGGCCTTGCGCACCTGGGTATGCAGTGGCGGGTCGTTGAATACCAGACTTGTGGTGTGGTGCTCATACAGCGGCGAGCCTTCGCCGAAAACCGGCGCAAACTGCACGCGCTTGTCGGAACTGAAGCGACGCGCGTCTTTGTAGACCGCTACCAGGTCCGCATAACGCGTCAAAAACAAGCCGCCGTCCGGCAGTTCCAGCACCGGTGTCTGCTCCCGCAGGCGCCGGTAGAGTGGATACGGGTCAGCGTAAAACTCATCCGGCAGGTTGCGCAAATCAAGCGACACAGCAGTACTCATGAGCTGCCACACGCAGAATCATCAGCCATCCTGTGTGGGTGAGGCCGGCGCTGCCTGAGCGGTCATGCCGGTCCACTTCTCATAGAGCAGCACGCCAGCCACGTAGGCAGCGATGAACACCGCGGCCCGGGCATCCAGGGTCATCAGCCCGACCAATGCCGGGCCAGGGCAGAACCCCGCAAGCCCCCAGCCGGCACCGAATATGGCGGCACCGCCAAGCAGTCGCTTGTCAATGACCGTGCTGGCCGGCGTATGAAATTGTGTGTCGAACAGCGGCGCCGTCCGCGTGCCGGCGAGACGATAACCCAGAAAAGTCACCACCACCGCAGAACCCAGCACGAAGATCAACGTAGGATTCCAACCCGCGCCCAGCGTCAGAAACGCCAGTACTTTCAGCGGGTCGGTCATGCCTGCAACCACAAGGCCACCGCCAAACAGAATGCCTGCCGACAGAGCGCTGAAATTTTTCACACCAGCGACTTCGCGGTGGCCACCAGCATTCCCGCGGCGAGAAACGTCACCGTGGCCGCCAGACTGCGCACCGATATCCGCGCCAGACCACATACGCCATGACCACTCGTGCAGCCTGAGCCCAGACGGGTGCCAAAGCCGACCAGCAGACCCGCCACGATCATTACTCCAGCGAGCTCACCATTAAGGGGTGCCGCAGGACGTTCGCCGATGATCGCGTATGCAGCCCATCCGCCCACACCGAGACCAATGACAAACATCAGCGGCCACAGGTTTTCACGGGAACGCAGCAGCGCGTTCGCCGCGATGCCGCTGATGCCGGAAATACGCCCCAGACTCAGATACAACCAGACCGCGGCGATGCCGATCAGGCAACCGCCGGTGACTCCCATAACCATTTCTATAAACCCAGTACCTGTTTAGCGATGATGTTGTGCTGCACTTCAGAAGATCCGCCGGCAATAGTATAGCCGCGATGGTGGTAGCGGCCCGAAGCGACGTATTCGGCAAATGCCGGGCCAAATGGTTCCCGGGGCGCATTCGCGCGGTCTGCCGCCAGCGCCAGGTGGTCGACAAGGCGGAACAGCAGTTCGTCCTGATCCTGGACCAGTTCAGACCCTTTCAGTTTCAGCATGGACGGCTCGGCGCCGATCTGACCGCCCGCGTCTGCTTCGGTGAGTATACGCAGACTGGTCATTTCCAGGGCCTGCAGCCTGATGGCCAGTTGGTCGATTTCGGTATCGATGCCGCCGGGCACGTCAATGCCATTCTCACGCTGCTGCAGGAGCGCGTCAGCGATGATGCTGAGCACCCGCTTGTTTTCCGCCACCCGGGAAACCAGCAGGCGTTCATCACCCAGCAGGCTTTTCGCCACGGTCCAGCCCTTGTCTTCGTCGCCCAGGCGCTGGCTGACCGGCACCCGTACATCGTCAAAAAACACCTGGTTCCACAGCCGTTTGCCGTTGAAGGCATAAAGAGGTTCGACGGTGACGCCTGGAGAAGACATGTCGATCAGCAGGAAGCTGATGCCTTTCTGTTGCTGCACGTCGTGATTCGTGCGTACCAGACAGAATATCCAGTCCGCATGCTCCGCTGCACTCGTCCAGATCTTCTGCCCGTTCACCACGTACTCGTCACCCTCACGATCGGCCCGGGTACGGACACTGGCGAGATCGGAGCCCGCCTGTGGTTCTGAGTAACCCTGACAGAACCACAGATCTGCATTACGTATCTGTGGGAGAAACTGGGCGTGTTGCTCCGGTGTGCCGTACTTGATGATCGCCGGCCCCACCATGTTAAAACCAAAGCCGGACAGAACCGGCGCATGGGCGAGGCGACAAGCCTCATCGAAGATATGGCGCTGCACCAGATTCCAGCCGGTGCCGCCATGTTCCTCTGGCCAGTTGGGCGCCGCCCAGCCTTTGGCATTGAGCGTTCGAGTCCAGTCGCCCAGCGCTTCTTTTGAGACACTCGCTCCCAGGCGCACCTTGTCCGCCGCGTCGCGCGGCAGCGCTTCGCGCAGAAACTCTTCTACGTCGCGTTTGAACGCCTGCTGCTCTTCGGTCAATTGATATTGCACTCACTCCCCCTGCAATTCGCTCGTGCGTCACGCCGCGGGCCCTTGTTAAGCCGCAGCGCTGTCATCGGGTGACGACCAGCGCGCCGCGATCGGTCACGATCAGGGTGTGCTCATACTGCGCCACCATCTGTCCCGGCGGCACAGACAGCGTCCAGCCGTCGTCTTCTTCGTAAACCCATTCCACGCCGGTACTGAAGAACGGCTCTATGGTGAGCACCATGCCGCGCTCCAGCGTACGGGTTTCATCCGGATTGTCGAAAGGCACGTAGGATGGCTCTTCGTGAATCGAGCGTCCTACCCCGTGACTGCCCAGATTCTGCACGATCTTGTACCCCTCGCGCTCTGCCACCTGCTGCACGGCAGCGCCAATCACGTTCAGCGAGCGCCCTGAACGCACCTTGGTGATGGCGGCCTCTACCGCTTCGCGCACCGTTTCGCACAACCGCACCTGTTCGGCGTTGCTCTGGCCTACCACGAACGATTCACCCATATCGGCGACAAACCCGCCGAGGTTGGCGGATACATCGATATTGATCATATCGCCATTGCTCAGCTGCCGCTGCCCGGGAATACCGTGGGCGGCCTGTTCATTCACCGAAATGCAGGTGGCGCCGGGGAAGTCGTAGTACATCTGTGGGGCTGACCTGGCGCCGTACATTTCCAGCACGGTCGCGCCAATATCATCCAGCTCTGCAGTGGTCATGCCCGCCTGACACGCATGGGCCATGGCGTCAAACGCCGCCCGCACCACCTGACCGGCGGCTTTCATGCCCTGAATGTGTTGTTGTGTACGTGCGTTCATGGCACCGAACAGGCCAGAATTCTCGATATTTCATTGTAGCTGCGACCGCTTTGCTGCCGCCAGTCGTTAAAGGCCGCCTGAACGGTCTGTAGAGCGCGCTTGCTGGTTGGCTCCTTGTCTACGACCCCTGCGCCGATCAGCGCCGTCACCACGTCTTTCGACAGTACCGGCGTATCTCTCCCCACAAAGCGCAGGAAATAGCGGCCGGTCTGGCCACCAAGACGATCACCGCGATTCTTCAGATCTGCCCACAGACCCACAAAGTCGTCCGCCGGCCATTCCGCCAGATAACGGCCGTAGCCGCCGTGTTGTTCACGGACATCGAGAATATACTGGGCGTTGTTGCGCACACTGCGGATTTTCTTGCCGTGGCGCACGATTTCAGCGTTGTTATCCAATTGCTCTAACTCTTCATCTGACAGCATGGCGCAGCTGGTTACATCAAATTCTTTGAACGCCTTTTCAAATCCCGGCCACTTGGCCTCGATGATCTTCCATACGAACCCGGAGCGGAATACGGCCTTGCTCATTTCCGCCAGGTAATATGCATCGTCAATTCCGGCGAGCTGTCTGGCCGATTTCGGCTTGCTCAACAGGCTTTGCAATTCTTCCGGCCCACCCTTGCGCTTGGCGGCGCGCTGAAAGATGCTATCGAACGATTCCAAAGATGATCTCCTCATGAGCGAAATCAAGGATCCGGAAAATTCCACCCTGGACCCGACTCTCCGGTCGATGTTAGAGATCGAAGACTCAGATGACAAAAATTTCCTTTACTGCGGCACATGCTCGACCGTCATCACCACGGCATCCGCGCGCATTAACGTCACTGGCAGCCACGATCACCACTTTACAAACCCACACGGCTTTAGCTTTCATGTAGGCTGTTTCGCTAATGCATTAGGCTGCGACATATCCGGGCAGCCCGAAGCCGCCGATAGCTGGTTTATGGGGCATTCCTGGCGTATTGCAAGCTGTGCGGAGTGCCAAACCCATCTCGGGTGGTACTTCAGTACAGCAAGCGGGGCAGGCTTCTTCTACGGTCTGATACTCAATCGGCTGCAGGAAGACCGGGACTGAAAGAACAGGACCAAAACAACAGGAAGGGCGTCAATGGCCGAAAAAAAAATCAACGCTAACGGCTACGCCGCCATTACATTTGACTGCTACGGCACCTTGATCGACGGCGAAAACGGCGTGCTGGGTTATATGCAACCGCTACTGCAGAGCTACTACATCAACGCCATCGACGAGTTCGTACTGGGGCTGTTCCATCAGCTGGAGCCTGTTGCCCGAGATCAGTGGGGCAGCTACCGGGAAGTGCTGGCCCGGGTCATGCAGGGGTTTGCTACGCGTCTGGCGTTCACAACCACCGAGGAAACCCTCAATGGTCTGGCAGACAGCGTGCAGTACTGGCAGCCGTTTCCCGACACCCATGATGCGCTGGTGCGCCTCAAGCCGCATTTCGAACTCGGCATCATTTCCAACATCGACGAGGATCTGTTCAGCAACAGTCAGCTCCTGCTCGATATAGACTTCGACGTGGTGGTTACCGCAAGCCAGGTAGGCGCCTTCAAGCCTGATCACGCCACTTTCAAAGAGGCGCTGAGCCGCGCTGACGGCCCGGTTTTACATGTCGCGCAGAGCCATTACCACGACATTGCGCCCGCCACCGAGTTGGGCATCGATACCGTGTGCATCAAGCGGCCGAGCGTCAGCCCGGCAAGACCCACCCAGCCTGAAGCCACATGGGCGTTCGCGAGCATGGCAGAGTTCGCAGACGCGATCGTCAGCTGATATGACAGGGCAACTCACCACCATCGAAATCAGCAAGGAATACCTGCATTTCGCCGCAGCGCACTTCACCCTGTTCAACGCAACCCAGCGGGAAAACCTGCACGGTCATAACTTTCACGTCACGCTGGACGCCACCGCCACGGTGCACGCAGACGGCCTGACCTTCGACTACAACATTCTGAAAAAAGCACTGAAAGAAATGTGCGACCGCCTCGACGAGCAGGTGCTCATGCCGACGTTGTCACCTTATCTGGAAATCGAGCACAACACCGATTACACCTATGTAGTGTTCAACGGCGAGCGCATTCCATTTCTGCACAGAGACCTGACATTGCTGCCCGTACGCAACATCACTGTTGAAGAGCTGGCGCAGTACCTGCTCGATGAGCTGGCAGACCGCCCGGAAATTCAACAGCTTGATATCTCCCAGATGGTGCTACGCTGTGCATCCGGAGAGGGCCAGTGGGCGCGCGCCACCTGGCAGAATGACCTCCCACAGACAGATGCCGATTCCGCGGAGGACGACTGAATGAAATGTCTGCTGATTACCGGCGCCAGTGCCGGCATTGGACTGCACACCGCAGAATTGTTCCTCAGAGAAGGTTACCAGGTCATCAACCTGTCGCGCCGCCGCTGCCCGCTGGATCGAGTCAACCACATCAACTGCGATCTTTCCGAGCCGGGCTTCATCGAGCAGATCGGTCCACAGCTGAGCAGTTCGCTCGCTGGCGCTGAAGAGATCGTGGTGGTTCACAATGCCGCCAGGCTGGCCAGTGACAGCGCGGTTGAAACGCCCAGCAATCAGTTGCGCGAAGTCATCGAAATCAATCTGGTGGCGCCGAACACGTTGAACTATTTCACCATTCCGCTCATGGCGCCGGGCTCGTCGATTCTCTATGTGGGGTCCACACTGGCGGAGAAAGCCGTGCCGGGCTCATTCAGCTACGTCACCACCAAACACGGCATGATCGGCATGATGCGGGCTACCTGTCAGGATCTGGCAGGGCGCGGCATTCATACCGCATGCATCTGCCCCGGCTTCACCGATACCGAGATGCTCCGTCAGCACGTGCCCGAAGAAGCGATGGAGCAGATTAGCGGTATGAGTGCATTTGAGCGGCTGGTCACGCCGGACGAAATCGCCGATACGCTGTGGTGGGCGGCGCACAGCCCGGTGATCAACGGTTCGGTGATACACGCCAACCTGGGCCAGATAGAGCGCTAGGAGCCCTCAGTGGTCGCGTCTTCGATCTGATAAAGCTCGGCGAATCCGGCCAGTTCGTCAAGCTGCTCATAGGTCTCGAACAGGGTCTTTACCGAAACCTGCGGCGATCGCCCGCCAGCGAAGTCGCGATAGATTTCCTGCAAAGCGCGCACCTGCAGTACCTGTGCGGTGAACGGGTCCACCACTACCGAAACACCAAGCTGGCGCCATTCCTCGGCCGAGCGGGCGCCCAGTGCGCCGAAACAGACTAACGGCACATCGACACAAGCTTTCGCTTCAGCCCAGTCCTCGGGACTCTGCGGCATCATGAGGATCATGTCCGCGCCGGCGGCGACATAGGCACCGGCGCGCTCACATGCAGCGCTAATGGATTCGTTCGCGACCGCGCCAGTGCGCGCGATGATCGACGTTGAGTGACTGCGTCGCGCGTCTACCGCGCATTTGATTTTGTCCACCATCTGCGCAGTTGAAACGAGGTGCTCGATTCCACGGTGATGGCTGACGCGCTTTGGCGCCACCTGATCCTCCAGTTCAATCGCACATGCACCGGCCGCTTCAAGAACCTGAACCGCGCGAGTGACATGCACTGCATCGCCGAAGCCCACGCCGGCATCGACGATGATATCAAGATCTGATCTGGCGGTGACATGTCGAACAACGTCGGCCAACTCGTCGACGCTCAGCAGCGCCTCGCTGACCGCATGCGCGTAGCCCAGGGCGCCGCCGCTGACGTAGCCGCAGCTGAAACCGGACTGTTGAGCAATACGCGCTGATAGAGCGTCCAGGCAGAGTGTGGAGAAGACCGGTCGCGTGTCGGCGTTCTGGTCTAGCTGGCGGATTCCCATATTCCCTCCCCTGAATCGACGCCCATCATATCGGGTAATGTTGCCGAATAATCAATCCACCACGCGATCCGTAACCAGTAACCGCCTGGCGATGTCTGATGCGTGATCAGAACCAGGTTCTGCGTCAAGGCAGAGTCGGCGGTGTGTTCAATGAACACGATTCCCGAGTCCGCATCCTTAGCGTGATGAGCCAGCGCTGTAAGAAGACCAGGGAACTACAGCTACCCGCGACCCTTCAAGCCGGTCATCCAAATCGTCTACGTCAGATACGGATTAAGCAGCAACTCGAACTGGGCTATTTCGTTGGCGACAAACAGGTCATCGTCGATAGGTTCCAGGAAATAAATCAACAACGCGTGGTCCATCAGGTTGAACAGTGTATTTGCCATGAGATGAAGGTCCAGATCTTTCTTCACGTAGCCCATCCCGGAGGCTAGGGATAACAGGGCATGGAACTGCTCATGGGCGATGCAGAGTGCGGCACCAAAATCCTGGGCACGAATATCTCTGTTAATGGCGGACAAGGTGAGGTACGCCCACAGTTCTTTTTCGGGACCATTGATCTGCTCCAGAGTCACTCTCAGAAGCGCCCGCAGGGAGCCAATCAAATTGCCGTCGAACCTCTTGACAATATCATCAACGGATGCGGCCCAGGTCTTCGTTTTGGATTCCAGAAGTGCGCCTGCGATATCGGCCTTAGTTGGAAAGTAGTTGTATAACGTCTGGTAACTGACACCTGCGCGCTTCGCGATCTCTCGGGTGGTAGCCGATTTGACGCCCTCGACCGCGATGAGTTCTTGCGCTGTATTCAGGATATTGGCGCGGGCACGGAGTTTGTTTTGTTGCCGTAGCGACATGAGTAATTGACATGATCAAAATTTTGAGCGAGTATAAGTTTCGCCAAAAATATGGATGTCGTCAAGATGAAGTGTTGTTTGATTGCCTATCTGCTTCTTCTGAGTATGGGTGCTCGAGCGGACATTGATGTACTTGCCCTGGTGACCAACGCGATCGACCAAACTCGCGGTTTGTCGTCGTATTCTGAGATGACCATGACCATTAAACGGCCCAGTTGGGAACGCTCCTCAAGTTTGATCGGCTGGACGCGAGGTCGCCAAGAAGCACTTATCCGCTTTACCGCACCGGCTAGAGATGCAGGTAATGCGCTCCTAAAGCAGGGCGAAAAGATGTGGACCTTTAACCCTAAGCTCAACCGCAACATCCGATTACCTAACTCCATGATGAGTCAAAGCTGGGCCGGTTCGGACTTTTCATACAACGACCTGTCCCGCAGTGACAAGTGGTTACGTCACTATGAATTAACCCTTGCTGATACCCAAACGGCCGACGGGCATAATGTTTACACGGTCGATGCTATTCCCCATGAAGATGCACCGGTTGTATGGGGTAAGGAACGCATGGTCATCCGCGATGACTTTGTCTTGGTGGAAATCATCTATTACGACCAGGAAATGGAGCCCGTCAAAAGGCTCGAGAGTCTGGAGATTGGCGAACTGGGTGGTCGGGTGATGGCCACACGCATGCGCATGGCAGAGTTTGATACTCCTAACGAATACACTGAGTTGCACTATGACGAGATGAACTTCGACGTGGAGCTAGAAGATCGGATGTTTACTGTATTTGCCCTGAAGTCAGCTCGCTAATGTCCGAAGCCGTAATTACACCTGGCACAGCGAAATCCGAGGCCGGACAGGCGGGACTCATCGCACGGATCGCCTGGCGCAATCTGTGGCGGAATAAAAGACGAACGTGGCTTACCGCTGGTGGGATTGCGTTTGCCACCTTGATCGTCAGTTTTTCCATGGCGATACAACTAGGCGCTTACGGTCTCATGATCGAATCTGCTACCGCACTTTGGGAAGGAGATATCCAGATCACGCACCCGCGTTACCCGGAAGACGCGAAACTTGATCAGACAATCCCGGGTGCCACTGAACTCATGCGTCAGATAGAAGTGCTTCCAGGTATAGAAGCAACCCCGCGAGCGGGTGCGTTTGCATTGGTGAGCGCTGGAGAACGTTCCTTTGGTGGTTTGGTATGGGGTGTCGATTTTCAGCGTGAACAAAAGCTCTTTAAATTCTTTCAAAGTATTGATGAAGGGCGACTCCCCATCGGCCCAGACGAAGTCTTGGTCGGCCGCACTATGGCTCGAAATGTCGGCGTAAGCATAGGCGATGAACTTGTCATGTTGGGTAGCGGTAAGGAAGGGGGTATCGCCGCACTCGCGCAAGAGATCGTCGGTATCTTTAACTCTGGACAAACAGAACTTGATCGAACCTTCCTCTTTGCTGAGCTTGAGGCGGTACAGAATGCCTTTCATCTGGGTGACGAGATTCACGTGGTAGCCACCCGCATCGATGATCAAGCTCTGCTGATCGATCAAGCCGAAAAGCTGGAGGTGGAGGTAGGTCCTGAGCTAAGCGTGCGCACCTGGCGTAACTTTATGCCTGAGGTTGTGCAGTCCATTGAGCTGGATCGGATCGGAGGTCAATTGGTCTACGCAGCCATACTCGTGCTTGTGAGTTTCAGCGTGATCAACACATTTTTGATGATCGTGTTCGAAAGAAAACGCGAGTTTGGCATGTTGCTTGCCATCGGCATGAAGCCTGGTCTGATCATGCGCCAAGTCTTGAGCGAAGCTTTTTTCATGTGGTTGGTTGGCTTCGCGCTTGGTGCGGTACTTTCCATCGCTGCAACCTGGTATCTCATGATCGAGGGCATCCCTCTCGCTGGATTCGAAGAAGTAGCGGGGACGTTCTACATTTCGGACAAGATTTATCCCGGTCTTAGCCTCGCTACCATCTTCACCGCGCCAGTCATATTATTGATCGGCACTCAATTGGCCGGGTTAATTGCGACCCTGCGTGTCCGTAAGATTTCGCCCGTTGATGCACTGCGAGGCGAGTAGCCGGAAGGAAAGCGGCGTGAAGAGGTTTGAGAGATGAGTAAGACGATCGTTGCCGACCAGCCTACCGCACAATTGGAACATAGGCCTTTTCTTGATCACTTCACCTGGACCTTGATTGCCGTCTCTTGGCGCAATCTTTGGCGCAACCGGCGCCGTACCTGGATCACGATCTCAAGTATCGCTTTTGCAGTCTGGTTTTTGATCTTTGCGCGAGGCATGCAGGAAGGGTCGTTCGATGTAATGATCGACAACGGTGCAAAACTGCTGCCTGGTCATTATCAGGTTCAACATGTGGACTACCAAGACGATCCACGCGTTGAAAACTCGTTCGACGTGACTGACGACCTCCGCATACTGAGCGGATTGCCTGGAGTGCGCCATGTCAGCGCACGCGGGCAGGGATTTGCATTGGTGTCCGCCGAGGAACGCAGTTACGGCGCGCAGATTATCGGTGTCGATTTCAAAGTCGAGAGCCAATGGTCGGGTTTGAAAGATATGGTGACAGTAGGGCGCTATCCGACTCAGACCGGGGAGGCAATGATTGGTGCCACCCTTGCTCGTAACCTTGGCTTGGCCGTGGGTGGTGAGCTTGTGATTCTTGGCACGTCCAAGGAAGGTGGCATCGCCGCCTTGGCAGCGACTGTCGCAGGAATCTACGACTCTGCACAACCAGAGCTCAATAGAACCTTAGTTAAGGTTCATATCGACGATTTCCGGGAGGCTTGGAACCTGTCTCCATCGGAAGGGCATGCGGTGGTTGCCATGCTTGATCGCGCGAGCTTAGGCGATAGCGTGGCGTTGAAACATGATTCCAAACACAGAAAGCTGCCTTGGCAAGAGCTGATGCGCGATACCGAGCAAATGAGGGAGATGAAGGCGGTAGGAACAGAAGTGATGTTCCTGGTGATCGCGATCATCATTGGCTTCTCGGTCGTCAATACGTTCATGATGGTTGTGTTTGAGCGCACCGCAGAGTTCGGCGTGCTCACAGCCATCGGCATGCGGTCTGGGTTGATCAGAGTGCAGCTACAGCTAGAGGCTTTTTTCATGGCAGCCGTGGGTGTGTTTATCGGCTTCATGATTGGGTATGCCGTGATCACGGCCATTGGCGACACCGGCGTACCCATGCCTATACCTGAAGATATGGATGGGTTCACCGCGCGTTTTAATATGGCAGACCGGTTGTTTCCCACTTTTCAGTGGAGCGCGCTACAAACAGGCGCTGCCATTATGTTTATCGGTTTGCAGTTAGCCGCCTACGTACCTGGACTTCGTTTGAAAAAGCTACGTCCGGTCGAAGCATTACGTCAGGAGACCTAGGGTGTCACTACGACTCGTCTGGCAATTGAGCATACGTAACATAATGCGCCACCGGCGCCGCAATCTGATGCTGTTTGCGGCGATTGCCGTCGCGGTCTCGGGTGTGACATCGCTGAATACCCTGATTCGCGGCATGCAGTACGGCATGATGGAATCAGCGGTCGAAAACCTTACCGGGCATATCAAAATGCATGCGCCCGGATATCAGGACGACCCGAACATCCAAAGGGGCTTCCCGATAGCAGATGATTTTGAACCCCCTGTTCCTCCAGAGGATGTCATGGGCTGGGCGCCACGAATCAGGATCCCGGCTGTCATTATGAGTGAGCGCGAAACCCGCGGCGTCCAGATTGTGGGTGTGGATCCATCTCGAGAAGACATTTCGTTCTTAAGTGCGGTACCCATCTCGGGCGAATCACTGAGTGGCACCGACGACGGGCGCGTGCTGATAGGTGCAGAACTGGCCATACAGCTAGAAACGAAGGTCGGTCGCCGCATTGTGCTTATCACCCAGGGTATCGACGGTCGCAATCGTGAAAAGGGATATCGAATAGCCGGTACTTACGATGCCGAGGGCACAACATTGGAAAAAGTGTATGTGTTCACCGGGCTCTCGAGTCTTCAGGGCTTGCTCAACAGCGAGGATGTCACAGAAGTATCTATACGCTTCACAAAAGAACCAAAGCGCGTCACCTTCAAGGGTGTGTTGGTAGGCTTCTTCGAAGATCTTTTGGTGATGGATTGGTTGGAGCTGGAACCTATGGCAGCAGCGATGTTCATCTTTGCTGATGCTGTCATTTTCATCTGGTTCGGTTTGATGATGAGTGCGCTTACGTTTGGTCTGATCAACACACTCATCACCAGCGTAATGGAGCGTGTCCGTGAACTCGGGATGGTGCGTGCCCTAGGCATGCCAAAGCGAATGGTGCTCACGCAGGTGGTTGTTGAATCCACCGTCATCATGGCAATTGGTGTCATCTTTGGACTTTTTGGCGGATATCTAATCTATCTTTCGATCGCAGACGGCATTGATCTTGGGTCCTATGCCGCGGGTGTTGAGATGGCGGGCATGTCCTCGAAACTGGTGCCCGTCGTTGTCTGGGATGACTTTATTCTGGTTGCGTACCTCAGCATGATCTTAGGCGTCCTTGCGAGTCTTTATCCGGCCTGGCGAGCGATGAAGGTGCAGCCGCTGGACGCGATGCGTCGGTAATTTGGAGTAAATATGAGTAGTTCAGTTGTAGTCTGTGAAAATGTGGTCCGAACCTATCAACAAGAATCGGTACCGGTGCATGCCTTACGCGGTGTGGACTTTGTTGTTGGTCCTGGAGATTTCGTTAGCCTTTCCGGACCTTCCGGGTCGGGTAAATCGACGCTACTAAACTTGATCGGTGGCCTTGACCGGCCTGACGAAGGTGAGGTGACCGTCGGCGGGGTTGCGCTATCGGGTTTGAGCGAAACTGAAATGACCGAACTCAGGCTTCGTAAAATAGGGTTTGTCTTCCAAGCTTATAACCTGATTCCAGTCCTCTCTGCACAAGAAAACGTTGAGTTTATTCTTCAGCTGCAAGGTGTCGCTCAGGCTGAACGTCAGGAACGAGCAGAGAATGCCCTGGAATCTCTGGGGCTGGCCGACATGCGTCATCGGCAGCCGGGTGAGTTGTCTGGGGGCCAGCAACAACGAGTCGCCATAGCGCGTGCAATCGTCACCAATCCGGTACTGCTATTGGCAGATGAGCCCACCGCAAATCTCGATTCGTCGACCACGGAAGATCTCCTGGGTCTTCTTAAGCGACTGAACGAAGCCGCCAGCATGACGATTGTCACCGCCACACACGATCCCATCGTAATGGGATACACCAAGCGCCAGGTGCACCTGCGAGATGGAGCGATCGAGCGCGACGCACTTGCTGCATGAGGCTTTAAGTTAGCAAAGATATGAATCGTGGGTTGCTGTTTGTAGTCGCACTCATCTCTCAAGTTGCTTGGGCGAGTGAACAGTATTGGGTCTCTGTTGGTAGTTATGCAGATGAAAACAACGCTACCGATATGCTCAAGCGAGGTCAGGACATAACAGGCGATCTGTTTGAAACGCACGTTCGAGTGACAGATGCAGGTGTGTTTGTGCGGGTTTCATCTGGCCCGCATTTCAGCCGAGCGGAAGCGGAGCGCGTTCGTGATTCGTATGTTGCGAGAGGTTTTGCCGACAGTTGGATCTGGGCAGAACGAGACGACGACTGGCAGTTGACGTATGAGACAGAATCTTCTGCCGATCCTGATGACGGGGTAGTCAGAGAGCTGCCAGAGCTGGTTTCACAGGCAACAGCAGACTACGGGCTTAATCGGCTGCGAATCGTAGAGACAAGCGAGCAAACAAAAGATCGACGAGATTGGTTCAAGCACACAGAATTTGATTTACGCGTAAAAGCGTTTTCGAGTGCCGGTTTTCTGCCTGATCATGACCTGCAACGTTCGCTCCAGGGTACACCGGTGAATGACAATTCACTCGATGTGCGAATGATGCTAAACCAGCGCATTGGCCCAGTTGAACTTATCGTCCATCACTCGACAGTCATGTTGGACGGTGATCGTATAGCCCTTGATCTCGGCACCAACTCCAACATTGATCAGACCGTCATTGATGATCGGAACCGACGATGGCGGTGGACCTGGGATATTGAAAATGGCGACCGACACATGAGTTTCCATCGCCTGGATCGACTGGCGTTGGAATGGCAGGTTGGCAATTGGGGGTTTACAGCTGGTCGACAAGCGGTCAGCTGGGGTGGCGGGATTGTTTTTCAACCAATGGATCTCTTCAGTCCATTCTCCCCAACAGTCGTTGATCGAGATTACAAGGCCGGTGATGACCTCATTCTGATCGATAGACTATTGAGCAATGGCCACGACCTACAACTGTTGCATGTTGCTCGCACTGACCAATTCTCGGACGTGAGTCAGGATGTAGCTTCCAGTGCCCTCAAATGGCATGGTTATCTTGGTTCGGTCGAATTCGAGCTGTTAGGTGCTGAGCACTACGACCGCAGCGTGTACGGTCTGGCCTTGCGAGTGCCAGTAGGCCCGGCGCTCGTGCGCACAGATATCATTGCGAGTGAAGATCAGTTTGGAGACTTTGTTTACTCCGGAATCATCAATGCAGATTTGTCCTTCATGTTGTTTGATCGCAACGCATATACCTTTATCGAGTACTTTCACAATGGCTGGGGCGTTACGGAGCTGCCAGACAATTTTCTGTCATTACCTCTCGAACTGACAGATCGGGTAAGGCGGGGAGAGCTCTTTAACCTGATGAAAAATTACGCCGCACTAGGGTTTACCTACGAATGGCATCCGTTGATCAACCAAAGTACAACGTTGATCACCAACCTGCATGACAATTCGAGTTTGTTTCAGATTGCGCTGTCATATACGCCAAGTGATAACCAAAGTATGCAGATCGGTTGGTTGGAATCGATTGGCCAACCGGGTGAGGAGTTTGGCGGTGTGCCCGTTCTTGGTACGGCGGTGACTACCGGTGGTGGTAGCAACGCGTACTTCAGGTGGGTGTATTACCTGTGAGGCGACAGCAAACTACTGACGTGACCCAGGTTTCGCGTTCATCCGGTTAAGGTGAGATGATGAAACTGCAGGTGCAGATTGAGACTGTACTGAATTCTGTGTAACTGCCTAAACTATGCCCTTTAGGGGCGAG
>CAYMUT010000008.1:0-68091 GCA_964393625.1 uncultured Pseudomonadales bacterium
CAGAATATTCCCAGTTGTGTAGATCTCGGCAGCGGCACCCTGGTGGACCTGACACGCTGGGGTCTGCCCGCCGAACCTACTCCGCAAGCCGTATTGGGCGATGGCATCGACCTGGTGACCTTCAGCGGCGACAAACTGCTGGGTGGTACCCAGGCCGGCATCGTCGCAGGCCGCGCAGACCTGCTGGACGCCATCAAACGAAATCCACTGAAGCGTGCCATGCGGGCGGACAAGATCACCCTTGCGGTGCTGGAACACACGCTGAAGCTGTATGAGAACCCCGAGCAGTTGCCGCAACATCTACCACTGCTGTACACGCTGACACTGCCCCTGGCCGAACTGGAGACTCGTGCCCGGCAGGTCAGCAGTGTTCTGCCTGAGATCTGGCAACATGAAATCGTTGCCAGCACCTCGCAGATCGGCAGCGGCGCCCTGCCCGATCAAACGATTCCGAGTATCGCCATCGCCGTAACAGCGCATGGCTGCTCTGCCGAAGACCTCGCGCAACGCTTGCGTGGTCTGTCGACCCCCGTCATCGGCCGTATCAAAGATGACCGGGTCTGGCTCGACATGCGCTGCGCTGCGCTCGTCGATGAGCTGTGCACCACGTTGAGGGAACTGGCATGATCGTTACGCTGGCAGGCCATGTGGATCATGGCAAAACCTCCCTGGTGCGCGCGTTGACAGGCATTGACACCGACCGTCTGGAACAGGAAAAACAACGCGGCCTCACCATAGACCTGGGCTTTGCCTACATGGACGATGGCAGGGTTGGCTTCGTCGACGTTCCCGGCCATCACAAATTCATTCACAACATGGTGGCCGGCGTTGCGCAGAATCAGTATGCGATGCTGGTGGTCGCCGCCGACGACGGCCCAATGCCCCAGACAGCGGAACACCTGCAGATACTGAAACTGGTCGGCATCGAACGCGGCGTGGTGGTCATGACCAAGACTGACCGCGTCAGCAGCGAGCAACAGAACATCACAAAACGGCGTATTGCGGAACTGACCGCTGGCACATTCCTGGAACAGGCTGAATTACTCAGCACCAGTATCGAAGACGCCGCTTCCATCGCCGCTTTGCGAGAGCATCTGCGCACCACCGCGACCGGCTACCGCCTCGATACCGATGAGCGGCCATTCCGCCTGGCCATCGACCGGGCATTCAACGTCCACGGTGCCGGGCTGGTGGTCACCGGCACCGCCCGCAGCGGCAGCATAGGGGTAGACGACCCACTCTTTCATTTTCCCAGCCAGCGCGAAGTACGCGTGCGCAGTATCCGCACACAGGATCAGGACAGCGGCAGCGCCCGCCAGGGCGACCGCTGCGCATTGAATCTGGCAGGGCTGGATCTGCAGGATGTCAAACGCGGCGATTGGCTCGATGCGCATGCGCCTGCGGTTTTCAGCGAGTTGAGCCTCGAGCTCGACGTTCTGAACGATTTCCCGCGAAAACTCCGCCACTGGACGCCTGTGCACATCTACCACGCCACCCAGCACACCACCGGCCGTATGGCACTTCTTCAGGACGGCGCCCTCAATCCAGGTGAGCGCGCCATAGTCGATCTGGTTTGCGACATGCCGCTGTGCGCCGTGCACGGTGACCATCTTGTCATACGTGATCAGAGCCTGGACATTACCCTTGGCGGTGGCCGGGTCATTCACGGTGAGCAAGCCCCGGTCATTCGACGACGGGCTGCAGAGCGCGTCGCACAGATTTCGCTTTTTGTCGCCGATACACCAGACACATCCCTGACGGCTTTACTGCAACAGGGGCCGGTGGACATCGCCCATTTTGCCCAGGTGCGGCATCTGACCGACAAACAACTCTCTGACATCACAGAGGGACTCGACGCGCAAACAATAGACGGCCGACTGTGCAGCAACAGGTACATCGATGCCCAGGCCCAGCTGGCGCTGCACGCCATCGAACAGTATCAGCAAGCGCATCCCACCGCGCCTGGCCTCAGGGAAAACCAGGTCGGCAGTGTTAATGCAGGCATACGCCAGAGCGTATTGAACGGCCTGGTCCAGCAGAACAAGCTTGCCAACGAAGGCGGTTATTACAAGCTTCCACAGCACAAAGCCGCCCTTCCCGAGCAGCTGGCCTCGATCTGGCAGCGTCTGCAGAAGGAACTGGATCAGGCTCAGGCGCCCTCTACCGGCGATCTGGCCAAGGCCTGGCGTATTCCACAAGCACGACTGGAGGCCGACCTGAAAGAACTGACAAAACGCGGGCTGGTTGTGCAGGTTGCGGCTCATCGATTCTATCTGCCAGGCCAGCTGCAAAGCATCGCTGGCGAGGTGCAGCGCCTGGCCAGCGCCAACCCGTTCTCGGTGCGGGAGTTCCGCGACAGTACGGGCATCGGGCGCAACGTGGCGATTGAAGTGCTGGAGTATTTCGACAGCCGGGGGTTTACCCGCCGTCAGGGCAATGAACGCATCGTGCTCAAAGACGCGCTGTAGCGTGAGTCAACAGGATCTACCCGACCATGTCCTTCGCAACGATTATTGACGAAAAAGAATCGCCGCAGGGTTGTGGCGCAATGTTACTCGTGTGAGTTACATTGGCCGCGGAAGAGCATCGTCTCCGGTGGGGCGCGCGGCCTTCAAAGCCGTTGAGGTGGGAGTACCCGCCTGGTGGGTTCGACTCCTACCTCTTCCGCCAAACCTGGCCCGCAACACTAAGCTCGACACCCGTTGCCCTACACGTAAGGCGCTCACCCGCCTGATAGCCATTGATTCACTGTGTCACCCGTACGCCAAACTACACCGACCGGGCACCCTTCCTGCCAAACATGCAAACGGTCTACGCCAGATACTTACAATCGATCCTTAGAAAATCCAGAGTTACTGGTTCCTACTCGTGGCTATCCCTCTTGTTTTGCCTACGTGACGAAAGTACTGCAACAAGAATCACAATCATGACGACAACCACTCCGCCAGTCACTGCATCCATATCTTAACTCCTTTTCCATGTGCCTCTAGTCTGGCATTTGCAGGCCTTTAGCACCAATTTCCCTCCCACGGAAACAGGCAAACCAGCCGTTCTGCATAACCCTTCAGCAGGATTATTGGAGGATCTTGATGCTGTGTTCAAACCGTTTGTGCAAACTGCTGCATTGGCACACTTGGTCTTTGTAACAGTCGGCCTGCAAATGAGCGCTTAGCAGATTCGACTCCTACCTTTTTCATACCTCTTAAATATTCATATTTTTTAATAGCTTGTAGTCTTTTTCTAGACATTCCTGTATGCACCGAAAAGCAATGCACACCATCGCACACACTCAGTACGCTGCGGGATCGGCACCCATGGTTGATGCAGGTAACGCTGAGAGTGAAAAATTTAGATACGCAAGTTTTCCTGGACGCCCCGGGGCGCCTTGAGTGACGCCACGTCAACCTAAATTCGCTGCTGTAGCATTTTTCTCTTTTATGCCGGTATCGTCAGTTACCGGTAAGGTGATTGCGAGGCCAACCCTTGCTGTGCCCTGTGGAGTGAGGCAGCCGTCTTGGTCTGGCGTCGCAGCTGGCCCGTGGGCAGTCGACTCGTGGATTGGCAGCGCCAGCTGTAAGGGCTTTCCAGGTCAGCCGATCAACTTTCCCCCAGCATTGGGGCCACGGTCAATACGCTGCTCATGTCGAAATGCAGCTAAACGAGCCGTCACCATAGTTGGGTATGGAAACGTGGAAATGTTCGGCGGCCGGGGTATTGAGCAGGTCCTCGGCATCGTCCGGTAGATCGTCCAGCTCATAAACGGCGTCCAGCCGCAGGTGCGGACTGTTGGCGTCCATGAACCAGCGAGAACCAATGTTGATGATCTCGTGCAGATTGGCTTCCATCATCTCTGTGGGCTCGTCCGCTGTCAGCGCATCTTCAGCACCATTCGCCGGAATCATGGAAAGTGCGGCACCGGCAAAACACATGAACGGCAGGTCGCTGGTAAACGCCGCTACCGGCTCGTCGTCATCGTCAATGAAAAGCCCGATAAAGCGGGTGGTATCGGCCTCGTCGACTTTCTCAATCTTCACTCCTTCGCCAAACAGCATGCCAAAAGTGTTTCTGATTTCTTCGATACGAGGCAGTGCAAAACTCATACTCATTTACCTGCTCCTTAGTTTTTGCGGACGCCAGGTAGTGGCGCTAACTCAAAAAGGGGTCCAGCGCTTCGTTGAAAGACTGCACCGTGAACGGCTTGGCGATCAGGAATCGAGCGCCCAGATCTTCCGCCCGAGCGCGCATTTCCGGGGTAGCTTCCGTAGTTACAAAGCCGAATCTCGGGGTAATGCCTTCGCTGTTCAAGGCTTCCAACATTTCCGGACCGGTCATGTTCGGCATGTTCCAATCGCACATCACCAGATCGGGGCTTTCAGTCTTGACCACGGAAAGACCTTGTTCACCGTCCTCCGCCTCGACGATGGTATGGCCGGAATAGCCGGCATCACGCAGGGTCTTCTTAACAATCAGGCGCATGGCCATGCTGTCGTCAACAATCAAGATCTTCATTGGGCACCGTGTGTTAGATGTTCAAATAAACTCTAGTACATGCTGTACAAACTGCTAATTCCGGCGCACCAAATTGCCAATTTAGTGGGCTGGCGAACCCTTTGTGGATTTCATTTGACGAAATTTCGATTTTTCGGCCACTTGCCCGGTGTAATCGCTACTGGCACAAACGGGACGAATCTCTTATCGTTGCGGGCCGTTTTTCCTGGATGGCTAAAGGCCAACTTTGAGCGCCCTCAAATCAATAACCCTGGACAGGCCGTTTCAGATGAAGATGGGCGCACTGACGCGCCCGACATTCGCCTACGAAAGTTGGGGGGAGCTGTCCCCAGCGCGGGACAACTGTATTCTGCTGTTCACCGGCCTGTCCCCATCTGCACACGCCTGTTCATCCGTTGACGATCCGTCGGCCGGCTGGTGGGAAGACATGATCGGGCCGGATAAACCTATCGACACAAATCGATACCACGTGGTTTGCGTAAACTCTCTTGGCAGTTGCTTCGGCTCCACAGGGCCATCGAGCATCGACCCGGATACCAACGAACTCTACCGGCTGAGTTTTCCGGTGCTCACTGTCGAAGATATCGCCACCGCAGCCACCCATATTCTCGATCACATCGGGGTCGAAACGGTGCATACCGTGGTCGGAGCCTCAATGGGCGGCATGACATCCCTCGCCTTTGCGCAACTGCATCCAGACCGGTGCCAACGCCTGGTATCCATATCCGCGGCAGCGCGCAGCATGCCCTTTTCAATCGCGCTGCGCTCACTGCAACGGGAGATGATCCGCAAAGACCCGCTCTGGGATAATGGCAACTACGACACCAAAGGTCACGGTCCAACGGCCGGTATGCAGCTGGCACGCAAGCTCGGCATGATCACTTATCGTTCTGCCGCCGAATGGGCCACCAGGTTCGGTCGCGAGCGTGCACAGGATTTCGGCGAGTCCGACAATCCATTCGGCATCGACTTCGAAGTCGAGTCCTACCTGGAAAGTCACGCCAGTAAATTCATCGGCACCTTCGATGCCAACTGTTATCTGTATCTATCGCGTGCCATGGACCTGTTCGACGCGGCCGACCACGGCGGCAGCCTGGATGCCAGTTTTGCCAAACTCAAGTTGAGTGAAGCAATGGTCATCGGCGTAGAGACGGACTTTCTATTCCCTGTACATCAGCAGGAAGAGCTGGCGCTGGCGCTGGACAAACACGTGGAAAATGTCGAATACAAACGATTGCAGTCCATACAGGGGCACGATTCTTTTCTGGTGGATATGGATCGTTTCCGTCCGGCGGTAGCTGAGTTTTTCTGACGGCGCGGGCCGAACGTCAATCGCCGATCAGCGTTTCCATCATGCCCGCATCGACATAGCCGCCGGCCAGCAGACGCATGGTCCCCTGCTCTTCTATCAGCAGGCTCGGCATTGCATTGGTGCCAAACGCGCCGGCATTGTCGAACTGAAAACGTAGTCTCTCCCTGAGCGCTTCATCGTGCATGCGCGCTTTGAGGTTCTCTACACCGTGCTCGGCGGCCTGCTCACTGAGCAACTGAAGATCGGTAATGTCTTCGCCAGTAACGAAGAACCGTCGTTGCAGATCATGCAATAAATCAAAAGGCGCCGAATCGGTCGCCTCCCGCACCGCCTCGAGCACCAGACAAGGTGCTACAGAATTGTGCACATACTCTTCAGGAAGTTTGAAGCCGAATGTCTGACCGGTTGTGTCAGCCACTTCACGCCAAAGTTTCATCAGAAAACGTCGTCCGTAGTCGCCAATCGGCTGAGTGCCATGCACATTGATGCCGCCCAGCATGAGGTCAAAATCGACCTGCTCAGCCAGCCTTTCTCTGGCCAGCAGGAATTCGTCAGCCATGCCCCAGCACCAGGAACACAGTGGGTCGGTCACCAGCACGACACGCTTCGGTGTCACTCAATCACCCAGGTTTGCGTATCGCGGATCTCACCAATGTCAGCAGCGCCATACCCCAACCTCGACAGTCGCTGCAATGCCTCATCCACCGCATCGCCTGGTACGCTGGCCAGCAGACCACCGGAAGTCTGTGGGTCGGCCAGCAAACGCAACCGGGCATCGCTGGAGGTCAGCGGTCCGCGCAGCTCAAAGTCGTTCAGCGCCAGTTCGTTGCTGTTCTGCAGTGAACTCTGCAGGACGCCGATCAATGCATCGACATCAGCGAGCATGGGTACATCGTTCAAACGCACCAGCGCGCCACAAGCCGAAGCCCGCAGCATCTCTGATAGATGCCCGGCCAGCCCGAAACCGGTAACGTCTGTAAGCGCGTGCGCGCCTGCCGCCAGCAGGGCTTTCAGCGCCCCGGCATTGCTCTGATCCATGCTACGCAGAGTCTGTTCCAGACTGGCGCTGGTGCCCCTGCCCTGCATGGCCGCCGCCAGAGCAACACCTGTTCCGATCGGCTTGGTGATCAGCAGATGATCACCCGGCCTGCAGCCGGACTTCTCTAGCACCTGGGTGCCGGGCTCCCCGGTTACGGTCAATCCTATGCTCAACTCCACGCCTTCTGCAGTATGGCCCCCAACCAGCGGTACATCGTGGGCGTTGAGCACACCGATTACCCCGCTCATCAACTGAAACAGGTCTTCTTCCATCAGTTCGGATGCCATAAGCGGTACTGTAATGAAGGCCAGCGCACTGGTCGGCTGCGCAGCCATGGCAAAGATGTCGTTGAGCGCATGATGCGCGGCGATGCGACCAAATACATACGGGTCGTCCACCATTGCGCGAAAACCGTCTACCGACAGCAATGTCGTGCCGCTGGCAACACACAACTGGGCCGCATCGTCACCGATGCCCAGCGCCACCTTCGGTGACTGCTGGACGGGCAGGCGCGCAAGCACTCGACGCAAAGGGTCCGCAGCCAGCTTTGCACCACAACCACCACAACGCATGGTCTGCTCCGGTAGATCGGCCCGCAGCGCTTGCGGAAGTTCCAATTCTGGTTCAGGCATATCCGGTAAATCGTTGAATTTGCTGACGAAATTCCTGTCGATGCGATCCTTGATTTTCCACAGCAGCGCCCCCGACAAACCCCACCCCTGGCGGCTGCCGATGGCCTGACCATCTCCGGTAGACAGCAGCGCCAGATGGTGTTTCTGGGCACGAAAGCGACGCAGCGGCTTGCCCAAGACCGTACGACGGAGATTCTCTGCCAGCACCGGGCCCGCTCTTACCGCGTAAACACCCGACTTGGGCCGTTGTTGACCCGTCAGATTCGCGACATCACCGGCAGCAAATACATCTGGATGCGACACGCTGCGCAGGTGCTCATCGACATCAATGAAACCCTCATCATCAACGCTCAGCCCGCTGTCAGCCAGCCACCGAGCCGCACCGACCTGAGTCGCCCACAAGACATGCCGCGCCGGCATATGTTCACCATTCGCGAGGACCACCCCGGCATCATTCTGGTGGCTGACTCGAAGCTCTGCCCATTCGATCTGTAAGCGTTGCAGATGCCTTCGCACCAGTGCCTGAACACGCGGCCCGTGACCCGGCATCAGGGTCTCACCGAGCAGCACAATTTCACAGCCGGCAGGCAGAGCGGCTCTGGCCGCCATGGCAAGTTCCACACCTCCTGGGCCGGCGCCAATCACCACAAGCCGCTGGCCCGACGTGATCTGGTCGCATAATGCTCTCCACTTGGGCAGAAACGTGCTGATGGGTTTTACCGTGGTCACGCCGGCAACCGGAACACGCGGGAGGGCACCGCAATTGATGCTGAGAATGTCGTATCGTAACGACGGCCGGTCGGCAAACTGGACGGTGCGGTTCTGCAGATCAAGACCCGCAGCGCCGGCGTGTATCAAGCGGGCCCCGGAGAAGCTGCACAGCGGCGCCAGACGGATGTGGATGTCATCGGCGCTGTACGCGCCACTGAGACAGCCCGGCAGCATCCCTGAATATGGGGTTTCCAAACTCGGAGTAAGCAGGGTCAGCCGCACCCCGGATTGTGGACGCATAGCAAATGATTTCAGCACCTGCACATGGCTGTGACCGCCGCCGACGAGCACTATATCACGTACCGCCGGAACGGCAGCAGACATTGAATTCGTCGAATGCATAGCTGTTGCGATTAATCGTCCAGATCGTAGTCGAGGTAGTCGAGGTCCTCGTTTAGCTGGCGCTCTTCTATGCGCTCTTCGATTGCGCGACGAATCTCCAGCGCCCTGCCACTCTGCTCTTTCGAGGGTACAATTTTGTCGTCAAGCACCTTAACGGAGTCAAGATCGTCACCGTCGGCGAGGTCACCTTCAAATTCATCCAGATCTTCGGCGGGGAGTTCATCGGAATCCCCAGTGTCGAACTCGTCTTCGGCCGCGTCCTCTTCAATATCAGACGCCTGCTCCAGATCATCATCGATGCGCTCTTCATCTCTTGCGTTCAATGATCGTCCCCTAACGCCAATGCCGGTTTTTTAGGCGCAGGGTGCCCTGCTGTCAAGCAATGATTTAGGAAATTTTGGAATGAGACTCAGGCGAAGAGTGGCACCAGCAGATAAGCCACGAAAAGGGCCAACGCCACCAGGCTAGTTCGATCTATTCGGGTCTGTGCTACGTTCATAATGCAACCATAGCTCGACTGCATAGATAAGGTAAAGGATCAATATCTAATAACAACATTACTTCGGGTTTGCATGCCGGTTGGCTTAACCCCGTCCGAACATCATGATCACGACCAGCGACAGGGGCGCGGCGATCAACCACAGCCCCACGCCGAACAACACGCTGGTCAATGACAGTTGGCGCAATGTGTCGCGATGGATCTCCAGGCCGATCATGCCGAGCGCCAGGACCAGCAGCATCTTGCTGATGGTGGCCAGTGCACTCAACAGCATCGCCCCCAGCGGAAGCACAGAACTGAGCAGCGCCGCGCCGACGAACAGCAGAACGAACATTGGCACCCGCAGCTGTGCCTCGTCTCGCCGGTACACAAGACTCACGGCAAACGCCAGGGGGATGAGCCACAGAGTTCTGCCCAGTTTGACAGTGGTAGCGACCTCCGCCGCCTCATCACCGTAGATCGCCGCGGTGGCCACGACGGAACTCGTATCGTGAATGGCCAGGGCAACCCAGGCGCCAAAGGTCTCCTGACTCAGGTCCAACGCAGCGCCTATATACGGGAATGTGAACAACGCGACCACGTTGAGCAGGAAAACCAACGCGGTGGTGATGGCGAACTGATGAGGTCGGGCGTCCATCAGAGGAGCCAGTGTGGCAATCGCCGTACCCCCGCAGATTGCCGTGCCGCTGGAAAGTAATCCTGCCTCCACGCTGTCGCCACGCAGTGCCAGCGCAAGGAGCGCCCCGACGCCCAACGTGCCGAGCACATACCCGGTAACGATCAGCCCGTAGTCCGCCGAAACCGAAATCAAACGATCTATGCCCAGGGTAAAGCCCAATAACACGATGGCGCTCTGCAGTGAGAGCTGGCCGAGTTTGTTGCTGTTGGGCACGGGATTAACGCGCAGGATCAGTCGGATGGCCAGTCCGCCAAGTAAAGCCACCGCAGGATTACGCAGCCAGGCGCCCATACCAAGCGCTGCAATGAGCAACGCCCAGGCAAGTGCCAGGCTTGTTTTGCTAGTAGATATGATCAGAACTCCGCATTAGCGGGATAACTTCAAAGAGTCAGTTGGGCCCGCTCATCGCTCGATTGGTTCGCGCCAGCACCGATGCCGCGCTGCTTTTCGTCCATCACCGTGGTTACAAAGCGGCTGCGGTGCCCCTCCAGAGCGTTATAATGACAGACAAACAGACGTGTGTCGTCTGCCAGCGCAAGCACGCTGTCTCGAGCCGGCCCCCAGACGACGTCGCCCACGAAAGCAAAGTCCTCGAAATGGTAACTCACACTACCCTGCACGCAGCCCGGCACAGCGACAACCCTTCCACAGGCATGGCCCAGGCAGAGTGTATCTCCATCGCTGACCAGCCGATCGAAGCTGGTTTCGTCGGCGGTGCCCGCTCCCGCAACAGTTTGCGCACACAGCAATTGTTTTTTGAGATAGGACAACGCACCCGGTCGATGGGGCGCGTGGGTCTGCAGAATCCACCGCACCACATAACGCTGGGCTTTCACCCAGTCCAGAATGAGATCTGCACAGTGAGTGCAGTCCGCCCCGTTCGCATCAACTCCCACCAGCGGATCAACAATGGCGCAGCATCCTGATTCGGGATTCGCAACGATGAACGCATAGGCATTGTCGGAGTAATCAAAGAATGGATGCACGGTGAGGCTCATGCATTGATAGTAACCCTCTGGCCGGAAATTTCTTCACAATCTCTTCAGGAAAGCCGGCTGATTGTGGTAATTTATTCCTGAATATGAACACCAGGTAGAATATTTTCCCATGGACATAGACCGCTACGACCTGCGCATATTGCGCCAGCTGCAGGTAGACACCGATCTGGCGGTGGCCCAACTGGCGGAACATGTCGGCCTTTCTACCAATGCCTGCTGGCGGCGTATAAAGCGCCTGGAAGAAGCAGGCATTATCCGCGCGCGGGTCGCACTGCTCGATGAACGTTCCCTCGGCCTCAAGCTGACGGTGTTCGTTTCGGTGAAAACTGCGCAGCATAACGACACCTGGTTGCAGAGATTCGCCGAAGGGGTGAGCGACATTCCGGAAGTGGTGGA
This sequence comes from uncultured Pseudomonadales bacterium, assembly GCA_964393625.1. Taxonomy (GTDB): domain Bacteria; phylum Pseudomonadota; class Gammaproteobacteria; order Pseudomonadales; family Azotimanducaceae; genus UBA4421. Next base: position 11,178 of record CAYMUT010000008.1, read on the forward strand.
GTTTTATCGCATGAGCGGCGATACCGACTACCTGCTCAAGGTCGTAGTACAGGACATCGACGATTATGACCGGGTATACAAAAAGCTCATCGCCGTAGCACCTTTGCACGATGTGTCATCATCATTCGCCATGGAGCGAATCAAGTCCTCAACCGCCATACCTTTAGATCATTTGAGCTGACGATGAGGCGAGCTGATGTTCTCCATCGGGGTTACCATTTTTGCGGTTCCGGTCTTGTTCTGGTTCGCCCAGGCTCTAAACTACCGCCTCAAGCGCGGCAACCTGGGAAACCACTTCAGTAACGAAACCCCGGCCGAGCTATCGCCGGAATCATGATATGAAAGCCCTGCAATCCAACAGTCCATTGATCGTCTATGTCGATATCAAAAGCCCCTACGCCTTCGTCGCCATACGGCACACCCTCGAGTTGGAAGCCTCGCTGGGCCTGCAGTTCGACTGGCGACCATTGACGCTGGATATTCCGAGCTACCTCGGCTCGGCGCGCAAAAGCGCGGGCAAAGTGGTTGAATCAAATCGTTCCGCTAGCCAGTGGAGCAGCGTCAAGTACGCATATCGCGATGCCCGCCGCTATGCACAACGCCAGGGCTATAAGCTATTCGGTACTGAAAAAATCTGGGATTCGGGTCTGGCCAACATTGCCATTATGTGGGTAACCTCCCAGGCCCGCGACAGACTGGCCGCGTATTTCGAAGTGGTGTACCCGCGGTTCTGGGTCCGGAGTCTCGATATTGAAGACCCTGAGGTAGTCACTCAATGCGTGGCAGAAGCGGGCGCGCCCACCGATGGTTTTCGCGACTTCCTGGCCGGCGACGGCAGACGTCAGCACGATGAGTTGCAGAGTCAGCTTCACCCGGCGGGAATTTACGGCGTTCCCACATACGTCATCGACGACAAACTGTTTTTCGGACGCGAACATCTACCCTGGATAGAATGGTGCTTACGCGGTAAGCAGGGCCCCGCTCCCGACATTGCCTACGCACTGTAGCAAAATGCCAGAACCAATCATCTATATCGACTTCAAGTCCCCAGCGGCATACCTGGCGTTGAAGCCGACTATGGCGCTGTTGGCCGAACAGTCGGTATCTGCCACGTGGTTGCCGGTGCAGACCCGACAGCGGCCGATGGCCCCTCAGAAGGCGGAAGAATCCAAAACCGAAAGCCACTTCAGGGTGCGGGAAATTGCACGCAGAAACATGAACCTGCACTACGCCGATGTGCAAGGCATACCCATGAAATTCCATGAGAAGCCCGGTGATACCGACCTGGCGTTGGCGGCAATGTTGTACGCCAGCGCTGCGGGCGAAACGCCCCTACTGGCATTCATCGAAAACGCGTTCCGGGCATACTGGGAAGACCTGAGAGACCTCAATGACGCACAGCAAGTAGACCGCCTGCTCAAGCAGAGCGGTTTGTCAGCCGATGAGTTCGATGCCGGGGAATGGCTGACACGGTTGGCAGAAACAGGGGCTCAGGCGCTCGATCACGGCGCCATCGATGCCCCGGCCTACATCATCGCTGAGCAACTGTTCATCGGCCGGGAGCACCTGCCATGGATCAGGGCGCTACTGCAGGGCAGCACCGACACCATCTAGGCCGCGTAAACTCACTCGGGGTCTTTCGCCGGCCTGGACAGCTGACCCAGCGCTATTCTCCCAAAGCTTTATTCCACTCCTCTACTTCGGGGACCGAGGCAAGCAGCTCAGCCGCGTCACCCTCAATGCTCACCGACTGGAGTTTGTCTCCCTGAGCCACGGCGTTTACCACTTCCTGATCCGCATCGCTCTGCACAGCCCCGAAAATGGTGTGCGCATCATCAAGCCATGGTGTGGCAACATGGGTAATGAAAAACTGGGAACCATTGGTGCCGGGACCGGCATTCGCCATGGACAACTTGCCCGGGGCGTCATGGCGCAATTCGGCCACAAATTCATCGGCAAAGCGATAGCCCGGACCCCCGGTACCGGTACCTGACGGGCAACCGCCCTGGATCATGAAATCAGCTATGACCCGGTGGAAATTCAGCCCGTCGTAAAAACCCCGTTGCGCCAGATTGACAAAGTTCGCCACGGTTTTGGGCGTTTTATCCGGGTACAGGTCTACTCTGATTGTGCCTTTGTTGGTCTCAAGCACAGCTACCAATGACATAATTGCTCCTAGTATCGAATGACGGTCGTCTCAACAAAACGCCTGCTGCCAACCGCCCGGCAGCGCGCCCATAAGAATGCTTTAGATTACCCGGTAACCCGCCTGGATCACAAAGAGTTTTGCACTATAGCGGCTCTACATCGCGTTACGGGCCAGAAAGGCCACAAACGCGTCCATAGCGGCGTTACGGTCTTCACCTTCCTTCCAGTACTCGATGAAATCCACATCCGGCGCGACCCCTGCCACGAGCCTCGAGGTGCTCTGGGGGTGGTACACGTCGTCTCCCATCAGCACCAGCAATGGCGTTTCGCACTGAGCCACGAAATCCGCATCAACGTTAAACAGCACTTTGTCACCGCCATACATATTCTCCCGGAAGCTTGACCAGGTTGCTTCATCTACTTCGGGCATCTGCGGCCGAAGATTCGCAGCCCAGTCGTCAAACATGGCATAAAACGCATCTTGATTTGCGTCTCGGCCGATGGTCTGAAACAGCGTAGCCGAAGCGACCCGTTGCGGCGCCACCTCGATCAATCCCAGGCTGTATGGACCACCAATGCACATGCCGGCAACGTGGAACCGATCAATTCCCAGATGGTCCATCAGTCCCAATTGATCGGCGGTGTATGTGTGCCAGCCATCCTCGGCACTGACCGGCGCGGTGCTCTGACCGGCGTTGCGCTGGTCCATCGCGACGACCCGGTAGCGCTCGCGCAGCTGCGCGATCGGGTTCCAGGGGGTATTCTCCCAGAACGAGATTGCCGAACGCATGCCACCCGGCGCGATGAGTAGAATCGCCTCGCCCTCGCCATGTTCCTCATAGTAAATCGACGCGCCATTGCGCTCATAGATGGCCATGTCTTACTCCCTTTGTTGCTGTTTGGCTGTTGTTGTGCGGCGGATGCCTGAATCAGGTCTGCTTGAGCTCTCGTTGCAGACGGACGGTATCACTTTCAAGGGGTTCCCTCAGTTCCGACGGATCCAGAGTGCCCTGGCTGTGCGCTGCCATTTTGGCGCCATCGTAAGTGATCCACTTTTCCGGGATAACTTCCAGCACGATGCGCAGCGGGGAGTCGAGAAACTCCTGGAAGGCCGCTGCCGCTTGCTCTTCACCACGCAGCGCTCGGGCAAAGTCCGGATAAAACCAGTCCTTGGTCTCACGATCTTCGTGGACCACACACCTGCCTTTGATGGTTATGGTCTTACCGGGTCCCAGGTGCGTCCCCGTGCTGGTAACGACGACGGAAACCTGGGGGTTACGTCTTACCGCGCTGATGCGGTGACGGTGGCGCCCGGCGGTCAGCCAGATGCGTCCATCCCGCCATATATAGGACATGATGACACCCATGGGCCAGTTGTCCCTGGTGCACCAGTTGAATGCGCATTCTTTCTGCGCGAGCAGCAGCGCGTCGGCATCGTCCTCGTTCAGATGATAGACGGATACCAGTTCGTAGTTGTCGATCTCTTCAGCCATGGTTACTCCGGAAACATGGCTTTACTTTAACACTCCCGGCCCTTCATTTTGCCCCAAATTGGCGAAATCTCAGGTGAAGCGTATATGCAGTTCTTTCAGGATCCGCAGGCTGTAATTGGGCAGATGGCGCAGGTCATTGCGGCCAGGGACGAGCTCGAAGTCGCTGATTCGGTCTATGAACGCTTTGAATGCCCAATAAAGTTCACGTCGCGCCAGGGGCGCACCAAGACAATAGTGTGTTCCAGTACTAAAACCTAAGTGCGCTCCAGCGTTGCTGCGTTCAAGATCGATCTCGTCAGGGTTTTCGAAAACCTCCGGATCTCTGTTGCCCGCCGCATACCTCAACTCAACCTGGGCTCCTCTGGGAATCTTCACGCCGGCAATTGTCACATCATTTTTCGCAGTGCGACTCATGCCCTGGGCTGGCGATTCCAGGCGCACAACTTCATCGCAGAAGGTCTTCAGATATCGCTCGGGATCACTGCGTAACTTCTCCCAAACATCTTTGTTGCGCCCGAGCAACATGATGCCCGCCGATATCGCATTGGTCGTCGTCTCCGAGCCCCCCACAAACGTATCCTGCATCATCTCCGCGTGCAGTTCATTGTCGGTAAGGGTACGCCCCCAGCCGGGCACTTCGAGGTTGACGAGATCGGACAGCAGCGAATCGTCGGGGCGACGACGGAGTTTTTCAAATATTGCCTGGAAGTAATGCTGTGCCTGAATCTCGATGTCCGTGTATTTGAGTGCGTCTTCCTCGGTCAAACCGAAACCAATGCCCCGTATCCAGGCATCCGTCCAAGCCTTGATCTGCCATACGTCATCCATGTTGGCGCCCATCTGCCGGCAGATGATGATCAACGGTAACGGCACCGCGTACTGACCCACGACCTCGCAGTAGCCGTCCTCAACGAAGCTGCCCATCAATTGATAAGCCAGCACTTCAACTTCCGCATCCATCTCTTTGATTCTTCTAGGGCGAAATGCCTGGTCAAAAATCGAGCGCATCTGTTTATGCTGGGGATCGTCCCGGGCGGCAAGGGATTCGCCAGGCACCCAGCCTTTGTCCCTGAAGCGCTCATACACTTTGCGAGCAGCGCCTTTGAGATTGGCATGATCGTTACCAGGCCGGAAATTGCTGAAGTTTTCGTAGTCCAGGGCGATGCGCCGCTGGTCCTCATAGCGCGTGACTACGAACATACCCGTGACCGGATCCTGGTAGATTGGCGCCTGCTCCCGCAGCAGCTTATAGGTAGGATACGGGCACTCCAGCACTTCCACGTCCGCCAGCGTCACGCCATCTAAAGCGTATGGGCAGACGGGATCATCCATACGGTTGATCTCAGTCATTCGAGGAGAGCTTGTGAAAGGTGGCTCAGCCTTCCATGACACCCTGAAAGCGCTCGTAGGCAAGCGCAAAGTCTTCCATGAAGTTCTGCACGACTGCCCGGGATGACAGCGGGTCATTCATCAGTCCGACGCCCTGCCCCACCCAGTAGGTGCTCAACTGCTTGGCGCCAGTGTGGCCGGATTCTGCCAGCTTATCGATGCGATTCAATGCCGGCCCGCTCACGAGCCCCTGCAGCGGCATAGGCAACGGATCAGGAGATTCGTCCCCCTGCCAGGCGTCCGTCCAGGGAGAGCGCAATTGCCGGGTGTATTTTCCGGTACGGCTGCGAGAACGCACAGTCTGCCGGGAATTCGCGGACAGCATCTTTTCTTTGATAGAAGGTAACGTCTCGGCTTCAGAAGTGGTCAACCAGACAGAGCCACACCAGACCCCGGCCGCGCCCATCATCATGGCCGCCGCCATCTGCCGCCCCGTAACGATGCCTCCAGCCGCCAGTACCGGCACGTCCATGTCGTGCTGCTGCAGGGTTTCCATAACCTCCGGCACAACCACCATGGTGGAAATTTCGCCACAATGGCCACCAGCTTCGGTACCGGAGACCACCAGAAAGTCCACGCCGGCCTCGACGTTTTTCATGGCGTGTTCCCGGGAACCGGTCAGTGCGCCCACCGCAACACCCTTGGCTCGCGCTGCTTCAACCATGAAAGATGGGGGCGCCCCAAGGGCATTCACCACGGCTTTGATCGGATGGTTCAGCGCCACTTCAAGCTGGGCACTGGCGCCACTCTCACGCATGTTGTCGCCGTATCCTTCCGGTATCTCGGCATCCCACAACCCGGCCGTATCAATGCCATGCTCCGCGAGAATGTTTTCTACGTGGCGACGATGCTGGTCCGGGACACGGTCAAGCAGGTCCTGAGGGCTTAAAGATCCCTGCTTATCGGCGATGCTGGTAGGCACGATGAGATCCACGCCGTATGGTCTATCTCCGACCTGTTCGTCAATCCAGTTGAGCTCGATTTCCAGGGACTCGGGGGTATGGCCTACGGCGCCGAGTACGCCGAAACCCCCGGCTTTACTGACTTCGGCGATGACATCGCGGCAGTGGCTGAAGGCGAACAATGGGAATTCGCAGCCTAGCATTTCGCAGATCTTGGACTTCACCTTTGATTTCCCCCGTTTCGTGATTACACGAATCTAACTCACTACGCGGCCCTACTACAACATTGATGTTGGCGTTCGGAGCTCTTAGCAGCGAATGATCATTGCCGGGGAACCGGGGAGTCCCCGGAGCCGCCTACAATGGATGCAGGCGCACGGGCAGTTCGGTGAAGCCGTGCACGAAATTGGACGGCACGCGCACCGGCTCGCCCACCACTTCTACCATGTGGAAGCGACGCTGAATTTCTTCCCAGAGAATGCGCAACTGCATCTCGGCCAGACGGTTACCCATGCAGCGATGCACACCGAAACCGAATGACAGATGCTGCCGAGCACGGGGCCGATCGATGATGAACTCGTCGGGGCGGTCAATGGCGCGTTCATCGCGATTGCCGGACACATACCACATCACGATCTTGTCTCCGGCCTTGATCTGCTGCCCGCCAAGCTCATAATCCGCCATCGCAGTACGACGCATATGCGCCAGCGGCGTCACCCAGCGGATGATCTCCGATACCATGTTGGGAATCACCGAGGGATTATTGCGCAGCTTGGCATATTCCCCCGGGTTTTCGTTGAGCGCCAGCACACCACCGGAAATGGAGTTGCGCGTCGTGTCGTTGCCACCGACGATCAGTAACACCAGATTGCCGAGGAATTCCTGGGCTTCCATGTCCTTGGTGGCCTCACCATGGGCCAGCATGGAAACCAGGTCATTGCCTCCTTCGCTGTCCGTACGATCGGCCCAGAGACGCTGAAAGTAAGCCAGGCATTCGTACAGTTCTTCACGGCGCTGCTCTTCGCTTTCCACCACACCCGTTTCCGGGCCACCAGTGGCCACGTCAGACCAGCGGGTCAATTTACGGCGATCTTCAAAGGGAAAGTCGAACAGGGTTGCCAGCATCTGCGTAGTGAGTTCAATAGACACCCGGTCGACCCAGTCAAAAGTCTCACCCACCGGGAGCGAATCGAGTATGGTCTGAACCCGGGTACGGATCGTGCCTTCCAGGTTCTTCAGATTCTGAGGGGCAACCACACCCTGCACGGTCTTGCGCTGCTGATCGTGTTTGGGTGGGTCCATGGCGATGAACATCGGCAGCTCGAAGTCTTCTTCCGGATCATCGATCACGATCGTCGGGTCGGAAGAGAACGTCTGCCAGTTCTGCTCTACTTTGAGGATGTCAGCGTAGCGCGTGACTGACCAGTAGGGACCGGCCTCACTGTCGGCGCAATAGTGCACCGGTGCTTCGTTGCGCAGCCGTCTGAAAAAATCCCACTTCTTGTTCTGGCTCCACAGCTCACGCTGGCTGACGTCGATCTGCTCGAGCGGGATCTCGTCAGGATCCTGATCGATCATGTTTAATGCGCCTGCCTCACTCATCAGAACTGGAATTCGGGGAGATTGACGACCAGGCCATTGAGTTCTTCGGTTACCGGGATCTGGCACGACAAACGTGAGTTGGACTCGCGTTCCGGATTGAGGTCGAGCATGGACTCTTCGGTTTCGCCGGGCTGACCGACTTTGGCCATCCAGTCACCCTCGATCATCACGTGACAGGTCGCGCAGGAACACTCGCCGCCGCAATCAGCATCGATACCGGGCACCAGGTTGTCCAGTGCGGTATTCATGACGGTACTACCGACTTCGGCGTCAACTTCGTGGGTAGTGCCATCGTGTTCGATATAGGTGATCTTGGGCATTGGGAGTCCTCTCGCTATAGTTTATCGCTGTAAAGTTTCGGCTGAGTTGAGCCACACAGAAACCCGCGATTATACACAGCCTGCCCCGTGGGCGGATATAAGGTTAATCCACTAAATCATTGATTGCCAAAGCAAGGTAAACGTCTTTAGCGGTCACTGTATTGCCCGCGTCGTGAGTAGTCAGGGCGATGCTTACGCGATTGTAAACATTACTCCAGTTCGGGTGATGGTCTGCTTTCTCGGCAAGCAATGCGACCCGTGTCATGAACCCGAAGGCTTCCAGGAAATCAGCGAATTCGAAGTCGCGACACAGCCGATCATCGATCTGCGTCCAGCCTGCAGGCTCGCTCAATTGACAATCCTCATGGGTGCGGGTGCGAAATGCACGGGGTGGATGGTGGAGCCAGGGAGGATCGAACTCCCGACCTCGTGAATGCCATTCACGCGCTCTCCCAGCTGAGCTATGGCCCCAAAAAGCGAGCGCGTGATCTTATGTATCAGGCACCCGGGTGTCAACAGATAGTACTGGTGGTCCGCCCCCGCATTACTCCAGCAGCTGCAGGTTCCTGGAGATCGCCTCATAGGACTTGTCCAGGCGCTTACGCTCTTTGCCCGACACTTCAAACAGCTCAAGCACTTCCCTGAGACGGTGCCGGGAAATGTCAGGACCGAGATACATGAAGGAGTCGAACAGTGGTAACGATACTGCTCTGCCACTGATGGCAACGAACAGCGGAAAGAGAAAGTCGCGGAATTTCATATCCGTGGCTTGTGCCAGCTGTTTGCAGGCGTTGAAGATCAGCTCACGCTGCCAGTGCCGCTCCTGATCGAATGCGGCCAGCGTGTGGTGAATTACTCTGACCATATCATCGCGGTGCAGGGATTTATGCGCGAAATCCTCTACCTCGAGGGGTTTGCGTGCCCCGACCATGTAATCCACAAGGGGCACCAGGTCGGACATGCGCTCAACACGCTCCTGCACCAGCGGAATGAGCTGCTGCAGGCGTTGTGGATTGAGCAGGTACTCGGTGACGCGCTCGGCAAATACCTGCGGGCTCAGTCCACGCAGATACTGGCCATTCAGCCAGCCCAGCTTGGCCAGATCGAAAATCGGGCCGCCTAACGAAATGCGGTCTACGTCGAATGCCGCGACCATTTCATCTTTGCGGAACATCTCCCGCTCATCAGGCATCGACCAGCCCATCATGCCGAGATAGTTCAGCAATGCCTCCGGCAGGTAACCCTCATCGCGATAGTAGGTAACGCTGGTAGGGTTCTTACGCTTCGACAGTTTGCTCTGATCCGGGTTACGCAGCAGCGGCAGGTGGATCATTTCCGGCATGTCCCAGCCAAAGTAGTCATACAGCAACTTATGCTTGGGTACCGAGTTAAGCCACTCTTCACCGCGCAAAATGTGGGTAATGCCCATCGCATGATCATCGACAACTACCGCAAGATGATATGTGGGCATGCCATCCGCCTTGACCAATACCTGCATATCGATCTGACTGAACGGAATGGTAATCTCGCCACGCAGACGGTCAACGAAGGTGCATTCGCCCTCATCCGGCACGCGCATGCGGACCACATGCTCATCACCCGCACCGATGCGAGCAGCAACCTCTTGCGCGTTCAAGCCAAGGCAATAGCCGTCGTAACGGGTATTTTCTTTGCGCGCCTGTTGCTCTGCGCGCATCTGGTCGAGCCGCTCTGTGCTGCAGAAACAATAAAAGGCATGACCCGCGTCCAGTAACTGCTGGGTATGTTCGGCATAAATCGCGCGCCGCTCGCTTTGACGGTACGGGCCGAATTCGCCGCCTACGTCCGGCCCTTCATCCCAATCCAGGCCCAGCCAGCGCAGCGCATCGAATATGGCCTGCTCAGATTCTGCGGTGCTGCGAGCCTGATCGGTATCTTCGATACGCAGCAGAAACTGGCCGCCTTTACTGCGGGCGAACGCCCAGTTGAACAGGGCCATATAGGCCGTGCCTACATGAGGGTCGCCGGTGGGCGATGGCGCAATCCGTGTGCGTACCGTCATGATCGAAGCTTGCGGCTCGCTTAGAAGCCCATGGAGACGACGTCATTGGGAATCAGCGGATAGGAAATACCCGCCCACTTCTGCACAACGCGAACCCCCTGGCAGCCATAACCGAATTCGTTGTCGTACCAGACATACAACACGACCCGGTTATCCTTGGCGATGATGGCTTCACCATCAACGATACAGGCATGGCGGTTGCCAACCAGGTCGGACGACACGATGTCCGGTGACGTGGTGAAGTCGATCTGACGCTGCATGCCGCCATGAAGGGAGGTGGTACGCAGGAAGGTACTGACATCCTCTTCGCTGGTATTGCGCCCAAGCGTAAGGTTGAGAATGGCCAGGGAAACATTGGGCGTCGGCACGCGAATCGCGTTACCGGTCAGCTTACCTTCCAGTTCAGGCATCAGCTTGGCCACAGCTGAGGATGCGCCGGTCTCGGTAATCACCATGTTCAAGGGTGCACCACGGCCGCGGCGAGGCTTTTTGTGGTAGTTGTCGATAAGGTTCTGATCGTTGGTGTAGGCGTGCACTGTTTCCATGTGTCCGTTAACGATTTCGTATTCGTCGTTCATCGCCTTGAGCACCGGCACGATGGCATTGGTGGTGCAGCTGGCCGCTGCCAGAATGCGGTCATCCGGATCTACATCAGACGAATTAACGCCGGACACGATGTTCTTGATGGTACCCTTACCCGGTGCGGTCAGAATCACCTTAGCAGCACCTTTTGACTTGATGTGCTCGCCCAGGCCTTTTTCATCGCGCCAGGCGCCGGTGTTGTCGATGACAATGGCGTTCTTGATGCCGTACTGTTCGTAATCCACTTCCGCGGGAGATCCTGCATAGATCACCCGAATGACATTACCGTTGGCAATGATGCAGCTGTTCTCCTCGTCAACCCGCAAGGTGCCCTGGAAGCTGCCATGCACCGAGTCACGCCGCAACAAGCTCGCTCGTTTGATCAGATCGTTTTCAGCGCCCTTGCGTACCACAATGGCACGCAGGCGCAATTGCTGACCACTACCGGTTTTTTCCACCAGTAGACGAGCCAGCAGGCGGCCGATGCGGCCGAATCCGTACAATACGATATCCTGAGGCTCAGGAATCGGCGGTACATGGCGACCGATAACCTCGGCGCAGGCCTTCTCGACGAATGCCTGGGGCGCCACGTCGGTGCCGGCCTGGGACTCCTCCATGTAAATGGTGGCCAGCTTACCCACGTCGATGTGGCAGGGGCCCACGTCAAGCTTGGACATGGCCTCCAGGATAGGATAGCTCTCGAACTCAGACAGTTCGTTCTGAGCGATCTGGCGTACGTAGCGATGGGTCTTCATCAACTGGGTGACACTCTGGTTATGCATCGCACGGCCGTAGCAGTATGTCACTACGTTCCTGCGGTACAGCTGTCCAATCAGTGGAATCATTGCTTCGGCAAGAGCTTCACGCTCTTTCCAGTCAGGGAAATAGTCGTCGAGACTCGGTAAGGCCACGGAAGGTTCCTCTTGGTCGTGTCTGGTGGGGTTTCGCGGGCGCAATTATAGGGGTTCGGATGCGCGCGGCAAGTTATTGATATGCAAAAGAACCCGTGCAGATGTGAATAGATTGAAAGCGCCAGTGCGCGCAGCGGTCTGTGCGCCTAGCGGAAGCCAGCGTTAATGGCCTGCAACGCCTCATTTCCCGGGCAAAGGTCTGCTTCGCTGAGTTCATTCAACGGCCGATGGACCGTATCGAGAATCTCGTGGCAATCCGAGGCATCCGGGTCGACGTAGAGCAGACCTGTTACGACCTCGCCCTCTTCCTTACGTCGCTGCACGTAGTTCAACGCGCCCACCCGGTCATGCACGTCGTAATCCGCATCCAGTTTGTACAACCGCAGGGTTTCGCCACCCGGCATCGATACGTCTTCGGCGGTACCGGGCTTATAGTCCACGGTGATCTCTTCGTTCGCGCCGATGAAATCCGCATCAACCACGTTCTGAGTGTGGCTGCGGGTGTGTTCGTAGCTCTTGGTCGAACCATCGTGGTTATTGAACGCCACGCAGGGCGAGATCACATCGATGAAAGCCATGCCGCGATGCCGCAATCCTGCTTTGATCAGAGGAACCAGTTGCCGTTTGTCTCCAGAAAAGCTCCGCGCCACGAAACTGGCGCCAATCTGCAGTGCCATGCTCACCAGATCCAGTGGCTCGTAGAGATTCGGCACGCCCTTCTTGGACGTAGAACCTTTGTCGTTCGTCGCTGAGAACTGCCCCTTGGTCAAACCGTAGGTGCCGTTGTTATCCACGATATACAGCATATCGACCCGGCGGCGCATGATATGCGCAAACTGCCCCATGCCAATCGACGCACTGTCACCGTCGCCGGAAACCCCGATACAGTAAAGATCGCGATTGGCCAGATTAGCGCCCGTCATCACCGACGGCATACGGCCGTGCACCGAGTTGAAGCCGTGGGATTTGTTCAAAAAATAGCTCGGTGTCTTTGATGAGCAGCCGATGCCGGACGCTTTGGCAAACCGATGTGGCGGCAGCGAAAGCTCTGCACAGGCTTGCACGATGGCGGCGCTGACCGAGTCATGACCGCACCCTGCGCACAACGTAGATACGGAGCCTTCGTAATCGCGTCGGGTCAAACCGACTTCGTTGACCGGCAGGCGCGGGTGATGGGTTTTCGGCTTGGCGACAAATGTCATGACTGCACCTCCGTCAGGCGCGAGATCTTATTGACCTGGAAATACTCGGCAATACTGCGCTGAATGAAATCAGCAGATATGGAAAGACCCGCATAATAGGTCACCGGCACCAGTTTAGCGGGCGAAACGTCCTGCTCGTTGACAAGCAGTGTGCGCATCTGCGCATCACGGTTCTGCTCCACCACGAACACTAAGTCGTGCTCGTTGATGAAATTCACCACCTCCTCACTGAAGGGGAAGCCCCGCACCCGGCAGGTATCGAGGCGTATGCCTTCGTCCGCCAGCAGATCCAGCGCTTCAGGCATGGGTAACGCCGTCGTGCCGTAGTACAGCACACCCACATGGCTCGCGCCGGTGCTGATCTCAGCTTCGGGCAGGAGTTTCGAGGCGGTCTGCCACTTCACCAACAGGCGCTTCATGTTGCGCTCGTAGGCCTCGGGCGACTCGGTGTAGGCGGCGAATTCATCCCGAGAGGTGCCGCGGGTAAAGAATGATCCTTTGTCAGGGTGGGTGCCCGGATAGGTACGGTAACCAATGCCGTCGCCGTCTACATCGAGGTAGCGACCGAATACCTCCATCTGATCTAGTTCATCAGCAGTCAGCACCTTGCCGCGATCGTACTGGCGCTCATCGTCCCAGTGGAATGGCTCGCTGAGGTTGTCGTTCATGCCCAGTTCCAGGTCGCTCAGCACTAGAATGGGTGTCTGCAGACGATCGGCGAGATCCAGTGCTTGCGCGGCGAAGTCAAAACACTCCTTGGGGGTGGCCGGGAACAGCATTGGATGCTTGGTATCACCATGAGATGCATAGGCCGCCGACAGCAAATCACTCTGCTGGGTACGGGTGGGCATACCGGTCGACGGTCCAGCCCGTTGGATGTCCCACAGCACCGCGGGGATCTCGGCGAAGTAGGCCAGCCCCAGAAACTCGGACATCAGCGAAACGCCCGGACCACTGGTCGCAGTGAAGGAACGTGCACCGTTCCAGCCCGCGCCGATTACGATGCCAATCGCAGCAAGTTCGTCCTCCGCCTGGATAAACGCGAATTTCTTCTGGCCGCTGTCATGGTCTATGCGTAACCTGTTGGCGTGCTGCTCGAACGCTTCGGCCACTGAAGTCGACGGCGTAATCGGATACCACGCGCACACCGTGGCACCGCCATATACAGAACCCAGCCCGGCGGCGGTGTTTCCGTCTACCATGATGCGCTCTCCGGTCTTGTCCGTGCGGCGTACCTGGATCGGCAACGGGGCATCGAGATAGGTCTGCGCGTACGTACGGCCTATCTCCAGGGCATGAATATTCGGTTGAATCAGTGCATCTTTGCCTTTGTACTGATCGGCTACCATGCCGGTGATGACGTCGAACTCGATATTCAATAAAGCAGACAACGCACCCAGATAGGTGATGTTCTTGAACAGGCTGCGCTGCTTCGGGTCGCTATATTCCGGCAGCAACATGGTAGCGATGGGCATACCAATTTCGACGATATCATCGCGCTGCAGTGTCTTGGCCAGGGGTTTAGTGTTGTCGTACAACAGGAATCCGCCTGGTTTCAGCGAAGCAACGTCTTCGACCAAGGTCTCGGCGTTCATCGCCACCATGATGTCTACGCCCTCGCGCCGACCCAGATAGCCCTGCTCACTGACCCGCACTTCAAACCAGGTCGGCAGGCCCTGGATATTCGACGGGAAAATATTGCGCGTCGCGACGGGGATGCCCATACGGAACAGAGCCTTCGCGAACATCCCGTTGGCGCTGGCCGAGCCCGAACCATTCACATTGGCAAAACGAATGACAAAATCGTTAAAGGTCACACTCATAGGATCTACTCGGAAAAAGTGCCAAGTTGCGGAACGTGAACGACCGAACGCTGCATGTCCCATGCATTGGTCGGGCATCGCTCGGCACACAGGCCGCAGTGCAGACAGACATCTTCGTCCTTGACCATGACCCGGCCGGTGGGCAGGTCTTCAGAGATATACAGGGCCTGCTGCATGTTCGCCGCGGGTGCCGTGAGACTCTGGCGCAGATATTCCTCTACGGCATTTTCAGTGAAGGTAATGCAGTCCATCGGGCAGATGTCTACACACGCATCGCATTCGATGCACAGCTTGTCGGCGAATACGGTCTGTACGTCACAATTGAGGCAACGCTGAGCTTCCGCCTCACCGAGCGCGCGATCAAAACCCAGTTCAACTTCCACTTTCACGTCATGCAGCGCCGTATCGTTTCTTGCCAGCGGCACCAGATGTCGTTGCGACGGGTCGTGATGGGCATCGTAGGCCCATTCATGCATGCCCATCTTGGTTGACAGCAGATTTACACCCTCGGGAGGGCGCTCCGCCTTCAGGTCCTTGCCCTGGCAATACAGGTGAATGCTGATAGCAGCCTGATGGGCATGGGCTGACGCCCAGATGATATTTTCCGGCCCGAAGGCGCTGTCACCGCCGAAGAACACCTTGGGGTTGGCGGATTGCAGCGTGACCTCATCGAGCACCGGGCAATCCCACTTATCAAATTCCATGCCGATATCGCGCTCGATCCAGGGACAGTGATTGTCCTGACCGATGGCCATCAGCACATGATCGGCCTCCATGAACACGTCCGGCTCACCGCTGGGCACGTACTTCAGGCGCCCGTCTTCTTCCACCGGCTTGACGCATTCAAAAACCACGCCCTTAAGCTTTCCGTTTTCGTGCACGTATTCCTTGGGCGGGCGATTGTTGATGATGGGAATGCCTTCGCGCATGGCATCTTCTTTTTCCCATTCCGAGGCTTTCATGACCTCAAATGCGGAGCGCACCACCACACTCACCGATTCGGCGCCCAAACGCAGAGAGGTACGGCAGCAGTCCATGGCGGTGTTGCCGCCGCCCATTACAATGACCTTGCCTTCGATTTTTCCAGTATGCCCGAATGCGACACTGGCAAGCCAATCGATGCCGATGTGAATGTGCTCGTCTACTTCCGCGCGGCCGGGCAAATCTAGGTCACGCCCCTTGGGCGCGCCGGTACCGACGAAATAGGCGTCGAAGCCCTCATCGAGCATGTCTTTCATGCTGGTCACTTCATGACCGAAGTGACATACCACACCCATGTCGAGGATGCGGTTGACTTCCTCATCGAGCACTTCCTGCGGTAGCCGGAATGCCGGAATCTGACTGCGCATCATGCCACCGCCCACCGGGTCCCGCTCAAACAGGTGCACTTCGTAGCCCAGCGGCAGCAGGTCTCGAGCCACGGCCAGCGAAGCCGGCCCGGCACCAATCAGCGCAATGCGTTTGCCATTCTTATTGTGCGGCACCCGGGGCATGAAAGGCGTTACGTCGCCTTTGTTGTCCGCCGCCACCCGCTTCAGACGGCAGATGGCCACGGGTTTTTCTTCCGTGCGCACACGCCGGCAGGCGGGTTCGCAAGGGCGGTCACAGGTACGGCCCAGAACGCCCGGAAACACGTTGGAATCCCAGTTCAGCATATACGCTTCGGTATACTTCTCCTGAGCGATCAAGCGTATGTATTCGGGAACCGGGGTATGTGCAGGACAGGCCCACTGGCAATCGACTACTTTGTGG
The DNA here is from genome assembly GCA_964393625.1 of uncultured Pseudomonadales bacterium. Taxonomy (GTDB): domain Bacteria; phylum Pseudomonadota; class Gammaproteobacteria; order Pseudomonadales; family Azotimanducaceae; genus UBA4421. Next base: position 27,343 of record CAYMUT010000008.1, read on the forward strand.
AAGTAGTTCGGATCTTGTATATCGGTGCTATTCATGACCACTTAGTGTTTTTAGCGCCCGCACTTTAGCGGTTTGACGGCGCGAACGCCAGCACCTGCTGGGCCTGGCGCACACCCTCTAGCCCGTTGGTCCGAAAGGGTTTTTAGTGATTTCGTTGACCAGGTCCACACCCAGCAAACCATCCAGCCCAGGTAACTGCGCAGGCAACTCCAGCACCCGCACATTTTCGAAGCGGCGCCCCTGAATTTCGAGCAGTTCAACCCGGTATACGGCGGCCTCGGCAATGCCGTTGGCGGTACGAATACGCACGGTTTCGGGCAGCCGCTGTGCGGCCATGCCACGTAATGCCTCCCGGGTAAGGCTGGTTATGCTTGCGCCGGTGTCTACCAGCAGGGTCAGATCGAAGCCTGCCCCCGTATATGCTGTGGCCACCAGGTGTTCACCCTGGCGGGTGAAATCCACACCCCGCTCTGCAAACTCGATGCGCTGCAGCAGAGCATCAATGTCACCCTGCGCGACGTCCGACACCCCAGTCTCAGCCACTACCCGGCGCGCGTCGCTGAACTGCTTCGACAGCGCCAGCGCGCCAGCCCATTGCAATCGATACATATCACTGGACGGCAATCGCTGACTGACATACCGCCAGAACGCCTCCAACTCCGCCAGAGCACCGCGTGCCTTGAGGCGGGTATCGATAACGCCAACGATCTGATCCGCGGCCCGGCGCGCCTGATTCTCGGTATCAGGCCCAACGGCATAGCTCATGATCGTGAACAGGGTCTCCAGCGCCGCTTCGGGTAACCCGCTCATCTGTTGCAGATCGCTCAACAGGAACAGTACGGCAATGTCATCAGGTTGCGCCGAGAGATACGCACGTAAAATCCGTCGCATCGCCAGGGCGTCATATTTGTTGAGGCTTGCTGACAGTGTCGCGCGCAGTGCCTGTCCGTGGGCAGGCGTAAGGCTGGCCCGGTTGCTATCGAGCCAGCGCTCCAGTTTGAACCAGGCACCACCAGCCAGCAATTTTTCGAATCCGGGGATGACCGGAATCTCACCAGCGCTACCCGCCTTCTGCCCCGGGTCGATGGAAATCGGTGTCTCTACGGGCAGCGTCGCCGCTGCGGCAGGTGGGTGCGTGTCAGCGCCGGATGACGCACCATGCCAGTAGCCCGCTCCATAGAGCACCGCGCCCGCGACCAGGAAGAAAAAATATGCAAAACCGCGGCCTCGCACCATCACAATCGCCTCCGCTAACAGGTAGAATATCTGGCTTCTTGGAATGCCACCTTGATCAGAAGCTCCTCAAAACCTTGCTCAATCTCTAAAGCACACATTTGACCTATGTTTGATGGCCAGCCCTCTCTGCCAGGCAAAGCAGGCGACATAATAACCTGGAGCGGACTACATGGCGCTGCTGATGCGCTAGCGGTTGCGCAATTGGCGGCAACGAAGCCGTCTTTGGTACTGGTCGTCACCACCGGGTCCGACCGGGCACATCGATGGCGCAGCGCGGTGGATTTTTTCCTCGACGCGCAAACCCCGACCCTGCAGTTCCCGGATTGGGAAACGCTCCCCTATGATGCATTCTCGCCTCATCAGGACATTACCTCGGAGCGCCTGGCGACCCTTGCGGCGTTGCCACGTCAGACAAACGGAGTATTGACGGTACCCGTTACCACGCTGATGCAACGCATCGCGCCTGCCTCGTTCCTGGCAGGCGCCAGCTTTGATTTCAGACAGGGGCAAGCACTGGACGTCACCGAGCAGCGCATGGTGCTGGATGCTGCCGGGTACCTGCATACCGACACCGTCACCGAGCATGGCCAATATGCAGTGCGCGGATCTGTTCTCGACATCTACCCCATGGGCGCAGAACTTCCGGTGCGGGTGGACTTGTTCGACGATGAAATTGACACCCTGCGTACCTTCGATCCGGATTCCCAGCGCACGGTGGAGCGCATCGAGGCTCTGCATCTGCTACCAGCCAAGGAATTCCCGTTTGATGATGATGCGGTCCGTCGTTTCCGCGATCGCTGGCATAACACGTTCAATGTCGACGTGCGCCGCTGCTCCGTATACCAGGATGTGTCGAACTATATTGCGCCCAATGGCATCGAATACTACCTGCCGTTTTTCTTCGAACAGCTCGGCACCCTGTTTGATTACCTGCCCGACGATGTACTGGTAGTAGTTGAACCCGGGGTCACCGAGGCCGCCGAGCATCATCTCGAGGAAGTCAGCGGTCGTTACGAGTCACTTCGACATGACGTGGAGCAGCCAATTCTGCCGCCCAAGGAACTGTTCCTCAGCATTGACGAGTTGCATGGCCTGCTGGGCAGCTACCCCAGGGTGCAGTTGAGTCCGGACGAACCCGGCAAACATGACTTCGCTTTTGCGTCGAAACCTCTGCCGGAGCTACTCATCAATTCACGGGCGGCAACCCCTGCGAGCACCCTGCTGAACTTTCTTGATGAACGCCGGCAACCTGCTCTGTTCGTCGCCGAATCAGCCGGCCGGCGGGAAGTCTTCGATGAGGTTCTGCGCAAAGCAGGCCTGCACTGCCATATGATCGACGGCTTCTCCAGCTATCGAGGAGCCGACCAGCACTGCCTGGCCATAGCTGAGCTCGATGAAGGTATGTGGCTTGACGACGCTGTACTGATCAGCGAAGCCGACGTGCTGGGCACACGCCAGGCCGACCCGCGCGCCGAAGCGGGCAGCCGCATAATCGACCCCGAGCAGATCGTTCGCAACCTCACCGAGCTGTCGATCGGCGCCCCGGTGGTTCACATCGAACACGGCGTGGGCCGCTACCTGGGCTTGCAGACGCTGCCCATCGATGGCGAAAACCAGGAGTTTCTGACCCTAAACTATGCCGAGGGCGCCAAACTTTACGTGCCGGTCACCTCGCTGCACCTGATCAGCCGTTACGCGGGCAGCGACGAAGAACACGCGCCGTTGCATCGCCTGGGGTCAGATCAGTGGGAGAAAGCCAAGCGCAAGGCCGCGGAGAAGGTCATCGATGTGGCTGCGGAACTGCTGGACATATATGCGCGCCGGGAACTGCGCAGGTCACATCGCTTTGCACTCGGCGAAGACGACTACGAGAAATTCGCCGCGCAGTTCCCCTTTCAGGTCACCGCCGACCAGGCCGAAGCCATCGATGCCACCATCGCCGACATGACAACGGTACGGGCTATGGACCGCCTGGTGTGCGGCGACGTGGGATTCGGCAAGACCGAGGTGGCCATGCGCGCGGCTTTCGTCGCCGTACAGGGCGGCAAGCAGGTTGCCGTGCTGGTCCCTACCACGCTGCTCGCCCAGCAGCACTTCGATACGTTTCGCGACCGCTTTGCGCAATGGCCGGTGAGCATCGACAGCGCTTCCCGGTTGCGCTCACAGGCAGAGCTGGACGACATAGCCGGCCGCACCCGGGCCGGCAAGATCGACATTCTGATCGGCACTCACAAACTCTTGCACGACGCGTTTGCGTTTAATGACCTGGGCCTGATCATCATCGATGAGGAACACCGTTTCGGCGTGCGCCAGAAGGAACGCCTGAAATCTCTGCGTGCCGAAGTGGACGTGCTGACGCTTACCGCCACACCCATTCCGCGCACCCTGAACATGTCGCTGAGCGGCATACGCGACCTTTCCATCATCGCTACGCCGCCAGCCAAACGCCTGTCGATCAAGACCTTCGTCCAGCAGAAGAACAAGCACCAGGTGCGTGAAGCCATCAACCGGGAACTGTTGCGTGGCGGCCAGGTGTTCTATCTGCACAACGAAGTGCGCACCATTGAAACCGCCGCCGCGGAAATCACCAAACTGGTGCCCGAAGCCCGCATCGGTATTGGCCATGGGCAGATGCCGAAGCGTCGGCTCGAGCAGGTCATGACGGATTTTTACCACAGGCGTCTCAACGTACTCGTGTGCACCACGATCATCGAGACCGGCCTGGACATTGCCAATGCCAACACCATCATCATCGAGCGCGCCGACAAGTTCGGCCTCGCACAACTGCATCAGCTGCGCGGGCGCGTCGGCCGCAGTCACCGCCAGGCTTATGCATTTCTGTTGACGCCGCATCCCAAAGCGATGACCCAGGACGCGGTTAAGCGCCTGGACGCCATCCAGGCGGCTGGTGAACTGGGCGTAGGTTTTACGCTGGCGACTCACGACATGGAAATACGCGGTGCAGGCGAGTTGCTGGGCGACGAACAATCCGGCCAGATCGAGTCAGTGGGCTTCTCTCTGTACATGGATCTGCTCAACCGGGCCATCGAGGCAATGAGGTCCGGCAAGGTCCCCGACCCCAACAGCCCGCTGGAACCGATAAGCCAGGAAGTGAATCTCCACGCGGCAACGCTGATACCCGAAGATTACCTGCCCGATGCGCCCGCCTGATTCTCTATAAGCGCATCAGCAACGCTGCCAACCAGCATCAACTGGATGAACTGCATGTGGAGGTCATCGATCGTTTCGGCCTGCTGCCTGACCCGCTCAAGCGCCTGTTTGCCGTAACCGGCTTGAAAATCGCCAGTCAGCACCTGGGCATCATAAAGATCGATCTGGGTGCGGAACGCGGCAAACTGGAATTCAGCAACGAAACCAACGTCGACCCGATCAAGATCGTCAATCTGGTGCAGCGGGAGTCACACATCTACAAACTGGAAGGGGCAACGGTGCTGCGAGTGCAACATAAGTTGACAAGTTTCGAAGAACGTATTGATTTTGCCTACCAACTGCTGGACAAACTGTCGCCGGAGGTCACCGAAGCCGCATGAGCCGCCGCACCAACCGCCTGTACTTCGCCTGTGCACTGCTTGGCATGGGTGCGAACATTCAGCCAGCTTCAGCAAGCGCTGAAGAAGTGTCTGATCATCTGGCCCGTCGCTGGTTTGAGATTGAGCTTATTCTTTTTGAACGCCTGCCGGTGCTCGACGTGCTCACCAACGAAACCCTCGTGGCTCGATCTTCTCGATCATGGCCGGCAGATCTGCTGGCGCTACAGCCGCCGCTACGCGTAGGGCAAGACAATTTGCAGGCATCGGCCACGGAATACGACATCATCGATCATGGCAGCGAACGGTGTCTTGGTTATCCGCTGCTGCCGGAGCCAGACCCGATCAACCGCAGTCCACACCTGGCGGGGCCGCCGGTCCCGGAACCGCCCTTGGACCAGATGGGACCACCACTACCTCCCCCAACGGAACAACCCATCTTGCCAGACAGGCTGCCCCCACCCCTGCTGAGCGCGCCGCTCGAGCAAACTGTCGAAAGCGGACCAACCCCCTACGATCTGGTACTCGAAGATATCGCTGCCTGGGAGCAGACCTTGCTGACGCGTGCGTACGTGCTGTCTGGTGAGCTGACCATGGTTAACGAAGTCAAGGCAATCAATCGACAGCGTCACCTGCGGCCGCTGCTGCATCAGCGATGGCTGCAGCCGGTACCACCCAGGGAATCGCCGTTGCCGATCATGATCACCACGCCCACAGATGAAACTGCGCCGGCAACCGTCGAAGCGCTAGCCAAAGTCGAGGGGCATATTGCCATTACTGTGGGGCGCTACCTGCATGCAGCCCCGACGCTGTGGTATCACGCCGATAATCTGGGCCGGGCACCGATAACGTTCCCGGCCGTGCAAGCAGAACCCCTCCCCATGAACACAGCCGCACTGGCAGTTCATCCGCCCTACATGGAACTGCAGGAGAGCAGGCGCATGCGCAGCACAGAGCTGCACTATCTCGATCACCCCAAGATCGGGCTCATTCTGCGTATTGATCCGGTGGAGCCGCCACAGGCGTTGACGCTGGAGCTTCAGGCCGCGCTAAGCAGCGACGAAATCGAGCAGCAGTGAGGTCATGCGCTGCGCTCCTTGCGCGGCCACCACGGCCATGGCGTCGAGGTCTATGGCATTTTCTGCAACACCTGCGGCGGGATTAACCACCAGACACATAGCCGTCATGGGTATCTCCAGCTCCCGACAGAGGCTCGCCTCGGGCATACCCGTCATGCCAACTACAGTGCAGCCGTCGCGGGCCATGCGTACGATTTCCGCGGCGCTTTCCAGCCTCGGTCCCTGAGTCGCACCATACACCCCACCGCGTACCAGAGCATCATCATGGGCCAGCAGGCGCTCACTCAGCGCCCGATCATAAGGGTCGGTAAAGTCGATATGGCGTAGCTGATCATCGTAGGTACTCTCGCGCCCCCAGGTGTAGTCGATGATCTGCTCGGGTACAACGAGATCCCCCACCCCCAGCTCCGGCGTCACCCCGCCAACCGTATATGTAGCCACGATACCGTCAAGATCCAGAGCGTGCATGAGCCAGACGTTGGCCCGGTAATTGATCTGATGGGGCGCAAACTCGTGATTTACACCATGTCGCTGCAGGAAGATCAGCTCATGGGTGTGCTCACCCGCCTGCACCGTTTTCTTCATAGGTGGTGCCGCTGCCGCTCCCCATGGCGTAGTGCACTCTGCGCAGGGTTCGAGCCCTTCGTGGGGCAGCGGCGTCGAACCAACAAATACGCCGAGTCGACTCATATTATTTCATCTCCGCTATCGTTGATCGCATAAAGCCCAGGCAGATTGTGCCCATAGCCGCAGAAGCTCAAGCCCGTTCCCATGAGGGGGCGGGTCTCTGCTTCGAGGAGCACCGCGGCATGACCTGCATGAGCACCCACGCCAGCCGCTGAGGTAGTGCCGGCAAACCCCACCACACCAGCGCACCGGATCTCCCCGGCACCGTGCCGATCGGCCCAGTCCACCGCGGCGTCCATGCCCCGCCCGTCAGCACACCCATTCAATAGCAGCACTGCTCTGCCATCAAGCTTGAGGGTATCCGTCCCAGAGGAGTCAACGACTTTTCCTACCGCCCTTTCGATCTGCAGGAAAACGCTCTCAGCCGGGAACACCATGCGCCCGGCCAGTTGCCCGGAAAGCACGCCGGCGCCGGGCAATACTGTGACTATCACAGGGTTCGTATCCTGCAGCAGCAATGTCAGACTTATTGCCAGCCGATCGAGCTGCTGTGACATGGTCTGTGCATCGACGATACATTGCGCCGACCGATACGCCTGACGCACGCGGACCGGTAGATCGGCACCCTGTTCCAGCAATTGCGCCAGCAGACTCATGTGGCCGGCGACAGGTCCGGCGGCTCGCCTTCCAGCATGAGCGTCTGGGTCGGAAACGCAATCTCGGCCCCGTGACCTTCGATGATGGAGGCGATTTTCAGCAACACATCCTGTTTGATGACGTGAAACTCGGTCCATACCGTCGTTCTGGTGAAGCAGTAGACGAAGAAATCGACGGAAGACGGACCGAAAGATACGAAATTGACCATCAGCGTCTGTGCGGTGTCAATGGCTTCATGGTGCTCCAGCATATCCCGTACGTCGGCTACCACAGCGTCCATGGCGCCGATGTCCGCGTAACGCAAACCGATCGTTTCATAGATGCGCCGGTTCTGCATACGCGAGGGGTTTTCTACCGTGATACTGGTAAACACCGAGTTCGGAATGTACAGCGGACGTTTATCAAATGTACGGATACGCGTCAGGCGCCAGCCGATTTCCTCGACCGTGCCTTCGATCTCGCGATCGGAGGAGCGTACCCAATCACCAACCGAGAACGGGCGATCGAGGAAAATCATCAATGCACCGAAGAAATTTGCCAGCAGGTCTCTTGCCGCAAAACCTACGGCGATGCCGCCGATGCCACCAAATGCCAGCACCCCGGATATCGAGAATCCAAATGCCTGCAGCACCAGCAGCACCCCGGTGATCAGAACCGAGGCACGCAGTAGTTTGCCTACAGCCTTGGCGGTAGTCTGATCTACGGGCCGGGTGCCGTAACCCGGCTCGACGATATGTTCTTCGACATAACGGATGAAGCGCAGCGTGAACCAGACCAGCAGCCAGATTACTGCAACATCGCGTAGCTCACCGACATAGCCGAAAATCTCCGCCTGGGAAGACCCGCCCACGATTTCCGCCGCCAGCGATATGCCAATGACCCAGATGCCGATATGCAGGGGCCGCCGTGCAGATTCGAGCAGCGCGTCGTCGTAGAGGTTACTGGTCTGGGCGAACTGTTTGGCCGCTCGCTTCAATACCACGCCGGCCCCAAAGCGTGCCATCGCCGTAGCAAGTACCACCAGGAACACCTCTGCAATCCAACGGTGCTCACCCACGTAACTGAGAATCTCTTCCATGTATTTCGTCCGAGTCTGCTGTGCTAAAAGAACTTCTTGAATTCTACCTGCAGATAGTCGTCCTGCTGAAGCCAGGCAGTCTTGTAATCTTCACTGAGCAACTGGCTCAGCGGGGTATTGCGACGCATCTGCTTGCCGCCGCCGAACAACCGCGCTTCGAGACTGAGCTGCCAGGTGTCCGAAAGCCGACGGGATGCCTCCAGGCTGAGGAAGTACTCGTCATTGTCAGTATCGAAAATCACTCCCAGCAATGCCTGGGTGTCGGCAAAGTCGTTCAGGTGAAGTCGCCCACCCAGGGCTATGTCATGCTCAAACAGAGTGTTGACGGCGTCTTCGTCACGCTCGTCGAACATGTACTCCGCCACCAGCCCCAGGTCTGCCCGTGAACCAAACGCACCAACCAGAGTGCGTTCGAAGCCGATGTTGGCCGCCATGTAGCGATCACCAAATCCACTGCGGCTGATGCCTTCCAGTTTGAACGCCCAGTCGCCATAAAAAGCCTGTGCATCAATGCCGGTCTGATCGATTACCGGGTAATGCGGTCGCAGCACGAATTCGCCGCCTGGCGTGAATTCACCCTGCAGCAGCGGGTCGCGGCTGGTGCCGGTGAAGTGGTGCACACCCACTTCGAAAGGACCCATGTGATGACTCCAGCGCACCGCCGCATCCACCCGCTTGCGTCGCGCAGCGGATTCGTATGTGGCGTCGTCGAGCACTTTGAACGGCAGGCGCACCCTGCCGTCAGTACCGGGGAAGGTACGCTCACGGAAGCCGGGCAAGGCATACAGATCGATGATGCCCCAGTCACGCACCAGCGACAACTGCACCAAGGGCTGGCCGAGCTTGTCTTCCGTGTCGATGTTCTCCACTAGATCGGTCTGATTGATGATGTCGACCAGGTGATGGAACTCCGTTACGCCCCAGAACACGCGCTTGACCCCAACATGCAGGTCCCAGTTCGGACCCACCCTGCTGTAAAACAGGTCGCGAATATCGCCGTGGGTGCGCTCGCTATCAGCACTGTCGAATCGCAGGAACGGGCTGAAGGTTATGCTCTGGCTGTCATTGTCCCAGCCGCGATAATACTCCGGCTCTACACTGAGACTGGCTTCGAATCGATCCTGACCGTACACGCCGGAATTGGCGAAGGTGCGCGTCTGCAACCCCAGGTCCCATTCGAGATCAGCCTCTCCCAGACTCCGCAACAAGCTCGGTTCCGCAGGCACCGGCTGTGTCGTGTCGACCTGCCGAGGTCCGGCAGTTTGCTGGTCAAGCGCATCAGTTGGAGAGTCGACCGGATTCGGAGCCGCAGCGCGCGGTATGGTACCAGGTCGAACTGATTGCGCCGTTTCGCGCACTGCTTCAGCGCCAGCTGCAGGGGCCTGTGCGGATTGTTGGGGTTCACCACCCACGAGTTGCCAGTTGGCAATGCCTGCCGCGCTGGCCCGCCGCCGCAGGCGGTTCAGCGCCTGCTGTTCCAGATCACTGGAAAGCACTCGATGCAACTGGCTACCATCGCGATCAAGTAGCATCACCTGCACGTCTATATCGAGCAGCGTACGTAACTTGGCCGCCCAGTTAGCAGCGTTGTCCGCCGAACGAAATGTGCCGAATACCAGGCGATCGCCCCAGGCATGGGAGCTACCCACGGCACAGGCTGATATCAGCAGTACGCCCAGGCTCCTCCTCAGCACACCCAGCCTCATATCAGCGGGCCCGGCGCAGGCTGTTTACAGACAGGTCGCGTGCAGCACTTAGGCCGGCGCCGAATGCGTACTCTTGCCAAAGCAGTTCGGTACTACGGCCGGAGCGCAGGTTCTGCATGTACATACGACCGGGTTTCCAGAAGCGATCTTCGTACAACGCGTAATCGGATACTTCGAGCAGCTTGACCGCCTCGCCGCGCCGGTTGAAATACTCCACCTGCAGTGTGCGGTATTCCTGCTGATCCAACCAGTGCAGTTCCTGTGCATACCCTGAGTGCTCTTCCTTGGATACACGTTCAACGACAAACACCGGCAGCCCTTGGTACTGGTCATCGCGTATATAGCGATAGTCGAACTTCTCCAGCTCGGGTATGCGCAGATCTTCGAAGGAGAATTCACTGCCCAGAAAGGGGCCGGATTTATTGCGTGACGCAATTTTCTTAACTCGCTTGATAGCGGGCAGGTATAACCATTGGTCGTCCGGCATGGTCTTGTGACCGTGGCTCAGCAGCGCGGTGCCGCGGATATTGGCCGGCGTATCGAAAACCACCAGCACGCGGTCTCCATCGCCCTCGACCTCCAGTTGACGGATGCGCAGCGCCCGTTCCGTGGCTTGTCCGGAGGAAGTGCGCAGAATCATGCGCAAGGACACCTCCAGATCGCCATAGTCGCTGTTGCGGCGGTCCACTTCGGAGAATATCTCGTAACCACGCGAGGCTTCGGCAGAGCTCTGCTGCGCCGCTTGGTCCGGAGCAAGAGCCACCGCGACTTTCTGGGGCATACCCACTACCAGCACTGCGAATGCCAGCAGGAGCCTGATGCTTGTAGACGTCACAATACAACCGCGTTTCGATCGGTTCGGCGCGGATACTAGCAGCCTGTTGAGAAAGATAAAAATACTGTGCAAATTTACAGTTACCTGTATATACTCCCAGTTTACTGTATGCTTAAACAGGTACTTTTATGCAAACGCTCACCCCCCGCCAGTCCCAGGTGCTGGATCTGATCCGCCAGCACATTCACGATACGGGTTATCCGCCCACACGCGCCGACATCGCAGCAGAGCTGGGCTTTCGCTCACCCAACGCCGCGGAAGAGCACCTGAAAGCGCTGGCCCGCAAGGGTGCGATCGAAATCATCGCAGGCACCTCCAGAGGAATTCGTCTGCCCAATACCGGCGCAACCGGCCTGCCCCTGGTAGGTCGCGTCGCTGCAGGCAACCCGATTCTTGCGGAAGAAAACATCGAAGACCGCGTCGATCTACCCGCCGGTTTTTTTCAGCCCAGAGCGGACTATCTGCTGAGGGTTCGCGGTGACAGCATGATCAATGCCGGCATATTCGACGGCGATCTACTTGCGGTACACAAAACCCAACAGGCTACCAACGGCCAGATCGTGGTTGCCCGCATTGAAGATGAAGTAACGGTGAAGCGCTTTCAGCGCACCCGAAAACGTGATCACATCATGCTGCTGCCGGAAAACGACGACTATGATCCCATCGATGTCGACCTGAGCCATCAGGCATTCGCTATCGAAGGACTATCAGTGGGCGTAATTCGTCAGCAGATTTAAGAATTACCGAGAAGACAGCGTTCTGCAGGCGGCTACCCAGCCGCCTTCTTTTTGGTCTGCCCTTTCTTCCCCCGGTTGGTCTTGGTCTGCCGCTGCTCTTCGACCCACTTGCCATTCTGGTAGAACGCCTTCCAGCCTGACGCCTTACCGTCAATCTCAGACTGAACGTATTGTTCCTTGGTCTTACGGCTGTAGCGAATCAGCGCAGGATTGCCTTCGGGATCCTCCTCCGGCGCTTGCAGCATATAGCTGAACTTCGGGTCGAGTTCATTGGCGTGAGATTTCAATTCGCTGACCAGCGGCGCACGGGTTTCCCTGTGTCTGGGAAACTGGCTGGCCGCCAGGAAAATGCCCGCCGCGCCGTCGCGCAGCAGATAAAAGTCATCGACCTTTTCGCACCGCAGCTCCGGCATCGGTACCGGATCGGCTTTCGGCGGCGCCGGTTCGCCGCTGCGCAGCAGCTTGCGGGTGTTCTTACATTCAGTGCAGCCAAAGTATTTACCGAATCGCCCTGATTTGAGCTGCATTTCGGCGCCACACTTGTCGCACTCGAGAACGGGTCCATCGTACCCTTTGATCTTGAACTGCCCTGCTTCCACCTCAAAGCCGGCACAATCAGGGTTATTGCCGCAGATGTGCAGCTTACGGGTTTCGTCGACCAGGTAACTGAGCATATTCGCACCACACTTAGGGCACTTGTGCATGCGGCGCAGTAACTTGGACTCGCCCTCTTCGTCCTCGTCCACATCCACGGCTTCATCGCCCGGGATGAGGTTGGCGGTGTTGGTGCAGCGCTCCTTCGGCTTAAGCGAATACCCCGAGCAGCCGAGAAACACGCCCGTCGAGCCCGTGCGGATCTGCATTTTGCGACCACACCGGGCGCAGTCCACGTCGGTGTCGGTGGGCTCGTTGCTGCGCATGCCCCCTTCCGCATCTTGAGCGGTGCCCAGCTTGTCTGAGAAATCGCCGTAGAACGTATCGAGCACTTCGTTCCAGCGCCGTTCACCTTCGGCGATCTTGTCGAGTTGTTCTTCCATGCTGGCGGTAAAGCCGTAGTCCATCAGGTCGGCAAAGCACTCGGTCAAACGGTCGGTAACCAGCTCACCGATTTTTCCCGCGTGAAAGCGCCGGTTTACCAGGGCCACATAACCCCGGTCCTGAATGGTGGAGATGATCGCGGCGTAGGTCGAGGGGCGCCCGAAGCCGAGTTTCTCCATTTCGCGGACTAATGACGCCTCGCCAAAACGCGGCGGCGGTTTGGTGAAGTGCTGAATGCTTTCAACATCTTTAAGTTGCAACTGATCGCCTTCGTTGACATCAGGCAGGGGCTTTTCATCTTCCTTGCGCGATGCTGGGGGCTGTACCCGTGTGTAACCATCGAACTGCAGAATGCGGCCGCGGACACGAAGCTCGAATTCACCTGCAGTCACGGTAATAGTCGTGCTCAGATATCGAGCATCAGTCATCTGGCAGGCGACAAACTGCCGCCAGATCAGTTCATAAAGGCGCACTGCGTCGGGATCGACGCCAGTCAGGTGCTCTGCCCTGGTGCCCACATTCGACGGCCGTATGGCTTCGTGAGCTTCCTGCGCAGCTTCTTTACTGGCATAAACCCGGGGCTCGTCCGGCAGGTAGTCGCCGCCATATTCATTGCCCACGAACTCCCGGCACGACACAACCGCCTCGGTGCTGAGGTTAGTGGAGTCGGTACGCATGTAGGTGATGTAACCAGCCTCATACAGACGCTGGGCCATGGTCATGGTCTTGCGCACCGAAAACGACAGTCGAGTGCTCGCCGCCTGTTGCAGGGTCGAGGTGATAAACGGAGCGCCGGGCCGCGTCTTGGTCGGCCGGTCTTCGCGCTTGCTGACCCGATAATCCGCATCACGCAGAGCAGCTAAAGCTGCCCCGGCGGTCTGTTCGTCACCAGGCCGGAAGTTTTCGCCATTCTGCCGTACCACCTGCATGCGGAATGGCTCCGCAACACCATCCTGCAGCAGATCGGCAAAAGCCTCCCAGTATTCTTCGGGAAGGAACGCTCGAATTTCACGCTCACGCTCTACGATGAGACGTACTGCGACACTCTGTACACGACCTGCGGAAAGACCTCGTGCGACTTTCGACCACAACAAGGGCGAAAGTTCGAAGCCCACCACCCGGTCAAGAAAACGCCTGGCCTGCTGGGCGTAGACCCGGTCCATATCGAGTTCCCCCGGATCTTCGAACGCTTCCTGGATCGCTTTGCGGGTGATTTCATTGAACACCACTCTACGGTAGCGCTCGGGATCACCGCCAATGGTTTCCCGCAGATGCCAGGCTATGGCTTCCCCCTCGCGGTCGAGGTCGGTGGCCAGATAAATCATATCGGCTTTTTCCGCGAGCTTGCTGAGTTCGTCTACTACCTTTTCCTTGCCCGGCAGTACCTGATACTGGGCCACCCAATCCTTGTCCGGATTAACGCCCATACGCCGCACCAACTGCTCACGGGCGCGCTTCTTTTTATACGCGTCACGCTTTGCCGGAGACAACGCCCTGGTCTTGGCAGCTTCCTTCGCACGCGCTTTCGGGTCCGACTTGGAACCACCGGTGGGCAGATCACGAATGTGGCCCACACTGGACTTGACGATGTATTCCTTACCGAGATAGCGGTTGATGGTGCGCGCTTTGGCGGGCGACTCAACAATTACCAGTGAACGAGCCATGTTCCTCCAATTATTCGGGTGTTTTCCAGCCGGCAAAGCTGACAATGGCGCGGTTTATAGGCGCGCCGACCCATCGCTGTCAAGAATTCCCGTACTTCTTCAAGCAAAAAATAGCACATCCCTCTGCACGCGCTCCGCTGTACTCAAGGCTATATCGATGAATCAAGGCAGGGCGTAACAACGACCATTGCTGCCCAGTTTTCACCCATCATCCGTGGGTCCCGACACCCTGCCGGCTTTACCAAAGCGCCGCCGCAGATCCTGCTGCAGGGGCGTCAGCGCCTTTACGATTGCAGCCACCGCATCGCTTTCAGGGTCCGCTTTTTCACGCCAGTAGCAGGCCACGCAGCGATCGTTCAACCCGCAGCCCAGTGCGTCCTGCGGAAAAGCCTCAAGCGCAGATTGCAGGTCTTCGAGGGTCGCCGCATCGGCGGCGAATTGTTGCCAGGATGCCTGATCCGATTGCGGGTGAAGCGACCAGCCAGCGATCACCTGCCGAACGGGAACCGTCGGCTGAGCGGGGATGCGCAGCAGCACCAGTTCGGAAACATCACGCACCGACCCACCAAGAGGCAATTGATAGGCTACACAGCTCACCCGTGTGTCCAGGGTTTTACCACCGGCAGATACACGCTCGTGGGACTCCGGGTTCAGTTTTGGCAGGTGCGTGATTTTGACATTGAGACCGGCTTTGCGCGCCTGCATGCGCAGCGCACTCAAACGTTTATCCGACGCGCTGGGTAACAGGTAAAGAACCGGCCCAACGGCAAGCAACAGAACAACCAAGATAATTAACCAGTTCAACAGCAACCTCGACCTTGAGGGGACGCCTCGGTCGTTGTATCGTCGCGCCAAACAGCCTAGGAGCGCAACATGTCTGCTTACGAAAAGATCCTGCTTGCAGTTGACCTGACGGAAGAATCCAAGCCGGTGGCTGACCAGGCGACCGCATTGTGTCAGGCATTCGATGCCGAGTTGCACCTGGTACACGTCATTGAACCGCTGAGCCTGGCTTACGGGGGCGACGTACCCATGGATCTATCGTCTGTGCAGGAACAGATTCAGGACCAGGCTAGATCTCACCTGGCCGAATTCGCAAACCAGCTCGGTATACCCGCCCAACAGCAACATCTGATTTTCGGACGACCGGAGAGCGAAATACAGCGGGTCGCCGACGAAGAAGGTATAGGTCTCATCGTGGTCGGCAGCCATGGCCGCCATGGTCTCGCCCTGCTGCTCGGTTCGACGGCCAACGGTGTGCTGCACGGCGCCACGTGTGACGTCCTGGCGGTACGCGTTGGTATCCAAGATTAACTGGCGGCAGCTGTGCCTGCTTGCACTAACCGGTACGGTTGCAACAGCGGCGGCAGCCAGCGACGATAGGTTCACACTACGCAACACCTACCTGGATGCGCGACAGGCGCTGAGTCAGGGCCGTACGGCGACCTATGCGTCCCTGGCTAAGCGACTGGAAGACTATCCGCTACGGCCCTATCTGGACTACTACCGGCTGAGGGCCCGCCTCTCCTCCGCGTCCACCAATCAGGTAATGGATTTTTACCGGGCAAACCGCAATGATCTGCCGGTCGCAAAGCTGCTGTACAACCGCTGGCTCAAACTGCTGGGCCAGCGCCGCCAATGGCAGACGCTCAAAGCCCACTACGAAGAAACCAGTAATGCCACGGTGCAGTGCTATCACCTGCGCGCTCTGTACGGCACTGGCGAAAAAGATCTCGCCCTCGAACGGACCACAAACCTGTGGCTGCAACCCAAATCGCAACCCAAGGCCTGCGACCCGCTGTTTGACGTCTGGCGCACCAGCAGATTTTTCACCGAAGAAGTCGCCTGGCAGCGACTGCGCGCTGCCATCGATGCCAACGAACGGACTCTGGCACGCTATCTGACCCGCTTTTTTACCGGAACAAATAAACGGGCCGCCGAAGCGTACTACCGGGTGCATGTCGCACCGTCGAGCGTTGCGCAGAGCAGCCGACATTCGCCGCGAACGGCAAAAATGCGGGCTGTCATCGAACATGGGCTGCGCCGCCTGGCCGGCCGGAACGCCGAGCGCGCTGCCCAGGCCTGGCGTGACTATAAACAATCCGGTCATTTTAGTGATCAGGCAGGCAGCAGAATAGACCAGTTCATCGCCGCAGGGCTGGCGCAGCAAGATAAGTTTCCCGCCCCCGGAGCGCGTGCCTCGATCACAGACCCGGCCATGCTTGAAGGTATCGCCACGGCCGCCATCCACACAGGAAATTGGGCTCAAGCGCATTACTGGATTCCGCGGCTGCCCGCCGATATACAAGAAAAATCTCAGTGGCGGTACTGGCTGGCACGCGCGCTTATGACAGAACCCGAACTACGCGATTCGGCACAGACGGTTGCCCGAGAGAAACTCACGGAGCTTGCAGGTCAGCGCCACTACTACGGTTTCATGGCCGCGCGCCTGCTCGGGGTCCCCGGTACCATGAATATTGAACGTACGTCCCTGAACGGTGTACAGCTGACGCAGTTGCGCAGGCACCCGAACATCGAACGATCGGTGGAGCTTTTTGCCGTCGGTGATGACCTCAACGGGCGGCGGGAATGGTACAGAGCGCTGGATGGCCTGGAGCCGGCAAAACAGCTCACCGCTGCGGAACTGGCCTACAACCTCGGGTTCACGGCGCTGGCCATTCGCAGCGCGAATATCGCTGAAGCGCGAAATCACCTGCATCTACGTTTTCCCATGGTGCACGAGCCTGAGTTTCGCCGCGCGAGCCTGCGCTCATCCCTGCCTGTGCCCCTGCTGATGGCTATCGCTCGCCAGGAATCCGCCATGGAGGCCAACGCAAGATCGTCGGCCAACGCGCGCGGCCTCATGCAGTTGCTGCCCACGACCGCAGCGCTGGTTGCCCGGCGTGCAGGGATGCCGAAGCCATCGGCGGAAGATCTGTATGACCCTGGCACCAATATCGCCCTGGGCAGTTATCACCTGGCCTGGCTGGTCGCTCGATTCGATGGTCAGGTACCACTGGCTATCGCAGCATATAATGCCGGTGAACATCGGGTAGACCGCTGGCTGAAAGAAGCAGATGGCCTGCCCATGGATCAATGGATCGAAACCATTCCGTTCACTGAAACACGTAACTACATGAAGAACGTGCTGGCGTTTCGCCATGTCTACGCCCACAAACTGGCAGCGCCGACGCCGATGCTGGGCAACAATGAACAGTTCGTGTCGGCGCCATGAAATATCTAGACATCTGCGTAAACCTGCTCAACGCGCAGTTCAAAAAAGATCGCGACAGTGTCGTAGAGCAAGCCTTTGCAACGGGTGTGGAATTCCTCGTCACGGCGACCGACCTGGCCTCTACGCGGGAGGCCATAGCGTACTGCCGCACCCAGGGACTGCGCTGTACCGCCGGCGTTCACCCCCACGACGCCGGGGAGTTGGCATCAGGCTGGCTGGGTGAGCTGGCATCTCTGGCCCGCCATGCCGAAGTCTGCGCTGTTGGCGAGACCGGCCTGGACTTCAATCGCAACTACTCCCCAGCCGCCGCACAGCGCAAAGTGTTCGCCGCGCAGATCGAACTTGCACAGCGTCTGGACAAACCCCTGTTCGTGCATGACAGAGATACCAATGGGGAGGTTCTGGAAATGCTGCTTGCTGCCGGCCCATTGCCTCCCACAACGGTCCACTGCTTCACCGGGAGCGCAGAAGAACTCACCGGTTTCATAGCGGCAGGCTTTTTCATCGGCATCACCGGATGGGTCGCCGACCAGGCCCGGGGCGGCAGCCTGCGCGAACTTGTCCCACACATTCCTGCTGAACAGCTGCTGATGGAAACCGACGCGCCCTTCCTAAGGCCCCACAACGCCCCGGCAGGCAGCCAGTCGCGACTCAAGCGACGGAATGAACCTGCTCTACTGCCCTACGTCTGTGAGGCCATCGCGCAGTGCCGTGAGGAGTCAGCGGAGGAACTTGCCGGTATCTGTCGCCTCAACGCTCAACGGGCTTTCCGCCTGGACACTGCTCTACCATGAGTGCACTGTGCAGAAACTCGATCACATCAGCCGCAGCAAACGGCGCGGTAAGCTCCAGATCGAAACAACGCAGGACCGGAATCATCTCACCATATCGGCTCAGCAGCACCTCATCATTGGCAATATCGATAACCAGCAGCTCATGACCCGCAACCTCAGGCAAAGCCAGCAGCATATCCAGCGCTTGTTCGCACAACGTACAATGGGCCGTAGTATATAGAATGAGCCTGAGCAACTTTTCCTCGATAGCCGGCAACGGCGGCTGAGATCTTCTCATGGACCATGTGATTCGCCTAGCAGCAAACTGCACTCCGGGACATTATCCGCTTGCCGTGGGCGACGAGGCGCAATGGCAAAGCGTAAGCAAAGGCCGATGGCGCCTGATGCTCGACCTTCCGGACGTACCATGCGCGCATATCATCGTGCCAAGCTTCAGCATGCTTCTTGCCGACGGCGCCTCATACAGCTTTCAGTTCACGCTGCAGACGCCCAACTCACATCCCCTGGCACCCGTACCCAGTCAGCCAGACCCTGCCAGACGAAAACAGGTCGTCGACGCCACCCCCGAGGTCAGTAGCCACATCGATTGCTGGCACAGTGCAACAGCGCTGGCGAAGCCCAAAGTGCTGCTCGAGGTACAGACGCCGCAGCGACCTCGGACCTATCTGGTGGTTCTGAGTATCCGTCCGCTGACACTGACGCCATCCGGCCAAGCTTCCACTCGCCTGCGGGCGGAAGTGCCCGGCAGCTTTAGTCAGATGGAAGCAGACCCATCCATCCGGCAGAGGATCTGTTCTCCCACGGCTCTGGCCATGGCGATGTCACGCTTCGGCAACGCGCCAGGCTGGCCGGAGACGGTCGAGGCCTGCTATGACGCGGCAACCAAAGCTTATGGCGTCTGGCCGCTGGCCATTCAATGGGCGTCTCGCCATGGCGTACTCGGCGCAGTGGAAGTGTTTTCCGACTGGCACGCTCCGCTGGCTTGCCTGGAAGCCGGCGTACCCCTGGTGTGCAGCATCCGGTTCGCCAAGGATCAACTACAGGGCGCCCCCCTTGCGCAGACCGGCGGACACTTGGTATTACTCTACGGAATCGAAGATGATCAAGTACTAGTGAAAGATCCAGCCGCCGACAAGGCCTCACAAGTCGATCGACGTTACAGCGCGGAAAGCTTCACGCGGGCCTGGCTTACCTACCGGGGGGCAGCCTATGTTCTTGGTACATCCCCCGTTAAAGTGAACCGGCAGACTGTGGACTGATCGCCTATGCGCACGCGGTATTTGATACGCTTCATACTGTTGAGCCTCGGTTTCGCCTTGACCACCTATGGACTGCTGGCGTGGCAACAGGTGAGCTTTGAGCTCAATACGTTCTGGCCCATGACCGACTCATTCGCGGTTCATCCAGTGCATGCAATCGTACTGGGTCTGGCGCTGATTCCCCCCACCCTGTGGGAGATTTTCATTCTCGCCGAAAAGTCCGACCAAGCGGTGAGCGATACATGAATCAACAGCAGGAACGCCAGGCGAGCCGCGTCTACCTGCGCAAGGTCGCGCGCCAGGACGAAACGGAATTCATCGATCTGATGCGCGAAAGTCAAAGCCTGCATGAACCCTGGATCAGCCCGCCAACCAATGCGGTCATGTTCCGTTACTATCTGCAGCGTATCGACCGTGACGATCACGAAGGTTTCCTCATCTGTCGCCGGCAGGATGACCGCATTATCGGGGTCATCAACATCAACAACATCGTGCGCGGGTCCTTCCTGAGCGCATCGTTGGGATACTACGCTGGCGCGCCCTTCCACGGTCAAGGTTACATGGTCGAAGGCCTCAACATGCTGGCCAAACATGCCTTTTCAACCATGGGGCTACACCGTCTGGAGGCCAATATTCAGCCGGAAAACACCAGAAGTCTGAATCTCGTCGCACGCTGCGGCTTTGTCAAGGAAGGTTTCTCGAAGGGCTTTCTGTACATTGATGGCGCCTGGCGCGACCACGAGCGGTGGTGCCGGGTAAACGATCGTGCCGGTCTGCGCAGTCAAGCCGGAGGATCTTTCTGACTTCTTTCCAACACCAGTGAACTAGCAATCTATGCAATCAGATCATCTTTCAATCGCGGTACTCATGGGCGGGCCCTCCGCCGAAGCCGAAGTTTCACGCAATTCCGCCGCGCAGGTGGCCGCGGCATTGCACCGCAGCGGCCACGCTGCGGAACTGGTAGAACTGGATGCCAATTGCGCCAGGGTACTGCTCGAGCTTGCCCCGGACGTGGTGTTCCCCGCGCTGCACGGCCCCCCGGGAGAGGATGGTACCGTGCAGGGTTTTCTGGAAATGCTGCGCCTGCCTTATGTTGGCAGCGGCGTGCATGGTAGTGCGCTGGCCATGGACAAATCCGTGGCTAAACAGGTATTCAGGCGAAAGGCATTGCCGGTCGCCGAAGATCAGATCGTACAAAGCGGCATTGAAAGCCTGGAATCCGCCGCGCAACGAATCCACGCAACCCTTGGCGAACGCATCGTCATCAAACCACTGAACCAGGGTTCCGCCATCGGCGTCACACCGCTACCCAACGGCGGCGACGCAGTCAGCGCCCTGCGCGGAGCATTGCGCTACGGTGACTGCCTGGTGGAGCCTTATGTCATGGGTAAGGAAATCACTGTGGGTGTACTGCAGATCGACGAAAAACTGACACCCCACCCGGTAATCGAGATCGTTACCGCGGCTGAAGAGTGGTACGACTATGAAAACCGCTACACGGTCGGGCAGAGCGAACACCTGATTCCCGCCCCGCTGCCCGAGGACACGCGCATGGAACTGCAACGCATAGCCCTCTCCGCACACGCTGCGCTGGGCCTGAGAGATCTTTCACGGGCCGATTTCATCGTTACCGATAATCACGAGATTACCCTGCTGGAAGTCAATACGCTGCCCGGCATGACGCCGGTAAGCCTCTATCCGGAGGGCGCCGCAGCAATCGGCTACGACTTCGTGCAGCTGATGGACCTGCTGGTATGGCAAGCACACACCAGAGGCTGCTAGTCAGTCGTCCTCGCCCTCGACGTCATCGACCGCTTCGATCAGATCGGCGCTGCCGCCCGCAGCTACTTCATCACGCAACACCGCGAAAGGATCGGACAGCATCGGCGGCACCAGGCTGCGTACAAGACGCGCCGCACTGGGCGTGTCGAGCACGTCGGAAGCCATATCGATAAGACGCTTTTGCTCGCTGGCGAGAAAATCCAACACCTGAGCGATGTCGCCATCCCGGTTTTTCAGATCGTGCAGATGATCCATGCCGTTGTGAAATGCTTTGCTCACCTGGGCCGACTTGGTTAGCGACATGTTCAGCGAAAGCTCGGAGAGCTGCTGAGCATCGAAGTCCATGGTTTTCAGTCTGGTTACCGCCTGTCCGACATTGCCAGTGAAGAACTGCTGCACCACGTCTACGACGCTCGAAAGTACTGAATCAATGGCGGTCTGTTCTTCGGCATTGAGCTCACCTTGCACAGACATATTCACCACCCGCTCCATGGTTTCGTTGTAGTAGCGGTCTTTGATCTGCTCGCCCTCCAGCGAGACCCCACGGAAATTACTCCTTTCAGCGCTGTCGATCTGGCTGAAATCGAGGGTAATCAGATCGCCTTCTGCAGTGGTCAATTCAAGGCTTAGAGTGGCTTCCTGCTGGCGTGACTTTTCCACCATCCGGTAACGGGAGAAATCTTCCGCATCAAGCTGGGTGATCGGCAGAGTCGGCAACTGCGGCGCAGCCTCTTCGTCAGACGCGACGCTAACCTCCGGCGCCACATCATCACTGGCGGCGCCCGGCGGAACCACATCCACGGTGGGCGCCTCACCATCAACAATATCGACGATGTCTGGAACATCGAGTACGGGCACCCGGGGTGCGTCAACCTCAACAGCTGGCTCTTCGAGCGGCGCCTGGACTTCGCCTTCGATGGGAGGCTGCGCGGCAGATCCACCGAATACCATTGGAAACCCGAACACCATGAACACCGGCGACATCATCATGGAGGGCATGGCGAATCCGCCCATCATGGGCATACCCATACCACCGTACCCACCGAAACCCCCGGCGAAACCACTAGACTGCTTGGCCATGGCGTTGGTCGGGTTAGCGGTTACGTGGCTGCCACCAGTCGCCCCGGCAGAGCTCACGGGAACCGCGCCAGGCGCCATCATCGTGCCGGCACCGCCCATCATCTGCGGATAAGCCATCATATATGCCGGCGACATCATGGTCATCGGGGCCATCATCATGGGCGCGGACATGAATCCACCGGTAGCACTGGTCGGATTGGCAACGGTATGCCCACCTGAGGCCTGCCCTGCCGACGTTTCGGCCCGTTGAGGCTGGTAGCCGGCATAACTGGCAACGCCGATGGGGTAGCTGGTATAGATCATCACTGTATATCCGTCGTCCTTGAGCGGTATACAGGGAATAGCGGCCGCGCTGGAAAATCCTTTAGCGCGGCCAGCGCCGTTTTAGGGTTTCAGAGCTTCCCTACAGGTCATAACCCCTTTCGTTGTGAGAAACGAGATCGAGCCCCTCGAGTTCTTCATCATCCCTGACGCGGTTGCCAACCAGCACATCGGTCAGCTTGAAGATTACGAATGTGACGATAGTGGTATATACGACGGCAACGATGACACCCACTGCCTGGACGCCGAGCTGACTGCTGATATTGATTTCATGCTGACCACTGAAAACCCCCAGCGCATTGCTCGCGAACACCGCAGTCAGCAACGTGCCGAGAATACCGCCAACCCCATGAACGGGAAAAACATCAAGGGAGTCATCAATCTTCAGGATTCGTTTAAGGTAATTTGTCGCAAAGAAACACACAATACCCGCCGATACGCCAATGACGAAGGCGCCGGCCGGGCCGACAAAGCCCGACGCCGGGGTGATGGTGCCGAGACCGGCAACCATCCCGGTGACTGCACCAAGCGCAGAAGGCTTGCCGTAGCGGTTCCACTCGGCCACGGTCCAGCTCAGCGCGCCGGCCGCGGCGGACAAATGGGTAACGAGCATTGCCATGGCGGCATCACCGTTAGCCGCCAGGGCGCTACCCCCGTTAAACCCGAACCATCCTACCCACAGCATCCCTGCCCCCATGATGCTCAGGGGCATGTTGTGCGGTGGCATGGCCTGGGTCGGGAAGCCGCGCCTGCTACCCAGCATAATCGCCGCCACCAGTGCCGCGACCCCGGCGGTAATGTGCACCACGATGCCGCCGGCGGAATCCATGACCCCCAGTTGCTCAAGCCAGCCGCCACCCCATACCCAGTGGCATATCGGTACATAGACCAGCAGCAGCCACGCGGCGCTGAATATCAGCATGGCAGGGAAGCGGATACGTTCGGCAAATCCGCCGACAATCAGCGCCGGCGTTATAATCGCGAAGGTCATCTGAAACAGTGCAAATGCGCTCTCTGGTACTGTAGACCTCACGGTCTCCTCAGAAATCTGCGTGAAGAAGGCGTTGCTCAAACCACCGATGAAAGCGTTCACGCTGCCCCCATCACTGAACGCCAGGGAATAACCTACGGTCAACCACAACACTGAAACCATGCACGTAATGGTGAAACACTGCATCAGCACGCTGAGTACATTCTTAGCGCGCACCAGCCCACCATAAAACAACGACAGGCCGGGAATGGTCATGAACAGGACCAGCGCGGTCGCAGTCAGGATCCAGGCGGTGTCGCCGGTATCAAGCGCATCCGCATGAACGGGAAAAGAAAACACCACTAAAATTAACGCCAGCCAGACCGAATGCTGCATACGCACGCTTCACCCCATATGGTTTATGCCGATTCGCTGGCAGTGATTATTCGGGAATTTCAGGTGTTATGCCACATTTTTGTGCATCTTCTCCCATAAAAGCTAAGACTTACCGCTGCGCCGCACAATAAACAGAGGGATATCAGGTTTTCGCATTGATTTGGTGCGCAAAATTCCCAATTGTGGGTAATAACGTAACACTACCGTTGGTGGCGTCGAATGTCATAAAGCCGGTTGCAGCCATCCACGGAGATGACGAAGCGCCCACGAACACCATTGTAATCAACGAACGGCCGCAAACTGCTCAATGGAAACTGCAGACGCAAACCATGGATATCAATGGCAGAGACCTGCTTCACCGACCCCGCATAAAACGCCTCTAATTGCGCCTTACTCAGATGTATATCGACAATGTACTTGCGCGGTGCGCGCTTAGGAAGTGGTAAACTCATGAAGAAAGTATAGTCGTCGGGCTGAAATCAGGGCGTGCCAACCATTGCTGGACCTACCACCGACTGCCGCTACAATAGCCCGCTAAGTTTTTCGACCCGACCAGCATCCACAGGACTTTATGAATACCATCAGCAGTGATTCCCTGTTCGACTCCATCAACCAGGCAAGCCAGTGGCTGCAGACCAAAATCATCGGCCAGCAAACCCTGATTCAGCGACTCATGATGGCGCTGCTGTGCGGCGGTCACCTGCTGGTGGAAGGCGCCCCCGGACTGGCAAAAACCCGCGCTATCAAAGAGCTGGCACGGGTCATCGAAGGTGACTTCCACCGCATTCAGTTTACCCCGGACCTGTTGCCCAGCGATGTCACGGGTACCGAGGTTTACCGGCCGGAAGATGGCTCCTTCAAATTCCAGCAGGGACCGATTTTTCACAACCTGATACTGGCGGACGAAATCAACCGGGCACCCGCCAAGGTGCAGTCTGCTCTACTGGAAGCCATGGCAGAGCATCAGGTGAGTGTCGGTCGCGAAACCTTCCCTCTGGCAGACTTATTCATGGTCATGGCGACTCAGAACCCCATCGAACAGGAAGGCACCTACCCCCTGCCCGAGGCTCAGCTCGACCGCTTCCTGATGCATGTCATCGTCGACTATCCAGACGCCGACGCCGAACGCCACATCCTCGCTCTGGTGCGCAGAGAAAGCGGCGCGGTCGGCGACACGCCGCCACCCCAGGTCGTGTCACAACAGCAGATCTTCGCCGCCCGCCAGGCGCTGCTGGGATTGCACATGACCGATTCCATAGAGCGCTACATCGTCGCCCTGGTGATGGCGACCAGGCAGCAGGATCACGAGCAGGCACGCTGGATCGACTTCGGCGCCAGTCCCCGTGCCACGATTGCCCTGGACATCTGCGCCCGCGCGCTGGCCTGGCTGTCAGGACGTGATTTCGTGACGCCTGAAGACGTACAGGCTGTGGCCCACGACGTGCTGCGGCATCGGCTGATTCTATCCTTCGAGGCAGACGCCCAGGGCATAACGGGTGACCAGGTGATCGACAGCCTCATCGAGCAGGTTCCGGTACCATAGTGCCTCGCCCTGTATACTGCCCGAAAGGCCAGGTCAAGGATCTGGCGTGAATGCTTCGGTAATTGGCGGCGCCTATGTGCAGCTGGCGCAGCTGCTCGCGCTGCGGCACAAGCAACCGGCGCAGCCGACGTCGGCAACCTCTTCAGTGGTGGGCAATCGCGCCGGATTGAAACTGTCTAAGATCAAGGGCCGCGGGGTCGACTTCGCCGAGGTTCGCGCCTATCAGCCCGGCGATGACGTACGCACCATCGACTGGCGCGTCACGGCCCGCAAGAACAAGCCTCACACCAAAATCTTCCGGGAAGAGCGGGAGCGTCCCACGTTGATTGCCGTGGATCAGACCCAGAACATGTTCTTCGGTTCCAAGATCCGCCTGAAATCTGTCGCGGCTGCGGAACTTGCCGCACGCATCGCATGGCAGAATCTGGCTGCCGGCGAGCGCGTTGGCGGCATTGTCATCGGCAATCACGAACAGGCACTGCACCGGCCGTTTCGCACCACCAAAGCTGTAGCACGCTTTCTCAACGATGTGGCGACATATAACCAGGTGTTACAGCGCGCACAGAACCACAGCGAATCCGCAGCCGCCCATGCCAGCGTCAACGAAGGCATGTTGCGCGCCCGGCGCCTCACCAATACAAATTACCGTATTTTCGTGATCAGCGATTTTTCCGGCGCACTGGAACTCTGGCGAGAACATCTGCACCAGCTGGCGCGCCACAACCAGGTCATCGCGGTGCACGTAAACGACCCCCTGGAAGCACACCTGCCACCGGCAGACCACTACAGCGTCACCGACGGACAGCAGCGTCTGCAGCTGTTCACCGGCGACAGCCAGCTGAACAGGCGCTACGAAGAGCGCTTCAATGCCCACACGTCCGCTCTGATCTCCCTGTGCATGCACGAGGCGATGCGTTACGTCGACATACAGACAACCAACGTGCGCCTCGATCAGATGTCCTGGATATAGCCCCGATGGAGAACGACCCTTTACAGCAATTGCGCGATGTGCAGCTACCCCAGGACCCTAGCTGGTGGCCGCCTGCCATAGGCTGGTGGTTGCTGTGCATTGCCGCGCTAGTGCTCGTCGTGTGGCTGATGCGCCGGGCGCTGGGCGCCTACCGTCGGCGCGCACCACTACGCAGAGCCCGGACATTGCTCACCAAGCTGCATGCAGACCATACCGCCGGCGCTGTAAGCGATCAGCTATACCTGCATTCGAGCAATGAAATCCTGAAGCGCGTGCTGGTCAGAGCTTACGGAAGGAACCACTATGCACCCATGGCCGGCGAGGCATGGCTGAATGCCCTGGATCAACTCGGCGAAACAACCGCTTTCACCAGCGGCCCGGGCCGGGCCCTGGGACAGTCACGCTTCAGTCCGTCTCCTGAAGTGGACGTAGCAGCGCTGCACGATGCGCTGCAAGAGCTGCTGAGGAAGGTGCCGGCATGATCGAGTGGTTGTGGCCCTGGGCGTTGTTGCTGCTGCCCCTGCCGTGGCTGGTAAGAGCCGGCTGGCGCCCACGCCAGTCCCGCCAGGCCGCGCTGGCAGTGCCCGATCTGACGAGTTTTACCGATGTATTCGGCGGCACCAGCGCCTCGGAGCGCGGCAACCTGTGGCGCATCGTAATGCTGTGGCTGATCTGGTCACTGCTGCTGCTGGCCGCCGCCCGCCCGCAATGGACCGGCGAGCCTGTCACCCTGCCCACCTCCGGCCGTGATCTCATGCTCGCGGTGGACATTTCCGGCAGCATGGCCACTGAAGATATGGAGGTCCAGGGGGAATACATAGACCGTCTGACGGTGGTCAAGGCGGTAGTCGGCAGCTTCATCGAAGCCCGCGCCGGCGATCGCATTGGCCTGGTGCTGTTCGGCACAAATGCCTACCTGCAGGCGCCCCTCACCTTTGATCTGAAAAGTGTGAACCGACTGCTGGTCGAAGCCCCGGTGGGTATCGCAGGTGGCAAAACCGCCATTGGCGATGCGATCGGCCTGGCGGTCAAGCGCCTGCGCAAGCGCCCTCAGGAAGATAAGGTCATCATTCTATTAACCGATGGCGCCAACAATGTGGGCGAAGTGGAACCGGAAAAAGCTGCGGAACTGGCCGCTTACGACAAGATCAAAATTTACACCATCGGCGTGGGCGCCGAGGAAATGCGCCTGCCAGGCCTGTTCGGCCGACGCATCACCAACCCGTCGGCAGATCTCGATGAAGACACACTGACTTCGGTGGCGCAGGTTACCCGAGGGAGATATTTCAGAGCCCGGGACACCCAGGGACTGCAGGAGATCTACGCTCTGATCGATGAACTGGAACCTATCGACCAGGATCCGGAAACCTATCGCCCGATACAGGCGCTGTATTACTGGCCGCTGGGTGCTGCCCTGCTATTGCTGCTGGGCTTCATGCTTGGGGATATGAGGCAACGGCATGCCGATTGAAGCATTCCATTTTCTGCGCCCAATCTGGCTGCTGGCGCTGCTACCCATTCTGGTTATGGCCTGGTGGTGGCTGAAACGTACGCAATCCGGGTCTGGCTGGGAAGGCGCTGTCGATAACGAATTGCTGGCCGTATTGCTGGACGCGGAACGGACCCGGGGCGGTCGCTGGCTCGGGCGTTGTCTGATATTGAGCCTGGTGCTGTGCTGCATCGGGCTGGCAGGCCCGGTTTGGGAAAAGCTGCCTCAGAACGTCGAACAGAAGAACGATGCGCTGATCATTGTGCTCGATCTTTCCCTGTCAATGCTGGCTGAGGACGTGAAACCATCGCGGGTTGAGAAAGCCCGCCAGGAAATCACCGACGTACTGCGCGCCCGGCAAGAAGGCCAGACCGCCGTTATCGCTTATGCAGGCGATGCCCATACCGTAGTGCCCCTTACTGATGACGCCGCCACCATCACGAATCTGCTCGCCTCGTTGAGCCCGGAGATGATGCCGGTGTTCGGCAGCAATCCGGACCACGCTCTGATGCTGGCTCATGAGCTGTTCGAAAACGCCAAGGTACTCCAGGGCCGTATTCTGATAGTCACCGACGGCATCGACCTGATCAATTCCGTCTCAAAGCATCGCAACCCGGCATTCCCCATATCTATTCTGGGTATCGGTACCTACGATGGGGCCCCCATTCCTCTGGACCGGGTACGCCAGCCCGGTCGTTTCCTGCGCACTCAGGAAGGCAACCAGGTGATTGCCACGCTCGATGAAGACCGCCTCGCCGAGGTTGCCACCCTGGTGCACGGCCGCTACGCCAAAGCGACACTCGGCGACAGCGATATTCTCGAACTTCTTTCGACGGCGTTGCCCAGCGAAGACGAAACCCTGGAAGTGGAACGGGAATTCGACACCTGGTTCGATCAGGGCCACTGGGCGGTCATCATCCTGGTGCCCATGATGCTGCTGGCGTTCCGCCGCGGCGTGCTCGTGGCAGTGCTCGCGTTCGCCATGCTGCCCGCACCACCGGCCCACGCGAACTGGCTCAGCAACACCTGGGACAGCCTGTGGTTGCGCGATGATCAGCGTGGCTTGGCGGCTTTACGTTACGGTGAGCCGGAAAAAGCCGCGGCCATCTTCGAAGACCCGCAATGGCGCGCGGTGGCCGAGTACCGCAGCGGTGACTATGCCAGCGCCCTGAACGGCTTCATTTCGGATCCCAGCGCCGCAGGTCACTACAACCAGGGCAACAGTCTGGCCCGTCTTGGCGAATACGAAGCTGCCATTGCCCAATACGACAGGACCTTGCAGCTGCAACCCGAACATGAAGATGCCACCTTCAACAAAGACCTGGTGGAACGCCTGCTACAGCAACAGCAGGAAGCTCAGCAGCAGCAACAGGATCAGCAGAGTCAGGCGAACAACGATAGCTCCGAGTCCGATCAGAGCGACCAGCAGGAACAACAGGATCAATCGGACTCCGAGCAATCCGAAGAGGATGCTGAGCAACAGCAGAACCAGGAGGAAAAGCAGCAGAACGAACAGTCTGAAGGGGAACAACAGGAGCTCGAGGCCGAACAGGATGAAAGCGCCCGCAATGAGAAGCAGGAAGCCCTGGAACAGTGGCTGCGACGGGTACCGGACGACCCTGGCGGTCTGCTGCGCAGGAAATTCTCCCATGAGACCAAACAGCGTTTGAGGCGCGGCGAATACGAAAACCGCCAGGGAGACAAACTGTGGTGATTCTGCGCGGTTCCCAGGCATGGCTGTTTGCGTGTGCAGCATTGTTGATTCTGCTCAGCACACCCGGGTACGCCGCTGTATCCGCGCAGTTGTCAGCACAATCCATCGACGAGTTGGAAACCGTACGCCTCAATATCAAAGTCACCGAAACACGTCAGGCCACCACCCTCGACCTTGCGGCTCTGGAACAAGATTTTCATGTCATGAACGTCAACACAATGAGCCAGTCGCGGTACGTCAACGGGCGTGGTCAGAGCTGGGTCGAATACCAGATCACGCTGCAACCCAAACGTACCGGGCGTCTACAGATACCCGGAATTCAGGTGGGCAACGAGGCATCGCCATCCCTGGAACTGCTGGTAAATCCATTATCGGACCAGGCGCGCCAGGCTATCGATCAATTGGTTTTTTTTGAAAACGAAATCTCCAGCGAACGCATATACGTGCAGGCGGAAATCGTGCTTACGCGGCGGCTGCTCTACTCCCAGGG
The DNA here is from genome assembly GCA_964393625.1 of uncultured Pseudomonadales bacterium. Lineage (GTDB taxonomy): Bacteria > Pseudomonadota > Gammaproteobacteria > Pseudomonadales > Azotimanducaceae > UBA4421. The sequence continues at coordinate 57,591 of CAYMUT010000008.1, forward strand.
CGTACAGCTCTACTCCGATCTCCCGGGCGCACCGGAAATCGACGATGCCGTGGTATTAACACTGGGCGAAACAACTTCTGGCACGATCGAACGTAACGGTAGAACATATGGCCTGATTCAGCAGCGTTACGCGCTGTTCCCCGAGGCGAGCGGGCAATTCGAAATCCCGGGCATCAGCATCACAGCCAGCGTACGACTGACGGAAAACGGCCGGGTCTCGCGCAAGGGTGTCCGCATAGGGACCGACACCGTCACGGTTACCGTCATGCCTGTGCCAGCACAGTACCCTCAGGACAAACCCTGGTTACCGGCTCGAGACGTCAGAATGCTCCAGGTGGTGACCCCGGAAAACAAGGTCCACAACGTTGGCGACACGCTGCAGCACGAATTGCTGGTGGACATCAGCGGCAACGTCGGCTCTAAGGCGCCACCCCTGGATCTGCTGGCGGACGACCGCCTGTTTCGTGTTTATCCCGCCGCACCAACCATCAACGACGATACACAGGGCAGTTCCGTGCAGGGCGCGCGCCTGCAGACAAACTCCCTCGTGCCGTTACAACAAGGCAATCTAGCACTACCCGAAGTGGCTATAACCTGGTGGGACACCGAGGCCGACCAGATGCGCATTACCACCGCGCCTGGCGAAATTCTCTCGGTGGTAGGCGAGGCGCTCATGCCAGCAGCACCGGAAAAGGATCAGCAGCTGCAGAATAGCGAAGCACAACCTGATAGTCCGGAACAACCCGATCCCGGCATACTAGATCAGGCAAACACCCTGACCTGGTCCGAGTTACGTCCGCAAATCGCTGCTGCGGCACTGATTGGTATTGGCCTTCTGCTGCTGATGGGCGGTTACAGGGCGGTGCGACGCATTGGCCGGCCGAAGGCTGGCAGCACTGCGAAATCAGAGCTATTCAAGGCGGTCAAGCAGGCTGACCCCCACAGAGTGCATGCCTTGCTGCCCGCTTACCTGGCCAACCACTATCGCTGCCCTCGATCGCAGGCGACGCAACGATTCACGGCCTCCTCCAACCAGGCCCGGAACGCCTATCAACAGCTGCTGAAAACGCTCTACGGCACAAATGCAGCGCCGTCGGAGCAGGTAGACTTCCAACAGCTGCGCGAAGCACTACACGCGCTCGACAGAAAACCTCAGGCTATCAGCCACAAGCAGGGGGCATTGCCCGACCTTTATGCACAACCCGGGCTCTGAAGCTCTCAAGCCAGGCTTTTGCTGACTATCTCGTACAGGTCCTTGGAAATATCGGCTGTTTCCTGAAGTTCCATGAGACTCGCCTGCATGAGGATCTGCCGCTTGCGGTCGTAGCGCTTCCAGCGGGTCAAGGGTGTCGCCAGGCGCGCCGCGATCTGCGGGTTCAATCTATCCATGCGGGCTATCACGTCTGCGAGGTAGGCATAACCGCTGCCATCCGCGTTGTGCAGCGTGCGGTGGTTATTCATACCGAACGCACCGAATACCGAACGCGCCCGGTTAGGGTTCTTCATGTCGAATTTCTCATGCACTTCCAGGACCTTGAGCGCATCCAAGTCCGTGCGCGCACTGCTCGCCTGCAGATTGAACCACATATCCAGAACCAGTGCTTCGTGATGCCACAGCCGGTAGAAATCCTGCAGAATCAGACCACGCGTCGAATCGTCCATAGCCGGGTGTTGACATGCCACCGACAGAGCGGCCCGACGGTCGGTCAGATTGTCTGCACTTCGGTAGTGACGCTCAACGAAATCGGCCAGCTCTTCATCGCTCAAAGCCCACGCGGCATAGGTGAACGCCAGATTAGCCACGGCCCGATCAGCCATACCCTGAGCATCAGGATGGTACGGTGAGGAGGATTCATACTCATCGTAGAGCGCGCGCCACAGCTCAGCGTGGGTGTCGGCCAGCCGTTCCAGCAGACTGTCGCGACGATCCAGCACATCGGTTACATCGAAGTCCTGCAGTTCCTCGAACAGATAATTCTCATTCGGTACGGTCAGCATGGTAGCCGCCAGCATTTTGGCTTCCGCATCGTCGCCCAAGGTGAGAGTCTGCGCGGCGATTTCTCCGACCAGTTGAACAAGATCTACATCTTCAGGCCCCTGCTCATCGGAGAAATACTTGATCCACAGCGATTGCAGGGCATCCCAGCGTACGAAACCATCTACGTCGCGCTGTGCAAGGAACGCGAGTTCAGCGTCCGCACGCTGGTACGTCACCCGCACCGGCGCTGAAAAGCCACGCAGGAAGCTCACTACGGGCTTGTTCTGCAGAAAACTGAAGCGCACCTCGGCCTCCCGGTCGAGCAATGAAAGCAACAGCGTTTCGCCGCCAGCCCGTACCTCGCAGGTTTCAGAACTGTCGATCACAAGATCATAAAGCGGCACCGGCGCGCCAAGATCATCCTCGTCGGTGGACAGCAGGCCAAGCTCCAGTGGAATGTGGAACGGCAGCTTCTCGGGTTGCCCGGGCGTAGCCGGACAATCCTGCCTGATGTGCAGAACAAACTCACCATCCGCAAAGGTCTCCCGCACACTCACCACAGGCGTACCCGCCTGATCGTACCAGCGTTTGAACTGCTCGAGGTCTAGCATGCCCACTTCCGCCATGACCGCGGTGAAATCCTCGGTGGTTGCCGCCTGGCCATCGAAGCGCTCGAAATACAGATCACTGCCGGCGCGGAACTTCTCCTCGCCGACCAGGGTGCAATACATGCGCACCACTTCCGCGCCTTTCTCGTAGATCGTAGTGGTGTAGAAATTGGATATCTCGATATAGGACTGGGGCCGCACCGGGTGCGCCAGTGGACCTGCATCTTCGGCAAACTGCAGCGCACGCAACATAGTCACATCTTCGATGCGCTTGACCGCGCGGGAGTTCATGTCCGAAGAAAACTCAGCGTCGCGATACACCGTGAAGCCCTCTTTGAGGCTCAGCTGAAACCAATCCCGACAGGTAACCCGATTGCCGGACCAATTGTGAAAATACTCATGGGCAACCACTGCCTCGACGCGCTGATAGGCAGCATCAATGGCAGTATCAGGCGACGCCAGCACACACGAAGTGTTGAAGATATTGAGGCCCTTGTTTTCCATGGCGCCCATGTTGAAGTCTTCAACGGCCACGATCATGAAGATATCGAGGTCGTATTCGCGGCCAAAGGTTTGTTCGTCCCACTTCATGGAACGCTTCAGCACATCCATGGCGTAGTCGCACTGCCCGATATTGTGCGGTTCGGAAAAAATCTTCAGCGTCACCGGCCGGCCGGACCTGGTGATAAAAGTATCTTCGATCACATCCAGATCCCCCGCCACCAGTGCGAACAGGTAGCTGGGTTTTGGAAACGGGTCTTCCCAGGTAGCGCTGTGCCGGCCCGGCTCCGGGCTGGAAGTCTCCACCAGGTTGCCATTGGAAAGCAGTGTCGGGTAGCGCTCAGCGTTGGCAACGATGGTGGTGGTAAAGCGCGCGAGTACGTCAGGCCTGTCCTGATAGTAGGTGATGCGGCGAAAACCTTCGGCTTCGCATTGGGTACAGTACATGTGGCTTGACCGATAAAGCCCTTCCAGATCGGTATTGCGCTCAGGCTTTACCCGGGTGGTAATCGTAATCTCATGCTGCTCGGCCAACCCATGCAGGGTCAGGGATTCATCATCCAGGCTGTATTCGTTACCGCTCAACTCGCGGCCGTCGAGGGCGATGGACACCAGTTCCAGATGCTGCCCATCCAGACACATCGTGCTGGCGCCGGCATCCTTGCGCACCACCTGCATGCGGTTGGTCACCGTGGTGAGCCCTTCACAAATATCAAAATGCAGGTTGGTGTGCGTAGTGACGTAGCCCGGCGCCTGATAGTCTCTTAAGCGGATTTCCTGCGGCTGCCCGTCTTGCATGATGCGATTCCCTGTTATTGCTTGTTGTTGATAACCGCCGCCACTCACGAAAACAGCGACATCTGCTGCGCGCCACTTACCACTCTGCCTTCGAACGGTTCGGTAAGTTCTATTTCAACCTCCATGGCACGATGATCCGCCACGTTGAAAACCCCACCATTCAACAGCAGAAACTGGCCTATGGCACCACACAGATTATCCTTGATTACAGTCTGCTCCGCTCCCAGCGCTAACCGCTCAGTGGGGCTGTATGTTTGCACCGGATAGCGAAACTCGGTCACGACAGGCTCCTCGACCCAGCGCAGCCCCTTGATTTCATCATCGGGAATCTGGCTGGGGTCGTTGCTGCTGATATCGTGACGCTGCTCGAACAACCCATCGCGCAGCTGCGACAGATTGCCAGGCACGCCCGCACCAGCAACCAGCTTGCGCCAATCTGTGCGATCGCTCAACTGACCCTTGAAATACGCTTCCATGGCGCCGGCGGCGCGCCGACTCGGTGCCTGCGCAATCGCCATGGCCATGCAGGCGCCCTGATCCGCCCAACGCCGCAATTCCCGACCCTCCCGGGTTATGCCGATCTTCGGACCACTGGTATTGGCCAGATACACCGTATGCGGTTGCATGCAGACGCTTGCGCCCCACTCAGGCTCGCGGCAGGTACCCTTATTGAAATGACATCGGTCGGGGCTCACGAAACACAAATCGGCGCGCGCCAGACTGGTGAAACAGTCATAGCAATAGGCACGCGCGTAGGATTTACTGATACTGCGCTCGCAGGCCGAGCAGCGCATAGCACCGGTAAATCTGAGAACTACGCCGCGACCCGTGCAGTCGCCAAAGTCCAGTGCGTCTGAGTCGATCAGCAAGTCGTAACCAACCTCTAGCGTGTTACCTTGGTCACCAGCACATCGCGTAAGGCGGGGTTCCAGGCCCTGCAGAGTTCCACTCAGATGAGGTAAAATCGCCATACGTTAGTGTTACGAGCAGGATCGACAGATGCAAGCCGTAGACAAAGAAGTGTTGAGTCAGATTCTCGCCTGGCTGCAGGCCGGTGAGCCATGCTGGCTGGCAACCGTGGTACAGACGTGGGGTTCATCACCCCGTCCGGTGGGCTCGCTGCTCGGTTGTAACCGCGCCGGCCAGGTAGTCGGCTCCCTTTCTGGCGGATGTGTCGAAGACGATCTGCTGGAGAAGCTCACCAGCGGCGAACTGGCCGCCGAACAGCCACAGTTCTTCCAGTACGGCATCACCGCTGAAGATACCGAGAAATTCGGCCTGCCCTGTGGCGGCCACCTGTATATCGTCGTAGAACCGCAAACGCCCGACCCGCAAACCATCGAACACTTTCAGGTCCTGAACGATGCATTGACCCAGCGGCAATGCGCTCGCCGCACCGTAGATCTGCAGAAACAGACCACACAGGTCAACCCCGTCGATAGCCATGCGCCGTTATTATGGGATGACGAACATCAGGTACTCGCGCACACCTACGGCCCGCGTTTTCAGTTGTTCATCATCGGTGCCGGTATGGTGAGCAAATACCTGGCTGAAATGGCGATCCTGCTCGATTACGAAGTCACCGTATGCGACCCGCGCGAAGAATTGCTGGAAGATTTCGGCAACGACCAGGTGACCCGCATCGCCGACATGCCCGATGATGCCGTGCGCGCCCACGCCACAGACCCGGCCACCGCTATCGTGGCCCTGACCCATGACCCTCGCATCGACGACATGGGCCTGATGGAGGCGTTAACCACCGAGGCGTTTTACATCGGCGCAATGGGCTCGACGCGCACTTCTGTAAACCGGCGCGAGCGGCTCAAGGCGCTTGATATCAGTGATGCCGAAATCGACAAGCTGCACGCCCCGATCGGCCTGTCGATCGGCAGCAAAACGCCCCCTGAGATCGCCATCGCGATCCTTGCGGAAATCACTGCTGTGCGTAAACAGCGCCTGCCGGAGGCCGTATCGCAAACCCAGGCCGTCAGTGCAGCATAGCGCCGGCGACGCGCGCAGCAGCCAACACCGAATGACCTGCGGGGCCATCATTCTGGGCGCCGGCTTCGGTCGTCGCTTCGGCTCAGACAAACGCATAGCCCAACTTGGCGAACACACCGTAGCCGAACATACCGTCGCTCGGTACGCCGTGGTGTTCGATCTCGTGCGCGTGGTCATACGTGAAGACGACGACTACCTTGCCGAATTGCTGCGGCGCTTTGACGTAGAAATCGTTCGCACCCGTGATGCACATCTGGGCATGGGGCATTCGCTGGCGGCTGGTATTAACGGCCTGTCTTGGGATTGGGCTTTCGTTGCACTGCTGGACATGCCCTTCATCAGCCACGCAACCCTGTGCGAACTACGCCAGCAAGCCGCAGCCCTGAGCCATGCTGCAATCATCCGTCCCCGCTATGCCAAAGCACCCCAGTCGGCTGCGCACCCTATCGGCTTTCATTCCACCCTTTTTGCCGAACTGGGCCAGTGTCATGGAGACACCGGCGCCAGGGCAGTGCTACAAAGCCATGCCCATCAGGTCATTGAAGTGTTCACCTCAGATCCTGGGACGGTCAGGGATATCGACGCACCCGGGGACCTGTCCAACTCGGACTAGGCGCATGCCGCTAACAATCCATAGGCTCGCGGCCTTAGAATGTGCGCTGCGAACAACAGGAGTAATCGGAAGCAAAAATGGCATTACCACGCGAAATCGCCTTAGACGAGGCGCAGATCACCGATCTGCTCAGCAACGACTGGAACATCCGCATTGCCAGTGTAGATGCAAACGGCAGAATCAACCTCACACCCATGTGGTTCGGCTGGATGGGCGGCAAGATCTTCATCTTCGGACGTGGCCAGAAGGTCGTGAACCTGCGCCGCAACCCTACCTGTACGGTACTGGTCGACCGCAATGAAAAGTTTCCGGAACTGCAGGCGATCATGATGCAGGGCACCGCGCGCGTTCTAGAAACCGCAGAGGAGGAAGCGGCCGAATCCGAGCTGGCAGCCGCTCAGGCGCAGATGGGGGCCAAATACAACGGCGGCCACGGTAGGCCTCCGCTGAGCGATCCACCGCCCATGCGCAGCACCGCCGGCGGGCGCAATCGTCGATGGATCGTGTTTACGCCGGAACGCACCGTCACCTGGGACAACTTAAAGCTGGATCGAATCAGAGGCTGAAAAGCGCGCTGGTGTCCCGGGTCAGAGATTCTGACCACCCAGGCGGCTGGCCCAATCAAGTTTGCTGCGGCAAGCCTCGTAGAAGTTGTGCCCTGTGGGATACACCAGCCTCAATGGGGTCGAATGTTTGCGTACGCGTATTTCATCCCCTTCCTTGAGTGAAAGATTGACCTGCGAATCGAAGCTCAGTTGGGCTTTGGCGTTAGCAGCATGTATGACCTTGATGGTCAATCGCGCATCGCCGGGTACCACCAGGGGCCGCGACGTCAACGTATGCGGAAACATCGGCACGATGACAATGGCATCCAGCGCCGGATGCATGATCGGCCCGCCTGCTGACAGCGCATAGGCAGTAGACCCGGTAGGACTTGCGACGATGAGCCCGTCGGAACGCTGGTCATAGACGTAATCACCGTCGATCCACAAAGCAAATTCCATCATCCGCGCCATACTGCCAGGGTGAAGCACCACGTCGTTCAGGGCCCTGGCGGAAGATACCTCCTCCCCTTCTCGGTACACCTCGGCGCTCAATAGAAAATGGTCTTCGAGACTGTAGTCACCTGAAAGAATGCAGCCCAGCTGAGTTTCCAACTGGTCGGGAGATACCGCTGCGAGGAAGCCCAACCCCCCTCGATTCACCCCAACCACCGGAACGCCATTCAGCGCTATGTCACGGGAAACCCCCAGCAGGCTGCCATCGCCGCCCACCACCACAACCAGGTCGCTGGCTGCACCAAGCTCCCGCCGGGCTAGTTTGGCGCGGGTTTTGCGGCCCTCCGCCGCGGGCAGAAAGCTCGCTGTTGCATCTTCGAACACGATGCTCAAGCCCCGGTCGCGTAGCACCTGCTCCACTGCCAGCACCGTATCGACGATACTTCGCCGATGACGCCGCGCAACCACGGCAACGGTTTTGAATTCTTTGCTCATAGGTTGATCACAGTACACATGCCCAATGCATTGCTCAATGCGCTTGCCGGAAATTTCCGCTAGCATGCGCCCCATGAGTAATATCAGCCCCATCGCAGAACGCTTCAACCAGGTGATCGCCGACGCTGAGGCGCCCGGCCTTGCCTCAGTTTCCGGGCCTGGAGACCTGTGGCCGCTGATGCGCAGCGAAGCCGAACGCAAGGCTGCCGAAGAGCCCATTCTGGGCAGCTACTTCCACGCCACCATCCTCAACCACGCCACGCTGGGCGATGCCTTGAGCTTCCGGCTGGCCAGCAAGCTGGACAACCCCATGTTGCCCACCATGCTGATCAGAGACGTGATCGGAGAGGCTATGGCAGAAGACGACAACCTATTGTCTTCCGCGGGCATCGACATTCTCGCCACCTACACCCGTGACCCCGCCTGTGATGATCTGACAACGCCGTTCCTGTTTTACAAAGGATTCCATGCGCTGCAGGCGCATCGCGTCGCCCACTGGCTCTGGCAGCACAGCCGCCAGACGCTGGCTCAGTTTTTTCAGAATCAGATCTCCGTGACTCTGGGCGTGGACATTCATCCGGCCGCCCGGGTGGGCTCCGGCATCATGTTCGATCACGCCACGGGCATCGTCATCGGTGAAACCGCGGTGGTGGAAGACGATGTATCGATGCTGCACTCGGTTACTCTGGGCGGCACCGGCAAAACCAGCGGTGATCGTCATCCCAAGATCCGCAAAGGGGTACTGCTATCTGCCGGCTGCAAAGTCATTGGCAACATCGAGGTGGGCACTAATGCAAAAGTTGGTGCCGGCAGCGTGGTACTCAGTGATGTGCCACCCAACGTCACCGTAGCCGGAGTGCCGGCCAAGGTGGTCGCCACAGGCCAGGCGGACACCATTCCCGCCCACGAAATGGATCAGAGCATTACCTGACGTAACGCGCGGAGCAGCCTCAATCAGGCACCGTGGGCAGCCGCCTTGGCAAGTTTGTCTTTTACCCGGCTGATGATCTGCCCCATGGTTTCGCTGGTTTGCGCCCCCGGCAACAGAAAGCCATTGGCCAGGTAATACCCGGGCACGCCGCTGACGCCGATTTCCGGGGCCCGCTGCAGTTGCGACTGCACCTCGCTCGAACCCGCATCGCTGTTCAGATACGCTTCGACATCTTCGCCAGACATGCCGACTTCACCGGCGATCTCGACCAGCGTCTGCAGATCGCCTACGTCGCGACCCTGGCAGAAATAGCCAACGAACAATGCCTCGGACAGAGCATGCTGCGAGTCATGTTCATATGCGTATTCCATCAGCCGGTGGGCCTGCAGCGTATTCGGAAGCCGCTCCATCAGGTCGAACCTCATGTCGATGCCCTCTGCTTCAGCTTCGACCCGAATCCGCTCGGGAACGCGCCCGCGCTCCGCATCTTCGCCATAACGTCGCGCCAGGTACTCACCGCGATCCATACCCTCGACGGGTATGCGGGGATGGAGCTGGTATGGCCGCCATCTCAGGTTGACGCCCTCGCCCAGAGCCCCGCTCAAGGCAGCGTCAAGCCGCCTTTTGCCAATGAAGCACCAGGGACAGACGATGTCGGAAAAAATCTCTATCTGCAGCATTGAGGAACCCTCTGCGATTTGCGGTACTCTAGCGGACCTGCGCAACGACGAAAAGGTAACCCATGCAGGTAGGACTGGTGACCGGCGAACGCCGTGTAGAGCTCATCGAAATGCCCGATCCACTGGCGGAACCCGGCAAAGCCGTCGTCGACATAAGCTATTGCGGCATATGTGGCACCGATGTGCATGCCTACCTTTCCGGTACGCCGTACAATCCCGCGATCTGCGGTCATGAATGGGTCGGTGGCGTAAGCTCGGTGGGCGCCGGTGTGAGCAACGTGCGTGAGGGCGACCGGGTCGCCATCGGCGTTGCATCAGCCTGCGGCACATGTGCAACCTGCCGCCGCGGAGACGCCTCACATTGTGAGAGCGCATTCGCCGGCGCCATCGGCGCGGGTCCCATGGCAGCCAGTCACGGCGGCTTCGCTGCGGCCATCGCCATGGATGCCAGCCGCCTCTACCAGGTCCCGGGTTCATTGACCGACGCACAGGCGGGATTGCTCGAACCCGCCACGGTGGCCGTGCACGCCCTAAGGCGAACGCCCATTAACCTGGGTGACTCGGTAGTTGTCATTGGTGCAGGACCGATCGGGTTACTGGTTTTACAGGCCGCCCGGCTGAGCGGCGCCGGAACCGTGGTATTGCTCGAGCCGGAGCAAAGCCGGCGCAACCTCGGTGCGAGTCTTGGTGCAGACCTTGTGGTAGACCCCGAGGTCGAAAACGTTCAGCAAGTCATCGACGAACACCTTGGTGTCAGCGGCGCGGATGTAGTGTTTGAGTGCGCCGGTGTCCCCGCAACGATTCAGGCCGCAGTAGATCTGGTGCGCCGGGGTGGCGTGGTGTCTCTGGTCGGCGTAGCGGTCGGTTCAGCCAGCATCAACGCAGCTGGCTGGCTGGT
>CAYMUT010000008.1:68101-167962 GCA_964393625.1 uncultured Pseudomonadales bacterium
GAGGTTCGTGTGGTGAGCAGCATCGCCTATCTGCACCAAGACTTCGAAATCTGTAAAGCGCTGGTGGCAGATGGCCGCATTCGCACAGACCCGCTGCACACCGGAACGATAGGCCTCAATGAGCTGGACGAGGCATTCGTGCGCCTTGCCGATCACCCCAGTGAAGTGAAGATTCTCGTCGATCCCCGCCTTTAGGCTGCGATGCCGAACCGCTCAATCAGGCGCGCAACAGTTCCTGCAGACGCCGGCTGCGGCTTTGCTCCTGTCGCAGAGCGACCTTAAGCGCGCGAATCTCTTCTCGAGCCGAGCGAAGCTGGTCCGTGTGGGCTGATTGCTGGCTTTCCAGATCGCTGCTGAATTTCGCCTTGAGTTCGTCGAGCTGCTCAGTGTGCAAACGAATGAGCTCCGGCAGACTCAGTTTTCCTTCGGCACCGAATAAGTCGGTCAGTCGGGCACTGAATTCCGCGTTTCGCACCAGCTGTTGGGCCGAGGCGGCATCTGCCTGCTGTGCGGCCGCCGCCTTTGCACCCCGTCGCTGTGCAACCGCTTTCGCGTGCCTACCCGCGGCGCCATGTTGGCACCGTTCATGGTCTGCTTCATCCACGAGAATCTCGTCACCAAAACAGGGTGCGGGTTCTGCCGCCGGCGGAAAAAAATCTGCTTCGTCGAAATCTGTCAGGCTTTTGAGCTTCAGGTGGTTGCGATAAATACTACGCTGAACGGCGGCCACGGCCTTATCGATATCCGGGTCCCAGAGGTTGACCGAGTGCCACGGCACCGGACACCTGCCCCTGGCGGCAACATGAATGGCGCTGCCTTCATACCGAGCGCCTACTCCAGCCTGCTGCGCCAGATACGGCAATGGGAGGTTGAACGAGGGGTCTGCACGCCCCTCTTCATCGACCTTGATCTGGAAGAACACCGCTCCACGCAGCAACAGGCCGTTACCTATGACGCAATACACAGCCTTCGCCACGCTGGCTGCAAACGCGCTCAGGACGCACTCGCCGGCCAACGCCCGCTCGAATTGGTCGTAGAGCATTTCATCGGCGATGCAGTGCTCTGCGTCAAACCAGATGACAACTTGCTGGGGGCTTCCTTGCGGCATTCGTGTCCTCTCGCTTCAGGACACAGTTTATTCAGGGCCGCATTCCACGACCCCGACCGAATTCACATCCTCCGGCATGCCAAAGGAACCAGTTCACAATTCAGGTGGCAGATACCGGCGCATCGGACAAAATCATTTCGATGTCTGTGTAGTGAAAGGCGGCGCGGGCCGAGCGGCCTCTTTCTTCGGCATCGCTTTCAGCGTAGACCAGGGTATCTCCAATAATGTTGCGCACGTCCACTACCGTGTAGCAAACCTCATCAACGTTAAATTGTCTTCCTACGATTTCGTCCATCGCGCAAATCCAGCTTTTATTTCCAATATAATGAGCTTAGCAATCCTGTGTAATGTGCAAGTAACTTATTGTAATTATCACGGCAGCGAAATGCGCCAATTTATAGTGAAAGTAACCAAATCCCTGAGGTTGTATATGGATTTATTCCTTTTTATTCAACGGGTTATAAGATAAACCTAGAACGGCACCCATTTTGCAGCTCTACTTACGTACGAACCCCATAATCAACGATAACGCACATTAAGGAGCCAGAATAAGTTGAAAATCTTCATTACCACGACCGCCGGTATCGTATTTATCTGCCTCGGCTTTCTCGGCCTGCTGCTGCCCTTCATGCCGGGTTTTCTGTTCATGCTGGGCGCAGCAGCGTGTTTCGCCAGTCTGTCGCCCAGGCTGCGACGCAGACTCCACCGCCAGCCACGTATCAGCAGGTTTTTGACGCGACTCGAATCGAGCACTCATCTGTCGGTGTTGCCACGCATAAAGCTGGCATTCTGGGCGGGCCTCGAGGCGCTCACGCAGAAACGAACGTAAGGCTCTCGATTTATGTCTCAATTGCCCTGGCATGATGCCAGCCACACCTCACTTGGCCATCTGCCAACTCCACTGGAACACCTGCCGCGCCTCTCCCGGGAACTGGGCGGCCCCAACATTTGGGTCAAACGCGACGACTGCACTGGACTCGCCATGGGCGGCAACAAGACACGCAAGCTGGAATACCTGCTGGCCGACGCCAGCGCCAGGGGCGCCGACACAATCGTGACATTCGGCGCCGTGCAGTCGAATCACGCACGCCAGACAGCCGCAGCCGCTGCCAGATCGGGGATGAGCTGCCATCTGATTCTCTCCCGCCAGGTGACCAGTGCTGACCCATGGTACGAAACAGGTGGCAACATTCTGCTCGGCAACCTGCTGCATGCAGAACAGCATGTCATCAAGCCGGAGCAGGTCAGAGACTACACCCGGGAACTGCTGGACAACCTGCGTCACGATGGCGCCAGCCCCTACGTTATACCTGCCGGTGGCTCCAATGCAGTGGGCGCGCTGGGTTATGCCCGATGCGCTGAAGAACTCATCAGACAAAGTACCGCGATCGGTATAGAGCTGAAACACATCGTGCACGCCTCCTCGTCCGCCGGAACGCAGGCTGGCCTCATCTGGGGCCTGAGCTGCCTGGAGCACCATGCCGATGTTTTTGGCGTGAACGTTTATCACCAGGACCCCGCCCACCTGCAACAGCGCATCGCACAACTGCTGGAAGAGTTGAACGAACTGTATCCCGGCGCGGCAAAGTCGTCCTGCCCCATTCATATCAATCACGCCTATTTCGGCGAGGGTTATGGTCAGCCTACTGCCGAGTGCCTGCGCGCGATTCATATGGCTGCGCAGTTGGAAGCACTGTTGTTCGACCCTGTTTACTCGGGTAAGGCGTTGGCGGCGCTGATTGATCAGATCAATCTGGGCAATTTCGATGATGCGCAAGACATTGTGATCATTCATACCGGCGGGACGCCGGCTTTGCACGTTTATCGGGATGCTTTGCTTGGCTAGCAAGGTAGTTGGTGGGCGCAAGCCGGCTTTCCGACCGCAGGCCGCTCGCAGCTATACGCCTCAATCCCACCAGGACCTCGCGGCTTAAACAAACCGAGTAACCAATGTCCCCAGATCCCCGAAGTCAACCTGAATAACATCCCCCGCCGCCACCGGCACCGGCCGCGTAAACGAACCGGACAGAATCACTTCACCCGCCCGAAGATAGACACCATGCGCAGCGAAACGCCGGGCCAGCCACAGCACCCCGTTGGCCGGATGGTTCAATACAGCCGCCGACACGCCGGACTCTTCGATCACGCCGTTCTTGTGCAGTAACGCCCCAACCCAGCGTAAGTCCGCATCATCCGCGCGTACGGGCCGTCCACCCATGACGATACCTGCGTTGGCGGCATTGTCACTTATGGTATCCAGCACACCCCGGGCTTTGCCGGTTTCAGGGTCAACCCGGTGGGTGCGCGCAGCGATCAACTCTATAGCCGGAATGACATGGTCGGTTGCGTTGAGCACATCGGTGATGGTGAGGTTATCGCCACGCAGATCTGCTGCCAGCACAAAGGCAAGCTCCACCTCAACCCTGGGATCGGTGAACGCCGCCGTTTCTATGTCTGCACCATCATCGAACAACATGTCATCCAACAATGTGCCGAAATCCGGCTCATCGATCTGCATGGACTGCTGCATGGCCCTGGAGGTGAGACCGATCTTGCGCCCGAGAATTGATGCGCCATCGGCGATCTTCATATCGACCCAGGCCTGCTGGATGGCATATGCATCTTCGATATCCATCTGCGGGTAGCTTAAGGAGATGGATTTGATCTGCGTGCGATTTCGTTCCGCATCGTAAAGTGAGCGGGCCGCAGCTTCGATCTCATTGCTCGTCAGGTTCATCAGGTGCTTCCAGGTAACCGAATTCGTGCATATCTTGAACGAACCAGGGCGTAAAATCAGTCTCATCTTGCGCTACCCATACGCGTATCTGGTCGAGGCCGATGAAGCGCACCTGAGCGACTTCCTGCGGGTCCGCTGTAACAAATTCACGCACCACGCCCTGAAATGCTTGTTGTATCTCCCGGTCAAGAAAACCCGCCCCCCGCTGGGTAACGTGGCGTATATCGCCCAACAGCGACAGCTCTACACGGGTCAAGCCAAGCTCTTCGGCCAGACCACGTAAGGCGCCTGCCAGGAAATCCTCATCCGGCTTCAGATGCTCGCCCACGCTGTAGTCCCACAGGCCAGCGTAGAGGTCTTTATCAATGGCCCGCTGCTGAATGAGCAACTGCCCCTGGTCATTGAACAGAAACACCTGAGCCGACTTATGCCAGTGCCCTTCGGCATGAACGACATGCCGGGGACGCACCCCCGAGGGTCGACCGGCCCGGTCGAATATCTGCAACTCTTCCACGGTTATGCCCTTTGTATTCAGCCACCAGAAAAACTAATCTTGAGCTTCTTCAATATCAACAGTCACCCATGACAATGAGAGAAGTCCCGACATACTGCCGCATTTGCGAACCGCAGTGCGCGATGATCGCTCAGGTCGAGAGCGACGGACAGGATGAACAGGTCATCAAACTGATCCCAGATCGTGACCACCCGGTGCACAAAGGCTTCGCTTGTCACAAAGGGCTGAACTTCACGGAATTGCACAACGATCCGGATCGCATCGATTTCCCCCAGATACGCAGCAACGAACGGACCGCCGCAAATCCGCAGTTTAGCCGCGTCACCTGGGACGCCGCAGCCGATGGCATCGCCGATAGAATTCGCGCGCTGCAGGAGAAGTACGGGCATGAGACCCTGGGCTTTTACATCGGCAATCCATCAGCCTTCAACTCCACAGGCCGCGAAGGAGCGCGCATGTTTGCTCAGGCGGCGGGCGCCCGCTACCGCTTTGGATCAGGCACCCAGGACTGCACCAACAAGTTCGCCGCCTCAGAAGTAGTGTACGGCACCGCCAATCTGCATCCGATTCCCGACTATCGCCACACGCGCTATTTCCTGAGCCTGGGCAGCAACCCCAGAATCTCCCACGTCAGTTTCGTGCACATGACTGATCCGATGGGTGCGCTGCGCGATATTGTCGCGCGCGGCGGAAAGGTACTGCATGTAAACCCCAGAGTCATTGAATCCGCCACGCCGAAGTCCGGCGAGGTGGTGCAGATCAAGCCCGACACCGACGTCTATTTTCTGGCAGCGCTTATTCACGAGATCCGCGCTGCCGGACTGCAGGACGACGCGTTCATTGAAGCGCACGCCACCAACGTGGAAGGTTTGTGGTCATTCGTAGCCGACTATGCCGCAGATCAAGTCGCCGACGTTACCGGCATTGACGCACAACAGATCAGCAGCATCGCGAGAGACTTCGCCACCGCCGACGGTGCGTCGGTTCATATGTCGACCGGGGTCAACATGGGGCGTCAGGGCACCCTGGCCTACTGGCTGCTGCAGATGCTCAGTCTCATAACCGGCAATCTGGGCCGTCGCGGCGGCAACATCTACTCCCCTGGTTACTTTCCCGCGGCAACCGTCGGAAAACCCAAGAAAGACGATCCGTTCTTTGATTCGCAGTTTGGCGAGATCAGGCGCATTGCCGGCAGCCTGCCGGGTAATCTGTTGGCCGATTACATAGAAGCCGGGATCATAAAAGGCCTCGTCGTCATGTCCGGCAATCCATTGCTGTCCATGGCCGGCGAGTCGCGACTGGCAAAAGCCTTCGCAAGCCTTGAGTTGATGATTGTCGTAGACATCTACCCCAACGCGACCGCCCAGTTCGCTGATTTCATTCTTCCCGCCACCGACTGGCTGGAGCGACCCGACGTCAACTCACTGTCCCTGGGGTTCCAGCCTGATCCTTACGTCCAGTACACAGATGCGGTGGTATCGCCGAGGTTCGAGCGCAAGCCGGAATGGTGGATATTCGCACGCCTCTCCCAGGCGCTCGCGTTGCCCTCGCTGCTGGACCAGGAGGACCCGGATCCGATGTCGCGCATCGACCGCCAGCTGAACAACAGCGACCTCTCGCTGGAGCAACTCGCCGAACAGCCCAGCCACACCGTCCGTCTGCCGGATCCTGACCCGCAACTGCTGTTCAAAATAGGCGTTCAGGGCGAAGGCCGAAGGGTCAACTGTTTCCCTGACCTGATTGCCCGAGGGGTTGCATCATGCCGCATGCAATTTGAGGAACTTGTCAGTGAATCCGTCGACACATTGAAGCTGATCTCGCTGCGCACCAATTACATGGTCAACAGCTGGATGCACAATCTGCCGTCCTTAAAGCGCGAGATTGCATTGGACAATCCGCTACACATCAACCCGCAGGATGCCGAAAGGCTGCAGCTGGGCGAAGGCACCGAGGTCAGCGTAACGTCTGCGCACGGGCGCATCATTGCCACCGTGGCCCATGACGAAAGCCTGAGACCCGGTGTGGTGGCGATGACCCATGGCTGGGGCCACAGCAACAACCCGCGCCTGAGCATCGCGAGTAACCACCCCGGCGCCAATGTAAACGCGCTGCTGCCAACAGGCACAAACAGCTTCGATCCGTTGAGCAACATGTCACATATGACTGGCATACCCGTGCAGATCGACGCCGCCTGAGCAACGCTAACAGAGCCAGGCGGGCCCTTAAGGTGCCGCGTAGTCCAGGGCGATCTGCAAGCCGGGGTAGCGCGGCTGATCAATGGCGAGCTGGTTGACCGCGCTGGCACGCAGATGGTCCGCCAACCCCGGTGCGTCCAACGCGATGGCACCGTTTCGCAAACCGGCCACCATGCGTGCGCGCAATTCGTTGAGATCGCCATCGGCGTCATCAAAAAAGTTCCGCAGACGCCGCAGCTCTGCTGTCCGGGCGGCATCGCCCAGCTGATGATCGCGCAGGACGATGTCCAGGCTGTTGCCCGCCACGCGTGCTAGAAAGTTGGTGCGCCCCTCGGTCTGTGTCATGACATCGTCGCGCAGGAAATCCCGCACGCTGATAAGCAGCTCATCGACACGGGGCATGTCTTTGTCGTCTGCCAAAGAAGCGCCCTGCTCCAGCGTCACGGGCCCGGGAATCAGAAGATTAGCGCAGTCGACCTGACATTCTGATGAACGCCGCCCTATACCCGGGCGCTCCACTGTCTGGTCGGGGCCGGTACGATAATGTTCCGCCATACCCAGGCAGCCTATCGCCCACCAGAATGACCCGAACACCTCCCAGAATTTGACGCGTTCAGGATCGACGGGCGTACCACTGACACTTTCATAACCGGCAAACAGATCTTCATACCTACCAAAACCGCCCACTGGCAGGTCCGCCCTGCCGAAGCGCCAGGAACTGGTGCAGATCCAGCCAAGATCCCGCATAGGATCGCCGATATGGGCGACCTCCCAATCGAGCACTGCCACAATGCCTTCGGGGGAAAACATGATATTGCCGTTGCGAAAATCGTTGTGCACCAGTGCCGTCTGATGATCTTCCGGTAGATGCTCGATCAGCCACCGTCCGGCGTAGTCGATCATTGGCTGCTGGGTATCGAACAAGCGATAACGCTCCCAGGTCTGCTCCACGTAATCCCCGGGGCTCAACACATCCAGCTTCTGATCGAGACCAGTGGCCGCCAGATCTACCGCATGAATGCGAGCCAGCGTTTCACCACACATGTACGCCAGACGCGGCCTGATCTGTTCGAGTTCCGGCGAGCGCACCACCCGCGCGCCCAGGGCAATGCCGTCCAGCCATTCCATGACGAAGCCATCGCCAAGACCGTCATCATCACTGAGCACATGAATAACTTCGGGCTCCGGCACGCCGGCATCGCGCGCACTGCGCATCAGCAGCGCTTCAACGTCCAATCCCGGGTGGCCAGGTGTCGGCTCCACGCTCTGTCCGCCCGGCGCCCGACGCATGGCCAGGGTCCGCGGTCCCGCATCAGTTTCTATTTCGACCCGATAGGTTTCCTGACTGGCCCCTCCCGAAAGGCGCTCTGCGCGCACCAGACCGTTGCAGCCCGTAATGGAATTGTTCAGCACAGCCTCTAATCTGGCCTCGAACTCGGACGTCGTCATCTCACCCACCAATCGTTAATCAATACTCAATGGTCACCGCGTAGATTTCCTTCGTTCGAGCATCCACAGCACGGCGAAGACGGGAATCAACAACACGGGTACGATGGCCACTACCTGAAACGATTCCACCGAGGCCACGCGCAGCACCTCAGCCAGAGCGTCGCCTTCGAGCACCTGCATCTGCTCGAGGCCGCCCGCGGCGGCGAGTTTCGCCTGGTCGAACACGCCGCCCATGACGGGCAGTATGAAGTGGGTGGCCATACCTCCAGCAAAACCCATCATGCCGAGAAACAGAGCGCCACCCGCCGGGTAACGCTCAGACACACTGCCCAGCATGGTCGGATAAAAATAGCACACGCCAACACCCCAGATCGTCGCAGTGGCAAATGCCATCAACGGGTTGTTGGCCGCAGCCAGGCCGTAAAGGCCCAGTGCCGCTGCGCAGGCGCTAACAGTAAGCAGCCCCGGAGATGAAATTCGTTCGACGATGGGCCCGGCAAAGTGACGCATGACAAACATCAGCGCACTCACATAGATCAGCACCCAGATTCCGGGCATACCCACCACGTTAGACAGGGCCAAATCGACCCATTGCCCCGGCGCCAGTTCCGTCGTAACGGTACCCATCATGCAGACCAGCCACACGAAAAAGCCAGGCGATCGAACCAGCTCGCCAAACATATCGGCATAGGTGAAGCCCTGGGCAACTCGTTCCGTGACCGGAAATTCAGCGCGCAGCACCAGGACGCCCAACAGTACCGCCGGCAACGCCAGAATCAGCAGGTTGGTCTGCCATGGCAGTTGCAGATAGGCCAGCGCCAGCCCCAGCAACCCGCCCGCAACGATGCCAGCGGGCCACCAGGCGTGCAGAATATTGAGCCGATGAGTTTTTTCGTTCGGATATATCGACGCCACCAGAGGATTTGTTGCCGCTTCTACAGCGCCCCAACCCAGCCCGGTGAGCAGCAGGCCGCCATACACCAGCCAATACAGGAGGTAGCCAAATCGCTGCAACGGAAGAATCGATGCCGCTACCACCGCGGCACTTCCTGCTATGTATGCCAGCGCTGCTAAAAGCAGAATCCAGCGCATACCGATGCGATCTACCAACGCGCCGCCAAACAGCAGCGTCAGCGCAAAGCCAATGAATGTTGCAGCGATGACCTCGCCGACCATGGCCGCGGACCTTGCCAGGTCGAGCCCGTTGAAAAGGTCGCTCTGCAGATCTCCGGCAATACTGGCGCGTACCGCAAAACCCAGGCCGATCATGAAGATGGCGAGATTTGACAAGAAAAATAACAGCCTCCGATTGGAATCGGCGCTACGTGATGCTAACCCTTTCACTTGAAGCTTGGTCCTCCCCTGCTAGGCTGTCTATGATAGAGCCTTTAATGGTTGTTGTAATTCACCAGATGGTCGAATGAAGTATTTATGGATTGCTATGGGATGGACCAGCGTCGGCCTCGGGGTGGTCGGCGCCTTTCTCCCTTTGTTGCCCACAACACCTTTTCTGCTGCTGGCCGCTTTCGCCTTCAGTCGCGGTTCCGATCACCTGCACGACTGGCTCATCAATCACGAAACTTTCGGGCCGCCCATTGTCAACTGGCAGAGACACCGCGCCATATCGCGTCGAGTAAAAGTCTACGCAACCTTCAGTATCGTCCTGATCTTCAGCATGAGTCTGGTGATGAATGTACCGGGTTGGGCAATGGCCGCTCAAGCCGCCGTGCTCACCCTGGTTTTGGTGATGCTGTGGACCCGCAATGAAGGGCCTGGTGGTGCCGCTGAAACAAGACAATGACCACCACAATAAACAGTAACCACACCGTGGCGGCGTGACCGACGAACTGATCGTAAGAACCCGCGGTCACGGCATAAGGATTGACGGTGTCCCGCACGGTGAGTTCCTTGAAGATCCTTATCGCGAACACCCAGGCCCAATGCAGGCCGATACACCACCACAAGCCCAATCGCTCGCGAACGAAGCACAACATGGCCCCCAGTAGCGCCAGTGCAACGAAGGAATCCCAGAATGCCGCAGGGTTGGCAAAGCCGCTGAGCGCAGCCGCGACCATGACAAATCCTGTGTGCCAGTGCACCTCCTGGGGCTCGGGCATGACACTGCCGGCACCGAGGAAATGCACGGCTGCATAGATCCCCCCTACCCAGATGGCTGACACTGTGAACGACGCGGACCGTCGCAACGCGCTGAACAGCACGCCGCGAAACAGCAGCTCCTCGAACACGCCCACCAGCAGGGCGGAAAGCAAAATACCGACCCCGAGCAGCAGAAACGACCCCGCAAACATGGCCACCCGGTCGTCGGCAACCCGATACCCCACACCCACGAAAAAAAGCATCAACGGCACAATCAGCACCACACCGGTGACAAACGCAGGACGCAACACCCGCCAGTCCGCTGGCAGCAGACCAATGCCCTGCGCGCTCAGACCACCCAGACGCCACAACGGCAGCAGGCCAAGCGCGCAGAACAGCAAGACGCTGCGCGAAAGCACCTTCTCATAGGGAAAAGCGATGGTCCCGTGCAGCAGCCATGCCAGCAGAGAAGCCGCCGTAACCGCGCAGAACAGATATGTGAGCGTAAGCGTGAGCCCACGCACTGAAATGACCAACAGCGAAACCGGTCAGGAATTACGTGTGATGAGCACCACCGGGATCTGACGATCGGTATGCGACTGATAGTCTTTGTAAGCCGGCCAGATGTCGGACATGAGTTCCCACATACCAATGCGCCGTTCATCTGTCACGGTCTGCGCCGTACCACTGAATCTGTCCGCGCCAACCTGCACTTCAACGTTAGGCTCGGAGTTGAGGTTCAGGTACCAGGCGGGATGATTGGGTGCGCCACCCTTGGACGCGATAATCACATAGCCGTCATCAGTCTCGCCATATATCAACGGCAGCATGCGTGGATCACCGCTCTTGCGCCCTTTGGTGGTTAACAGCAGAGTCGGTACACCCCGCCAGATATGCCCGTCTTCGCCATTGGTTTCGAGATAGCGATCCATGTGTTCGGTAATCCAGTCCGGCAATTCAACATCGGCCATTGTTCTCTCCTGCAAATTAAACGTTCAGCCACGCGCCCCGTTCAGGTACGCAACCCACCGGAGCAAACCAGCAACTGGCCGGTAACGAAGTCTGATTCCGGTATACAGAATAAGTATATAGCACCAGCGGCATCCCGTGGGTTGCCGACCCGTCCTAAAGGAACAGAACTGATCATGCCGTCTACCTGATTCTGCGACAGGCCGACCTTGAAATCCCGCCCACCGACTTCAATGGTAGGCGGTTCGTCTTCGTAAGTCTGCGTAAGTCGGGTATCTATATGCCCGAAGGCGACGCAATTGACCGTGACGTTCAAGCGTCCCCATTCCTTTGCCAGCGTCCTGGTCATACCCACAACCGCGGCTTTGCCGGCGGAATAAGCGAACTGGGTGGCCGCACCATCGGTGCCCGATACCGATGATATGTTGACGACTTTACGGCAACGAACAGCACCGGCCGCCTGCTCACTGGCGACGGTGTCCTTAAGCCATGGATAGTAGGCCCGCAGGATCCGAAACGGCGCGGTGGCATGCATGTCGAGCATCGCCTGCCACTGCTCATCAGAGTGCTTGTGCACGGCTGAATTCCACACATACCCCGCATTGTTGACGATGATGTCCAGTCCGCCGAACGCAGCGATGACCTGGTCAATCAGTTGCTCGGCGGCGCCGGCGGCGGTGATGTCCAACGCCATACCCTGGGCATCGCCGGCCGCGGCGCGTATACGGTCGACGGTTTCCGCGCAGGCGTCCGCGTCGAGGTCATTCACGAACACCTTCGCGCCATCTGCCGCCAGCATCTGCGCACAAGCGGCGCCAATGCCTCTGCCGGCGCCGGTAATCAAAGCAACACGGTCAGTCAGTTTCATATTGCCCTCACCAAATCCGGTAATGGTTCACCTGCGATAAACGCCTGCACGTTCGCCAGCGCGCGCATGCCCATGGCAACACGGGTTTCCTGGGTACCACTACCCATGTGGGGTAGCAGTACCACGCTTTGCAGTTCAGTTAGCCCCGGACTGAGGGCCGGCTCGGCCTCGTAGACGTCCAGACCCGCACCGGCAATGTGTCCGTCGCGCAACGCGTCAACCAGCGCGGCTTCATCTACCAGGTCCCCTCTGGCGGTATTGATCAGATGTGCATGAGGCTGCATGCTGGCCAACGCCGATGCGTCGATCAGATGTCGCGTTTCCGCCGTCGCCGGGCAGTGCAGACTGACGAAATCCGCGGTGGACAACAGATCATGCAGCGCTACCTGTTCGGCTTGCAGTTCTCCAAGAACCGATTCCGGCACCTTCGACCGGTTGTAGCAAACGATGCGCATGCCCAGACCATGACGCGCCTGACGGGCAAAAGCCATACCGATGCGCCCCATGCCGATTATTCCCAGGGTTTTGCCGGTAACCTGGGTCGACAGCATATGCGTCGGACGCCAGCCGTCCCAGGCGCCGGATCTTACCAGCCTTTCACCTTCGCCGGCGCGGCGGGCGCTCATCATCATCAGCGTGAGTGCTACTTCCGCAGTTGCGTCGGTAAGCACGCCAGGCGTGTTGGTCACCTGTATGCCGGATTCCGCTGCCGAGTCCAGATCGATATGGTTGAAACCCACACCGAAATTCGCGAGCAAACGGGTCTGTACCGGCCCTGCCAGCACGTCGCCGTGCAGGCGGTCGGTCACCGTCGGGCAGACGATGTCCGCGTTCTCTAAAGCCGCTCTCAACTCGGCCTGGCTCATGGGTTGGTCATTATCATTGACCACTACTTCAGCAAACTCACGCATGCGTTCCTCGACCGCTATAGGCCAGCGCCGGGTCAGTACTATCTTTAGATTCTCGCCAATCATAGAATGCGTTCCAAAATCTTAAATCGTCGAATTCGACGCGCTTTTTTCATACACTGCGCGACCTGAAACGGGACCCTAGGGGAAGCACAATGACTAAGCAATATGCACATTTCATCAACGGCGAGGCGGTGACCGGCACCTCGCAACGCACCATGGACATTTTCAACCCTTCGCTGGGTGAAGTGAGCGGCCATGTCCGCCTGGGCGGCACCGCCGATTTGGACGCCGCAGTGCAGGCCGCCGCAGCCGCCTTCCCCGGCTGGGCAGCGGTGAATCCCCAGCGCCGGGCACGGGTCATGTTCAAGTTCAAGGAACTGGTCGAGAAAAACGCAGACGAACTCGCGCGCCTGCTGTCTGAGGAACACGGCAAAGTCATCGCCGATTCTCATGGAGACATCCAACGGGGCGTGGAGGTCATTGAATTTGCCTGTGGCATTCCACATCTGCTCAAAGGTGAATACACCGAAGGCGCAGGTCCCGGCATCGACGTTTACTCTACCCGCCAGCCACTGGGTGTGGCGGCCGGTATCACGCCTTTCAACTTTCCGGCAATGATTCCCATGTGGATGTTCGGTATTGCCATAGCCAGCGGTTGCACTTTCGTCTTGAAGCCTTCTGAAAAAGATCCGGGCGTGCCCCTACGCCTGGCTGAACTGTTCCTCGAAGCCGGTGGCCCACCCGGCGTGCTCAATGTGGTCAATGGCGACAAGGAAGTGGTCGACGCGATTCTCAACCACCCTGAAGTAAAGGCCGTCAGCTTCGTAGGTTCATCTGACATAGCACAATACGTTTACGCCACCGGCACCGCCAATGGCAAGCGTGTGCAGGCCATGGGCGGCGCCAAGAATCATGGCATTATCATGCCCGACGCCAATCTCGACCAGACAGTGCAGGATATCATCGGCGCCGCGTATGGCTCAGCCGGCGAGCGTTGCATGGCGCTGTCTACCGCAGTTGCGGTCGGTGACAAGACAGCCGATGCGTTCATCGAACGACTGCTGCCCGAAATTGACGCGCTGAAGGTCGGTATTTCCACCGACTCCGATGCACATTATGGTCCTGTGGTTACCGCGGCGCACCGCGAACGTATCGAAAGCTACATTCAGATGGGCGTCGACGAAGGCGCGGATCTGCTGGTGGACGGTCGTGGTTTTTCGTTGCAGGGCTACGAAGACGGTTTCTTCATCGGGCCATCGCTGTTCGACAAAGTAACCTCCAGCATGCGCAGCTACCAGGATGAGATCTTCGGCCCCGTACTACAGGTGATGCGCGCCGACAGCTTCGAAAATGCAGTGGCGCTACCGTCTAACCACCAGTACGGCAACGGAGTCGCCATTTTCACCCAGAATGGCCGCGCCGCCCGTGAGTTTGCCCAGAGGGTCAACGTGGGCATGGTAGGCATCAACGTGCCCATTCCCGTACCAGTGGCCTACCATACATTTGGCGGATGGAAGCGCTCGGCGTTTGGCGACGTCAATCAGCACGGCACCGAAGGCGTACGCTTCTATACTCACATCAAGACAATCACCCAGCGATGGCCCGAGGGTGATGTGGGTGACCAGGCTTTCGTAATTCCGACCATGCAGTAGCCGCTGCTTCAGCCGGCCCTACATATAGTCATCACAGGAAAGCAAGCTCATGTTTGAACTGACGGATGAACAGATCGCCATTCAGGACATGGCGCGCAAGTTTACCGCCGACGAGATCACGCCGAATGCGGCAGAATGGGACGAAAACCACTCGTTTCCGAGGGAAACCCTGAACAAAGCTGCACAGCTCGGTTTCGGCGCCATTTACGTCAGCGAAGACCACGGCGGTATCGGCCTGAGCCGCATCGAAGCTGCACTGATCACGGAAGCCATGGCTTATGGCTGCCCAAGCACCTCTGCATTTATCTCCATCCACAATATGGCAACCTGGATGATCGATGCATTCGGCAGCGACGCCCTGCGCGAGAAGTTTCTACCCAGGCTGGTCTCCATGGAAAATATCGCCAGTTACTGTCTTACTGAGCCCGGCGCCGGTTCCGACGCTGCATCCCTCAAAACCAAGGCCGAGCTGGATGGCGATCACTATGTGCTCAATGGCACAAAAGCCTTCATATCAGGCGGTGGCGTAAACGAGATCTACGTGGTCATGGCGCGCACCGACCAAGGCAGCAAAGCCGGAGGTATCAGCTGTTTCGTCATTGAGAAAGGCACCGAGGGCTTGAACTTCGGCGCCCAGGAAAGGAAGCTGGGCTGGCATTCCCAACCCACCGCTGCAGTGCTGTTCGACAACTGCCGGGTCCCGGCAAGCAACCTGGTGGGGCAGCCCGGAGACGGCTTCAAGATCGCCATGAAGGGGCTCGACGGTGGCCGCCTCAACATCGGCGCATGTTCCCTGGGCGGGGGGCAGCGGTGCCTCGACGAAGCCGTGAGCTATGTACAGCAACGCCGCCAGTTCGGCCAGCGTATTGCCGATTTTCAGAACACCCAATTCATGCTGGCCGACATGAAAACCAACCTGGAAGCCGCCAGGGCGCTGCTCTACATAGCCGCTGCCAAAGTGTCCCGGGAGGCTATCGACAAAACCCAGTGGGCCGCCATGGCAAAACTGCTGAGCACGGAAACCGGCTCCAAAGTGGTCAACGACGCACTGCAACTGCACGGTGGCTACGGCTTTCTGATGGACTTCCCCATCGAACGCTTTCTGCGGGACCTGCGGGTACATGAAATTCTCGAGGGCACCAATCAGATCATGCGCTTCGTTATCGGCCGCGAGATGGTGTCAGAATGACGAACTCCACCGCATTAGCCACCGCAGCCAACCCACTGTAGGGCCTCGAAGCCGGTGTCGAACTGGTCCCGATAACCGTAACGGGATCGGCTGAATTGAACGCCGGCCTTATCTGAGCATTCCGTTGCTGGTTGCTCAAACCAGGCCGGTAACCGGCACCAGCGCGCCATGCACCGCTCTGGCTGAATCAGAGGCCAGAAAACACACCACCGCTGCTAGATCGTCCGGTGACACCCAGGTGTCGAAATCCGCGCCAGGCATATCGGCCCGGTTGCGCGGTGTGTCAATGAGACTCGGCAGCACTGCATTTACGTTCACACCCTTGTGCCGCACCTCGTCACTGAGCGCTTCCGTTAAGCGCATCACCGTGGATTTGGCTGCAGTGTAAGCCCCCATATTGCCCGTCCCGCGAAGCGCACCCAGAGCGCCGACATTGACGACGCTGCCGCGCCCCTGCTCGAGCAGCAGTGG
Organism: uncultured Pseudomonadales bacterium; assembly: GCA_964393625.1. Taxonomy (GTDB): domain Bacteria; phylum Pseudomonadota; class Gammaproteobacteria; order Pseudomonadales; family Azotimanducaceae; genus UBA4421. The sequence goes on from CAYMUT010000008.1 coordinate 84,262, forward strand.
AGTTGCAACGCTCAAGACCCGGCGCAGGGTCGTCACGTTGATGTTGAACATGGCATCCCACGCATCATCTGCGGTTTCATAAACCGTAGGGCCCATGTCGAACCCTCCGGCAATGTTGGCGAGGGCATCAAAGGAACCAACGTTGCCGAAGCATGCCCTGACGCTGTTTTCTTCGGTCAGATCCACAGTATGGGTTTCACCAAGGTCAGATTCGAAATCCGCAACGACATCCAGCAGGACCACTTCAGCGCCCTGCCGCTTAGCGTACGCAGCAACCGCCGCTCCCAATACGCCAGCCCCCCCGGTAACCACGATCTTCTTTCCTTCCAACAACATGAATATTCCAGCATCTGATAAATGCTGCCGATGATAGTTCATAGAAGCAGACAGGGGGAGCACCATGTCGCTGCAGCGGCAAACCGGGCCGCCGCCATAGCGTCAGCTCTGCTGCTGCGGTACATCGACCTCAATGCCATCCAGCACGTCCGTCAATTCAATCTGACACGACAGACGACTGTTGGCCTCTCTGCCCCAGGCATATTCGAGCATGTGAAACTCGTCTTTGTGCGGGGGAGGTAGCTGCTCGAACCATGGTCGTCGTACCCAGCAGTGACAGGTACAACACGTACAACCACCGCCGCACTGAGCCTTGATACCAGCGACGCCATTGTCCAACGCGGCATCCATGACCGTCGCTCCGGCATCCGCAGTAACAGTTTCCCGGCTGCCATCCGGCTGTATGAAGCTCACTCGCACCATCGGCATAGTCTACCGGGGATACCATGGTCACAGCCAGGCGCCAGCGAATTAGCGGTGCGCCTGATTGCGACTCTACCGGGTTACCTGGCTCTGACCCCACACTCTGAGCTAAAATCGGCGGTTTAGTGCATGCAACGAGACGAAATTGATCATAGGTCTGACTGGCGGCATTGCGTCTGGAAAATCTACTGCAGCGCGTACCCTGGGCGACTGGGGAGCCCATGTCATTGACGCAGACAAACTGGGCCATCGCGCGTATCTGAAAGATACGCCCGCTTACCATGCCGTGACCGGAACATTTGGGGCAGACACCGTTGGCGAAGACGGCGAGATTGATCGTCGTGTGCTGGGCGGTAAAGTGTTTGGCGATGCCGACAAGCTCAAGCAGCTCACCGACATAGTATGGCCGGCGATACGCGATCTGGCCGCGGCAGAAATCGATGAGGTTCACAGCGCCACCCCTGAGCGTATCATCGTGCTCGAGGCTGCGGTTCTGATCGAAGCCGGCTGGCAGGACCTGGTGGATGAGATCTGGGTCGTAGTGGTGGAACGCGACGTTGCCGTCGAACGCGCCACTGCCCGAGACGGATCTGACCCCGCTGCCGTGCAGGCCCGTATCGACGCTCAACTGAGCAATGCAGAGCGCATGGCCTCAGCCGGCGTGGTCATCGACAACTCCGGCAATGCTGAACAGCTTACCGAAAACTTAAGGGCCGCCTGGTCCAACCTTGGAGACAACAACGCATGATTCTCGACTTACATGCCCACTCCATAAAGTCCGATGACGGGCGGGCCAAAGTGCAGAACTACTGCCAGTGGATCAGAACCCGCAACATACCAATCGACGGCTTCGTGCTTACCGAGCATCGTCAGTTTGATCACGAGTCTGACTACAGCGGTCTCGCCGCTGAGTACGGCTTAAGCATTCTCAAAGGCAGCGAAGTAGAAACCGAATACGGTCACATTCTGGTATTTGGCGTGACGCCGGCGCTGACCGACGAATTTGACTTCACCGACATTCACCTCGCTCTCGCGGACGTACTGGCTGCATGCGAAAAACACGGGGCAGTGGCTATCCCCGCGCACCCCGGGCGAAAACGTGTCGGCATGGCGGCGCACCTTGATGAATTCGGCGTACCGGAAGGCATACGCATAGTGGAAGTTTTCAATGGGGGTTCGCGCGGCGAAGAGGATCAGGTCGCCCAGCAGCTGGCAGACGATCAGAGCTACCTCGGTATCGGCGGCAGCGACGCGCACATCGTCAGTCACATCGGCCGCTGCGCCACCAAGTTTCCTAACGCCATCAGCGACGAACAGGAACTGGTGGCAGCGCTGAAGGCCGAGACCTTCGAAGCCGTCAAAGTCGAAGTGGAGGCATAACATGGCACATGACCCGTCCCAACCGCTCGATGTCAATGCGCTGCGCGAAGAGTTTCTCAACGTCGTGTTCGACGAATACGAACTGACACTGGAAGCCGACAAGCTCGCTGCCTACGCAACAAGTTGCGGTGAGATCGCCCCTAAATACACGGACCCCAGCGATTCAGACTTCCAGGCACCTCCGACCATCGCCTCGAGCTTTCAGCCTAAGCAGCGTTATCCGAACGGATTCCCGACCTTCAAGGGTCTGGGCATGGACGCGGGCAAATCCGTCGCTCCCGAGCGCCCCATGCGTCCCGGTGTACCCATTTCCGCAAAAACCCATATGCACGAGATCTACACCAAGTCCGGCCGCTCCGGGCGCATGGTGTTTTTTGTCAACCGCATGGAATTCACCGACCCTGACGGCACCTTCTTGGGCTCCGCAGACACCAGCATCGTGATCCGGGAGAAACCTCAGGAATGACCATCCAGAATGTTAGTGAAGTTGAGTTCGGCGCAGAACTTCCGACGTTTGAGCCTGACACGACGCTGGAAAACGTAAAACGATTCGCGATCGCTGCCGGTTGGAACGGCCCCCGTTTTACTGACCACGAGGCGGCACGCAAAGAAGGCCTGCCCGGCGCACTGGTACCCGGCATCATGAGCCAGGGGTTTCTGAGTGCGATGATCCACCACTGGGCGCCCGGTGCGGAAGTGCGCCTGGTCGACACGGTCTTTCGAGCACCCTGCATTGTTGATCAGACCTACAATATCAATGGTGTTGTAACCGACATCGATGAAGACACCGGTGAAGTGGAAATCGACCTCACCGTGACCAACGAAGCCGGGGAAACCCGCGTATTCGGTACCGCCAAGGTAATCATGCCCACTTAATCCAGAGGTCTTAATCAGTGCCGCTGCGCATTTTCTATTGCTGTTCCGGCTTGACCAGCGGAATCGACAGACCCTGGTGCTGCTCCCACTCGATCGCGACCCGCTGGCCAATCTGAACGTCGTTCAGCGGATCCTGCAGGCCAATCACGTTAGTCAGAAATCGCGGGCCCTCATCCAGATCAACCAGCGCAACCACATAGGGCACCTGATTGCGAAAAAACGGATGATAACTCTGCCGCACCACACTGAAGCTGTAGACCGTGCCCTCACCCGTCGATACTTTCCATTGCAGATCGCCATCTACACAGCCTGTGCAATGAGATCGCGGATGCCACACAATCGTGTCGCAGTTACCACACTGCTGATAGCGGAACTCGCCTTCTGCGGTGCCCGCCCAGAACGGCGCAGTATCCATTTCCGCGAGATTAGGTAGCGGCCTGGTCGCAGCCTTTTTCTGCTGATCGTTTTCGGTCATTGCTCAATCCCTCGCTAGAATCACAGTACCCGCTGAGTGCCGAGAGCCCAACATCCCACCGTTACCATGGGCGACTGCAAGCCTGGCGCCGTCTACCTGAGCAGTGCTTTCGCCGCGCATCTGACGAGCAGCTTCAATCAGAAGGAAAATACCCCGCATGCCGGGGTGATTAGACGACAAGCCGCCCCCATCCGTATTTAGCGCCGGCCCTGCAGCGCTATCAAAGCGCAATCGCCCACCTTCTACCCAGGCACCGCCCTCGCCTTTAGCGCAAAAGCCCAAGTCTTCGAGAATGGTTAATACGGTGATGCTGAAGGAATCGTAGATCATCGCAATGTCCATCTCCGCTGGTGTCAGTCCTGCTTCAGCGAATGCGACAGGACCAGATTGCACTGCCGCGGAGCGGGTCAGATCACCGCCGTTCGTGGGATATTTGGTGGCCTCACCACTGCCCAGAATCCACACCGGTTGTTTTGCACAATCTGCCGCCACGTCGGCACTGGCGATCACTACCGCGCCGCCACCATCGGAAATCATACAGCACTCCAGCAGATGCAGAGGGTCGGCAATCATGCGGGAATTAACGACGTCTTGTATGGTGGTTTCCCTGATGTCTATGAATTCCAGATCTTCCATCGCCCGTACCGCCTCGGGATTGCGCATGGCGTGGTACCGGGTAGCCGTGGAGATCTCGGCCAGCTGCTCGCTGGTGGTGCCGTATTCATGCATATGCCGGCGTGCGGCCATTGCGTAATTTGCGACCAGCGTCTGTCCGGCGAACACCTCGAGGTTCTCCGCCGGTGTAACACCACCCAGGCCGCGGCCTCCGACACCGATCGCCATGGCATTGCTGTGGGCCGTGGAGCCGTATGTCAGGAGCGCTACCTTCGCCTTGCCTTCTCTGATGGCCCGGCGTGCATGAGCTGCATGAAACTCATAAGAGCTGCCGCCTACCTGAGTGGTATCCAGCACCGTCGGGTTGATGCCGAAATACTCGGAAATCATCAGCCCGCTCATGGGTGCGCCTTCCGATGCATCGTATATCGCATCGACATCAGACCAGTTGAGGCCCGCATCAGCCAGCGCCCGCGCGGCACACGCCGCCTTTATCTGCAGCGGGTTCCGTTCACCATCGACGTCCCGGTCCGGATATTCATATATGCCTACAATTGCCGCATCACGGGTCTGACCGCTCATCCGGCAACTACCTGACGGCACCTTCGGTGGACTGGATCAGTCCGCCGAAATGCCCAGCTGCTTGCAGACGCTCGACGAAAGAAGGTTCATACACTTCCTCCGGAGTAGTTCGCACCATTTCATCAATGACGTGAGCGTCTTCACCAACCAGAATGCGCCAGCGCCCTTCACGCACGCCATCCAGAATGATCTTTGCCGCCTGGGCCGCTGTAGTTGGCGCCTTGTCACGAAAATCCAGCGCGCGTTGATGCATAAGCTCACGGATGTGGTCGTCGGGAATGTTGTCTACCGGCACACCCGCCGCCGCCATTCGTTCGCGCAATGCCGCGACATCTTCGGCCGGCATGTTCAGCGCGTCCGGTTTGCCCAGAACCTTCGACGAATTGATCGCGATCGATGTACCGATGTGACCCGGCATAACCACCGATGCCTTGATGTGCGGGGCATTGAGACGCAGGTCGGTAACAAGTGCCTCGGTAAACCCTCTGACTGCGAATTTCGCTGCGCTATAGGAAGTATGTGCCACGTTGGGACCGATGCTGGCCCACAATCCGTTCACCGACGCCGTGTTAATGATGTGACCTTCTTCGCTGGCAACAAGCAGATCCATGAAGGCGCGACATCCAAAGTAAACACCATGCCAGCACACGCCGAAGGTGCGCTCCCAGTCCGCCCGGTCGCCATTGACAAACTCCCCGCCGCCGCCGATGCCGGCATTGTTGAACAGCAGGTTGATGTGTTCGACGCCATGCTGCTCAACGACTTCATCGCGGAAGCACAGCATCTGCGCTTCGGAACTCACGTCGCACAAATGGCTGGTGAGCCGCTGAGCTTCCTCGCAGGGGGCAAGCCTTGCAGTTTCCGCCATGTTCTCTTCAGATACATCGCACATAGCGACATGGGCACCAGCCTCAATCAGGTGACATACCAGTTCTCGGCCCATACCGGTACCACCGCCTGTTACTACCGCGATTTTGTCTTTAAGGTCCTTCATCGTTCCCCCTTCTCTGAATCTTTCTCTTGGGCTTCGGCCGGGCGAGTCACTCAGCGCCGCCGTGGATCTGGCTTTTCCGTATCTACCTCTAAACTGCTCAGATGGGCGTCCAACACCTGCCCGTCTATCTGGTCGGACCGGTACAGCAAAGACAATGCCGCATAGGCAATGTGGTCGTCGTTGACCTCGAAATGCGCCCGCAGTACCGGGCGGGATTCCGACAAGCCGAATCCGTCCGTACCCAGCACTTCATAATGCTGAGGCATCCAACGGGCAACACGCCCGGCAAGGCTCTTCATGTAGTCGGTCACCGCCACGAATACCCCGGATTCATCGGCAAACAGACGACTGAGGTAGGGCTCGCGCTGCTCCTCCAGAGGATGCAGACGGTTATAGCGGGTTACCTCGAGCGCTTCCCGCTCCAGCTCTATAAAGCTTGTAATGCTCCACACGGTGACATTCACGCCCATCTCAACCAATTGCTCCCGCGCCGCCAACGCCTGTTGCATGATGCTGCCGCTCGCCAGCAGATGCACGGTGGGTGCATCCGGCACGTTGACCGTACGCCAATAGCAATAGCCCCCTTTCTGCACCCCTTGTGTGACGGCAAGTTCATCGCCGCCATTCGCCTCGACAACGTCCGCCAGGCTGGGCATGGCGTAGTTTTCGTTGTAAAGGGTGATGTAGTAGAACAGATCTTCCTGCTCTTCATACATACGCCGCATGCCCTCGGCTACGATCAACGTGAGTTCAAAAGCAAATGCCGGGTCATAACAGCGCAGATTCGGTACCGTACTGGCGAGAATATGGGAGTGGCCATCTTCATGCTGCAGACCTTCGCCGTTCAATGTAGTACGCCCGGCAGTACCACCCAGCAGGAACCCCCGGCACATCATATCGGCGCAGCTCCAGATCATATCGCCGACGCGCTGAAAGCCGAACATCGAATAGAAGATATAAAACGGCACCATGGGCAGGCCATGCACCGCATACGCGCTGCCCGCGGCCATGAACGATGCCATAGCCCCGGTCTCACAGATGCCTTCCTGCAGAATCTGCCCGTCTGCCGCTTCGCGGTATGGCAGCAACGTATCGGCATCTACTGGCTGGTAGTTCTGTCCTTCCGGCGAATAAATGCCTGCGATCTTGAACAGCCCGTCCATGCCGAAGGTACGTGCTTCGTCCGGTACTATAGGCACGATATAGGGGCCGATATCTTTCATACGCAGCAGTGATGCCAGCAGACGCACCATGGCCATGGTCGTTGAGATCTGACGTCGCCCGCTGCCGTTTAAGAAATCCTCCAACAGACTCAATTCCGGCGCCGGCAGCGTTGGACAGGCTTGACGTCGCCGCGGCACAGACCCGAACAGCGATTTGCGTCGGCTGCGCAGATAGACGAGTTCTTCCGAATCTTCAGGCGGCATGTAGTAAGCTGCCTGCCCCGCTGCCTCATCACTGATTGGAATGCCCAGTTCTCTGGCCAGTTGCACGCGCTCATCAGCGCTCATGTCTTTGTACTGGTGGGCGGTGTTCTTGCCCTGAGCACCCATGCCGTCGCCCTTCACGGTTTTTACCAGCACTACGGTGGGCTTACCTGTGGCGCGTTGAGCGCGGTCAAAGGCTGCGTATATCTTCTTGTGGTCCTGCCCGCCTCGCTTGATGGCCCTGACCTCTTCATCGGTCAGGGAGTTCATCATCTGCTCCAGTTGCGGATTTCCCTCGACCCAGTGCTCACGTTGCACATCACCAGGAAGGACGGAATACATCTGATAATCACCATCGAGACATTCATCCATGCGCTTGCGCAGCACGCCGTGTTTGTCCCGCGCCAGCAGACCGTCCCAGCCGCTCCCCCAGATCACCTTGATGACATTCCAGTCGGCACCCCGGAAAACGCGCTCGAGCTCCTGGATGATCTTACCGTTACCACGCACCGGACCATCGAGACGCTGCAGGTTGCAGTTGACCACGAGAATGAGGTTATCGAGTTTTTCCCGGGCAGCGATGTTGATGGTACCCAGCACTTCCGGCTCGTCAGATTCGCCATCGCCTATAAAGCACCAGATCTTGCGCTGGCTGTTCGGCTTCAGGCCCCGGTTTTCAAGGTACTTGGCAAAGCGCGCCTCGTATATGGCAGCCGGTGTCGACAGGCCCATGGACGCATTGGGCATTTCCCAGAAGTCGGGAAGACTGCGCGGATGAGGATACGATGACAGTCCTCCGCCCTCGCCCAGCTCACGCCGGTAGTTGTTGAGTTGCTCGGCAGTCAGACGGCCTTCCAGCCAGGCCCTGGCATAGATCCCCGGCGCCGCGTGGGGCTGAGGCAGCAGCATATCCGGGTCGTTATCATCGTCAAAGCCCTGAAAGAAGTGATTGAAGCCCACTTCCATCATGGTCGCCGCTGAGGCGTAGGTGGCGATATGGCCGCCCACACCGGAACCCTGGTCCTGGCCCTGCAGCACCATGGCGGCAGCGTTCCAGCGGATGATGTTTTCAATGCGCTCTTCCAGGTCGATATCGCCGGGATACACCGGTTGGTCTTCCGGCGCAATGGTGTTGACGTATGGCGTGTTCAGCGTTGCTTCATTGAGCGGCACATTCAGATTAAGCACATGGTCCTGCACGCTGCGCAGAATCTCGCGTACGCCCTGTTCACCATACTCGGCATGGATGGCCTCGATGGCCTCCGCCCATTCAATCTTGTCGTCGGCCAGCGCCGCGGAGAGTTCGTCTGCGCTGAACTGCGCTGCGATATTCTGCATCGCACCGTCCGCCGGGCCGCCTACAGACATGCGCGAACCCGTTCCGCGTACGCTTCCAGCTTATTGAAATCCTCCATGTCCCGGGCGTGCATGAGAAATTCGATGCCATCGTGACGGGGTAGAATATGGAAATGCAGGTGGAAAACGGTTTGACCTGCGGCGGGCCCATTCAGTTGCGCGACCATGATGCCGGGCGCCTCGAAAGCCTGTTTGACCGCAAGCGAGACCTTTTGCACAGTCTGAATCGTAGCCCCCAGGATCACGGGATCTGCCTCGTGAATGTTTTGCGCCGGGTCCTTGGGAATGACCAGAGTGTGCCCATCGACCTGGGGCATGACATCCATAAAGGCCAGTGAGTGATCATCTTCGTAGACTTTGAACGCCGGTGCTTCACCACGCAGAATCTTGGCGAAGATGTTGTCTGTGTCGTATGCCATTTTGCTCCTCTAGATGACCGCCAATGAACCAGCGCGGGATAAGTCGCCTTAGTTGCTCAATGCAAATCCGTCATAGCCCTTAGCGACGACGTCGGCACATTTCTCAATGTAAGGGGGCACCCCCAGATAGGGCATGAAAACCCGTTTCTTGCCTTCGACATTCGAGCCTAAGTACCAGGAATTGCAGTTCGGATAGATCGACGTATCCGCCACTTCGTTAACGTGTTCGATCCAGGCTTCCTCGGCGTCACTGCGGGCCTCGATCGCGGCATACTGATGAGCGCCCACATACTCGATGCACTCGGATATCCACTCCACGTGCTGTTCGATGCTGGGCAGCATGTTCGACAGTACCGAAGGCGATCCGGGGCCGGTGATCATGAACAGGTTGGGGAAACCCGCCGTGGCAAGGCCAAGGTAGGCACGCGGCCCATCCTCCCATTTCTGTTTGAGGAGCGCACCGCCGACACCGGTGATATCTATGTTGGTAATGGCCCCGGTCATTGCGTCGAAACCAGTGGCGAGAATCAGGCAGTCCACCTCGTACGATTGCTCGGCAGTGCGCACACCGGACTCGGTTACCTCTTCAATGGGCACTTCATTGAGATCCACCAGTGTTACATGGTCGAGATTGTAGGTCTCGTAGTACTCATCGTCCACACACAGGCGCTTGCACCCCACCGGCGTGGTTGGTGCCAGCTTTGCCGCCAGATCGGAATCATCGACCTTTGCTGCGATTTTGCGGCGGATGAACTCTTGAGCCGTGGCATTCGCCGCGTCATCAAAGGCCAGGTCACTGTATGCGGCGAGGAAAGCAAGCCCGCCTTTGGCCCAGCGGTCTTCATATTCCACTTCGCGCTCTTCCTCTGACACGTCCAACGCAGAGATTTCGCTGTCACGGAAGTCGGCGCCGAAGCCGCGAGCCCAGTTCTCCTTGCGATATTCCGCGTAGCGGGCTTTGATGTTCGCGACGAATTCAGGATCCAGCGGCGCGTTATGCGCGGGGACGGAGTAATTCGGCGTACGCTGAAACACGGTAACGCTGGCTGCATGCTTTGCGATCAGCGGGATGCTCTGTATAGCAGAGGAACCCGTGCCGATAATGCCAACCCGCTTACCGGTAAAGTCTACGCCCTCATGGGGCCATAAGCCGGTGTGATAGGTATATCCAGAAAAATCTTCTAAGCCTTTGATATTTGGAAAGTTTGGTACCGAAAGGCAACCTGTAGCCATCACCACGAAGCGCGCGCTCACCCGCTCATCAGGATCAAGTTCCAGGTTCCAGATGCGACTCTGCTCATCGTAGCTGGCGCTCTTTACGCGGGTGTTGAACTGCATGTCGCCCAGTAAATCGAAACGCTCTGCTACGTGATTGGCATAACGCAGGATCTCTGGCTGGGTGGCGTAACGTTCGGTCCACTCCCACTCCTGCTGCAGCTCTTCCGAAAACTGGTAGGAATATTCCACACTTGGAATGTCGCAGCGGGCACCGGGATAACGATTCCAGTACCAGGTCCCGCCTACACCGTCACCTGCTTCATAAACCCGTGCGTTGAGGCCCTGCTCCCTGAGGCGATGCAGCATGTACATGCCGCCTAAGCCTGCTCCAACCACGATCGCATCGAAACTCGCCGTATCCTGCCCCATGATTTCACTCCCACTGAAATTACAGCAGGTAAGTGTATGGCAAGTGCTCCCTGGAGCACTAGTACTCGATAGCACGCGAGCGCTCTAATGAGCGTTAGTCGTCCAGCACCACAAACATCAATGGCAGACACAGCGCACTGAACATCAGGGCCAGACCCAGCCCTGCGGCAACGTCTGCATATGCCCCAAAGGCTGCGAATGAAACACCACCGAGCCACTCGCTCAATTCAAGGCTGCCAAACGAAGGCGCACAGATCAGCGCGCCCAGCAGGCAGGCGACGCCGATCAGCCATTCATGGTCGGCGCCGCCCTGGTGCAACGCGGCATCGCTGCCAGGCTCAGCAACGGGCTCCAGCTCAATACGCTCTCGGACGACCCCGCTGATCGACGGCCCTGGCGGAGGTTTCCGTAATGATTCAAACGCAGCATCAAGAATTCTATCTAACTCATTGTTTTTCATGAATTTCCTCATCAGAAGAAGCTCGACTTTCCAGCGCGCTTCGAATCTTCTGCTTTGCGCGGTGCACATGGGATTTAACGGTGCCTACCGCCATCCCACGATTCTGCGCGATCTCGGCGTAGGTGAACTCGAAGCCATGACACAACACCAGCAGTTCCTGCTCCAGGGGCGCACACAGCCGCAACAGGGCCCGGGCGTCGTGAGACGCTGTTTCACCCGGAAAACTCTCGTCACCAACCGCCGATTCATGTTGCGCCTGGACAAGATACTGCTGCTCCCGGCGAGTGCGGCGGTAGCGATGCAGAAACTGCCGATAAGCCAGCTGTTTGAGCCAGCCGCGGAACCGTTCCGGCGATTTCAAGGAGCCCAGTTTCTGCCAGGCCACCACAAATGCGTCCTGGGCAAGATCGTCCGCTTCCGCCCTGTTTGCGCACAAGGCATACAGCATGGCGCGCACGAAGCCCTCGTAGCGTTTTACCAGCACTGAGAAAGCTTCATGCCGTACGGCCATCTGCCCTTGCCTGGCGCGTTCGACCAGCCGGGCGTCGACGGCGGTGTCCAGCTCACCGGAAGTCACCGGTTTGAAGTTCATCCGGCCTGGTTCGGGCTGGACTCCTGATCTCGATTCATGCGCCATAGCACCAGATACGCCACGCCAACCAGGAATGGAAAGGCTGAAATACCCAGTAGCGGTCCACTCGGGCCGTGCTCTCCAATCAGCATCGCCAGACAGATGAATGCCAGACCCACCGCTACGCAGATCACCCCCCTACGCTGATCATTGCGCTTCGCGTACAGTGACGCAGTCAGTTCCACCAGCAGCTCAGCCGATAGCGGCTGGCCGGAATCGATAGCCGAGCGCACGGTAAGCTGCAGTTCCTGGCGGGACTTGTAACGGTAGTAGAACACCACTGCACAAATACCAAAAATCATGGTGAATGCCGCCAGCGGCACAACAATCTCAACACCCATTGAAGCTCTCCTTAGTCTGAATTTGCATACACATGTGAATTAAAGAGCCGCCACGGACGAAAAAGGTTGCAGCAACCGGTTATTTCTTTTTGTACACCGGGCTCTCAGCCAACCCCGATTGGTTCAATGGTCAGGGCAGTAGCTCCGCACTCAGATTCGGCCGCCTGCCCCATTCGGTTTCGGCATAGTGAGTGCCCAGGTAGCTGATGATCGCAGTTTCCTGGTCAGCGGGAATGGGCCACAGATTCTGCTTCTTCTGCATCCATCGAATCCGGTCGAGCCAGAATGCCGCATCTCCACGCTGAGAGGTCACCAGACTCAGAGAATGGCAGGCTGAACAATGGCCGCGCACCAGATTCGCACCGGGTGCATCAATGAGCTCGGCGGAAAACGCCGGGGCAGCCATAACGACCACCAGTACCACCGTGGACAGACAACGCATACGCCGGCGATGTCGTTCGGCAGAGGCCATCAACCCACCGCAACGGCAATACGATGGGCAGCGTTGTTCAGATAGCCCTTGGGATTCCAGCCCGGAACCAGCATCGGCTGACTGCGCCCCATTTCATCGGTAGCACGGGCCCAGATCTCGTAGTAACCCGGTTTTTCGATCTGCACACGCGCCTGCCATTGCTGCCAGGCCAGGCGATTAGGGGGTTGCGCCAGTTCAGCTTGCTGCCAGGTGACGCCGAAGTCCACACTGGTATGTACGGCGGTGACTTTGAGATCTCCTGCCCACGCCTGTCCGCGAATCATATGCGGCTTGCCTGGGGTCAGCGTGATACCCGAGCGCGGGAACGTGATCAGCGATTTCACAGGCATGGATTCGATGATGCACATGTTGTCTTGCGCAACTGTGCTGCCGGGTGCCACCGGGCTGCAGGGTACTCGATAGGATGTGCCGCCCATCTTGGCGCCGTCGTGCACCTGCTCGCGGACCAGCAGTTGGGTCAGCCATTTGCCCGACACAGAACCCGGCCAGCCGCCGCACACCAATCGCAGGGGCGCGCCGTGCAGCGCTGGAATAGGTTCACCATTGAGCTCGAAGGCGATGAGAGATTCGTCCTGCAAGGCTTTGTGCAGCGGCACGCCGCGGGAAATGACGATCTTGTTCGGATCGCCGGACAAGTGACGATCAGCGCCTACATAGCCGAGATATATTGCCTCGGAGGTAACGCCACAGTACGCCAACACGTCTTTCACCCGCACACCGGTCCAACGCGGACAACCGATGGCTCCGGTAGTCCATTGATTGCCGGCGGCGCGCGGGCGAAATTCCGCACGCCCATTGCCACCGCACTCAAGCTGTAGATCGTAGCTGTAGATCGGGAAACGATCTTTCAGCTGGGCGATGCTTAACGTAGCCGGCCTGACACAGCCCTCACCGGCAATACTCAACCGCCACCCTTCCGCGTTGACGCTGGCGGGTAACAGACCGTTGTTGCGCACGAACAGACGGGATGTAGGAGTCGTGACGTCGTCCAGCAGATGGGCGGGCGTTTCGGCGTTGAGCGGCCTTTCGTTCAGAACGCTAAGGCCGTCCTTCTCCGGAACAGCATCCGGCAAACTCCCCGAACTATTTTTCTGCGCCAATACCTTCGCGCTACCCGCCACACCGGCCAAGCCTGAGAAAAGAGCAAAATCTCGCCGGGAAAGCGTCAACTTGACGCGTTATCCAACATTCATGCTTTGAGAAATCACCGCAAAACCGGAAGTTGCTTCCAGTCGTTTGCCTACCACCGCCTGGTACTCCGATGAGTTATACCAAGCTTTGGCGGCATCGGTGGAGTCAAACTTGATGATTACCGTTTGAGGGCCCGGCGCGCTGCCTTCCATGGTTTCCGCCGCAACATCGAACGATACGAGTTCGCCGCCATACTGAGCGATGGTCGGCCCTGCGCCGCCCTGATATTCACGATACAGATCGGGGTTGTTGACCACATACTGGGCAACGAAAAAAGCAGCCATGTGCGCTCCTGTTGTTGGTTTGATTTACCTGCAGTCTCGCACTAATCGCTGACGAATTCGAGCCAATGACGTATCGCGTCGGTGTGCTCTCCCAGTTGCGGCACCTTCAGGTCGCCCGGTTTGTCCAATCCAGGAACCTTCGGTAGCGGGATCGACTGATCGTTGACACGGATGTTCTGGGTGTGCAAGTCCGCATGATCCTTGAGCGCCGTCACCGTGTTCAATGGCGCGTAGGCGAGATCTGCGGCTGCCAGGTTGGCGTCCACCACCTCATAACTCTGCATCCGGAACACATCCTGCAGAACGCCATCGACAAACCCGCGGTGGGCGACCCGAGTCTCGTTGTCCGCACAGCGCGGGTCATCGAGCATCTCGGGTAGGCCCAGGCCCACCGTGCACAGCCGGCGCCATTCCGCTTGGTTCTGAACCGACAGCACAAAGCGCTTATCGTCGGCACTGGTGAACACCCCGTATGGGCAGATACCCGGGTGAGCCAGTCCAATCCGGGGTGGTGCGGCATCAGCATACTTATCGAGCAGATATGGCACCGTCAGCCATTCCGCCACTGAATCAAACAGAGCCACGTCGATTCTTGCCCCCTCACCATTACCCGCACGAGCCAGTAACGCTTCGAGAACCGCTTCATAAGCAAACATGCCGGTAGACAGGTCCACCACCGACACACCGACTCGGCCAGGTTCGGCGGGCGCGCCAGTGATGTCCGCCAGACCGGACTCCGCCTGCATCAGCAGGTCATACGCTTTGCGCGCGGCGCCCGGCCCATCCGGGTGGAAGCCACTGATTGATACCGAGATGAGACCGGCGTGCTGTTCATGCAATCGCCCCAGATCGATGCCGAGCTTAGCCAGCGCCCCGGGCTTCAGATTCTGAATGAACACGTCGGCACGGCCGATCAGGCGCAGCAGCAATACCCGATCGCTCTCATCCGAAAGATCCAGTACCACTGACTTCTTGCCCGCATTAAGCCACACGAAGTAGGCGCTCTGCCCCGCCACAGCCGTATCATAGTAGCGCGCGAAATCACCCTCCGGGCGCTCAACCTTGATCACTTCCGCTCCGGCGAGCGCCAGGCGGCGACTGCACAACGGCGCTGCGACTGCCTGCTCTAATGAGACTACTCGAACCCCTTCCAACACCGCCCGTACCCTTTACTGAAGCCCATAATTACCACGCGCCCACACCGCGGGCTGCACGCTAATGGTACCGGTAACGCAGATGCCTGGCACCCGCGTTACCGCTAGGGCAAACTACGTGGTTGTGAAATTCTGAACGACAGGTGAAAACTGATGAAAGGGACCGTGCACTATGAGGTGCGTGACGATGTCGCGCTGATGACCATTGATAATCCGCCGGTGAATCCGTTGTCGTCGGGCGTAAGGCAGGGGTTGAACGATGGCGTGGCCCAGGCGCTGGCCGATGATAACGTCAAAGCCATAGTACTGACCGGCGCCGGGCGCGCATTCATTGCCGGCGCTGATATCTCCGAGTTCGGTGGCGAGTCGAAGGGCCCTGGCCTCGGTGACTGCCTGAAATCCATGGACGACAGCACCAAACCCATTGTCGCGGCGATCAACGGCACCGCTTTCGGCGGCGGCCTGGAAGTGGCACTTTGCTGTCACTACCGAGTCATCGCGCCCAGCGCGCCGGTCGGGTTACCGGAAGTCAAACTCGGTCTGTTGCCTGGCGCCGGCGGCACCCAGCGTCTACCTCGCCTGATCGGTGCGGACAAGGCATTGAATTTCATTCTGTCCGGCGACCCGATCCCCGGCCCGGTGGCCAAGGAGCTGGGTATCGTCGACGAAGTCGCCACAGGCGACATCGTTGATGCCGCCATCAGCTTTGCGAAAGACCTGATTAGCAAAGGTTCGCCCACCCGTCGCATTCGCGACGAAAACGGCAAGCTCGAGGCGGACCAGGGCAACAGCGAACTATTCGATAACGCACGTAAAGATTCCGCCCGCAGGATGCGCAAGCGTTTCGCACCGGAAATGATTATCCAGTGTGTCGAAGCCGCGGTGAACCTGCTCGACTTCGACGCGGGAATGAAGGTCGAGGCAGAGTGCTTTGCCAAGTGCCTCAAGCACCCTCAGCGCGAAGCCTTGATCCACATGTTTTTCGCTGAGCGCGAAGTCGGCAAAATCCCGGATGTGCCCAAAGACACCGCAACCAAGGATATCAATCAGGCCGCAGTCATCGGTTGCGGCACAATGGGTGGCGGTATTTCAATGTCGTTTCTGAACGTTGGCATTCCTGTCACTGTACTGGAACTGGATCAGGAAGCCCTGGATCGCGGAATTGGTGTTATCAAGCGCAACTACGACATTCAGGTGCAGCGTGGACGTATGAGCGAAGCTGACGTCGACCAGCGTATGAGTCTGCTCACCGGCACCACCAACTATGCAGACCTGGGCGCCGCGGACGTCATTATCGAAGCCGTATACGAAAACATCGACGTGAAAGTCGAAACCTTCAAGAAAATAGAGGAAGTCGCCAGACCCGGTGCGATTCTGGCCAGCAACACCTCAGGACTCGACGTAGACAAAATGGCGCACGCCACCAGTCGTCCTGAAGATGTCATCGGCCTGCACTTCTTCAGCCCGGCAAACGTCATGCGCCTGCTGGAAGTGGTGCGCGGCGCCAGCACAAGCAAACAAACCATCACGACTTCCATGAAGCTCGGCAAAACCCTGAACAAGATTGCTGTTTTGTCTGGAAACGCCCCCGGTTTCATCGGCAATCGCATGCTGGCGGGCTACACCCGGCAGGCCGGCGAAATCATTCTGCAGGGCGCAACGCCTTATCAGGTCGACAATGTACTGCTGCAGTTCGGTATGCCCATGGGTCCCTTCCAGATGAACGACCTGGTAGGCCTCGACCTGGGCTGGCGCGCCCGTAAGCTGTCCGGCATGAAACCCGAAGATGTACCGATTACCGCTCGCGTAGCCGACAAGCTGTGCGAAATGGAACGGTTCGGACAGAAAACCAACCGCGGTTTCTATATCTACCCTGAAGGCAGCCGCGCAGGACAGGCTGACCCGGAAGTCGTCGAACTCGTCGAACAAACCTCTGCAGAACTCGGTATCATCCGTCAGGAAATCGATGATGACGAAGTGCTCAAGCGCTGCGTCTACGCATTGATCAATGAAGGCGCACGTATTCTGCAAGACGGCATCGCCATCCGCCCCTGCGATATCGATATCGTCTATATCAATGGATACGGCTTCCCGGAAGTCACCGGCGGGCCCATGTTCTGGGCAGACCAGCAGGGACTCGACAACATTCTGGCCGATATCAAGCGATACCACGAGCAGTATGGTGGCGATGTATGGGAACCTGCGCCATTGCTGGAGCGACTCGTTGCTGAAGGGAAAAATTTCGCCAGCCTGCAGAGCTGATCTTGCAACCACTGTCGTTTGAGGAACTGCCCGTCGTTACAGGCGGGCAATCTCAAGAGCCACGCTCTTGCCGATCAGCGCACCGGACTGGCGCGCCGGCTCGCTATGGCTATGCGCTCATAGCCGTCCTGATGGCCGGCGCAGTCGCTACGACGGCGCTCGCCCACGGCGTTGCCGAAGGTGACGCCAGCTTCATTCAAGCTCAACAGGGCTTCCATTTCTGGCCCTATTTCTACCTCGGCGCGAAGCACATGGTGACCGGCTACGATCACCTGCTGTTCCTTGCCGGCGTTATTTTCTTCCTGTACCGCCTGTCGGACGTGGGCCTTTACGTCACGCTGTTCGCCGTAGGTCACAGCCTTACACTGCTGGCTGGCGTAGCCTTTGACATTCCCGCCAACGCCTATCTCATCGATGCGATCATTGGTCTATCAGTTGTTTACAAGGGCTTCGAAAACATCGGTGGCTTCGAACGCCTGGGCTGGCACATCAACACCCGCGCTGCCGTTCTGATCTTCGGGCTGTTTCACGGTTTCGGACTGGCCACCAAACTGCAGGAGCTGAGCCTGTCCGAACAGGGTTTGCTGCCAAACCTGCTGGCATTCAATCTCGGCGTTGAGGCCGGCCAGATCACCGCTCTGGCTCTGATCATCACCGTCATGAACGCCTGGCGCTACGCCGCCAGATTTCAATCTCAGGCGGTGCTGGCAAACGGACTCATCATGATGTGCGGTTTCGTACTCATCGGGTATCAGCTGACGGGCTATTTCATCAGCTGATCAACCAGCCGCCATCTACATCGATGGTGGTGCCGGTAACAAAATCATTCTGCACCATGAAGATGATGCCATCGGCCACTTCCTCCGGCGTTCCGGGTCGGGCGATCAGATGCTTTGCCGTTGCGCCGGCCAGTATTTTATCCCGCGCCTGCGCATCGTCACCGAACATCGGCGTGCTGATGACGCCTGGTGAAACCACATTGATCCGCTTCGGCGCAATCTCTGCGGCTACCGCACGTACAAGCTGCTCGACGGCACCGCCGACCGAGCCCAGCGCGGCCTGACCGGGTTTCGCGCGTCGCGCGGGGGAGCCAGATACCAGCACTATGGTGCCGTTTTCACTGAGGTGCTCGCCGCCCAGCCGCACCACGTTGGCATAACCCCACAGTTTTTCGAAGGACGCCTGATAGCCATCCAGATCCATTTGCATGAAAGGCCCAAGAGCACGTTCGCCGCCGGTCGCCGCGCTGATCAGAATGTCGAATGGAGCGCATTCGGCTAACATTTTCTGCAGCGCTTCACGATCTCGCACATCACAACCACGCAGGGTAACGCCGTCGATTTCCCCGGCCTTACTCGGGTCACGACTGATCGCCACTACTGCCGCGCCAAGATCACGCAGCTTCATAGTGGTCGCCAGACCGATGCCCGATGTGCCGCCAAAAACCAGCGCCTTCTTGCCTTTGATGTCCATGTTACGCTCCCCCCGGAAACGAATAGAGTAGAAAGCGCCTATTTGAACAGAGCGCGAAAGCCGTGTCATCTGAAAGCGCGACCGCTACAATGTGGTCCGTCAAAAAGCGATCAATCAATGAAAGCCAGGAGCTCTTAAATGGAAGATGTCGTCATTGTCGATGCCGCCCGTACACCGGTAGGCAGGAAAAACGGTAGCCTGGGCGGTGCCCATCCCACCGACACACTGGGCCAGATCATGCAGAAGGTGCTGGATCGCAATGGTCTGAACTCCGACGTCGTCGACCAGGTCGTAGGTGGCTGCATCAACAAAGTTGCGGCCCAGGGCATGAATGTTACCCGTACTGCCTGGCTGGCCCACGGCGGCGCGCAGACCACCCCATGTATCACAATCGACTCTCAGTGCGGTTCGTCCCAGCAGTCGACGACTCTGGCCCACACCATGATCGCTTCGGGCCATGCTGATGTCGTTATGGCTTGCGGCGTAGAAAATATGACCCGCCTGCCAATCGGTTCTGACGCGGTCGGACGAGACCCGAAAATGGGCAAGCCGATATCGTCCAGCTACTTCCAGCATTACGAATTCACCAGCCAGTTCGAAGGTGCCGAACGTATGGCGGAAAAGTATCAGATCACCCGACAGGACACCGACGGTTTTGGTCTGCAATCTCAAGAACGCGCCCGCCATGCCATCGATAACAACTATTTCGAGAACCAGATCATTCCGGTAGAGGCGCCGGCAATGGACGAAAACTTTGAAAAAACCGGCGAGACCATTACTGTAACCAAAGACGAAGTTCCCCGTGACACCAGCCTCGAGGCACTCGCCGAGCTCAAACCCGTGGCCCGTGAGGACGGTGTGCATACAGCCGGCACGTCGTCGCAGATCGCCGACGGTGCGGCAGCGGTACTCATGATGAGCGCCAGCAAAGCCAACGAGCTAGGCCTCACGCCCCTTGCCACAATCAAGGCTTCCGCCCTGGTTGGCTGCGACCCGGTCATGATGCTCGAAGGCCCTATTCCCGCCACGGAAAAACTGCTGGCGCAGAGCGGCTTGAGCATAGACGATATTGATGTGTTCGAAGTAAACGAGGCATTTGCTTCCGTTGTGCTTTCCTGGGCCAAGACCGTGGGCGCGGACATGGCCAAGGTCAATCCGAATGGCGGCGCCATCGCGCTGGGCCATCCACTCGGCGCAACCGGCTGCTTCCTGATCACCAAGGCGGTACATGAACTGATCCGTACAGGTGGTCAATACGGCCTGATCAGCATGTGTTGTGGTGGCGGCCTGGGCACAGGAACGCTGATCGAACGTGCGGCATAGCGCGACGCTATGCCGCGCTGGACTCAGTGCCGGATAATCACCGGCAGCGAGTTGATCGCATGAAAGATCGGTGAGCTGGCACGCTCCGGCTCGCCGACCACTTCTACCTCCGGGTGCCGCTGCACAAGCTCTTCCCACAGCGTACGCAACTGCATCTCCGCCAGTCGGTTGCCCAGGCAACGGTGAATGCCAAAGCCAAATGAGAGATGCTCCCGCGGCCGGGCACGATCGATGATGAATTCGTCAGGCCGCTCAATGGCGCGTTCGTCACGATTACCCGACAGATACCACATTATGACCATATCCCCTTTGCGGATACGTTGGCCGTGCATGGTAAAATCTTCTACAGCGGTACGGCGCATTGACACCAGCGGCGTCTGCCAGCGGATCACCTCCGCCACCATAGACGGAATCAGCTCGGGGTTGGCACGCAGCTTCGCATACTGCTCAGGGAACTGATTCAACGCCAGCAGACCACCACTGATTGAGTTGCGGGTGGTGTCGTTGCCGCCCACCATAAGCAGCAACATGTTGCCAAGCAGCTGCTTTCGGTCCATCTGCGCGGTGTGCTGCCCCCAGGCCAGCATGGAAATCAGATCGTCTCCCGGCCCTTCGGCGGCCTTGCGCTCCTCCCAGACCGCGGAAAAATAGTCTCCCATCTCCGCCAGGGTTTCGTAGAAGCCTGCCGCAGACGACGTGTATTCGGGATTATCGGCATTACTGATGGCATTGGACCAGCGGATCAGGTTGTGGCGATCTTCCTGGGGAACCCCCAGCACCGTCGCCAGCATGCGTCCCGTCAGCTCTACAGAAACCTGTGGCACCCAGTCAAAGGTTTCGTTCACCGGCAGTCCGTCCAGAATTTCCACGACCCGCTCACGGATCAGACTCTGCATCTGCGCAAGCCTGGCTGGCGCCAGCCCCGGCGCCACCGCCTGGCGCTGACCGCTGTGATCCGGCGGATCCATGGAAATGAAATTGGGAATTTCCGAGTTGGAGCTCGGCGAACCTGTAATCGTGACGCCGCCATACTTGAAAGACGAGGAAAAAACCTGGTGATTACGATCCACCGCCATGATGTCGTGATAACGGGTGATCGACCAGTACGGGCCATACTGGCTCTCGCTGCAATAGTGCACCGGTGCTTCATCCCGCAGGCGTTTGAAATAGGGATAAACCAGCTGATGCTTGAACAGTTCCGGATTTGCCACGTTGATCTGATCAAGCGGAATCTCCATTGGATCAAGCATCGTATCGACTGTTTCGCGCAGACGCCGCGAAGTACGCGTTTCGTCGACGTTTTGCGCGCGTTGCCGCAGGTGATCGTAGCCTTCGCTCATGTTCTCCCCACCAGATCCAAGTTTCACAGAGTATACAAGTATTGGTAAACGCGAGGTAGAGCAGTGGTTTTCGGCCTCAGTGGTCGTCTGAAATGCTGCCGAAAATCAGTCGAAAGTATCTTTCGTATAAGGTCCGGCTGCGCTGTATGTGGTGGCAGCAGAAAAGTAGCCGGATGTTGCCACTCGGACCACCAGATCCCGTTGGGTTCGATTCTCCCAGAACCAGCCATGAATACCGCCATAGGGGGCGACATACGTGCCATGTTGTGCAGCGCTGCGCCCGACCGAAAAGCTCACCGCATCCTCTGGATCTGAGCCTTCCTCTTCGGAGTGGAAGTCGTACACGACTTCGCCCTCGGCCTGCCAGCTGTATACCATCGCCTGACCAGCCGCCAGGTGGTATTTGTACTCCACAGACTCGAATGGCGCGAGCGGGAACTCCGCGTAGTCGTGCTGATACGCCGAGGTTTCCCCAATCAACGCGCTGACCTGATAGCCCGACATTTTGCTGATGCCCATGGCCCGGCCGGCCCCGGTTGGATCGATGCCAAATTCCGCAGGCAGCACGAACAGGATTAATCCGATAGCTGCGGTGAGGATGCTGATCAGCGTGGTCAGCCATACCGAACGGCTACTCGCAGGAGTCTGATTCAATCGCCGGCCTCGATGATGTAGCGGTTGTGGCAGGCCAAACAGACGTTATACAACCTGGCGCCTGCCTCGAATAACGCGTCGGCATCCTGAGCAACAGCCGCATCCCGAGCATTGATACCAGCCACGACCAGGGCCTCGGAGTATTCCATCCAATCTCCTGCAACAGCATAACCAGGCATCATCAGAAGATTACCTGATTCGGCAACCACGGTTGCTGCATTACGCACCTCATTCCAACCTTCTTCCGTGGTTGGCTGCAGGTCCTGCTCACCCTCTTCGGTGATCACATAACCCGCTGAGTCCCACAGCACATCCGCAGCGGGTTCGAGCATCCATACCATGAACTCGTGAATCGTCGCAGTCGCCTTGAATGCCACAGCAGGCCCAGGCGGCTCGCCACACCCGGATAAAACACCAGCAACCAGTAAACAACACAACATAGATTGCCACTGATGACGCAACGTAACTCTCCACCAATCATTCGGGTTTTGAGCATATCACAATGTGTAATTCATCCGGTCAGTCCAAGCCATGCGCGGAACAGCGCTGCAACCCGGGGCGTAAATCTGGACCGGGTGTAGGCGTCGGCAAGGCGCTTGAGGTATTCAGAACGCGTAGGATAAGCAAACAGAGCTTTACCCGCACGGCTCAACCCGAGGCCGTTGCTCATTAACAGGCAGATCGGCGCGAGTTGTTCACCTGCATCATGCCCTACTATGGTGGCGCCGATGATTCGATCACTGCCCCGCGCCGTAAGCACCTGGGCAAAGCCCGACCCATCCACTTCCGCGCGACCACGATCCAGCTCGGTGAACTCCACGCGGTAGCAGTCGAACTGCACACCCGCTTCTCGAAGCTCGACGACTCCAACGCCGACAGACGCAACCTCAGGTTGCGTATACGTGCAGTGCGGAACAACCAAGCCGTCTACCTTGGCACTCGGCAGAAACAGACAGTTCTGGATCAGGGCCCGCGCCTGGGCATCTGCATGATGAGTAAACTGCAGTGCCGCAGTGCAATCTCCGGCGGCATATACTTTGCTGTTGGTTGTACGCAGCTTCGCGTCGGTGACAATGAAACCGCGCGGGTCAATGCGCACACCAGCATTTCCCAGGTTCAGATCCTCCACGTTAGGTTTGCGCCCTAAAGCAACCAGCAACTGCTCCGTGCGGACGGTTTCCACTCCCGCACGAATCTCAAACTGTTCCGACCCGACGACTTCCGTAACACCCTGTCCCAGGTGCAGATGAATACCCAGATCGCGCAACGCTGCAGCAACGATCTGACTGGCTTGTTCATCTTCTGTCGGCAAGACCCGGGGCGCCAGCTCAAACAGATGCACGTCGACGCCGAGGCGGGCAAACACCGTAGCCAGTTCACAGCCTATTGCTCCGGCGCCCAATATTGCCAGGCTGGCGGGCGCCTCGATCAGATCGAAGACAGTTTCATTGGTCAGCGGCCCGCTTTCACGCAGCCCCGGGATCGGCGGGAGATCAGCCCTTGCGCCAGTACACAGCGCCACTCGACGTGCGTTCAGCGGCATCTCGCCCACGCAGATCTGCCCTGCATCATTGAATGACGCGTCGCCCAGAAACACATCGACACCGGCCTCGCTGTAGCGTTCCACAGAATCGTGAGGAGCGATTCCGGCCCTGACTTCGCGCAGCCAGCCGAAGGCCTCAGCGAAATCCGCCTGAGCATTGCTGCGCGTGTATTCCAGCAACGCCTTGGACGGTATACAGCCGACATTCAGGCAATCGCCACCCATGCTGGCGCGCTCAATGAGCGCCACTTTTGCCCCCAACCCGGAAGCTCCTATCGCACTGATAAGGCCAGCGGGACCAGCCCCTACCACAACCAGATGATAACGCGCCGCCGGGCGCGGATTCTGATAGTCCGCAGGCGCGAGCAATGCGCGACTGGTAGCGTCAAACTGTTCGCCGGGATAGCTCACCGTTGCTCCCTGGTTTCGGCCGTTGGCAGCCGTTCGCTCAACGCCCTGGTCGCGATACGCGAAATGACTATGGTGAATATCAGCGTTGCCACCAGACCAACATACAGTAGCGTGTTGCCGACAGGTGAATCACCGGTTTCACCGCCGAGTAAGCTGGCCAGGTCAGAAGCGATGGACCCCAGATAGACATACAGCAGTGTGCCGGGAACCATGCCGATCCAGGAGACACCCACGTAGGTCCAGAATCGCACCCCGGTCAGCCCAAGCGCGTAGTTGAGCAGATTGAACGGAAACACCGGAGACAACCGCGTCAACAGCACGATCAGAGCACCGCGCTCGGCGATTGCCGCATCAAGGGCGGCAAACCTCGGCATACCGGTCAAGCGTTCCGCAACCCACTCACGCGCAAAGAATCGACCGATCAGAAACGCCAGGCTGGCCCCGACCACACTGGAAAATGAAACCATGGCGAAGCCGTAGCCGAGACCAAACACAAAACCGGCGACCAGTGTCAGCAGACTACCCGGCAGCAACAGAACCGTGGCCGTCACATACATAAGGATGAAGACAAGCCAGGACACCGCACGGTTTGCGTCGATCCAGGCTACGGCAGATTGCAGCCAGTCCGTCACCGGCAATAGCACCACCGCCGCCACAACCAGCACGCCGATGATGAGAAACGTGGTCGCCTTATTCATACCCGCTTATTGCCTTACGCCGAATTACCGCAAAAAGTCAGGCAGAAGGCACCAGCATCTGCTTGCGCAATGCCGCCTGGGTTATTTCATCGAGAACGGTCGCTTTACGTGCCTGTAGGTCCATGCGCACACCGGCTGCCTCCGCTGACAGGTAGAGCCTGCCGGTATGAGAATTGAACAGCAGGTGGGTGAAACGTTGAACTTTGGCGCCCACAGCACTGATGCCGGAGCGAACCACAAACCGATCATGCAACCGCAGCGGCGCATGATAGCGCATCCGGTACTCCAATACCGCGCCACCCTCATCTTCGTTGAGGATACCGGAGTCGGCATTCAGCTCTCCCCACAGATGCGGCATTGAATCAGATATACGCCCCATATAGTGGTGCATACGCAATCGCCCATCAGGGCCGCATTCGTCCGCCTGCACAACCCCCCCTCCGATGGTTCTGAACCCGAATCTCTCGGTCTGACCCAGGCTCAATGATACGTAGGGACAATCCTGATCGGAGATGCCGCGGGAACCTGCATGGGCCGGCAGGTCTCTGCCATTCGAACCTGTAACATCAACTACACGATGAACACATGAGCTGATAACTTCTCCTGTGAAGGTCTGCCGCAGCTCGGTCATGATGTCTAACGTACCGCCCCCGGCGGCACCTGGCACGGACACCACGCTGACATAACCTGACAGCGGCGCTGCCAGCCTCGCCTCGGACAGGAAACGCAGGTGCTGCACGGTAGTGCGGGCGCTGAGATCGGCGGAGGCGACGTCCGGCTGCAGCCCGAGTTCATCAAGGGCACCGTTGAGCGCCTGCCAGTGCTTTTCAACGTGGAAGCGAACATTCAGATGATCGTTTTCATCGCATTCCCAGCGATTCACGCTGCCGCGGTAGCCAAGCATCACGCTTACTCTCCGACGCCAGCCAGGAAAATCAGCAACACGGCAGGCACCACGGCAAACCGCAGCAGATTGAACCAGGCAATGAACCAGCGGTCACTGCGCAGCCCGAGTTCCGCGCGGTTTTCTTCCTTTGAGACGAACCACCCTGCGAATAATGTGATGCACAACCCGCCCAGGGGCAGCAAGACCTGGTTGGGAATGAAATCCATCCAGGTGTTGAGGGTACGCCCGGCAACCGCCACCTCAGACCAGTGATTGTAGCTGAGCACGCTGATCAGGCCGCATGCCAGCGCGGCGGCAACCAGTATCGTCGCCGCGCCATGGCGGGAGTATCCGAATCGTTCCATGATCCACGCGACCAGCGGCTCGCACAGCCCTACGACAGAGGTAATGGCGGCCACCGACAGCAACAGGAAGAAAAACACCGCGACCACGCCGCCACCGGGCATCTGCGCAAACGCCACCGGCAATGTCTGAAAGATCAACCCGGCACCGCCCGCGGGGTCGAGACCATTGGCGAACACCATGGGGAAGATAACCAGACCGGCCAGTAGCGCCACCAGCGTATCGGCGATGACGATCACCACGGCGCTATGTCCGATGGAGATCGTCTTGGGCAGGTACGCCCCGTACATCATCATGCCCGCCATGCCCACACCAATACTGAAGAATGCCTGGCCGATCGCTGCAAGCAGCATCGCGGGAGTAACCTTTGAAAAATCAGGGGTAAAAAGGTAATCCAGCGTGGTGCCGAGGCCACCTGCGAAAGCATTGTAGCCAACCAGCCCCAACAACAGCACAAACAACATCGGCATGAGGATCGTGACCGCACGTTCAATGCCCTTTTCAACACCCGCATAAACGATGGCACAGGCCACAAAAAACGCAACGAATGCCCAGAAAGTCATGGTGGGCACATCTGCGAGAAGGGAGGCAAACGCCTCGCTGGAGCCTGCCGCATCGATCTGCGCGAACCCGCCGGCGACCGCCACCCACAGGTAGTACAGAACCCAACCGGCAACCACGCCGTAGGTAATCAGAATCGCGAATGCGGTAAGCAGGTTCAGGTGGCCAACGTAAGACCACCGGCGGGGCCGGTTATTGCTGTCCGCCCAGGCAAGGATCGAGGAAGGTGGCGACAAGCCGCCGCGACGCCCAAGCATGATTTCCGCCATGAGGATGGGCACGCCAATGCCGAACGCGCACAACAGGTATACCAGCACGAAGGCCGAGCCTCCGTTCTCACCGGTTACATACGGGAAACGCCATATGTTCCCCAAGCCGACGGCGAAGCCGACGGAGGCCATCAAAAAGCCGAATCTGGACCCCCAGAGCTGGCCTCCAGCCGACACGCTCACCGGCCTTTGAACTCGGGTGAGCGCTTTTCTACGAACGCGACCGCAGCGCCTTTGTGATCGTCAGTCATGAAGCAGCGCACCATATGCAACGCCTCGCGATCAAAGGTATCGCTCAAACTACCGTTGTACGCCGAATTCAGATTCTTCTTCATGTAGCCCACAGCCACCGTAGGCAGCGACGCCAGCTCCGTGGCGAAATCGGCGAGCGCGCCTTCGAAGGCATCGGCGGTCGCCACGCGGCTCACCAGCCCCATATCGAAAGCTTCCTGTCCGGAAACCACCGACGCGGTGAAGTACAGCTCGCGCGCCTTCGCCTGGCCAACAAGGTACGGCAGAAAAAATGAACCACCGTAATCCCCTGATAGTCCCACCTTGGAAAATGCCGTGGTGAGTTTGGCGGTATCGAGTGCAATACGAAGATCACATGCCAGTGCCAGCGAAAACCCGGCACCTGCAGCCGGGCCCGGAATGGCGGCCAGGGTTGGTTTCGGCATTTCGTGCAGCATGCGTGAGAGTTCCATGCCGGCACGCAGGCCATGGGCGCGGCCTTCAAGGTCAAAGCCTCCACCACCACCGGAGCCGCCGGCCTGGGCGGCAAAACCTTTGACATCACCGCCAGCACAGAACGCACCACCAGCGCCGGTCAATACCACGCAGCGCACATTGGCGTCAGCGGCCAGGCGCGGTAGCGCTTCGTGCATCGCCACCATCATCTCTCCGCTCATGGCATTGCGCGCCTCCGGCCGGTTCATGGTCAGCGTGGCTATCCCATTGTCGAAACTTTCAAGCAGATGATCAGTCATGATTCCTCCTTATTTGTTGTCATCGGCACGTACCCTATCTTTTTGACACCAGGTAGAACAACCAGCCGGCGCCAATGAGCGCCCCGCCCACCAGCGCTTCTACTGGTCGCTCCCACAGAACGAAGATCAGCGTCCATAACGTGATCGCCACATATACCACCATGGGCCAGGGGTACCACGGCACTCTGAACGGCCGCTCCAGATCTGGGTTACGGGCGCGCAGCACCGCAACACCCAGTACCGCCAGCAGTGTATTCAAAGCCAGCGTGAAGCTCGCAAACACCAGTATCGCCTGAAACGTCGAGGTAACCACCAGTATCGAGGTAATTACCGTCTGCAAGACAATCGCCACCGAAGGGATTCCATGGCGGTTCTCCCGCGCGAGGTAATGAAGCGCATGGAAGTCCTGGCCGATTACCTGCAGCGCCCGCGGCCCGGCGATAACCATGGCGCTCACAGTCGAAACCAGCAGAACGGCCAGCATCAGGCCTACCAGTCTGGACCCATCCGTACCGAAGGCAAATTCCGCCACAACATAGCCGATTTCGAGTTTGCCCTGCATGGCGCTCATGGGCGCCACCGACAGAAACATCACATGCAGCAGAACGTAAATTGCGGTGACAAAGGCAGTTCCGACCAGCAGAATTCGAGGCAACTGGTCGGCTGCCCGATCTACCTCCCCCACCAGGTAGGTGGCTGCATTCCAGCCTGTGTAGGCATAATTGACGTAAATCAACGCAATCGCGAACCCCCCGGTGGCCAACAGCGGAGCGTCCCCAATCACCGGCAGCCAGCGTATTTCCTGCAGGCCCGGCGCGTACCACCAGGCCGCCCCTATGAAGATCAGAATCAGCGCAACCTTTAGACCAGTGAACAACAACTGAAATCGCGCACTGCCTTGGCGACTGCCGAGGTGAACCAGACCCACCAGCAACACCAGCACCAGCGCCACCGCTTTGATCGGGACTTCGGAATAAACCGCATTCAGATAGGTTGCTGAGGTAATTGCCGCGAGCGCTGTGGGCGCAGCGAAGCCAATGGTGGTAGAGATCCAGCCAGAGATGAATCCCGCAGCCGGGTGATAAATCTGGCTGAGAAAATTATATTCGCCGCCCGAGCGCGGAAGAGCAGCCCCAAGCTCCGCGTAACACAGTGCCCCACACAACGCCAGTATCCCGCCAATTACCCACAACAGCAGAATTACCGGAGCAGACTGAATGTCGAGCAATTGAAAGCCCAGGCTGGTGAACACGCCCGTGCCGATCATGTTGGCGACAACAATACTGGTCGCGGTGTTTGCGCTGAACGTATTCAAACGATACGGCGGGTGAAAGGATTGTTCCGCCAGTCAGGCCGGCCGCTTGAGACACAATCCCCTGCCGCGACATGAATCGAAAGGGCTCGCCTGAACTGTTTGCTGGTATTGGTGCCGGACCCGTGAATCAGCAGTGGATGAAACAACAGCGTGTCACCGGGCTGCAATTCCACGGGCTGGCCCATTGAAGTATCTATGCCTGGAATACCGTAGAAGCCGAAGTTGACGTATTCCCAATCCGGCAGTTCATGTTTCAGCGCACCACGCTTGTGGGAGCCGGGAATCACCATCAGGCATCCAGACTCTATCGTGGCGGGTAGCATCGCAGTCCACACCCCTACGATGCGGTCAGCCGGCTCCAGCTTGAAATAACGCAGGTCCTGATGCATCGGATGACGGCCATCAACACCTGGCGGTTTGTTGAACACATTCGACGCCAGACTGTACATCTCATCACCCAGCAGACTGCGCAGCGCCGCGACCAGCCCGGGCTCATGAGCAAAGCCGAACAATCGAGGATCTTCCTCCAGGCACAGCATCTTGTTGACCGCGTGCACTTCAGTAACCGCTTGCACCGCCCCTTTGACCACCATGACGTCCTGCATGATCTTCATACCCGGCGGCAATGCATCTTCGCCTGCCACCAGGTCGACAAAGCGTTGGTTGTATCCATCGAGCCGATCCCTGGGAATCAGGCCCGGCAGGACCAGAAAACCGTCCTCGAAATAGGAGTCACACTGCTCGCGGGTTAATGACAGATCGTCACTCATCAGCGCTTGAAAATATCCCCGTTGGAACTGCTACACTGCCATCTTTTGATCATTTTGAATAGCCGCAAACCGCAGGAATCTCCATGACTGATTATCCCCTCCCGAACACAAGTACCGATCTGACTGGTCAGGTCGCACTGGTCACCGGCACGACTTCAGGCCTGGGCAAAAGATTTGCCCAGGTACTCGCTGCCTGCGGCGCCAAGGTCGCACTGACAGGTCGCCGCGCTGAGCGGCTCGAAGAACTGGCGGGCGAACTGCGGGAAAGCGGCGCCACGGTGGAACCGATTGTGCTTGATATGTGCGATACCGACTCGATCATGGCGTGCGTCGACCAGGCGGAGAAGACCCTGGGCACAGTCACCATTCTGGTCAACAACGCCGGCATTCCCGACGCCCAGCGCGCTCACAAGATGAGCATCGAATTGATCGACGATGTGTTCGACACCAATCTGCGCGGCCCGTACGTGCTTTCCTGCGAGATTGCCCGTCGTCTGATCGCAGCGGAATCGGCCGGGCGAATGGTCAACATCTCCTCCATCGGCGGCTTCAACTATTCGGGTCAGGGCGCCGCGCTGTATTCCATCACCAAGGCAGGCATCATCCGCATGACCGAGGCTCTGGCGGTCGAGTGGGCGCGCTACAACATAAACGTCAACGCCATTGCGCCTGGCGCATTCGCCTCGGAGATGATGGACGGCATGCTGGAACGTATGGGTGACATCAGCCAGCATTTCCCGCGCAAGCGCATCTGCGATCCCGCGCAGATGGACAGCACGCTGCTGTATTTCGTGTCACCAGCCTCCGAAGCTGTAACCGGTACGTACATCAAGATCGACGACGGACAGGGGCCGCGTTGAGAATCTAGAAAGTCGTCTTGGCGGTAGCGGTAAACTCCCAGCCGTCCACATCCGGCCCCTCGACCAGCGGTTTCGAAAGATCAAGGTGCAGCACCCGGTCGCGCCGGGTGCGCACCGACTCCAGGCGCAAGCCCAAACCCACGTCCCCCAGCAGACCAAAGTGATCACCACGCCGATGGGGCACCCATTCCGGGGCACTGTCGTGGAACCACGCCTGGCCAACATCAGCGAATATCGCATAACCCACCCGAAACAGACCGAATGGATACGCGCCGGAGTAATAACGCTGCTCAAGGGTCATTGCCCAGCTCCGGTCACCGATCTGGTAACGGCTGGGATAACCGCGCAACCCGGATTCGCCACCGAGGGTGAGTTGCTTTTCCAGCGGCAGGCCACGAGTGTGGTCGTATTGCAGACTGACGAGCATGCGCCATTGCGGCGCCTGCTGCCAGAGGTACGCACCGCGCGCACCCAGATAGAGGTCTTGTGTCGCGCCGCTGTTCAAGTCGTAGCGACCCCGCAGGTTCGCCCCTACGCTCAACAGGTGAGCATCGCCGAGGTAACGGTTGTATGCCGCGTTCACCCGGCCCAGCAGGGTACTCGACTCGTTACCTATGCCATGCGGCGCCCAGCCAAGCTCCGCATAGCTCGACCAGCCCAATTGGATGTCTTCTATGATACCGACACGGTTCACGTCGCTCCCCTGGATGAACTGGTCCTGAAACAACGACCAGCCCACGTAGGGATATGTGAAACGCCGGGATGTACGCTGCGACCCGGGAAAGCCCGGCGAAAACTCAAATTCCTCATCCAGCAACCGCACGCCAACGTATGTGCGATTCACCCAGCCGGATTCCCGTCCCGCCGAAAACGCCGCATATGCGGAGACGCGTTCGGTCCGGGCATCCACTTCATAGCGATCTCGACTGAGGAACTCAAGGTCCTGCTCCCGCCGATACTGATCCAACGATACGCCGAAGCTGACTGGCGTATCCAGTGCAAAAAACGGCCGATACAGATCAAAGCGGTAGCGATCACCATCATCGTTATCCGCTACCACTACCCGCCCATTCCAGCGGCTGCCCCGGATGTTCGGGTCGCTATAGCTCACATAGGTACCGGTTCTGTCTCGGTCATCGACGTACTCGACGCTGAGCCCTTTGCCACGCCCCAGCAGATTGACGTCTGACAACGTGATGATGGTTTTGTTGTCCCCGCCCTGGCGGGAAACTCCTACTCCCGGGGTCAGGGTCCATACATCGCGGACCACCACATCGAGGTCGACCACAGCACCACAGACCCACCGAACCACAACAACGGCATCATACAGATAGGGTTTGTTGCGTAGTACACGCTCGGCTTCATATAGACGGGACTCGTCCACCGTGCCGCCGTCGTTAATAGGGAACGCGGCACGTAAAGCACCTTCGGTGGTCAGAGTATTCAAGCGGTTGGCCATGCGGGCCAGCAGATGAGTACGATGCGGAAAAACGTTCTGGCGAAAGAACCTTACCCGGCCAAGCGCAAAGGAACCCTGTGGTAACGCTGCAGCAGGGTATTCGCGACGGTAATCCTCGAAATGCAGGTCCTGCAGCGCCGCATCGCTCATGCCGTGCCCCGGTATACAGGCCTGGCTTGAGGCCCAGGCCGGCAAGGCCCCGATCGACATCAGGGCCATAAACCGCACAACTATGCATACCCGGCGCCGGCAGCGCCGGTTTAGCGACGATGTATCAGCGGGCGAGCGAACCTCCTATCTCCTCCAGGGATTCAGTCAATGCCTGATATGTGGCAACTTTCAGATCAGATCGGAAGGGATACGGGGAACCCATCAGCTGAATCATACCCACCACGGTAATCTCCTCCACCGGATCGATCCAGAACACTGTCCCGGCCGCACCGCCCCAGTTGAATTCGCCAGCGCTGCCCATGACACCACCCGCGGCCGGGTCGGTCACCAGACCGAAACCCAGTCCGAAGCCGAAGCCCCGCAGCCGAGACCCGAGCGTGGGCTGTTCACCACTACCGCCACTACTGATGCTGGCGGGCAGATGGTTCTGAGCCATGTAACTCACGGTTTTGGGACTGAGAATACGCTGGCCGTCCAATTCACCACCATTGCGCATGGCTTCGGCAAAACGCATGTAGTCCATTGTAGTGGAAACCAGGCCCCCGCCGCCGGAATACAAGGTGACATTCTGGTAATCCGACATGGCCCCACCAGGGCCGACGGGAATTGTGGTCAGAGCGCCGGTTTCAGGATCGATATAGTGGTTGGGCAGAAAGCGCTCCAACTTATCCTGGGGCACCGCAAACGACGTATCCACCATCTGCAGCGGCGTGAAGAGATGCTCTGCCAGATATTCGTCGAACGACTGACCGCTGATTCGCTGCACCACCAGGCCGGTAACATCTACCGCCACCGAGTAGTGCCACCTATCTCCAGGATGAA
Source organism: uncultured Pseudomonadales bacterium (assembly GCA_964393625.1). Lineage (GTDB taxonomy): Bacteria > Pseudomonadota > Gammaproteobacteria > Pseudomonadales > Azotimanducaceae > UBA4421. The sequence goes on from CAYMUT010000008.1 coordinate 117,512, forward strand.
ATTTCAGCGGCAGCTCGGCCAGCCGTGCCGCAAAGTCATCCAGATCCTTCGAAGCCCACAGCTCCGCATCGGCATAGGCTTTGTCGACCGGATCATTTTGCGCGTCAAATCCATAGGAAAAACCCGTGGTGTGGGTCAGCAATTGCTGCATGGTCATTTCCCGCTCGACCGGTTCCAGTTCCCCACCCCCATTCAGTACCTGCAGACCTTTGAGCTCGGGTACGTACTTCGAGACAGGGTCACTCAGATGAAAACCTCCCTGCTCATACAATTGCATGGCCGCGGCTGCGGTAATCGGTTTTGTCATGGAATAGATGCGGAACAGATCATCTTTGACAAGCGGCCGCGCGTCGTCCACACCTTTGTTACCCACAGCCTCGAAATGCACGATGCGCCCACGCCGGGCAACCATGGTTATGACACCTGCAAGCTTGCCTTCATCGACATAGCTTTGCGTGATTTCGCTGATGCGCGCCAGCCGCTCGGCGGAAAACCCTTCCCGCTCCGGCTTGACCATGGGCAATGGACGCGCAAACGCCACCGCACAAAACAAAAGCCCGAACACTACGATTGATAAGTGTCTGATCATTCTCTTCTCCATTTCTCCTAAATCATCCTCAAGATCAGGACTCCCGGTAGTTACCCTGTCGTTTATCGAAAAACGCCAGCACAGCTTCCGCATGATCCGGTTCCGCATGGCACAGTGCCTGAAATGAAGCCGACTTGTCGAGCAACTCATCCAGCGAAGATTTTTCACTCGCGCGCATGAGTTGCTTGGTCAGGCGCACGGCATGGGGCGGATTAGAGGCAATGCTCTGGGCCAGTTCCAACGAACGTTCGAGCAGCTGCTCCGGCGCCATCACTTCAGAAACGAGCCCCATCGAAAGCGCCTCCGGCGCCCGCACCGGATCCCCGGAAAACGCCATCTTGCAGGCATTGGAATAACCCACCGCCCGGGGCAGGAACCACGCGCCACCATCACCGGGAATGATGCCGAGTTTGACGAAGCTCTCGGCGAACATGGCTTTTTCGCTGGCAATACGGATATCGCACATGGTGGCCAGGTCACACCCGGCCCCAACTGCCGGACCATTTACCGCGGCGATAACGGGTACATTCAGGGCGTGAATTGCTCGCGGAATGCGCTGAATGCCCTTGCGATAAGCTTCTGCCTGATCGAATGGATCACCGCAAAACAATCCGTTTCGATCACGCATGTCTTTCACATTACCACCGGCACAGAAGGCAGAGCCTTCACCTGTCAGCACCACCACGCGCACTGACATGTCGTCGTTAACCGCCGCACAAGTCGTTTCAAAATCCGCAAACTGCTCGTCTGAAGTCAGTGCATTACGGGTTTCCGGACTGGACATGGTTAACAGCAGCACATGACCATGCCGCTCCTGATGCAGAAAACTCAAGGGCTTACTCCTTTTGTGTGTAAATTGTTCAGGGTTTTGTCAGTTTCAACACAAAGCGGTCGGTCTGGCCGCGCAGGCCAGCCACAAACGGTCCCTGGGTGTGATCATCATCCGGATTAGCCAGCAGATCACTCTGCTCCACGGTAAACCCTGCCGCTCGGGCCGCGGCTACGGCCAGCGCCGGGTCTATACGATGCAGCTTGGCATTATCGACACCCGGGTTACCCACATGATCGATGATGCCCAGTACGCCACCCGGTTTGAGCAGACGCTTTATGCCCGCCAGCATGTCGCTCGCGGCTTGCGAACTGTTGTTATAGACATCGTGGAAATTCAGCGCGGTAATGGCTACGTCGACGCTCCCCGCAACCAGTCCCAGATCGTCGAATTCGCGATCGAGCCGTCGTACATTGGGCAGGCGTCCACTCATGAGACGATCGGTCATCGCCCGATCATTGGCGCCACCTCGAAATCTTAACACCCGGGCAGGGTTCTGCGCGTAGACCGTGCCTTGCAGGCCCACGCGATCTGCCAGCACCTCGGTGTAGTAGCCACCGGCAGCGATGATATCCAGCGTCAACATGCCCGGCTCGACGCCCAGAAAATCCAGTACTTCAAAAGGCTTACGACCAGCGTCTCTCGCCACATCCGTCCCAGGCCGGCTAGCACCGGCGACCGCTTGCGCGTCATCTGCTCCGCCGGACTCAGGGACACCACACCCACTTATCCCGCCGAATATAACCCCTACAGCCAGAACCAACACCACTCTGTTCATCGTCTCTGTCTTCCCTTGCTTTTGCTGAGGTCATTGAACCAAAACTACCCCGGGGATGGTAGGCTCACCGTCAACATGACCGAATCTTATCAGCAAGACATGGATATGACGTTTCTGGTCCTATGTGGCGGCGCGGGGTCACGCATGGCAGGCCGCGACAAGCCGTTGCTGGAATTCGGCGGCACACCCATGATCGATCTTGTGCTGGCCAGCGCGCCCAAACACATTCCTCGCCTGATCAGCGCGAATCGCAATCTCGACGAATACCAGCAGCGCGCTGCTGTCGTTACTGACCGGGTGCACAGCATAAGCGCCGCATCAGGCCCACTAACAGGGGTTTATGCAGGATTATGCACGGCCACGACGACCTGGCTGCTGGTGGCGCCCGGCGACACGCCGTGCCTTGCAGACGACTGGTGGCGTGTCATGCAGCGCGCCAGTGGCGGCAGGCGGAACGTGGTCGCCCACGATGGGCACCGACAACAACACCTGCATCTGCTGCTGCGTCGCAGGAAAGTCATTGACGGCCTGCGCCTCTACCTGAGCGCGGGACATCACCAGGTCTACGCCTGGCTGGAATCAGTGGACCTAGTCCAGGCCCGCTTCGATAACCCGGATGCATTCCGCAACATCAACACCGAGCAGGACCTGCACTAGGGAGCTCTTAATGTGACATCTGCGACTGGTTGTAGTTCGCAATACCCACCTTGGCGATCAGGTCGCGCTGAGTCTCCAGCCAGTCTACGTGTTCTTCTTCAGAGTCAAGGATGTTCCGCAACAGGCTGCGGCTGACGTAGTCTCCAACACTTTCGCAGAATGCAATGGCCTCGCGCAGATCAGGAATGGCCTGCATTTCCATGTTCAGATCCGCCGTGATGATTTCTTCCACGTTCTGGCCGATCATCAGCTTGCCAAGGTCCTGCAGATTGGGCAGACCTTCAAGAAACAGAATACGCGCGATGATCTTATCTGCATGCTTCATCTCATCAATTGATTCGTGATGTTCATGTTCGGCCAGGCGCTTCAAACCCCAGTCCTCAAGCATCTTGGCATGCAGAAAGTACTGATTGATGGCGGTGAGTTCGTTCTTGAGAATCTTGTTCAGATGAGTGATCACTCCGGGGTCAAGAGTTTGCATATTGGGTCCTTAGTCGAAGGGGCATTGACGAAATCTGCGGAAAAACGCTAAAGAATTAAAAGGTAATGATGCCGAATCGTACCCTATCAATCAAGAAAAATAGCATAACCTATTGATTTTTATAGATAATTATTCTCATCGGCGAATTCCAATGGCAAAAATATGGGTATTGCTATCAAGAATGATTTGCATTTAGAATAAGGCCTGTTGCCAGACACTGAGATTAACCGGAACCGATCGTTTATGTACGTCTGTATTTGCCACGCAGTATCCGATCAGCAGATAAAAGACGCCGTCGCCGGCGGCCACGAAGACCTGCAATCGATTCAGCGCCAGCTGGGTGCAGCCACTGGTTGCGGCACCTGCACAGAACATGCGGAACAGGTCATCAACGAAGCCCTGGCCGCCAAACTCAGCTACGCGGCTTAGCCCAACTACTCTTCCGCCAGCAACTGGCGGGCAATGATAATTCTCTGCAGTTCATTGGTACCCTCGCCCACGACGAGCAACGGCGCATCACGGTAATACCGTTCCACCTCATTGTCCGGTGAGTAGCCGTAGGCACCGTGAATACGCAATGCTTCCGCTGCGTTTTCCATGGCTGTTTCTGTAGCAAACAGTTTAGCCATACCTGCTTCTTTGTCGCATCGTTGACCGCTGTCATAGGCTTCAGCCGCACGTTCCACCAACAGGCGTGAGGCCTCGACTTTCGTCGCCATGTCGGCGAGCTTGAGCTGTATGGCCTGGTGTTGTCCGATGGGCTGGCCAAATGTTTCACGGACCTGTGCATAGCTGAGGCTGGCAGACAATGCGGCCTGAGCGACACCCACCCCCCGAGCCGCAACATTGATTCGCCCTAACGCCAGACCGGCGAGTATCTGCTGCAGCCCCCGTCCCTCTGCATCGCCAATCAGGTTTGCCGCCGGAACCCGCACGTCGTCCAACTGCACTTCTCCGGTATCCACCCCCCGGTAACCCAGTTTGCTCAGCTTATGCGCTTTGTAGCCGGCGTCTTTCTCCACGATCAGCAGACTCATGCCCCGGTGTCTGGGACTGGCGTTCATATCAGTTTTTACCAGTACGGCAAGTACATTGCCCTGCACCGAATTGGTAATCCACTGTTTGGTGCCGTTGATAACGTACTGGTCTTCATGACGTTCAGCCCGGGTACGGATCGCCTGCAGGTCAGTGCCGCAATCAGGTTCGGTCAGCGCGATACCGCCACGCAATTCGCCGGTAGCCATGCGCGGCAGATAGCGCTCCTTCAGATCATCTGCAGCGAATCGTTCGATAGCCGCGCACATGATCAGATGGGAGTTGAATATACCCGAGACAGACATCCACACGGCCGAGACACGCTCTACGATTTTCGCATAGGTCCCCGCGGATAATCCGAGCCCCCCGTACTGAGCGCCAATGGTGGCGCCAAACAAACCAAGCTCGCGCATTTTCGCCACAATTTCATGGGGATACTCATCGGCAAGCTCGAGGTCGCGCGCGACAGGTTTGACCTCCCGCTCCAGGAACTTGTCCACCGTATCCAGAATGATCTGTTCGTCGCTCATATTCCGCTTTCCGTGAGGTGATCAGTAATCCAGCTCATCGTCGACCGCGAAGCCCCGCTTGGGGATCAACATGGCACGCTCGAAGCTGATGACCTGAGTGCCGTCCTGCTTGCTGCCAACGGTTTCGACTCGAACGATGCCCTGATTGGGGCGGGACTTCGACTCGCGAATCTCCAGTACTTGCGACTCGGCGTAAAGAGTATCTCCGATGAATACCGGACCGGTGAGACGCACGTTATCCCAACCCAGGTTAGCAATGGTTTTCTGAGATATGTCTGACACGCTCATGCCGGTCACCACGGAAATGGTCAGGCAGGAGTTCACCAGCACCTGACCGAATTCGGTTTTCGCGCCGTACTCCCGATCGAAGTGCAGCGGATGTTGGTTCATGGTCAGCAGCGTGAACCAGGTATTATCCGACTCGGTGATGCTGCGCCCAGGCCGATGTTCATATACGTCGCCGACCTGGAAGTCCTCCAGGTATCGGCCATAGGATTCACGATAGCGCTGTTCACCAACGGGTTTCGCTTCGGCAACCATGTAGTTCTCCTTCTGCTGATATTGACAGTGATAATTCTGATACGCTTGCTTTGCAATGTATGGTAGGGAGAACAGCATGGCCAATCCAGCCCCAGGGTTTATCAAGTATCCGGACCACGAAGTCCGTATAGAACCATTCAGCGGCACGGTGGAAGTGTTTTCTGGCACCACTCGCGTAGCCCACAGTAGACGTGCGCTGCAGGTATTCGAATCCAGGTATCAACCGGTCTGCTATCTGCCCATGGATGATGTAGATCAGCGTCTGCTCAATGCCACCACTACCGACACTTACTGCCCATTCAAAGGTCACGCCAGCTACTGGTCAGTGGATACGCCCCAGGGCACCACGGAAGACGCTCTATGGGCGTACCAGGAACCGTACGACGAATGTCAGGCGTTGGCCGGCTACGTGGCGTTTTACCGTGAAAAAGTCAACGTGGTCATCGATGGTGGTTAGCTAACCGACGACCGGTTCCGTCTGATAAAGCTGCACCCCTAGCGGCCTGTGTACACCGGCTCACGCTTTTCCAGAAATGCGGCGACACCCTCCTTGGAGTCCTCAGTTGCGCGCAGGCGGCCGATCTGCTGGCTGGCCCAATGGCCGGTATCGCGCCAATCGGGCTCCACCGTGCGGCGTAAACCTGCTTTGAGTGCCTGCACGGCCAGCGGCGGATTCCTGGCAATTTTTCCGGCGATTTCCAGCGCAGTATCCATGAGCTTGTCATGACTGACACAGCGGCTCACCAGGCCGATCTCTAAAGCCGTGTATGCATCAATGACCTCGCCGGTAAACAACAGCTCGGCGGCCCGTTCACGGCCAACCAGCGTCGCCAGACGCCCCAGCCCCGGCGCATCGCAACAGAGCCCCCGAATCACGAACAGCTCGCCGAATTTCGCGTTCTCCGAAGCCACGCGGATGTCGGCCATCAGCGCCAGTTCCATGCCCCAGCCCACCGCCGGTCCGTTGACCGCGGCTATGACGGGAATGTCGGTGTGCAGCAGCGCATCCGCGGCCGGCGTAAGCCCACCGGTGGCCTTTGAGCGATCACGAAACTCTTTCGGTGCGGGTTCAGGGTTGCCCAGAATCTGCTTGACGTCATCACCAGCACAGAATGCCCGACCGGTGGCGGTAATGACCAGCACCCTCGCCTCACTGCTACGCACCGTGTCCTCCAGTCGGGCGTATAGTTCATATGTCAGCGAATTCATCGCCTCCGGGCGATTCAATGTGATCACGCCAACATGGTCGTTTACTTCATACAGTAGTGGATTTTCGTCGCTCATCGTTAATTCCCCCTTCAACGCCGGCAAAAAGTTACATGCGCTGCAATGCACACTGAAGTGTACGGCATCGCGCAGCGGGTTGCGCGCCATTCCCCGCGTTGCTAAGTTGCCTTTAGTGTTGAAAATCCTCAGGGGCAGATATGGCAAGCCGTGAGCCGGTCGATTACATACAACGCACACGCGAACAGTACGATACGCTGGGGTATCCCCCATACGCCTGGGTACACAGCGAAACCCCACCACCGTTCAGCATCCTGCAGAAGCCACTGTCACAATGCCGGGTCGGACTGATAGCCTCCGGTGGCATCTATCGCCAGGGGCAAATCGCTTTTCACTTCAAAGACGATTTCAGTTATCGGGAAATCGACGCCGACACGCCGAACGAAGCGCTCCGGGCCACTCACTTCGCCTATGACCTGACCGACGCACGCACCGATCCCAACGTGGTATTTCCCTTAGAAACCCTGCGTCGGTGTTCAGCCGAAGGCCTTATCGGAGAACTGGGTCCACGCGCTTATACATTCATGGGAGGTATCTATTCGGCACGCAAGGTCCGCGACGCGCTTGCGCCTGCCCTGGCGGAGCGCGTCATCAGGGACGAAGTCGATGTGGTTCTGCTGGTACCTGTCTGACCCGTCTGCCACCAGTCCGTTGGACTGATCGCCAGAGAAATCGAAGCCCGCGGCATTCCAACCCTGAGCATGTCCAGTGCACTGTCTATTACCGAGGCTGTAAATCCACCCCGGGCTGTTTATCTGGATTATCCGCTGGGCCATACCGCCGGCAAAGTCGATGACCGGTCCAATCAGATCGCCATCATGCGTGACACCCTAACGGCTTTCGAGTCGATTGACGAAGCCGGGGCCCTAGTGAAACTCGACTATGCATGGCGTGAGGACGACACCTGGAAGGACTACGTCATGCGGCCTAAGCCCGCCAGCGAAGCCGAAAACGCCAGGCAGAGTAGCGAATCAGAACATGAGGACGACCGCATCGAACGCTTTGACACGCCGCAATACCAGACCGAAGAAGATGCCGAGGCCGCCGAAGCTGCGTGTCCAAGCTGCGTGTTTCTGGAGGATGTGAAGTGAAAGTCGGCATCGCCATGATGAGCCATGAGACCAATACGTTCTCGCCAGTGATCACCGATCTCGATCGCTTTTCCGGTGGCCGTAGCGAACCCATGCAGGGGGGCCAGGTTGTGTCGGTCTACAGCGACACGGCTTCCTGCCTCGGTGGTTACATTGAAGTCGCCCGCCAGCGCGGCGCGGAGATCGTCATGGGCATTGCCGCCGGGGCACCTCCCAGCGGACCAGTGGAAAACGTCGCCTACGAGTATATGTGCGACGCCATTGTGGAACTGGCCGGCCGGGTCGATGCCCTGATGCTTGATCTGCACGGCGCCATGGCGACCAAGTCCTTCGACGATGGCGAGGGCGAGCTGCTCGCCCGCATCCGGGAAAAACATGCCCAACTACCTGTCGCCATTGTGCTGGACATGCACGCAAACATCACCGCACGCATGGTGGAAAACTGCGACGTACTGGCTGGCTACCACACCTACCCTCATATCGACATGGACGGCACCGCGAGGCGTTCCGCCAACATGTTCTTCGACATGCTGGAGGGCAAATGCAGGCCGGTAATGCGCTGGGGAAATGCGCCCATGCTGCCCCATGTCATGCGCCAGGGTACCGACGATTACCCGAACAATGCACTACAGGCCCGGGCTATTGAGCTGGAGCAAGGGCCGTGCCTCGACGTCAGCTTGTTTACCGGGTTCCCGCATGCTGATATCCCCGATGCTGGACTGTCCGTGGTAGTCGTCACCGATGACGACCCAGGCGCAGCCGAACGGTATCGAGACGAACTGCTGGATCAGGCATGGCAGGATCGCGAGAAGTTCGTCTATAAGCTTCAAGAATTGCCCCAATCTATGGCCCGAGCCGAAGCCGCCGCTGCAGAGCCGGGACAGGGCCCTGTTGTACTGCTCGATCACTACGACAACACCGCATCCGGCGGCACCATGGACACCACTGAAGTTCTAAGGGCCATACTGGATGCACAACTCCAGGACGTTGCCGTGTTCGGTTTCTATGATCCGGATGTGGTCCAGCAGATGATGGAGGCCGGCATCGGCACCCAGGTCACCGTGGAACTCGGCGGCAAGCTACCCATGCCGGCCCTGCCCCAGGGCAGCTCACCCATCACCCTGACCGGCGAAGTAAAGCTCCTGTCAAACGGCAGGTTCAAGGCTCGTGTGGAAATGTCACGCGGGCTCACCATAAATATGGGCCCGAGCGCAGTACTGGCACTACCGAACGACGTGGACGTCGCCATTATATCCCGCCACATGGAGCCCTATGATCCGGAGTGCTTCCGCTGCCTTGGCATGGAACCGACCCAGCGCACCTATCTGATGCTGAAGAGCCGCATTCACTATCGCGTGGGCTTTCGCGATCTGGCGAAACAGATCATCGAATGTGCGGGCTGTGGCGTCTGTACCTCAGATTACGACCAGCTCAAATTCGAGAATGTTCGGCGGCCGATTTATCCGCTGGATGAGACGCCGGTTGGCAGCAATGTTAGTCGCGAGGAATTCTCGCGGGGATAGAGCGGCGAGCAGCGCGACAATCATCTGCTCGAACCGGTCCCGGCAAGGGCGCTGCGAAATCAGGCCTGGTTAACCACCAAAGTCATCAAGGAAGATATTCTCCGGCTCAACACCCAGATCATCAAGCATCTGCAGAACCGCTGCAGTCATCGGCGGTGGTCCACACAGATAATACTCACAATCTTCCGGCGCAGGATGATTCTTGAGGTAGTTCTCCAGCACGACCTGGTGAATAAACCCGATGTGGCCATCGAAATCATCCTCAGGCAGCGGGTCCGACAGCGCTACATGCCACTCAAAATTGTCATGCTCTCGCGCCAGCTTATCGAGCTCCTCCACGTAGAACATCTCACGCAGAGAGCGCGCCCCGTACCAGTAGCTCATCTTGGTATCGACGTGCTTGCGCAGTAGCTCGTCAAAGATCTGTGAACGCAGGGGCGCCATACCGGCACCACCACCAATCCAGATTTTTTCCGCCGGGGTATCTTTGACAAAGAAATCCCCGTACGGGCCGAACACCGTAATCTTGTCACCCGGCTTCAGCTTGAAGACGTAGGAAGACATCTTACCCGCTGGCACATCCATGCCCGGAGGCGGGCTGGCGATACGGATGTTGAACTTCAGAATGCCCTTCTCTTCCGGGTAGTTGGCCATGGAGTATGCGCGGATGGTGGTTTCACCCACCTTGCTGTGGTTGTTCCAGACGCCAAAACGATCCCAGTCGCCGTGGTACTCATCGTCGATATCGATCTCTTTGTAGGTCATTTCATAGGGCGGAATCTCGAGCTGTACGTAGCCGCCAGCACGAAAATTTACGTCTTCGCCTTCCGGCAGTTTCAGGTTCAGTTCTTTGATGAAGGTCGCCACATTGTCGTTAGAAATGACCTCGCATTCCCAGCGTTTCACGCCAATGGCGTCTTCGGGAATCTCAATATCCAGATCCTGCTTCACGGCGACCTGGCAGCTCAGACGCCAGTAATCTCGGATCTCACCGCGGGTGAAATGACCTTCTTCGGTTGAAAGAATTGAGCCGCCACCTTCGGTTATGCGGCAACGACACTGGGCACAGGTACCGCCACCACCACAAGCGCTGGCCAGGAAGATACCCTTGGAAGCCAAAGTGCCCAGCAATTTATCGCCGGCAGGCACCTGAATCGCCTTGGAGGAGTCACCGTTGATGCTGATGGTCACATCACCGGTACTGACCAGGCGCGACCGCGCGAACAGGATCACGCCTACCAGGAACAGCACGGTGCCGGTAAACATCACCACACCGAGAATAATCGCCGTATCCAACATACTCTAAGTCCTTAATCCAATCTCGTCGGCAACTACAGGTCAATGCCGCCAAAGGACATGAAACACAGGCTCAAAAGGCCAACGGTGATGAAGGTGATGCCCAGACCGCGCAGCCCATCGGGCACGTCGCTGTACTTCAGCTTTTCGCGCACACCAGCCAACGCGGTGATGGCCAGGGCCCAACCCACCCCGGCGCCCAATCCGAATACCGCGCTTTCAGCAAACGTCTGGTCCTGCTCGATCATAATCAGCGAAGCACCGAGGATCGCGCAGTTCACCGTAATCAGCGGCAGGAAAACGCCCAGTGCGTTGTACAGCACCGGTACGAAACGATCGAGCACCATCTCGAGAATCTGCACCATGGCTGCGATCACGCCGATGTACGAGAGTAAGCCCAGGAAGTTCAAATCAACATCCGGAAAGCCCGCCCAGGCCAGAGCGCCGTCGCTCAGCAGGTAGTTGAAGATCAGGTTGTTGACCGGCACCGTGATGCCCAGCACGACTACTACCGCAATGCCCAGGCCGATGGCCGTTGAGATCTTCTTGGAGATCGCGATGAAGGTACACATCCCCAGAAAAAACGTCAGCGCCATATTCTCAATGAATATCGCTCGGACAAATATGCTCAGGTAGTGTTCCATGACTACAGCGCCTCCCGATACTGGATATTGGCGGCAATCTCATATTCGGGTTCCTCCACCTGCTCCTTTTTCCAGGAGCGCAGGGCCCAGATGAACAGGCCGATGAGGAAGAACGCCGAAGGTGACAGCAGCAGCAGGCCATTGGCCTGGTACCAGCCACCATTGCTAAGCGTGGGCAGTATCTCGAACCCCATGAGGGTGCCCGCGCCCAGTGGCTCCCGGACCAGGGCGACCGCGATCAGAATGACGCTGTAGCCCAGCGCGTTGCCGAAACCGTCCAGAGCGGACAACCAGGGACCGTTCTGCATGGCGAAGGCTTCCGCCCGGCCCATTACGATGCAGTTGGTGATAATGAGCCCGACGAATACCGACAGGCTTTTGGATATGTCGTAAGCCACCGCCTGCAGCACCTGGTCGACGACGATCACCAGCGAAGCGATAATGGTCATCTGCACGATGATACGGATGTTAGTCGGCACACGATTGCGCACGATGGAAACCGCCACGTTCGCCATGGTGGTCACGAAGATCACCGCTGCGCACATCACCAGGGTCTGGGACATGCTGATGGTTACGGCCAGTGCGGAACAGATCCCCAGGACCTGCAGCGCAATGGGGTTGTTGTTGAAGATCGGATCGACCAGGACTTCTTTCTGTGTAGACATCTCGTTAACCCCTTACCTCATGCGCTCGCTTTCAACCGCGCGATGAACGGGCCGAAGCCCAGTTCGCCGGTCCAGAAATTCACCAGATTTTCCACGCCCCGGGAGGTGAAAGTCGCGCCGGACAGCGAATCAATCTCGTGGCCAGCAGCCGCACTGCCTTCCGGCGAACGGCGTTTCACCAGCTTCACACTGGGATTACCGGCGTTGTCCAGCAATTGAACACCAGGCCATTGCGACTTCCATCTGGGATTGTCCACCTCGCCACCGAGACCCGGGGTCTCCTTGTGCGAGTAGAAACCAAGGCCGGAAATAGTTTGCAGATCGGCATCCAGCGCCAGATAGCCGAACAGCGTACCCCACAGTCCGTAGCCGCGAACCGGCAATACCACCTTGTCGATTTCGCCCTGTTCCCGCTTGATATACACCAGCGACCTGTTTTCCCGCCGCCGCAGTGTGGCAATGTCTTCTTCGCCGGACAGGGCCACGGAAACCTGCGGATCTTTAGCTGATTTGATGGGGTCGAAACCGGCGGCATCCACTTCGTCGATGTATTCGCCGCTAGCCAGGTCAACCACGCGCACTTCAAATTCTGCAAACAACTCGTCTACCGAGCGGCCGTCTTCAGCGATATTGCTGCCGCTGGGCAACATGCCCGCGGCGCGCAAAATATTCTGCTTCTGATCCAGTTCCTTGTTGGCCTGCTGTGCGGGCTTCAGCGCCACAGCCAGGCTGGAGACGATGATGGAGCACACGAGGCAAACGCCAATAGCAACGATAAAGGTGTTGCCCAACCCTTCTTTATTGAACTCAGCCACGAGCCAATCTCCGCTTGATGTTGGATTGCACCACGAAGTGATCGATGAGCGGTGCAAAGAGATTACCGAACAGAATGGCGAGCATCATGCCTTCAGGGAATGCCGGGTTGACCACCCGAATCAGCGCACACATGAAGCCGATCAGTATTCCATAGATAAGCCGCCCCATGTTGGTGTGGGCCGCCGATACCGGGTCGGTGGCCATGAACACGGCGCCGAAGGCGAAGCCACCCAGCAGCAGGTGCCAGACCGGTGTCATGGCGAACATCGGATTGCTGGATGGAATCATGTTGAAGACGCCTACGGTGGCTACCAGGCCGATGACACAGCCGAGCATGATGCGCCAGGAAGCAATTTTCGTCGCAATCAGAACGACCGCAGCAATGCCAATGGCGAGAATCGACTCGCCGCCTATGGTGCCCGGCATGTAACCTATAAAGGCGGTCATCATGTCGACACCGTAGTCAAGACCCACGGCGGCGTTCCCCAATGGGGTCGCCTGGGTAACGCCATCTACTGCGACCCACACAGAGTCGCCGGACATGGCCGCTGGATAAGCAAAGTACAGGAACGCGCGCCCGGTGAGCGCCGGATTGAGGAAGTTCTTGCCGGTGCCACCAAATACTTCCTTACCAATCACCACACCGAAAATGATGCCCAGGATCGCCATCCAAAGCGGAATGCCCGCTGGCAGCGTCAGGGTATATAGGATCGAAGTCACGAAAAAGCCTTCATTGACTTCGTGGCCCCGCACCGCGGCAAACCAGATTTCGAACAAAATGCCGGCAGCGAAAATGATCACGTAAAGCGGCAGGAAATACCCAAGACCGTGGATCAGACAATCGATGAAGCTGTTCGGGTCATAGCTGAGCAACGGGTTCAGGAACCAGCCCCGCCAGCCTTCAATAGTGGTAATGCCCGTTGCCTGCATGGCTTCATTGGCCTGCAGGCCGACAAAATAGCTGCCCACAAGCGCGGGGATCCAGGCGCATATCCACACGGTCATCATGATCCGCTTCAGGTCCAGACCGTCGCGCACATGGGAAGCACCACCTGTCACCTTACCCGGTGTGTACAGCGCGGTATCAATCGCCTCAAAAGCCGGATACAGGACTTCGAACTTACCGCCTTTTTCGAAATGCGGCGCGATACCGTCCATGAAGGAGCGTAAACTCATTGCTTAACCCTCCTTCTCGATCTGGTTGAGTACATTGCGCAGCACCGGGCCATATTCGTATTTGCCGGGACATACATAAGTAGCAAGCGCTACGTCTTCCTCATCCACTTCCAGACAACCCAAATTGATGGCCGTATCCAGGTCACCCACCAGCACCGCGCGCAGCAGCTGCGTGGCAAGGATATCCAGCGGCATGACCGCGTCATAAGTGCCAATCGGCACCATGGCTCGGGGACTGCCGTTGGTGGTGGTAGTGAACTTGACGTTTTTTTCGCCGAGCCACTTTGACAGGAACGCGGGGAACACGGAGTGACGATCTGTACCCGGGCTCAGGTAGCCGAGTAGTTTACGCTCGGTATCTTCCGGCAGCACGGAAACCTGCAAATGGTAGCGTCCCAGATAGGCAACCGGGCCATATGCTGCGCGGCCGGCCAGTACCGACCCGGAAATCACTCGCTGCCATCCGTTGGCGAGTTCACCCGCAGTCAGTTCATCGAGGTTGGCCCCCACCAGGGTCCGCACCAGCCGCGGGTTGCTCACACCGGGTCCACCCAGCGCAATGATGCGATCGCTGAGCAGTTTGCCGGTAACAAACAGATGACCGATGGCAATGGCGTCCTGGTAATTCACATACCAAACCGCCCTGCTCGCACTCACCGGATCAAGGAAGTGAATGTGGGTGCCCGCCAGGCCGGCCGGGTGCGGCCCAGAGAATTCCTGGTTGGAAATTTTCGCATCGTTGCCAACCGGCAGGTAATCGCCCTGGGCGTGGCAGACATGCACGGAACCAGAGGTAAGCCGCGCCAGCACATCGAGCCCAGCGGCGAATTCATTGGCGTATTCGGGAATGATTACAGATGGATCGGCTGCCAGCGGATTGGTATCCATGGCGGTAACAAAAATGGAACTTGGTTCGCTCTGTGGATCAGGCACCTTGGAAAATGGACGCATGCGCAAACCGGTCCACATGCCGCTGTCGAGCAGCTGGCCAACCACTTCCTCGCGGGACAGGCCCTGTAACTGATCAGCTCCGTGTGCAGTGAAGCTACGCTCGCCTTCACCTTCCAGCTCGATGACAACGGACTGCAGCACACGCTTGGCGCCCCGATTGATGGCACTGACGCGCCCCGCCGCAGGTGCTGTATAAACCACACCTTCGGTTTTCTTACAGGAGAACAACACCTGGCCCTTTGCCACCATATCGCCTTCGGCAACCAGCATGGTGGGTTTCATACCAGGGTAATCATCACCCAGCACGGCTACGCTGCGCACAGTGCGACCCTCGCCAATCGCCTGCTCCGGCTTACCGGCGACGGGTAGGTCTAACCCTTTCTTGATGTTAATCATGCGTACTCAATTGTTGGGGCCTTCGCTGACGCATACTCCGTACGCCGCAATAGCCATATGTCGCGGGTAGTTGGAACTACCATTACCTAGACAAGTTTAGTTGCAAATCTGAAAGTTCCAGCCAGATTTTACTGGTAAGTGTTTGTTTTGAGGCGCCCAGAACCTGTCGCAAAACTACTTGATTCCGCAACAAGTAGGCATTCACAGCACAATGCCTGGCAAGAAGCCGCGCGAATTATAAAGATATGCCACTTCAATGCCAATTTTTTGTAGGCTGGCGGGGGCTGTAAGCCCCATGGCTCAATAGAACAACGAGATGAACAGGCGGGTTACCGTTGAGTCAAACTCGTAGAGGGGTTCACTGCCCGGCGTATGCCCGGTCGCAGTGGCATCACGGAAGTCTTCATACTGGAAATCGATGTAATCGACAAACAGGTTGATGGAACCACGCTTGAAGCCGGGTATCCAGGTCACTTCGAATTCGTAGGTTACACCCGCGCCAATGGTGTGGGTCTGAAAACTGGCCAGCTCCTTGTCGCGGGCCATGAAGTTCTGCGCGTTCGAACGCGGAAACAGGTCGCTGTAGAAATCCGCCGCGGTCTGCTTGTAGTAGCGATACTTGAGCTCAACGGTCAAGCCGAGGTCTTCCAGGGGGTGAACATATCCGATCTCGCCGTTGAACGCGTCAATACCCCAGCTGTCGCTGAAATTCCGATACTCAAGCTTCAGCGCTGCGCGGTAGGGCAGGTAATACATCGCCCGAATGGCCTGGGCGGAACTCGTGCGGGTGCGCGGATACACCTCCAGTTCGTAGCCGTATCCCCTGGCTTCCACGCCATCCAGATAGCGTACCTGACGATAGGGGTTATTCAGAAAACCCTCGTCGGTCACCCCTTCGTAGTTGAAGCTCATCAGCATGTTCTTAGAGATCACTTGAGAAACGTCGACCCGATAGGTTTGCCGGTCGGTATCTTCTTCAAAGGTATCGTCGCCGTTGCGGCGCACGGTATCCGAGCCCCGTGCGTAGCTGATGCCCAGCGTCGTCAAATCACCAAAAAAGTCCTGGCTGATACCGAAGCGGAACGAATTCGCGGAGTAGTCTGATTCTTCGGAATTCGTATACGAAACCCCCATCGAAGTTTTGCCGCGCAGGTAGTCGAAGCCGATGCTCTTCTCTTTGCGCTCTTCGGTGTATTCGCTGGCCGTTGACACCACATCGATAGACGCGCTGGTAATCATGTCGACATAGTAATTGGCCCAGACTGAAACCTTGTCTTTATACGCTTTACGTACCAGCACCGACGGTCCATCAACCTGCAGGCCGCCGCCATCGTAACCGTGGTACATGACGTCAGCGCGGTCTTCCGGCAGTACCGCCGCCCGCCCGGGCACGGCGATAAACAACGACACGAACACGCCGGCCAGCGGCAACCCCAGCACAAGGGGAATCGACCAAATAGGGTTACGCATATCAGTTACAGCCGCAGCCACCGCCGGAGCCGCCTTCTGCACCACGAGCGCCTTCGCGAGCCTGATAGACATGGTGCATATACGCAGAGGAAACCGGATCGCGGGAAAAACTCATGATCGGGTCCGCCAGTTTGTTGCGCTCGAACGGACTGACCCAGGGTTTCAGTTCGAAACTGCCGCAGCCACCTGCGGTCAGCACATTCACTGCCAGCAACATGCCAGCGCCAATACGGGTGAACGGGCGAATTTTCACGTTAATGACCTCGCCCATCAGAAGAATATCGTGAATCCGGCGCTGAACTCGACGTTGTGCTTACCGTCCATGGTGCCCAGCAGGTCAGATTCGAAATAGTGATCGCGCGCATCGACATGCAGCGCCAGCCAGTCAGTGGCAATCAAGCGGTAGCCGACACCGGCATTGACGGTGAACAGATCGTCACCGCCGAATTCCGTACTGCCGACACCGGCAATGGCGTACAGGCCACCCTTGAATGCCCAGCGGCCACCCACGAAAGACTCACCCGGCAAAATGTTCCAACCCAGCGATACGTTGTAATAGGCCATATCGCGTTCACTGTCACTGAGCAGCGGTGCACCGCCGCTGAGTTGTTCAAAGCTGGTCTGGCCCAGGGTAGTCTGGGCATAGGCTGCTTCGACGAAAAAGTCTTCGGTGACATGATAGGCCGCGCGAATGCCGACGACGGAATCGGACCCGAAGTCCTCCACGTGCATAACGCCGCCGAAGACACCCATTTCGAAGTCTTCACTGTCGAGTTGATCGATGTCGACTTCACGCCGCTCGGGCTCACGTACCAGTAGCGGCTCGAGCTCGAGGTCTCTCTGTGAAGACTCCTGGTTCGCCCATACAGCCGGCGCACTCATGGCGCCGAGGCACAGGACAATGCTTAGAAAAATACGCTGAAACCTGCTTTCCATTGGTCTATCTCTTCGTTGTCATCCCGACTTGTAAGCACCGTATGGCGCTTGTATTCCATTCGCAGCATGAAGCGATCGCTGAGGTAGAGGTTGGCCCCTACTCCGGCATGTACAATCTCATCTTCACGGTCTTCCGCCTGAACGACCGTGGTATGCGGCCTGGTGGTGATTATGCCCGTGCCAATGGTGAAATAAGGTGACACGCGCCACTCTGGGAACGGATACATCACAATGTTTGCGGTACCCATCACACCATCGGAAAAATCTCCAAGAATCTGCGAGCCTTCCAGCTGCAGGGTGATATTGGGGGTGAGCGCATAGCCCAGGTACATGGTCAGGGAACTTGCGCCGCCGAAATCTCCACCGGTAAAGCCGCCCTCCCAGCGACGCCGGGTGAAGTCCGCCAGACCGAGTTCGCCGATGTAGATGGTCTGTCCATCCAGGTCGAGGGTGTGGCGCATGTCATCTATATGCACCCAGCCTTCCCTGTCCCGGTCGGTGCGCACCTTGAACCAGTCAGTGCGGCGCTTCAGCACAACTACTTCCTCACCCTGACCGGCAACATAAAACACCGGATACCCGCGACCCGGTCCGGTATGCATCTCGATATAAGGATCAGATACAACCACCTCCGGCTGGTATTTCTCGAACAGCCCCCAGGCGTGGCCGGTGAGCGGCGCCAGCAACATCAGCGCCAGCAGCGGCAATCGCATCAATGCAGACAAACGAAACCCAGCGGTACCAAACGCCCCCATGAGATTGCATCGATCAGTGTCCGTGTTCATGCTGAAGTCCCTGTTCGGCCTATCCATAATGTCCCGCCAACGGCCGCTATTGCGGCACCGCAAACGGGTCGTTGTAGTACTGCCCGCCAATATCGAGCCATTCGCTGATCAGTTTCAGTTCCACTCCGCTGAGGCGGCCGTCGTGGCTGCCCCCGACGGCGAATCGATCAAGGAAATCCCGGCTGGCCAGCGCCCCGCCGACTCTCATGGAAGGTCCGACATTCACCGGGATCAGCACCGGTATCGGGTCGCCATTGATATCGAGAATCAACTCGCCATTGGCATCGGTCTGGAATACCGGGTCACCATTGGCATCGAGTTGCTGCACCAGGCGATCCTGCACCGCGCCATCCAGCAGTTCCTGTTCGTTGTCGTTGAATAGCAATTCCCGATAGCTTTTGAAATGATCGCCCTGCTCCGCACTGGGCCCATCGGTCAGATCAAGTTGCGCGGCTGGCACCATGGCCATAGCCATGTCGTCGGTGAGAGCATGACAAGAGGTGCAGGTATCGTCGCGCAGCAGTGTTATGCCATCTACATCGAAAACCCGTCGATCTACCGACCAGATGGGATGGATGTGTTCTTCATAGTTGATGGTGATGCGGCAGGCGGCGTTCCAGTCGGTGACGCATGCGGGGTTTACGGGTGCGGCGGTCGACAGATCAGCAAAGTCATAGGCAAACGCGGCATCCTTGGCACGTACCATCTCATCAGTCCACAGGTCGTCATAACGAAGGTCGAGGATCGGGTCTGGGACGCCATTGATCCGCGCCAGCACCTCTGCCATGGTTTCACCGGCATTGGCAAACAGCGCCGGCTCGGTATTGGGGAAAGGCGAACCGTCCAATGGCGCGCCGTTGTTGGCACTCGGCGCCTCCGCGTCGGCACGCCCATGGGGTAACTCGCTGCCTGGTGTATGACAACCACTACACTCACGCTCTTCCCCCGGACGCACCTGCATCCAGTTATTGTGGCGCGGCGTGATACGCCGGCCATCGGCATCGAGCACATCAACCCAGAAGGCCACGTTACCGGGCACCTTGACCTTGACTGAACCATCGGGTTCCACCATCGCGTAACCCAGAATCTCGCGCATCAGCTGCGCCCGGGAACGACCGAAAACTGTGCCGTCCAGATCAACGATGTCGTCATCGGGAATGGATACCGCCTTGACCAGGCGCACGAATCGCGCCGGGCGCTCCGCCGCCGTGGCCATGGCCGGATCAGCCAGCACTGCCAGATCCGCCGCCGCGGTACCATCGAAGTCGTAAACGCTGCGAATATGCAGCACGCCCACGGCTTCACTGACCAGATCGGGATCAACATCGACCCCCGGCGTTGCGTCGAGAATTACCGGAGGCGCGGTACGTGGCTCCATGATGACAGCTTCAGAAAAGGCGATGTCCGCCTCGCCAACCACGATAGGCTGCTGGGTATCCTCATCGAGGTCATTCATCCATATGCCATACAGCGGGTCCGCTTCAACCATGTTGGCGTTAGCCAGATTTTCCTCAGAGCACGGAACAATGATCGGGTCCTGCGGATCGCTGGCAGTATCTTCGAGCCGGCACTGACTCCAGGCCACGACGAGACGGCTGGTGCCGTCGTACAAGGGCGCGATGTGCGCATATCTCCCCTGCAGCGCAGGGGTGTCATCATCGAGGTTCAAATCGCCCGGTATCAGCAGCTCCTGAGCAGCACCTAACAGCCCAGCGTTGGCCGCAGTAGGCTGGTCGTGCTCTACATAATTCGCCACATCTATGGCTACGGGCAAAGCCCCCATGCGGCTTACACTTCCCGGTGGGCGCAACAGCGCCAGCAGACGACC
The DNA here is from genome assembly GCA_964393625.1 of uncultured Pseudomonadales bacterium. Classification (GTDB taxonomy): domain Bacteria; phylum Pseudomonadota; class Gammaproteobacteria; order Pseudomonadales; family Azotimanducaceae; genus UBA4421. The sequence continues at coordinate 137,812 of CAYMUT010000008.1, forward strand.
ATCCGGAAGCATACGTGACTCGACGAATTCCACCACGCCGCCATCCGGCCCGGTATCGTGACTATGAACCCCATACAGTAGTTCCGCACCGGAACCATCCGGGTTGGCCCGATACAGGCTGATCCGGTCACGGCCGGCAACGTTATCCCAGCGCGAATACACGATCCGACCATCTGTGAACACCACCGGATCCAGATCTGAGCTGGCGTTATAGGTGATCTGCTGAATGTCCGTGCCATCGACATTCATCACATGCAGGGTCAATGCCGGCTCCACACGGTCTTCGTCCAGCGCCGCGAACTGGGGCTTGCTCTCGTCCAGCAGAATCGCTTTGGACTGACGCTGGCGGGTCGAAGAAAACACAATACGTCCATCTGGCAAAAATGCCGGCGCAAGATCATGACCGTCTTGCGCCACAATCTGTGAACTGATCACACGGCTTACCACGCCGCTTTCATGATCGTAGCGCCAGACATTCCAGGTCGGCTGCTCATCTTCAGCGAGATCCGGATCCTGGGGCGCCCGCATGGCGAACACTGCCTGCAGACCGTCAAAAGAAACCGATAGATCTTTTACGTCATATAACGGCGGATTGCCTTGCTCATCATCCTCGAATATCCCTTGGGTCAGCGAAAATTCTTCGGCACTCGGCGACGCGCGATGCCGCAGCAGCAATTCCGCCCCGGCAAACATATCGGTAGGACGCCTTACCCTGCTCGTCAGCAACTCACCGTTTTCGTCCGTAAGCAGCGGTCGCTTCACATACAACAACGGGAAGTCCACCACCACAGGATCGGGGTCCTGGCCGGCGCCGATACCGGACGATCCGGAGCTGCTACCGCTTCCACAGGCAACAAGCAACCAGACTGACAATAACGACAGCAACGAACGTACGATGTAGGGAGATCTCGTGGGCCGCAAGACGCGCCTCTATGACACTTTCAATCAGAGGCATTTTTCCACGCGAACCCGGCCCACGTTGAGCACTGCATCACATCCGCCAAGCCCTGCTCGGCAACCCCCGAAAAAGCGCTTTACGTCACAGTCTGCGGGATGAATTTTACAGATCCTTACAACCAAGACGCGCCATACGGATCAAGTGGCGCAGCATGCGTCCAAACCGCAACGCACGAACTCGCTGGCGGGCGCGGGACAATCCCGGTCTCTAGAAGGAAACTGACATGAGCATTCGAGCACTCGCGCGTCGCTCCTATTGCATATTCAAGTCGGCTGCAGCCATTGTGCTGGGCCTGACCTGCGGCTTGACCGCACTGCCGCTCTGGGCGGACTCCACCGACCAGGCCAAGCGTCTTCATGATCGCATTGCCGGCGTACCAGCCTCGGCATCGACGCTGACAGACATGCGCGACGCCATAGACGCCGGCGATGCTATCGGCGCAGCGTTGTTAGCGACGCAGCAACCCGAGTTCTACAGCGTCACCCTGAAAAACTTCGCCACCCCCTGGACCAACGAAGCACGCAGCGTGTTCGCCCCGTTGAACGATTACACCGCCACGGTCATCGGCATGGTCCGCGACGACGTCGACTTCCGTCAGCTGCTTTACGGGGACATCATCTACACCGGTAGCGGCAGCGGTATTCCTGCCCACTCGAACAGTTCCAACGCCCACTATGAGGCTCTGCAAGATGCTGCCACGGATCTGCAGGCAAATCTGCAGGCGCAAACTCAGTCCGGCGTCACCGGCCTGCCTTCGACAGCCGCCGCAGGCATCATGACCTCCCGCGCTGCAGCTCAGGCTTTCTTCATCGACGGCACCAATCGGGCGATGTTCCGCTTCACCCTGCTGAATCATCTGTGCACGGATATGGAACAGGTCCTCGACGTCACCAGGCCCCCAGACAGAATTCGTCAGGACGTGTCACGCAGCCCCGGCGGCGACAGTCGGGTATTCCTCAACACATGTATCGGCTGCCACGCAGGCATGGACCCGCTGGCGCAGGCGTACGCGTACTACGACTTCGAGTACGACATGACTACCGACCCTGACGCCATCAACGGCCAACTGAATTTCAACGACACCGGCGAAGCAGACCCGGTAACCGGAACACGGGTTGAAGAGAAGTACTTCAACAACGACCTGACCTTTGAGCACGGATTCGCCACGCCAGATGACAGCTGGATCAACTACTGGCGCAGCGGCCCCAATCAAGTACTCGGCTGGGATGATTCGCTAACGGGCAGCGGCGCCGGCGCCAGATCGATGGGTCAGGAACTCGCCCATAGCCAGGCGTTTGCTCAATGCCAGGTGACCAAAGTGTTTGAAAACGTCTGTCTGCGCCCGCCCCAGGACGACGCGGATCACAGCCAGATACAAACCCTCACGCAGTCCTTTCAGAACAATGGCCACAACCTGCGGCGCACCTTCGCAGAGACCGCCGTTTACTGCATGGGCGAATAAGGGGTAAATGCAATGAATCATCTATATGAAGTAAACGTCCGCAGCATTGTCCTGGTCAGCCTGCTCGCACTGTTGGCGGCCTGCGGCAGCGGCAGTGGCGCCGCTACGTCAGAAAACCCCGAGATCGACACTCCGGACGTGAGCAACTACTCCGGTCCGGCACCAGCTACGGAGGACATACAGGCCTTCAAGCTCTACGTATGGGACAACCTGTCGCCCAACAATCGTTGCGGTTCCTGTCACCGCAATGACCAGTCACCGCGCTTTGTACGCGACGATGACATCAATGAAGCCTATGCCGAGGCCAACACCGTCGTCGACCTGGAAGATCCCGCGGAATCCCGTCTGGTAACCAAGGTGCGCGAAGGACACAACTGCTGGCTGTCCAGCGCTGACGCCTGCGGCGACATCATTCAATCCTATATCGAAAACTGGGCCGGCGACGCGCTGGGCGGCGCGGCCGAAGAAGTTCAGCTTGAAGCTCCTGTGCTGGTAGACCCGGGCAGCAGTCAGAACTTCCCGGCCGATTCATCCAGCTTCGCTACACATGTTTATCCGCTGCTGACCACCTACTGCGCCAGCTGTCATGCAGAATCGGCAACGGTTCCACAAAGCCCATTCTTCGCCAGCGACGAACTTGAGACCGCCTACCTGGCCGCACAACCTCGCATGGACCTGGCTACCCCGGCAAACTCGAGGCTGGTACTGCGCCTGCGCAATGAGTTCCACAACTGCTGGAGTGACTGTCAGGCAAACGCAACCGAGATGCAGGACGCTATCCAGGCGCTGTCGAACGACATTCCGCCAACTGAGGTCGACCCCAGCCTGATCACATCAAAAGCCATGACCTTGACCAATGGCATTATCTCTTCCGCGGGCGGCCGCTTTGAATCCAATCTGATCGCCCTGTATGAATTCAAAACCGGTTCAGGAGCCACGGCTTTCGACACCTCCGGTATCGAGCCCTCCATCAATCTCACCCTAAGCGGTGAGTACAGCTGGTTGGGCGGTTGGGGCATTCAGTTCGTCGATGGCAAGGCACAGGGCTCTACTACCGCCAGCACCAAGCTGCACGACCTGATTCTGGCAACCGGTGAGTTTTCCATCGAGGCATGGATAGCGCCCGGCAATGTCACCCAGGACGGTCCCGCACGCATCGTGACCTATTCCGGCAGCCCGACGAACCGTAATTTCATGATCGGCCAGACCCTGTACGACTACGATACGTTCCTGCGCACCGATCAGACCGACCAGGCAGGCGAGCCGCAGCTTTCCACCCCATCTGATGACGAGATTCTTCAGGCGACCCAGCAGCATGTGGTGTACAGCTACGACCCGATCAATGGGCGCGAAATCTACGTCAACGGCTCGCTGGTCTCCGCAGCGGACCCGGTGCCTGGCGGACTGATGAACGACTGGGACGACACCTTTGCATTCGCGCTGGCCAGCGAAGTCGACAACAACAGCCGTTTTGCCGGCAGCATTCGCATGGTGGCGATCCATAACCGCGCATTGACCTCAGACCAGATCCTGCAGAATTTCGAAGTCGGCGTCGGCGAAAAGTATTACCTGCTCTTCAACATCAGCGACCATATCGATATTGCGGATGCTTACGTGGTGCTGGAGGTCAGTCAATTTGATTCTTACGCCTACCTGTTCGACGAACCGTTCTTCGTAATCCTCGATGAAACCCAGACACCAGGCGCCATTCCAGTGGAGGGCATGCGCATCGGCATGAATGGTCGTGAAATAGGTGTTGGGCAGGCATACGCCAATATGGACATACAGCTTAACGACGCGGAATACGCCGTGGAAGGACTGCAGAGAATGTCCGGCCTCGGCACCATTGTGCCGCTGGAACACGGCCCCACCGCCGACCAGTTTTTCCTCACCTTCGAACGGCTCGGTGATGAAACCAACGTTTATGTGGAAGCCGACCCCGCACCACCTCCGCCACCCGTCGCGCAACCCCGATCTCCGGAAGTTGGCATCAGAGACTTCGCCGAGGTCAACGCGACCATGTCGAAGATGACGGGCGTTTCCCGGGCACACTCCGAGATCGCCGCCACCTACGAATTGGTACACCAGGCCATGCCGGTCGGCACCAACGTGACCGGTTTCATTTCGTCACAGCAGATGGGCATCACCCAGCTGGCCATCAAATACTGCTCCGTGCTGGTAGATGACGCCACCGCGCGAGCTGACTACTTCCCCGGCTTCCCGTTCGGCACCAGCCACACCACGGCGTTCGACGACCGCAGTCTGGTGCTGGACCCGCTGATCGACAACATCGTCGGCACCGGCATCAGTACCCAGCCGGATCTCACCGCGCTGAGAGGCGAGGTAGACAGTCTCATCACAACGCTGCTCGCATGCGGCGCGAATTGTGAAACCGATCGAACCGAACGGATCGTCAAAGCAGCATGCGCGTCGGTAATCGGCAGTGCAGCCATGCTGGTGCAGTAACACGGATGATTTGAGGAACTTCAGCAATGCGTAAACCAAGACGTCGAAATTACGATGACCCGATCTGCCATGCGGGGCATGCGCGGCCGCGCACGCGACGGGAATTTCTGAGCCAGGGCTTCATCATGGGCTCCGGCGCCGTGCTGGGCAGCGCCATGGTCACCCTGCCGGGCAACGTTCAGGCGCAATTGTCGCCGGATTTGGTACCGCTGATCTCTGACTGCGGCATCGCCACCCAGGGTGCGGGCAAGATCCCGTTCATCGCCTTTGACCTGGCCGGTGGCTCCAATCAGGCGGGTTCCAATGTGCTGGTAGGTCAACGCGGCGGTCAACTGGACTTTCTGAGCACAGCCGGATATGAACGACAGGGACTGCCCGGGGATATGATTCCACCCATCGTCAACCCCGACACACAGACCAACGATTTCATCGATCAAACCCTGGGACTTGCCTTTCACAGCGACAGTGCGTTTCTGCGCGGCATGATGACACGCATTTCGCCGGCGACTGCCTCCAACATCAATGGTGCAGTCATTCCTGCACGCTCAGAGAACGATACCGGCAATAACCCGCACAATCCGATGTATGGCATCGCTTCAGCCGGCGCAGACGGCTCTCTGCTGACGCTGATCGGCTCGGAAAACACAGACTCTGGCGGCAATTCGCTGGCACCCGCGTCAATGATTGACCTGAGCATCCGACCCACCAAGGTGGACCGTCCCTCGGATGTCACAGGCCTCGTAGACGTCGGCGATCTGACGGCGGTCCTTTCTCAGCAGGATGCCGTAGCCGTCATGGAATCAATCTACCGCATCAGCGACCAGAAGATGCAGGCCATCAGCACGGGTGGTGATCAGACGATACACCCTGAGGCCGTAGTCAAAGATCTGGTCAAGTGTGGCTACCTGAAGAGCGCCGACCTGGCCGATCGATTCGGCGATCCCAGTACCCTCGATCCCGCTGGCGATCCGCTGATCGTCGGACCGACGGGAATTTTCAGTAACGCTGAGTTCAACGCAGGTGACCGCAGCGCCAGCGAGTTTCGCAAGACCGCCTCGGTCATGAAGATGGTCATCAACGGCTTCGCGGGTGCCGGCACCATCGAGATGGGCGGTTACGACTACCACGGCGGACGCCGCGCAGAAGGCGAAGTGAAGGACTTCCGCGCGGGCCAGTGCATGGGCGCATGCCTGGAATACGCCGCGGAAGTCGGCGTTCCGCTCATGATGTACGTCATGTCAGACGGCTCGTTGAGCTCCAACGGCGTCGTCGACAACACCGTCGACGGTCGCGGCAAGGGCGAATGGGTGAGCGACAATCAACAGACCGCGGCGACCTTCTTCCTGGTCTACAACCCGAACGGGCGCCCGCAACTCATTGGCAGCACCCCCGAGGAACAGGCTCTGCATCAGCAGATCGGCTACATGCGGTCGGACGGATCGGTGGAGACTTCGGCAACGCCAGCAGCCAACAACGTCAACCTGCTCGCCGAGACCGTGGTCCTCAACTACATGGCGTTACACGGTGAGAACGGTAACTTCGACATCGCCCGGCCCAATCACGGACTGGGTAACGCCACGCTGCAGGACGGCCTTACCGCCTTTGAGCCTATCGTCAACGGCACCATTACATAATGTGCAACAGTTAGTGTACGCTCCCACACCGATCGTGCACCAACTGAGCAGGGTAGAATAATGGCAGGGTTGGCGTGTCCTGACTGCAGGACTCAGCTCAACAAAACTGCTGACGGAAGACTCCGTTGCGCAGGATGTAAAGTTCAGTACCCACAGCTGGGGAACGTACCATTCTGCTGGCTCGACGCCGGCGCCGCCCTGCTCGACTGGCGCAACCGATTTAATCTGGCGCTGGCGGAAAACGAACATCAGGCGGCCCTCGCCGCAGGCAGCGGTGAGGCCTTGCCGCGCACCAGATATCGCCTTGCGCATCTAGCCCGGGCCCATCAACGCTATCACGACCAGCTCACTGAACTGCTTGCACCACTGCGACCTGGCGAGGCGCTGGCTCGTGAGACCCATATGGCGCTAGGCACTCTGTCAGCAGGTCAGCTTGCCGAGCATCACAGCATGCTCTCGTACATGCAGAACGTGTTTCGAGACTGGTGCTGGGGAGATGACGAAAACCTGCAGGTCACACAGCTGCTGCAAAGTCACCTTTCGCGCGCTGGTATCAAACCAGGCTGCAGTATTCTGGTGCTCGGCTGTGGCGCCGGCCGCCTGGCCTACGACATACACCGTGGCGTAGCTGCCAGCGAAACCTGGTCGCTGGACAGCAACCCACTGCTCTGCCTGATTGGCGCAACCGTGAGCGCAGGCAAGAGCCTCACTCTGACTGAATTTCCGCCAGCGCCTGACACGCCGGAGCACGCCGCTGCAGAAAGAGTCTTATCGGCTCCGGAAGATGTAGCTGGCCTGCAGTTCGTGTGCGCCGATGCGCTCAACCCGCCATTTGCACCCCGGCAGTTCGATCTGGTCGTTACGCCCTGGCTGCTCGATGTGATTGACGCCGGACCCGCCACAATGCTCGATACCATCAGCTCAATGCTTAAGCCCGATGGCTTGTGGCTCAATCATGGGTCGATCGCATTCACGGGCAATCCACACAATCGCCTGAGCGCTGAAGAACTGACCGAGTTGAGCGAACAGCGCGGCTTCACGACACTACAGGCGAGCAATGACTGGCTCCCCTACCTGCAATCCCCAGCCAGCCGTTATCACCGCCTTGAAAAGACCTTCACCCTGCTGGCTCGGCTGCCTGAATCTACCACGCCGAAGCAGCCGCAGCGCCAGCATCACCTGCCCGACTGGATCACCGGCTCGACGAAGCCGATCCCCTTAACGCCGGCGTTTCAGACCCAGATCATGACCACACGCATTCACGCCTTCATCATGTCACTCATCGACGGCAAACGGTCGATAGCAGATATGGCGCAGGAACTGGAAAAGCAGCGTCTCATGCCTGCGGCGGAAGCCGCCCAGGCAGTCAGAGGGTTCCTGAAGAAAATGTATGAGGAAGCGCAAACCGCCACCGGCCCGGCCGGCGACGCATGAGATTCAGATCAGGATACAGAAAGCGCCGCGGGCTGCAGGATCGGTCCTGTACCCCGAACAACAGCCGGGGTTTCGAAGGTCGCGATTTCCCACGCATCTTCACAGCGCAGCAGTGCACGGGCCAGCTTATTGTTGAGCGCATGGCCGGACTTATGCCCGTAAAATTCACCCAGTATCGGCTTACCAAGCAGGTATAGATCGCCTATCGCGTCAAGCAGCTTGTGTTTTACGAATTCGTCGTCGTAGCGCAGGCCACCGTCATTGAGCACTTCTTCGTCATCGATACCCACAGCGTTTTCGAGACTTGAACCAAGGCACTTGTTGATCGTCTGGGCCTGCTCCAGTTCTTTGACCAGACCAAATGAGCGCGCCTGGCTGACTTCATCGACGTACGATGTATTGGTGAAATCAAGCTCGGCAAACTTCGGGTGACGGTTGTAGACCGGGTGGTCCGCAACAAAATTGTACCCTGCCCTGAACCCGTGGTACGGCTTCAACGTAGCAACCGCGTCGCCCTGGGTAACCGTAAGTTCACGGGTAATACGAATGAACTGCTTGGGAGCATTCTGCTCAACTATGCCAACAGTATTGATCAGGTTGATGAACGGCGCAGCGGAACCATCCATGATCGGAACTTCCTCGCTGGACAGTTCGACGACCAGATTATCGATACCGATGCCCCACAACGCCGACATCAGGTGCTCAACCGTTGCAACCTGCTGACCACTATCGGCGAGGCTGGTGGACAAGGTGGTATCGGAAACGTTTTCCGCACACGCGCGGATCGCGACGCGGCGGTAGAGATCAGTGCGAACAAACACGATCCCTGTGTTTTCCTCGGCAGGGCGCAATGTCAAACGTACTTTCTCGCCGCAGTGAACACCGATACCAATGGCATGGACAGGCGTCTTTATAGTTCTTTGTCTTAGCATGTATAACTGGCTTCTCTGGCGGCGACGGGGTGAACCGCATCACTATCAATAGCTCGGCGCGGAACTATACAAAGAATTCACATTAAAATGAAGAAAAAGTGGAGGCAAAAAGGGAGAAAAATGAATCAAAATGTTACAAATGTGTTTCTCAGCACATTTGTTTTGAAATTCAATCTGTTAGAGTCACGCGAATCCCACAAAGCAGTCCGCTCGCACCACAAAACCCAGTTTATGCAACACATTGAGTGATTTGCCCTGCGCAATATTGACCGGTTCGGGGCACAAATCCGCAGATTTACTCAACCACGGCCTCGAACAGCTCCAGATTCGGATGACCCAGGTAGGTGCCCTTCGGGGCGCTCGCCTGAGCATGTGCCTTGCGGAAACTTTCCGACTCGGTCCAGGAATCAAACGCGGCGCGGGATTCCCAGACGGAATGGGATGCATACAGAGTATGGTCTTCATGTTCGGTACCCTTCAGCAACGCGAAAGAAACGAAACCAGGCACTTCCTTGAGATAACTGTCGCGCTGAGCCCACACCTGTTCGAAGCCTTCTTCAAAACCTCGGGCAATCTGAAAACGATTCATCGCAATAAACATTCGTTCCTCCGCACATCTTGTCCGAACTTCTCCGCTTCAGCAGGGATTTTACGCTAAGGTAGCGCCTATGAAACCCGAACTTGCCCACAAACTGCTGAGCGTTGCTCCCATGATGGCATGGACAGACCGCCACTGCCGCTATCTGCACCGCCTCTACGCACCGGACGCGTTGGTGTTTACCGAAATGGTCACCACCGGCGCGCTGCTGCATGGCGATCAGTGGCACCAGCTCGACTACCATGCCGCGGAGCATCCGGTGGCACTGCAACTCGGCGGCAATGATCCCTTCGCATTGGCCCAATGTACCCGGCGCGCCGCCGAGCTTGGCTACGATGAGATCAACCTGAACGTGGGCTGCCCGTCTGACCGAGTGCAGCAGGGCACCTTCGGCGCCGTACTCATGCGCAATCCGCAACTCGTTGCGGATTGCATCGGCGCCATGCAGCAGGCCAGCGCGGTACCGGTAACGGTCAAATGCCGGCTCGGCGTCGACCACCACGATAACGATGAACTGCTGCATGCCTTCATTGCCAACGTCGCACAGGCGGGCTGCCGGCGTTTCTACATACACGCGCGTAAAGCAATCCTCGGTGGACTGTCTCCGGCCCAGAACCGCAGTATTCCGCCCCTGCAATACCAACGTGTCGAAAACGTCAAACGCGCGATGCCGCATCTCGAGATCGTCGCAAACGGCGGAATTACTGCCGCCGAAGACGCCCTTGCCCATCTGCATTGGGCGGACGGTGTGATGATCGGTCGGGCCGCGTATCATCACCCCGATCTGCTGGCTCAGTTACAGCAGATCATGTTTACTCCTCAGCTGAGCTTCGACAAGCAGTTGCTGCTGGGTGAATACCGCCGCTACGTCGAAGAACAGCTTGCACGGGGCGTGCCCCTGCACAGCCTCACCCGTCACCTGCTCAGCTCCTGTCACGGCATGCGCGGTGCGCGACGCTTCCGTCAGACCCTCAGCGACGCGTCCCGCCTGAAGCGCAACGACATTGCCCTGCTGGACGATGCGTTCGGCCACGTGCTCGAGTTCGCCGCCTGATGATCAATCGCCTTCTCGACCTGTTCCGGGTACCGGATGACACGGACGTTCACATAGAACCGGCTTTAGCGGCCGCAGCGCTGATGTTCGAGGTGGTCTGGGCAGACCACGACATCGGCGAAACGGAAATCAGCACGATGAGCGCAGCGTTGCGGGAGCTGTTCGATCTGAATGCCGAACGTCTGGCCCAGATCGTCGAGCAGACCCGCAAGAATCACGAACACAGCGTCGGCGTTTACGAGTTCACCCGAGCCATCAACGAGCAGCTCGATGAACAGGGAAAGTTCGAAATCATGATCGCGCTGTGGCAGATTGCATTGGTCGACAAGCAGGTCGACCGATTCGAAGAACACATGATTCGGCGCATCGCAGAGTTACTATACGTGCCCCACGGGCGCTTTATCGAAGCGAAGTTAACGGCCAGGAATCAGCTGTCCGACTGAAACCACACGCCCTATTCCCAGACTCAGCCCACGCTGACACTGTTATCGCCCGCAGAGCCCTGCCGGGCCACGCCTTCCTCTTCAAGGGCCCTGACCAGGTCTTTAAACGTTTCGCGATTCTGCTCATTGAGACTCATCAGCACTTTGTGCGCCTCGATGACGCGCTCACGCACCTCATCTTCAAGCAGGTCTGAGGACACCGGCAGTTCCGCCAGATTCCGCTGTGCAGCGAAATGTTCATCGACAATGGCGAACACATCCGCAAAACCCATGTTATGCAGAATCCGCATGATATCCGGTGTATTGCACACGAGGGTTGGCACGCGATCGAAGCGCGCCTGCATGGCGATGCTGAGTTTGGCCAGCACCCCTAGTGAAGTGGAATCGATCGCGACCGCACTCGATAGATCTACGATCGCGCTCACAAATTCAGGGTCGTTGAGCATGACGTCCAGATAATGATCGAATGACCCGCAGATGGTGACCCGCACGTCACCCTCAAAACGGATGACGTGCACGCCATCATGATCGCCGACCAGTATCCGTCCATTCATTGCTCGTAACTCACCAACAAACAGCTCACATCATCCCGACCAAGTTTGGAGGCGTCGAATGCGCTCCACAGTGACTCCATGTCGCTACAGCTCAGCGCGGTTTCGCGCAAGCTTTGCTCTTTTTCTTGCAGAGAACCCTCCGCCATCAGATCGAGAATACCGTCGGAAAACACCGCCAGGCGATCACCCGGCAGGAACGGTACCCGGAGTGAGCCGAACTTCACATCGGCAAACAACCCCAGAGGTTTGCCTTGCTGCTCCAGACACAGCACCTGATCTTCGTGAATCACCATGGCAGGAGGAAAGTGTGCGGCGTTGGCAAAATGCAGAACGTTCTCACGGGTATCCACGACGGCAACAAACATCGCCACGTGCTTGTCGATCTGCTGATCGATCAGCTCGTTGTTGATCCAGGTCAGAATCTCCCCGGCGTTAGCCAGCATCGACGTACGATATTCCCGGCGCAGACGCCGGGAGAAATTCTTAAGAAGCACTGTCACAAACGCGGACGAAGCGCCATGGCCGGCAACGTCCGCCACATAGCACGCGAAATGCCGGCCGGTGATCTGAAAGTAGTCGACGAAATCACCGCTCAGTATCAGCGAGGGTTCGACTTTGTGCTCCAGGCGGAAATGTCCGATACCCATGGGGTTGGGCGGCAGCATGCCGAGCTGTATGTACTGACCGGCGCGCTGATCCCGCTCCAACTCGGAGCGCATTTCCTGCAGTTCAGTACCAACCCGGTTCATCAGACCACGCATCTTGTTCAGTACGCCATCGGCCCGCGCCCGCAGTGCATCCGCCTGCATGGGCAGTTGCCAGCAATCGTGAACGCCCTGCTGCATACAGCTCAGCAGCAACTGTCCGTCAACAGGTTCATAGGAGAGATACACGATGCCTACACCCACCGGAAATCGATCAATTTCGTCGAGAATATCGGCTGCCGCCGTGGCCAGTAGTCGCACCCCACCCTTACGGCACAGCTCGACGGCAACCGCCTTCTGTGAAGTGGCGATGCATTCAAAATCCAGGTCCGTGAGCTGGCCGCAGAAAGCTTCCGCTGCGGCAATGTCCGGGTCAAGAACCAGCAGATTCATCTAGCAAGTGCATACATACCGATCAATTCCGGCCGGCACCCTACTCTTGTCGGTGGGCAAGTACAAGAGTGCAGATGTATCGCCTGAGAGCTTGTTTTCATCAGAAATCACTGTCGTCGTCCAATCCATCGCCACCCAAAGGGTCCTCATTCAGCGCACCATCCGAGATCAGATAGGTCCGACGCTGATCGTAGGAGTCCCTAAAAAACAGATGGCGTTCCGCCACTACACCTGTCCGCGTACTGACCGGAGAGATGAAACGCATCGGATTGAAAACCACATCCAGCAGGCGAGCGAAATCTTCGCTGTGTTCATTTAATCCGACGTGCGCCAAGGACAACGCCCGCATTGTGCAGATGTGCAAGTATCTGCCTCCCCTGCTGAAACACCTGCTCCGCGGAAACCTCGTGCCCCGCCTGCTGGAGTTCTTCACACAGCAACTCAAGCGCTTCGCGTCCAGTATATGACTCGAGCAGCGCCAGCAATCTGTGCGTCAGTATATTGGAAGCCATGAACCTGATCTGTAAATCGTCGTCGCGGTAGGCAATGAGGTAGGTCGGCTGAGCGGGCGGTTCGTCAGGTTGGTGCTGCGGACCGATCTCATGCACCGCATACTCGTAAACCAACGGCCTTACTACTGGGTTCAACACGACCGGGCCCAGCAGCTCCCCGCAGGCATCGTATGATTGCGGGTCAACCGACTCTTCGGCCACGTCGAGGGCCAGTTCAACCCACTCATAGTGGGCCAGTTCCAACAGAAACGCTGGCAAACCCCGCAATCCGCGATCATAGAGAAATGTCAGGAATTCTTCGGATATCTGCAGGAAATAGGGAGATTCGCTGGCATGCACGTCGATGAATTCACGAATCAGTTCAAGCCAGCGGCTTTCGCCCAGGACACTGGCAGATACCGGAAATGTGCCGTCTACGAAGCTCCGTATGTTATTGAAAAACAGATCTACGTATACCTGCATACGCCGCGCCTCGACGTCGCTCGGGTGCGGATTAGCTTCGGGGTTGCGTATGTGGGCCGCAAAATCCAGCTGAACGCAACGGAAGTCCGGCAGGTTGCTACCCGACATGGGCCGTGCCCGACGCAGTCTGATGTGTGGCAGCCTGCAGAGAGCGCACCTGCCCCACCTCGCCCAACAGCTCTTCTAAGGGTGGGAAATTGAAATCACGCTCGACCAGCGTCGGCAAGGGGCCCACCTCGGAATACGCTTCGGCAAGGAGTTGCCAGACAGGATCTATCACAGGACTGCCATGGGTATCCACACGCAGATCTTCCGCTTCGACGTAATGTCCGGCGACGTGAAGATATACGGTTCGCTGCAGATCAAGTTTGCGCAGAAACGCACGGGGGTCATAGTTGAAATTGATGCCGTTAACGTAAATGTTATTCACATCGAGCAACAGCCCACAATCGGCTTCACTCAGCACCCTGTTTATGAATTCCACTTCAACCATCTGCTGACCTGGCGCCGCGTAGTAGCTGACATTCTCAATGACCATTGGCCGCTCGAGAATGTCCTCCACCTGACGGATGCGCGTCGCAACATACCTCACCGCTTCCTCGGTAAAGGGAATGGGCATCAGATCATACAGATGCCCCTTGTCATCACTGCAGTAGCTCAGGTGCTCCGAATAGCAGGCGATGGCATGGTCATCGAGAAATATCTTGAGTTTACGCAGGAAATCGACGTCCAGCGGCGCCGGACTGCCAAGCGACAGCGACAAGCCATGACAAACGAATTTGAAACGCTCGGTAAACGCACGGAATTGACGGCCAAATCGACCGCCAACGCCCATCCAGTTTTCCGGGGCGACTTCGAAGAAGTCCACATCACCCGGATCGCAATCAGTCAGCATCGGCAACATCCCCCGACGCAAACCCAGACCGGCGCCAGTAAAACTACCTGGCGCCGGCAACCCCGAGCTCACCAAACCAGTCAACGGTTTGGACCAATCTCGCGTGAGGCGACCGCTGAATCAGGCAGCGCCGCCGCACTTGCCTTCGGCATCTTTGCCTTCGCCGCCTTTGCCTTCGCCGCACTTACCTTCGCCGCACTTACCTTCGCCGCACTTGCCTTCGGCATCTTTGCCTTCGGCATCTTTGCCTTCGGCATCTTTGCCTTCGCCGCACTTGCCTTCGCCGCATTTACCTTCACCACACTTACCTTCGGCCTGGGCCAGCAGGTTGTATCCACGATCAAGGTCGGCCGCCACAAACAGACTGTCATCGGCCTGGGCGAGGCTTGCTGTCGCCAGCGATGCGGCAAACACGGTACCCACAGCCGCCGCAATCGGTTTCATCTTCTTGTTCAACATCAATCGATCTCCACTAGAAAACTGTTTTCGTTGCTACGCCGATATTGCCGACGCTGGGCAATATGACATGGCGTATTACAATAGGTTCCAAGATGAGCGCGTGCAAACACTTTTTAGCAGTCAAAAAAGCGTTTGCACGTCCTCGATCAAGCCAGCCCCAGGCGCTGTTCTTCAGCCAGCAGTTCAACGCTTACGCGCTTGGCTGAGGCTTTCCAGCCAGCCCCGAAATAGGCACTGTCCAACGGATGTGGCACGAACTTCGCGCGGCTGACCGGCTCGGCGAACAGCTTGAGGCGCAGTTCTTCCAGCAGAAAAGACAGATCGCAAACCCGATCAGATTGCGCCAGCTCTGCCGCCCGAATCCTATCAAGCCTTTCATAAAAGGGCTTCAACTCTTTGATTTTATTCAGGTCCTGCGGGACATGGCCAGGCAAGTTCTGCAGCCGCCTTGCCAATCCCTGCAGATCGCGCTGCACCAGCTGCAAGTATCTGTAAGGCGTAATCTCCAACACTGTCAGCGGCACCAGGCGCTCGAGTTGATCCCGAGCATCGGCAACAGCCTGCTCATAAGCCGTAGACATCAATGTGTCCAGAGCCCGGACACATTCGAATCGCAATATCAGAATTTCATCGAGCAACGCCACCGTACTGGAAAAAACATCCGCCAGCGCCGGGCGCTTTTTGCGCAACAGATCATCAATCTGCTGCTGGGTCCCCGGCAGCGCTTCACCCTCGAAAAAGCAATACCACACCACGTTTCGTAACAGCTCGTCTTTCAGTTGCGCAGCGTTGCCGAGGCTCGCGAATCTCAGGCCCAGATGAGGGTGTTTGTCGAGTTCCTTGCGAAAATAGCCCCCGGCTTTGCCCAGACGCAGCAGGGCAAGTCTGCACAATCCCCGTCGGTGGGCGCGCTGGCGCTCCTGCTTGTCGGCAAACAGCTGCAGATCAACATGATCGCCGCCGTCCACCAGGCCTGGAAAGCGTATGCTCCTGGCCCGCCCGCTCCCAACAATCACCTGATCGTCGAGTCGTATGTCACCTAGCTCGGCAAGGCCGGCGCGCTCCAGCCGCGATACCTCGGCCTGGCTGTGCTGGGCTTCGGATCCGCCGGCCAATCGCTTTTTCAATTCGCGCAGATCTCTACCAGCACCCAATACCTTGCCATCGTCATCGACGATTTCGATATGCAACAGCAGGTGCTCGTCAATACGCTCGCGATCCCAGTCCGTTTCACTGACCGCGAGTCGATAGCGGTCATTCAATAAGCTGCCCAGTGCGGACAGCAGGCGCCCCTGCCGGTATCGATCCGGCGTCAACAGCGTGGCGCAAAGGTCCTCTACCCTGTCCGGCAGCGGTACCAGCGTGCGCCGCTTCTGTTTGGGCAAGGTGCGCAGCCATTGCTCTATCAGGTTCGGCAGTAACCCTGGCACCAGCCACTCCAGCGCCTCTGGACTGATGCCGGGCAATACGCCAACGGGGATCGATACGCTCACGCCGTCGTCCTTTTCGCCGGGCGCGAAGCGGTAGCGCAGGGACAATTCCACATCGCCAAGCACCAGTTCGCCGGGAAAATCCGCTTCAGCAAGGGCCACGTCGCTTCTCTTCATCAGCATTGCCGCGTCTAGGTACAGCCCACCACATACTTCAGCCGAGGCGCGACGCAGCCAGTGGGTCAGATCACTCAGACGAACCACCCGCTGAGGGATCTTCTGGGCGTAAAAGGTATATATGTCATCTTCGTTCAACAGCAGATCGCGACGGCGCCCTTTGGCCTCCAGATCCTCCACCGTGGCAATCTGCTCCATGTTATGGCGCAGAAACTCCGGTGGCTTTGTCACTCTCCCCGCTACCAGGCCTTCGCGCAGAAACAGATCTCTGCTGGCGACCGGATCAATCCTGGAAAAGCTCACCTGACGCTGTTCCGCCAGGCGCAGCCCATATAGGCTGAGGTTCATGTGGGCCATGGCTTCGCCGCGTTTCAGACTCCAGAATGGCGCACTGTAGCTGCGCTTGACCATATGCTCGGCCTGGCGTTCGATCCAGCCCGGCTCCACCGCGGCCACCATGCGTGCATACACCCGAGTGGTTTCCGCAATTTCTCCCGCAACAATCCATTTCGGCGTTCGCCCCACCAGGCCTGAGCCGGGAAAAATCCGCATTTTCAGGTTGCGCGCGCCAATGTAAACGCCGCGTTCGTCATGCTGAGCAATCAGGCCCAGACTGCCCGACAGAATCGCCTCATGAATTGCGCGATAGCCAGCCGCAGGATTGTGCACAGCGAACTTCAGCTCCCGGCATACCAGCAGCAGTTGTCGGTGAATCTCGCGCCATTCCCGCACCCGCGGTTCACTGATGAAGCGCTTGCCCAGCAGTGTACGAAAACGGTTGCGGGTCAATTCCTGGCGCTGCTCTTCCAGCCAGCGCCATAGTTTGAGCAGCGTCATGAAGTCGCTTTTTTCATCGGCAAAGCGGGCATGAGATTCATCCGCCGCCTGAGCCTTCTGCAGAGGACGTTCTCTCGGGTCCTGTACCGCAAGACCCGAAACGATTATCAATACCTCCTCCACAGCGCCCTGGGCTTGTGCTTCGACCAGCATCCGCGCCAGACGGGGGTCAACGGGCATACGCGCCATGGCGCGACCGACTTCCGTGAGTTTGCCGTGATCGATGGCCTGCAGTTCTTCCAACAGGCGAACAGCATCGCGCACCGCCCTGGGATCAGGTGGGTCAATGAAACCAAACCGGCTGATATCGCCCAGTCGAAACGCCTGCATCTGCAACACCACCGATGCCAGGTTAACCCGATGGATTTCAGCATCGGTGAATTCGGGGCGGGACAGAAAGTCCTGCTCGCTGTACAAGCGATAACACACTCCGGGGGCTACACGGCCGCAACGGCCTTTGCGCTGATCAGCACTGGCCTGGGATATCGGTTCCACAGGCAGGCGCTGCAGCTTTGATCGATAGCTGTAGCGGTTGATACGCGCAAAGCCCGGATCAATCACATAGCCGATATTCGGGACGGTCAATGAAGTCTCAGCGACGTTGGTGGCCAGTACTATCCGTCGCAGCGCAGAGGTCGGCTCAAAAATGCGCCGCTGCTCGGAAAATGACAAGCGGGCATACAACGGCAATACCTCAAAGCGACGCTCAAATGTCTTGCGTAGTACCCGGGCTGCTTCGAAAATTTCCCGCTCACCGGAGAAAAAGGCAAGCACGTCTCGCGCCGGCCCTGCCGGCCGCGCCTCGATTTCGCGAAGCGCTTCGACTACGCCATCGAGGCTATCCTGTTCAGGTACATCGCGGTATTTTACTTCCACCGGATACGTACGCCCGCCAACTTCAACAATTGGCGCACCACCAAAAAAATCCGAGAACCTCTGCAAATCGATAGTGGCGCTGGTGATGATGACTTTGAGATCTTTACGGCGATTGAGCAGGCGCTTGAGATAGCCCAGCAGGAAATCGATGTTGAGACTGCGCTCGTGGGCTTCGTCGATGATGATCGCATCGTAATTGTCCAAGAAGCGGTCCCGGCGGATCTCGGTGAGTAACAGTCCGTCGGTCACTACTTTCAGGAGCGTCTTATCGGATGAACGATCAGAAAAACGCACCGCAAAGCCCACTTCCTCGCCCAGCTGACAATCGGTTTCTGCGGCGATGCGCCTGGCTACGGTGCGTGCCGCCAGGCGACGGGGCTGTGTGTGCCCGATCATGGCGCCGGCGCCCAGACCCAGTTGCATGCACAACTTAGGCAACTGAGTGGTCTTACCCGAGCCGGTTTCACCAGCCACCACCACCACCGGATGGTCGCGCAACAGTGTAGTGATTTGCGCCGCCTGCTCGGCGACCGGCAGTTCCGGGTTAAGCTCGAGATTCAGGCGCTGCAGCGCCTGCGACCGCTGCGTGTATAAAGCAGCCGATGCGGCCACTGAAGGGTCGGTCTTTGACGCTTTGCGAAGGCGATGTCGATCGCGACGCAGTATCTGCACTTAGTGTCGCTTATTTGGACAGTTCGCTCATACCCTCTTCCAGACCCTTCACGGTCAACGGAAACATCGAACCGCCAACGAGATCCTGAGTCATGGTCACAGAGGAGGAATACTCCCAGGTTTCCTGTGGTGTCGGGTTCAGCCAAACCAGCTTGTCGTAAAGGTTGGAGAACCGTTCCATCCAGGCGGCACCCGGCTCTTCGTTCCAGTGTTCCACACTGCCGCCGGCATGGGTAATTTCATATGGTGCCATGGTGGCGTCGCCGACAAACACCACCTTGTAATCTTGGGAGTACTTATTGAGGATCTCAAACGTCGGAATCCGCTCGCTCATGCGACGCTTGTTGTCTTTCCAGACCGACTCGTAGATGAAGTTGTGGAAGTAAAAACTCTGCAGATGCTTAAATTCGGTGCGGGTCGCGGAAAACAACTCTTCGCACACCTTCACGTGAGCATCCATCGACCCGCCAATGTCGAGAAACAGCAGCACCTTGACCGTGTTCCTGCGCTCGGGGCGCATCTTGATATCGAGCATGCCTCCGTTGTGCGCAGTGGACTTGATGGTGTTGTCCATATCAAGTTCCTCTTCCGCACCGGTGCGGGCAAACTTGCGCAGGCGTCGCAGCGCCATTTTGATGTTGCGGGTGCCCAACTCGACGGAATCATCGAGATTCTTATACTGGCGTTCGTCCCAGACTTTTTTGGCCTTCTTCTTCTTGCCCCGGCCTTTGCCGCCGGGACCCTTCTTACCATCGCGTTCGGCGTCGCCTTCGTCGCCCTCTTCCCCTTCTTTGCCCTCCCGGGCCTGTTTTTCTGCTTCCTCCTTCGCCTCCTTGAAGGCTTCGATGAGCTTTTCCAGACCGCCCAACGACTCGATCTGCTCGAGGTCTTCTTTGCTCAAAGACTTTTCAAATTCGCGGCGCAACCATTCGTCAGGGATCAGCGACTCGAGCAGACCATGCAGATCTTCCAGACCCTTGAAATACGCGCTGAACGCCCGGTCGAATTTGTCGTAGTTCTTTTCATCCTTGACCATCGCGGTGCGGGTCAAGAGATAAAAGTCGTCGACATTTGCATACACCAGCTGGTGCTTTAGCCCCATGAGCAGGTCCATAAGTTCACGGATTGTGACCGGAACCTTGTACTTCCTCAGGGTCAGGAAGAAATTGATCAGCACGGTTTAACCTCGGCTATCTCTACGGTTCATGAACGCCAGCCGCTCAAGCAGATGTACGTCCTGTTCGTTCTTGACCAGTGCGCCGTAGAGCGGCGGAATTGCCTTGCTCGGGTCGCGGTTGGTGAGAATCTCGTCAGGAATATCGTCCGCCATGAGCAGCTTGAGCCAATCGATCAGTTCAGATGTAGACGGCTTCTTCTTCAGGCCAGGCACCTTGCGCACGTCGAAGAAAATCTCCATGGCTTCCTTAACCATGTCCTGCTTGAGCGCCGGGAAATGCACGTCGACGATCTGCTGCATGGTTTCGCGGTCGGGGAAGTTGATGTAGTGGAAAAAGCAACGGCGCAGGAATGCATCGGGCAGTTCCTTTTCATTGTTGGAGGTAATGATGACGATGGGGCGGTTCGTCGCCTTGATGGTTTCGCCCAGTTCGTAAACAAAGAACTCCATGCGGTCGAGTTCCTGCAGCAGGTCATTGGGGAATTCGATATCGGCTTTGTCGATTTCGTCAATCAATAGAACAACACGCTCTTCCGCCTCGAACGCGTCCCACAGCTTACCTTTCTTGATGTAGTTGCGGATGTCCGCCACACGCTCGTCACCGAGCTGAGAATCGCGCAAGCGGGAAACCGCATCGTACTCATACAAGCCGTTGATCGCCTTGGTGGAAGACTTGATGTGCCATTCCAGCAAAGGCATGTTCAACGAAGCCGCGACTTCTTCGGCAAGCATGGTCTTGCCGGTGCCGGGTTCACCCTTAATGAGCAGCGGTCGCTCGAGGTTAACGGCAGCGTTAACCGCCATGCTGAGTTCATCGGTTGCGATGTATGAATCGGTACTCTCAAATATCATTATGTAAATCCGCCAGAAGAAGTTTTGGACGCAAAGCGGAATACTCTAAAGAGCGCGCGAAGACTACGCAAGCGCTTGTAGGAGGCGGAGTTGGGGTTGCTTAGAGCAAATCAGGCGGCTTCGGCCTCGGCTATACCCGTGGATAACGGTGCGGGCCGGTAAATCCACGCCAGTACCCCGGCCAATGACACACTCAGCAGAGACAGGATCCCCACCAGCCACAACGGCAACTTCAGGGCCTCAGGTGCTGGCGGCGGCTGATAGACCGGCATACTCAGCTCGGCGCCCGCGATATCGTTCTGTGCCTCCAGTTCCTCCAGAGGCTCCCAGTCCCCTCCTTCAGGCCCCGGTTCCGGATCTTCCAGGCGCTTGCCGTCGGCATTGAAACGCAGGCCGATCTGCTCACCCTCCGCCAGCGGCAGAACGATCGCCTGGGGCTTGGTCTTCATAAAAAACCCTTTGCCATTCAGATAGTTACCTCCAATAGAGAAAGCTGCTTCTATGATGCCTTGATAGCCCGGTTGCTGGGTGTTGCTCTCGTTCAGAAGCTCAATTTTCCACATGCCTCCGGGCATGGGCTGTGCCGGGATCAGGCGCGCGATGCCTGGCGGCTTGCGCACTCTGGCAGCAACTCTCAGGGACCCATAGTCGACATCGGCATGGGCAAACTGAACCCAGGCCAGCGCAGATCCATCAGTGTTGGCGGTAACCTCGACACCCAGGGGATTGGAGACCACGAATGGCACCTGCAGGCGGCGCGAGAACGTGGGCGCGATCACCCTGACGTCCAGATCGTGCGCACCATCGCGCAGATGGACAAATCGTACCTGAAAACCATTCCCCTCAAGGCTCACCGGCACCAGCTGCCGGTCCCGCTCATTCTGCACCCAGGCCTGAACCTGCAGAAGTCCGAGAAAATCCAGGTTTTCCACCTTTACACCCTGGCTGAAAATTTCGATATGCGCGGTGGTTTCGTCTGCAGGAACGACCGGGCTCTGCAGACCACTGACCACAATGTCCAGCTCTCCATAGACCGCCAACCGCGCGGGGCGGGGACCCTCTACCTGCCACCAGCCGGGTTGCGGACGCTCAATGGTGACGACCTCGAAGTCCCGGGCCATCAACCAGCGGCCTGCCGGCAGCGAAGATAGGCGATCCAGGGTTTTGCCCTGGGGCGTTCGCAGCGTCAACGGCAACGGACCGGACTCACTGGCGAACCACAGAATGGTAAAGCGTTCCGCGCCCGGGGCGATCTGAAAACGTCCCGCGCCATCTACCTGGGCCTGAACAGCCCGCGTCGCCAAACTATGAATGTCCAGCACAGTCTCGCGCAACGCGGTCTTGTCTGATATGACGGCATGCACTCCACCACTCAGGTGAGCGATCTGCTTGAGTAATTCTACATCCGTGTTGGCCGAGGGCCCGTCAACCGCCGGTGCATTTTCCCCAGACCCTGAGGAGGTCTCCTGCGACCCGATCGAGATCGTATGCACCACCACCCGGTTACGCCTTAACGACGACGCCCATTCATTGAGCAGCTCGAAGCGAGCGCCATCATCCGCCCCATCGCCTTTGCCGCTGTCAATCACGCCGTTGGAGAACACCACTACATGGACCTTGCCGCGGGCAATTTCATCGAGGTCCCATGTGGCGGTACGCAACGCATGAGGGAGGTTTGCCTCGCTGCCCGACGAAGCCATCGCATTGCTGTGAATACTGGCAACCTGCTTCCACAGCCCCGTGGCCGCGCCATGTTTGGCGACCTGACGGGTGTGCTTGTCATAACTCCAGATGCCGGCCATCGCTTCATCTGGAAGGTTGCGAATCAGTAGTTGGGTACCGGAAGCACGAAGGTTCGCCGAGTCGATATTCTGCATGGCCTGGGAAGTGTCCACGACAATACGCAGATCGATTTCCGGAGCGGCCAGCACCGAGGGCCACTGGCCGATCAGCAGGCAGGACAATATCACCTTGAATGCGAGCTTTGTGCAGTTCATAGCACAAGTCTAGACTTGGATTTTCAATCCTGCCTATGCGGTATACCCTACTTGCTGGTGTCGCCGTAGTGCCTCAACCAGAAGCAGCGACCCAGCGCAGTCAGGCTCAGCGTAATGCTGATGGACAACAGCAGAATGCGCACGCTGGCTTCCGGAGCGCCACCGGTCTGGAACAACGCTTCAAAACCCATCACCACAAACGCAGGTGCGAGATGACCATCGTAACCGGGTACGGGCGCAGGCGTGACAAAGAACGCCGCCAGCCCCGCCAGCATCAGCACTTTAGTCCAGTTCCAGGGATACCGCCGGCTCAACAGAGTCAATCCGACTATCCCGCCAGCGGTACACAGACTAATCACAAGCCACGCGATGGTATAACCACTCATTGCTCAATCCATTTAATGATCATGCTCTGCAGGTCTTGTTCGTGCACTGTGCATTCATGCACCACTTTCCCCAACACTGATACATCGGCCTCATGCACGCTGTCTGCCCGCCCACTTATCAACGGGTGCCAGTCAGGCAGAGGTTGCCGGTTCGCCAGCCGCCGGTATGCGCAAGTGGTCGGCAACCAGTCGAAATCCTGTGCTGTCCGGGCGTTGAGGACAACGCAATCAGCAACCAGTTCGTGGCGTTGCGGATAGCGGGTGCAGCGGCATACATCCAGATCGAGCAGATTGCAAACCGCGGCGCTGTAAAAGACCTCGTCGGTATCTTCATCCTGAAGTTTGATCATGCAGCAGCGCGCGCAACCATCGCAGAGGGACTCCCACTCCTCATCGCTCATTTCGTGCAGTTCTTTTTCTAACCAGAACGCACTCACAGCTCTTCCTTCTGAGGTGGCAGCTGCAGATAAAAGCCCTGTTCCGACAACGCGCGCAACACCGCCAGAGGATCCGCCTGGGCCAGTTGGCGGGCGGGATGCAGCACAAAATCGAGAAACGCGGTTGCTTCGCCAAAGTGTTCGCGAAACGCCTCGGGCAGTTCTTCAAAATCACTCTCTGCAGGCAGATAAACATAAGTATCAGCACGCTTGTGGCTGCGGTAAACCACCACGCCAACACCGTCTTCGAAATCTGCGCCGCCCTGTATGGTCTCGTCGTTCATCAGCTCTGCAAGACCTCTAAGAACCGATCAGCCACCAGGCCTTCGCGCCAGCCAAGGTAGAGACCAGACAGCTGCTGCGTTGCGCTGAAATGGCGCACGCATGCTTCAACATCCCGGCGCCGGGCCAGCAGTTCAGGAGCTACGCCCAACTGCGCAGCTACATCTCCGGCAATCTCGCGAAGCTGTTTCACGAGTTTGCCCTGCGCGGTAGTCAGTGGCTCGGGCAGTGGCTCGGGCGGCTCGCTGCGCCGTCCTGCACTGTGAGCTTCGAGCAGTGGTTGTGCGTAACGCCTGGCAATACCTCGGGGCAGATTGGTATGCACATGCTCGTGTTCAAGTTCGTGAATACGCGAGAAAGTGTAGAGGTGATCGTCCCACACCACGCGGTTGCGCGGGACGTCTTCGCTGCGTGCGGTGTTTTCACGCCACGCGCAAAGCATCTGCAACGCGGCCAGTTGCTCCGCACCCAGGCGCCATGCTTTCTTCACGCCTCGGTAATATTGCAACGGGTCCGGCGGCAGATAGGCGCCTCTGAGACCCATATCTTCGGCAAACCAGGCTGCTCTGCCAGCGGCCTGCAATCTGTCGTGAAGATGTTCGTAGAGCGGCGTGAGGTAGATGACATCCTCCACAGCGTAACGAATCTGGTCGTCGCTCAGCGGACGCTGCAGCCAGTTCGAGCGGGTCTCATGCTTCGGCAGACTGACGCCCAGCACCCGCTCCACCAGAGCCGCATAACTGAGGCTGAAATGCTCACTGGCGAAAGCATTGGCAAACTGCGTATCAAACACATTGCGCGGACTGATGCCCAGGTGATGATGCAGTAGCTCCAGATCTTCCAGACAGGCATGCATGACCTTGACGGTACGCTCACTCACAAAATAGTCGACCAGCGGCTGCCATGACTCGATGGCCAGCGGGTCGATCAGGTAAACCTGCTCCCCCGCCGCCACCTGATAAAGCCCGGGCTTCGGATAGTACGTGCTGGTGCGCAGAAACTCGGTATCCAGACCGATCACTGCAGGCCAGGCCGCTACCGCGTCACGCAGTTGCGCATCTGAGGCGATCCATTCAGCCAATACTGGTACGCCCCTGTAATGCGTGGGTCAAGGTTCCCCCATCGGTGTATTCGATTTCTCCGCCAAGCGGCACACCATGGGCGATACGACTCATGCGAGGTACTTGCAGGTCGATCTGCCGGTCGGCAAAAGCTGCGGCCATCAGCTGGGTGATGTAATGCGCGGTGGCTTCGCCTTCCACAGTCGGGTTGGTAGCGATCACAAGTTCTTCCGGCGCCAATGCTTCGACGCGCTGCACGAGTTGATCCATGCCGAGTTGCTCCGGTCCAATGCCATCCAGGGGCGACAATCGGCCGTTGAGTACGAAGTAATATCCACGATAGCCACCGGCCTGTTCAAAGGCCAGAATATCAGCCGGTGATTCGACGACACACAGCATGCCGGGGTCTCGCCGCTTGTCGGCACATATCGGGCAGATTTCCAGCTCGGTGAGGTTGCGGCACAGGGCGCAGTTACGTACGCCTTCCATCGCTTCGCGCAGCGCAGCGGCAAGGGTCACACCGCCCGCGCGCTGGCGCAGAAGCAGGTGCAGAGCCATGCGCTGGGCGCTCTTCGGGCCCACACCCGGAAGCACCTGAAAAGCTTCTATCAGCTTTTCAATGGCTGACATCAGGAACCGAAACCCGGAAACGGAATATTGAGACCGCCGGTAAGCTGCGACATCTGCTCGGCCTGGGTCGCCTCAACTCGTCGCACCGTATCGTTACAGGCTGCCGCCAGCAGATCTTCCAGAATCTCCTTGTCTTCGGACAGCAGGCCGGCGTCAATCTCTACACGCTTGACCTCATAACGGCAGTTCATGGTGACTTTCACCATGCCCGCACCGCTTTCACCCTGCACCTCTATGGCCGCCATTTTTTCCTGGGCTTCGGCCAGCTTGGATTGCATTTCCTGGGCCTGTTTCATCAGGTCGCCAATGCCTTTCATCGATACTCCTGTTGCTTCGATCTGTCGTTACAGCGGTCGAACCTGTTCCACACGCCCATCAAATTCATCGATGATCTTGTGCACCGTTGCGTCCTGCTCGATGGCCCGCTCGGCCTCCGCCTGCCGTTCCTGGGACATTCGCTCGCGCCTCTGCGCAGGCGATTCCCAGGGCAGCGGGCCAACGTTGAGCTGCAGTTCGACCGCTTCGCCCAGTAACTCTTCCAGAGCACGGGACAATGTCTGCACCTGCGCATCATTCAGCAGCGCATCGTGTCCCTGATCGAGCAGCAGTTCGATCTGCGGCAGCGCCAGCGTCTGCAATACGGAATGCTCAGCAATCATGCGGGCAACGCCGCTGAGCTGCAGTCGGTCGACCAGGTCGAACCAGGTATCATCCGGGACATGTGGCGCGACTCCCGCCTGCTGCGGGGCCTGAGCATCAGCCGACAGGTCCGGGGCGTCGCTTTTCCCACCGGGTAAACTCCGCGGCGGTACTTCGGAGTTGCGCTCGGGAGCGAAAGCCAGCATGCGCAGCATGGTCATCTCGAAGCCGCTGCGGGCTTCCGGGGCAATGTGCAGATCGCGCTGCCCAACAAGCGCAATCTGGTAGTACAAATGCAATTCCTCCGCGCTGAAACCCGGGTTGTCGGCCTGCTCGCCAAGGGCCTGCTGGACGGCCATGGCATGGAATGCTTCCACCATACCCTTCAACACGTCCGCGAAGTCTGCGTTACGCTCGGCGAGTGCCGCCGACAGCTCCATCAATGACGGGGCATCCCCCGCAAACAGCGCACCCAGTAACGCACCCACCTCATCACGACCAACCACACCCAGCATGTCGATGACGTCCGCGGCACGCAATGCGCCCTGGCCATAGGCAATGGCCTGATCAGCGAGGCTCAGCGCATCACGCATGCTGCCAGCGGCGCTACGTGCGACGACTTCCAGGGCCCCGGAATCAAACTCGACCCCTTCCTCCGACAGCACGCTGGCCAGATAGTCGGATATGGCCTCACGGGACAAATTCTTGAGCTGAAACTGCAGACAACGGGATAGAACGGTTACCGGTACTTTTTTCGGATCCGTGGTGGCGAGCAGAAATTTGACGTGTTCCGGCGGCTCTTCGAGCGTCTTTAGCAGAGCGTTGAAGCTTGCCGTTGAAAGCATGTGGACTTCATCGATGAGGTAGACCTTGTAGCGTCCACGCGTCGGCAGGTACTGGGCGTTTTCCAGTAGCTCTCTGGTATCGTCCACCCCGGTACGCGATGCCGCATCAACCTCGATGAGGTCGACAAAGCGGTTTTCGCGGATTTCGCTACAGATCGAACATTGCTCGCACGGTGTAGCACTAACGCCCTGCTCACAATTCAGGGACTTTGCGACAATCCGGGCAATGGTGGTTTTGCCCACGCCCCGCGTACCGGTAAACAGGTAAGCGTGATGCAGACGGCCCTCATCCAGCGCATGACGCAGCGCGCGCACCACATGCTCCTGCCCCACGAGGGCGTCAAACCCCATGGGGCGCAGCTTCCGCGCTAACACTTCATAACTCATGGCGGGTATTCTAGTCGAATCCAAACCCAGACTCGACATGCACACCGTGGATTCGAATACATCCAGAGCCGATCCTGAGACTGGCAACGACTTCACCATTATCGGCCATCGCGGTGCGGCCGGCCTGGCGCCGGAAAATACGCTTCGCAGTTTCGCGACGGCGCTGCAACTGGGCTGCCCGATGCTGGAACTGGACGTTCACCTCGCACGGAACGATGGCCAGGGTCAACAGCTGGTCGTCATACACGACGAACAACTGCAACGCACTACAAACGGCAAGGGACCCGTCAACGGATACACCATCGCCGAACTGAAGGAACTTGACGCCGGCGAAGGTGCAAAGATCCCCCTGCTGGCACAAGTGACCGACCTCATTCGCAAACACAACGAGCGGCGTGAGTGTTCGGTCTGTCTGAACATCGAATTGAAAGGTGACCATACCGCCGCGCCGGTAGCTGCATTTGTGCATGCCAATCCAGATTTAGACGTCCTGATCTCATCATTCAACCACGGCGAACTGGCTCGTTTTCGTGAGTTGAACAAGGGTACTCCGGTCGCGCCCCTCTACGATCGGTATGATTCAGCCTGGCGTGAAACCGCAGAAAAACTCGGCGCCAGCGCAGTGAACATAAGCGTACGCATAGCCACCGCCAAGCGGATCAGTGAAATGAGATCTGCCGGCTACTCGGTCTACGTGTACACCGTCAACCGGACTCAGCTTGCCGTTCAGCTGAAACGCGCCGGTGCAAGCGGCGTCTTTACAGACCGGCCGGATCTGATGTTCGATGCAGGGCTGGGGCGCTACGCCTGGGACGCACAAGCGTAATTGATCGGTGGCGGGAACTATCCGACAGCATCCCTCTCGAGTTCATTAATTTCTCTGTTCAGCGTGTACTTTTGGTCTGTGACGATTTTTTCGAGCACTTCGATACGCTCACGCAACTCATCGAGTTCCGCAAGATGCCCATCGTCTGCAGCGGCCCCATCGCGATCACGTTGGTTCTTGAGGTAGTTGTTCGCCACACCAGCCAGACAGCTGACTGCGACGATGATGACAACCATGGTGAATACGTCCATATGTGCTCCTGTCTAAATCCCTCGTTCCCTTAACCAACGAATCATAACCAAAAATCTAGCGCCGGGCGATTTCGCCAGCCCCAAGTATCTTCTGCATCACCCAAGGGGTGCCTGCATATCGTACCCGGGCACTACCGACAATGCTCACGTCGAGGATATCTTCCACCCAGACATCAACATCGCCTGCTCCACTGACCAGTACCTGGGAGTTCCGGCTGGAAAGTTCCGCCGCTTTGTAACGACCGACGCCGGCAAGCTCCACCACCTGATTCTGGGTCTCTCCACTGAGGTTGAATTGCGTGGCGCCACGGCCCACGACCGTCAGATCATGCAGCCGCAGGTGACGCAGTTCAAATCGACCCACACCATGGCCTTCCAGGGTCAGGTCTGCCAGAGAAAGACCTTCGGCGATTACCACGCTGCCCCCCTGGCTGACGACTTCCTTGAGATCTTCAACAGGCAGCCGAATGACCAGGTCTGCAGCATCAGCCTCAATATGATCACCGGTCTCGATGTACAGCACGCCATCGACGCTTTCCATGCTGAGGTTATCCAGCAGGATCTGCGGCCCCTGCGCCCAGACCGAGGCGTCACGATCATGCTGTTGCTGTAGATGCACCTCGGCGCTGCCATGCACGAAGATCCGCTCAAAGGAAGGTAATGAATACTCGCGAATGTCCGCTTGTACCGGTGGCGCGATCGCCAACCAGGCCGCCAGGCTCAACGCACCGAACAGAAACCGGGTAGACAATTCAGGCACGCTGAGTGGTCTCCCCTTCGGACTCAATGCGGGCGAGTTCACGCTGCAGTTCGTATTGCTCGGAAGTCACGAAGGACTCCAATCGACGCAGGCGCAGTTCCGCCTCGGTCAGATCAGCATTGGCATGGCGCAGGTTTCTTGACGCCGTGAATGGCCGAGCAGAGATTTCCCGCTCCGGTTCAGCGTACTCTTCGCGCCGGGCGCGCCGCCGGGCGCGTTTACCTTTTTTCTTTTCGTTAGCCTTAGCCATGAAATCTTTTGGGGGTGTATCCATTACGAAATAGGCAATCCAGTAGGCGGGAAATACGATGCCGGGCAGCATGAACAGGCCAGCCAGGGCACCGCAGCGCACAATCCATGTTTCTATGCCGAGATATCGGGCCAGACCTGCGCATACGCCACCGATTTTTTCGTTTTTGGGATCTCGGTACAAACGCCCGGAACGCGGATTCACCTTTTCGGCGCGGTCGGCAAGCCTGTGCCGGCTCCGGCGTGCTTTGCGTCGCTGCTCTCGATGTTCTTCTACGCTTTCGTCTTCGGCAGCTCGCCGCAGCCGCATTTCCATTTCGAGCCGTTTGCTGGTCTCGTTGATCAGCCCTGTAGCCCGTTCAGAAAACTGCCCGGTCGTTACTGTGACTATTTCCTGAACGGCTTTCTCGAGGCGCTCCA
>CAYMUT010000009.1:0-46646 GCA_964393625.1 uncultured Pseudomonadales bacterium
GAAAAACTCTGGCGGCATGCGATTATTGCAGGCCGGCAGCCATGGTGGATTTGAAGGTGATCCCTGTGACTTCTTTGAATGGGTACGCGCCGTTGGCCGCTATAACCCGTCTGCCGGCTGGATTGCCGGGGTCGTGGGCGTGCACCCCTGGGAGGTCGCTCTGCTCGACGAAAAAGTGCAGGATGAAATCTACGGCGCAAACCCCGATACGTGGGTCGCCTCGCCGTACGCTCCTCAGGGAAGGGCGGTGCGGGAAGGTGATGGCTTTCGATTGTCTGGGCGGTGGCAGTATTCCACCGGAACGGATCACTGCGACTGGGTCGTGCTGGGCGGTGTCGTGGTGGATGCACAGGGCAAGCCCGGTGAGGTCCCCGAGGTCAGACACTTTTTCCTGCCCCGTGGTGACTACGAAATCGTCGAAGACTCCTGGCATGTCATGGGTTTGAGCGGCACGGGCAGCAAAGATATCGTCGTCGACGGCGCGCTCGTTCCCGAATATCGAACAGTGATGCATGTGCCGTTGATGGAAGGGGAATACTTCGGACGCCGGGCGGACGCGCCGCTGTATCATCTGCCATTTGGATGCATTTTTTCCGCCGCGGTTGCCTCGGCTACCTTCGGTATCGCGGCTGGTGCGATCGAACAGTACCGCGATTATCTCGAGACACGTGTCTCTGTGGGTGGGGTTGTGGGTAAATCTGATCCCTACCAGTTGGAAGCGCTGTCAGAGGTGGAGGCTGACCTGGCAGCCGGTGTTACCCACCTAGATGTGATGATTGCCCGATGGCTGGATCAATTGAAACAAGGCTCCCCCATCAGCAAGGGCCAGCGTCTGGAGTTTCGCAGTAATCAGGTGCGTGCGGTTCAACGCCTGCTCTTTGGTGTAGACAAACTGTTTGCACGGGCAGGCTCCGGGGCTATCTGGACCACCCGGCCCCTCGAGCGCTACTGGCGCGATCTGCGAACTGCCGGTACCCATATCTGCGACGCGGCTGACACGATTTATAGCGCCAGGGCCAGCTATACGCTCGGTGACGAAAGCGCCGCCGTGGCAATGTACTAACCCGAAGAACACCTCGAGGAGGAAGATATGATCAAGTCACTCAGTTACGTCGGTTTTTCGTCGCCGAACGCTGAGGAGTGGCGGACTTTTGCGCCGATTCTCGGTGTCGGTGTCGTCTCGGCAGCGGCGGATGATGTGGTGCGCCTGCGGATCGATGACGCAGCCTGGCGCATTGCCATTGCGCCAGGCGACGAGAATCGGCTGGATTACGTTGGCTGGGATGTTAGCAGCGAGCCGCTGCTCGCGGAAGGCGTGGCGCGGCTCGAAGAGGCTGGTGTAGAAGTGCACGCTGGCGATGAGGAACTGGCCAACGCGCGTAACGTAGCAGCGGTGGTCTGGTTCGATGACCAGGCCGGCTTCCGTCATGAACTTTCCTATGGCCAGAAGGCCGGTGATGCGCCGTTTGCACCTGGTCACGGCATATCGAGCTTCGTAACAGGTGAGCAGGGTCTGGGGCACATCGTATGCATGGTGCCCGATCTGGCCGCTGCTACCGACTTCTATATGGGGCTACTCGGTTTCAGGCATTCAGACGATATTGATGCAGGGATGAAGGTCCGCTTTTTTCACTGTAATCCCCGCCACCATACATTGGCCATTACCGAAGCCCCGGGTCACCGAGGCGTACACCACGTGGCGCTTCAAGCAGGCAGTGTCGATGAAGTTGGGCTGGCTTACGACCGCGTGGTAGAGGCCGGTTTGCCGATTGCCATGGGCATTGGCAAGCATCCTAATGATGAGATGACTTCGTTTTACGTACGCACGCCGTCCGGCTTCGAAATCGAATTCGGCGCGGGAGGGCTCGAGATACCCATGGACAAAGAGTGGCCGGTTGGTCATTTCGGTGAATTGAGTATCTGGGGTCACAAGCCACCGGCAGGCCCCATTCCGCCGGGCATCATTCAACCGGTGGATGCAGAAGGTTGAGTGCGATAACGACTTCAGATGTTGCGGTTGGCGGTGGCGAATAGGTGTAACTTCTTTGCTTGTAATCTGATGCAGGCCTGTCCTAAATTCGTTCCTGCATTGGAGGAGTCTGGGAGGAGCACGAATGCTCGATGGGCAGGTAGCAGTGATCACGGGGGGAACGCGAGGTATTGGCCGCGGCATCGCCGAAGCCTTTCTTGAGCAGGGCGCCCGGGTCGTAGTCAATGGGCGCAACACCGATAAGGGCGAGCGCGCCATTGCCGAAATGAATGGCGGTGACCGCGCCCTGTTTGTGGCAGGCGATGTCACGAGTCAGCAGGACGTCGAGAATCTCATTGCCACGACCATCTCTCATTTCGGCAAGGTAGATATTCTGGTCAACAACGCGGGAGGCTCATCCGGATTTGCGCCGGTGGCGCAGATGTCTGATGAAGCCTGGCAAGAGGCTGCCGGGTGGATACTGCATTCGGCATTCTGGGCGTCTCGGGCAGCCCTGGCGGACATGGAAACCCGTGGTTATGGTCGCATCATCAATATCTCCTCGGTAGAAGGGCGGCAGGCCAGCAAGGCGACAGTGTCGCACTACATCACCTTCAAGCATGCTCTGAACGGATTCACCAAGGCCGTGGCGTTCGAGTACGGACCTGTGGGCATCACCTGTAACGCCATCAGTCCGGGCGGGGTTGAGACAGACCTCATGATGGATTCCGGCCCGGCCGCAGCAGAATCAATGGGCATCACATACGAGGAATTCAAAGACGGTTACGCCCAGGAAGCGTCGATCAAGCGCCTGAATACGGTGGCAGAGGTCGCTGCGGTGGCATTGTTGCTGGTTTCCTCTGCGGGTGGTGGTATTACCGGTGCGAATATGCCGGTAGACGGCGGTACGGCGCTGTAATGGATTTACCGCAAATGCCGGCGGGGCTGACCGCGGAGTGGTTGACCCGGGTACTGATTGCCCGGGGTTATCTCACCGGAGGGACGATTACCGAGGTACATCGCGAGCAGATTGGCGAGGGTTCCGGCATGATGAGCGAAGTGGCGCGCCTGCGCCTGGGCTTTGATGGGGACGCCGGAACTGTGCCGGCGAGTCTTGTCGCGAAATACCCGTCGCAGAATCCAACCAATCGGGCGGCAGCGATGTCTTATCGGTTGTACGAACGGGAGACGCGCTACTTTGCAGAACTCGACCCGTTAACGTCGGCTTTTGCGCCCAAGCCGTACTTCGCGGATTGGCAGGGCGACAATTTCGTAATCCTCATGGAGGACCTGGAAGCGTACCGGGTCGGCGATCAGACCGAGGGCGCAGATCTTGATGATACGCGCGCCATGCTCGACGAACTGGCGAAGCTTCACGCCGGATTCTGGGGCCGTGTGGAGGAACTCGACTGGGTGCCCCACATCGCGCACAGCTATCATGCCGATAACATGGAAAGTCTGTGCGAGATCGGCTGGCCGAACATGTGCGAACTCTTCAAGGATTTCCTGGCGCCCGAGATCGCAGAGCGGGGCGCGGATTTTCAGGCCGATCTGCAGCGCCTGCAGGCGTCGATGGATGCCGCACCGATCACTCTGCTGCACGGCGATTTCCGTATGGAGAACGTGCTGTTCGGGCAGAAGCCTGAGCATCAGCCTGTGGCGATCATTGACTGGCAGGGTCCGCTGCTGGGTAAAGGTATGGTAGACGTCGCGCTGATTCTGGCGCAGAGCACGCGGACTGAAGTGCGCCGCGCCCACGAACAGGCGCTGATCCAGCGCTATGCTGAGGGGCTTGGCGAACATGGCGTTGCCGGTTACAGCTTCGACCAGGCCTGGTCCGATTATCAGCAGGCTATTCTGTACAACTGGGTTTATGTGTCCGTGGTCGCAGGTACACTTGATGTGCATAACGAACGGGCATTTGCCTGGATGTCGCAGATGGTGGCCCGCCAATCCGCGGCCAGTCAGGATCATGACGTGTTCCGTCGTTATCTGCGCGTTGATACGGATCCAACCTAACTGCACAAACCAGCACCATGAGCTGGTGCAGGGGCCGCAGTAACAATAGCGAGATAGGCGAATAGTGTTTCAAAGTGCAGGGGATTCCTTTACGTTATCTTCCTGACAGCGAGCGCGACCATCTTGTATTCATGAATGAAACCTATACGCTTTACGGATCCTACGCGTCGTACTACACGGCGAAATCCAGATCGTATCTACGCAAGAAGGGCGTACCATTTGTAGAACGGCTGCCCAGTGACCCTATGTTTCGTAACAAAGTGCGACCCGCTTCGGGCAGCCACCGCATACCGCAATTGCTTACGCCCGAGGGTGAAGTGGTGCAGGACAGTGTGGCCATGCAGGATTATCTCGAAACCCGCTTCGAGCAACTGCCGGCGATTCCGGACACGCCGCGCCAGCGCGTGTTCGTGCATCTGATGGAATTGCTGGCCAGCGAAGGCCTGGTGCGTCTGGCGTGGATGCATCGGTGGATGTTTGCGGAAAATCTCGATTTTGTCATCAAGGATTTCGGACGCTCGTTTGTGCCCCAGGGAGGTGACGAAGAACTGCTCAAATACGGAAACCTCATCGCCGATCGTATGCGCAGCTATGGACTGCCTGAATCGACACCCGAACTGCGTGCAGAGCTTGATCGTCAGTTCAAAGCGCTGTTGGCTCTGTTCGAGGCGCATCTCGTGGAGCATCCTTACTTTCTGGGTGGGCACCCCAGTGCTGCGGATTACGCGATCATGGGCGCGCTGCATGCACATATGGGGCGAGACCCGGCCGGTTTGCGTGTGATGCAGGAAAATGCTCCCCGTACTTTCCGCTGGGTGGAACATATGCTGATTCCGGAAGTGCAGTCACCGGAGTTTTTCAGCCGGCCGGTGGCATATCCTGCGGATGATCAGGTGCCAGAAACGGCACTGCAGATCATGCGGCTGATCGCAGACGGCTATGGCGAGCAGTTTGTTATGGGCGCGCTCGCCTTCAATCAGGCTATGGCGCGTCTTGCCCCGGCGGCAGGACATGAGTTGAACCCGGAACAGGATCAGCCGACCCTGGCGCCGGAACTTGTGACTTACGGCGACCGGCAGGCGGAGCATCAAAGCAATCTCTATCACGAGTGGCTGTCCCAGCGGGCGCGGGTCTATTTCGCAGGATTAGTGCAAGATGAACAGGCGCGCGTCGTCGCCATGCTGGGCGAAGGCGTCGCTGCCGACCTGCTCCAGGTGTCGGTGCGCGCACCGATCGAGCGGGTCAATAATCGACTCGTGATAGGCTGAAGCAACGATGCAGCGCCCCAATCCTGACCTCAGCGATGAGCTTTCCGCACCGGCAGCAGCGTTTGCGATCGTCGGCCTCGGTGTCATGGGCCGTAGTCTCGCCGAGAACCTGCATTCTCAGAGCTTACCCGTCATCGCCTACAGCTATAGCGAAGCTGAGCGAACCGACGTGCGTGAGCGTTATCCGAACATGCGCGTCAACGAAACACTGCCGGAACTTGTAGCGGAGCTTGCAACACCGAAAGTGGTGTTTGTGATGGTCACGGCGGGTGAGGCGGTAGACCGGGTTCTGCGCGATCTGTGCGCGCTGCTGGAACCGGGTGACGTGGTCATCGACGGTGGTAACTCGCACTTTAAAGACAGCCAGCGCAGGGCGACGTCATTGGCTGACGAAGGTATTGTTTTTATGGGTACCGGGGTTTCCGGTGGGGAGGAAGGCGCACGTACCGGAGCCTCGATCATGGTCGGCGGCGCGCGGGCAGGATTCGAGCGCGCGGAGACATTGTTCAATGCGATTTCCTGGGAAGCCAGGGGTGAGCCCTGCTATGGGTGGATGGGCGAGGGTGGCGCTGGTCACTTCGTGAAGATGGTTCATAACGGCATTGAGTACGCCATCATGCAGCTCATCGCCGAAGCCTACGATTTTCTGCGGCGGGGAGTGGGCCTTGAGACAGCGCAGATACACCGGTGGTTCGACGAGCATCGCGCAGGCCCATTGAACAGCTATCTGATGGATATCACCGCACAGATTCTCGCCACCCGGGATGACCTTGGCAGTGGCTTGCTGCTCGACAAAATCGCCGACCGGGCCGGGCAGAAAGGAACCGGGCGCTGGACCGTTGATGCGGCAATGGAACTGGGCATTGCCGTGCCGGCGATCACCGCAGCGGTTACCCAGCGTCAGCTCTCTGCCATGGTTGATGACCGGCAGGCGGGTGAGCGTGTGCTGCATGAAACTGGCGCTCCGGTTGAATCAGATTCCTGGGGAGAAGACCTGGCGTGCGCGTTACTTGCGGGCATCATGGCGACCTATGCACAAGGACTGCAGCTGATCGAGGCGGCCAGTAACGAATATGAATGGGGTACAGATGTGTGCGCCGCTGTGCGGCTGTGGCGGGGTGGGTGCATCATTCGCGCGGGAATGCTCGATGACATCATCGATGCGCTGGTACAGGACGGCACGCAAAGCAACCTGCTGCTGAGCTCCGCCATAGCGCCGTCTATACTCAACTGGCTGCCGGCCTGTCGGAGGGTCGTCGGGGGCGCCTTTACTGCAGGGGTTCCCGCACCGGCGTTATCTGCCTGTGTTGCTTATATCGATTCCCTGCGCTCTGCGCGATTACCAACGAATCTCATTCAGGCTCAGCGGGACTTTTTCGGTGCCCATACCTATCAGCGGGTTGACCGGTCGGGCGTGTTCCACACCCAGTGGGGTGATGAGCTGCCATGATCGTTATAGTCTGGGGCGTCAGCGGCTGTGGCAAGTCGACAATAGGCACAATGCTCGCGCAGGTGATGGGTTGCCGCTTTTATGACGCCGACGACTACCATCCTGCCGCCAATATCGAGAAAATGAGTGCGGGTATCCCTCTCGATGACGATGACCGGTGGCCGTGGCTGAAAATTCTGGCGGACAAGTTGACTGAACTATCGAGCGCTTCGCAGGGCGCGGTGCTGGCCTGCTCGGCGCTCAAGGAGCGCTACCGCGATGCGCTCAATGTCGATGCAGATGCGGTCCGGTTTGTGCAGCTGGCCGGTGATTTGGAGCTCATTGCGGAGCGCCTGTCATCCAGGCAGCATGAGTTCATGAATAACAGCCTGTTGCGTAGTCAGTTCGATGCCCTGGAGCCTTCTCCGGGAAGTCTGGTGGTAAGCATTGATGCTGCGCCCGAGGAAATCTGCCAGCGCATCTTGAGCGGGCTGGAGCAGACGTGACTCTGCATTTCGCGGAAGGCTCGCCGAGCACGGCGCTGGACGATGAGGAAATGCGTCAGGCGCTTGTCGATGTCTACCAGCGTATCGGCGGTGTCGATCGGGTGTTGATCGTGCCGCCCGACTATACCCGCCTCAACAGTCGGGCCGGGCAGCTCACCTGCATGAGTTGTGAGCATTTCGGCGATGCCGTGGTTGATGTGCTGCCCGCGCTGGGTACGCACACACCGATGAGCGCAGCGCAGATCGATCACATGTATCCGGATGTACCCCATGGGTTGTTTCGAGAGCATAAATGGCGTTCTGATGTGGTGACCATCGGCGAAGTGCCGGAAGAATTCGTGTGCGAGGCTACCGAGGGCATCTGGAACAAATCCTGGGCGGCGCAGATGAACCGGTTGATCTGGGAGGGTGGCCATGACCTGGTGGTGTCCATCGGTCAGGTGGTGCCTCACGAAGTCATGGGCATGGCTAACTACAACAAGAACATTTTTGTCGGCACCGGTGGTCACCGGGGCATCAACGAAAGCCACTTTATTGGTGCGGCCTACGGCATGGAGCGCATGATGGGCAGGGCCGATACGCCGCTGCGCCGGATTCTCAATGAGGCACAGCGCCTTTTCTGTGCAGATCTGCCGATACTGTATGTGTTGACGGTAATTGGCACAAATGACGTGGGCGAACTGGTAACAAGGGGTCTGTATATCGGCGATGACCCGGAGTGTTTTGAGCTTGCTGCAGAGCTGTCGGCGCAGGTTAACTTCACTCAGCTTGATGAGTCTTTGCACAAAGCAGTGGTATTTCTGCCGCCAGATGAATTTCACAGTACCTGGCTGGGTAACAAGGCAATCTACCGGACCCGTATGGCCATGGCTGATGAGGGGGAACTCATCGTGTTGGCGCCGGGGGTCAGCAGTTTCGGTGAAGATGCTGAGATCGACCGGCTGATCCGTAAGTACGGGTATCGCACAACGCCGGAAATCATGGCGTATCTGGATGAAGGCGAAGACCTGCAGGAAAATCTGTCGGCGGCAGCTCACCTCATTCATGGCAGCTCCGAAGGGCGATTTAGCGTGACCTATTGTCCGGGTGGTCTGAGCAGAGCGGAGATTGAGGGCGTTGGCTACCGCTACGCTGACCTGGGTGAGATGATGGAAAGATTCGATCCGTCGCGATTGCGTGATGGGTGGAATAATGACGAAACCGAAGGTGATTTTTACTTCATTCGTAATCCCGCTCTTGGCCTATGGGCCGCGAGGTCGCGGCTCGCAGAGTAGTCGATCGCATTGGTATTGGGGGATAGATGGCGATGACGGTACCTGATCTCAACTTCGGTGATCTGTTCGATGAGCTCGCCAGGGCCATTCCCGAGCGGTCTGCGATTGTGTATGGGGAGCACCAACTCACCTGGCGCGAATTTGACGAACGATCCAATCGGCTGGCCAGGAGGCTGATTGAAGGCGGACTCAGGCCGGGCGACAAGGTGGCGTTCTATCTGCGCAACAGCCCGGCCTATCTGGAACTGTTCGCAGCCTGCGCCAAAGCACGGCTGACACACGCCAACGTGAATTATCTGTATGTGGATGAAGAATTGTTCTACGTGCTGGACAATTCCGATGCGAAAGCGGTGGTATACGATGCTGAGTTCGCGCCACATGTCCGTACTCTGAAAGCGCGCCTTGATAAGGTGGATATCTATCTCGAGGTGGGGCCGGCGGCGGCTGATGATTTTGCCGCCAGCTTTGAGACGTTCTGTGCCGAAGGCGATGCAACGCCATTGTCGATCCAGCGTTCCGGTGAGGATCTCTACTTCATGTATACCGGTGGCACGACCGGTTATCCAAAGGCAGTGATGTGGGAGCACAAGCACCGCATTGCGGTAATTGGCATGTCCCAGGCGAGCGATGCGCAAAGCCATGCCCGTGATGTTGTTGCGGAGGAACCTGGGACAGTGTTGCCAGCCTGCCCGCTCATGCACTCTACTGGCTTTACCACGGCGGTAGCGGCGCTCATGGCCGGAGGCTGTGTCGTGCTGCTGCCTTCCCGAACCTTTGATGCGGAAATCTGTCTGCGGGAGATCGAGCGCCTGGGTGTGCAGAGGCTGGCTATCGTCGGCGATGCCTTCTCTGTGCCTATGCTCGAGTATCTGCGCAATAGCCCTGACAGGTACGATTTGCGCGGCGTGCAGCTGATTTCCTCGGCGGGCGCGATGTGGAGTGCCGAACGCAAACAGGAACTGTTGGAGTATTTCTTTAACGCGACGCTGGTGGATTCGCTGGGTTCATCGGAAGGGTCGAGGCTGGGGTCCCGCACCACCTCCCGTGGCGACGATGTAGCGACCGCTAGTTTCCAGATCGGTCCTACGGTCAAAGTGTTCACTGAAGACTTCCGCGAAGTTGCGCCAGGATCTGGTGAGCCCGGCATGATCGCGACTTCGGGTTCAATTCCGCTGAGCTACTATAAGGACGAAGAACGCACCGCGAGGACGTTTCCGACCATTAATGGGGTTCGCTATTCCATGGCGGGAGACTGGTGCCGGGTCGAAGCCGATGGGACCCTGCTGTTGATGGGGCGCGGTAACAACTGCATCAACTCAGGGGGTGAAAAGATCTACCCGGAAGAGGTCGAGGAAGCATTAAAGCTGCACCCTGACATTCTCGATGCCGCGGTCATCGGTGTGCCGGATGATCGATGGGGGCAGGCAGTTGCGGCGCTCATCAAGACCCGGCGTGGGTGTCAGGTCGATGTGTCAGCCGTCAAAGCCCATCTGACGGATAAGCTGGCGCGCTACAAGCATCCCAAGCAGATCAACATTGTTGACACTGGGATCCGTCACGACAACGGCAAGGTCAATTACCGCGCAGTCCGTGCGCTGATGTGCGCGGGCTGAGCGTGCCGAAAAGTTTAGAACCGCTGAATAGTGTTTAGGAGACCAGGCGATGCCTTCTGATGAGAGTCTGCTGTCGATAATCGGCACCAGTGCGCCGCGCTCTGATGGCTTTGATAAAGTGTGTGGCCGCGCACAGTTTGGCGCAGACATTGCGCGACCGGACATGTTGTATGCGCGGGTGCTGGGCAGCCCGCACGCCCATGCCCGCATCCGCAATATCGATGCTTCGAAAGCACTGGCGCTGCCTGGTGTGAAAGCAGTGGTTACCGGTGAGGATTTTCCGAACCTGGGCGTAAATGGTCTGGGCGCTTTCGTGCAGGCCAATATCGCTCAGGGCAAGGCGTTGTTTCATGGCCACACCGTAGCAGCGGTTGCCGCCGTGTCGTCGGAGCTTGCCGATCAGGCACTGGCACTGATCAGGGTCGACTACGAACCATTACCCCATGTCGCGGATATTGACGCAGCTTTAGATCAAAGTACGCCGTCGATTCATGAAGGCGAAGGAGAACCAAACAACGTATATGCCGCCGAGGACATAACCGAGGGCGATGTGGAGCAGGGTTTCGCGGAAGCCGACGTCATCGTTGAAGGAGATTTCTCGGTTCCTACGGCCCATCAGGGTTATATCGAGCTGCCGGCATGTATTGCCGAGTACTGCAAAGACTCGCAGTCAACGATCTGGACGACGACCCAGGGCCATTTCATCGTTCAATCTATTCTGACAGGCGTTCTCAAGCTGGGTATGGGCGAGTTGAAGGTTGTGCCTACTGAGATTGGCGGTGGTTTCGGCGGCAAGACCACGCCATATCTGGAGGGCATTGCGTACCTGCTTGCAAAACAGTCCGGTAAGCCGGTGAAGATGGTCATGCGCAGAGACGAGGTGTTCCGCATTACCGGGCCGGGTTCGGCCTTCAAAGGGCGATACAAGGTGGGCGCAAAGAACGACGGCACGCTTACCGCGTTCCAGGCCGACTTTGTATTCGATTCCGGCGCGATCCCGGGTGCACCTCTGCACGGTGGCATCGATACGATCTGTCGGGCTTACCGCATTCCCAACATTCTGGTGAACGGCAGCGCGGTGCTTACCAACAAGCCGATGGTACGTGCTTATCGAGGTCCCGGTGGTCCTCAGGTTACCCTAGGCACGGAATGCCTCATGAATGAGCTTGCCGAAGCGCTGGATATCGACCCTGTCGAGCTTCGACTCAAGAATGCCAAGGTGCAAGGCGACCCGGGTTCCGCAGGCCCGTTTCTTGCGATCGGATTCGTCGAGTGTCTGGACGCGGTGCGCCAGTCAGAACACTACAACAGCCCTTTGCCTGAGGGCGTGAGCCGCGCGGTTGCTGCCGGTTACTGGCACAACGGCGGCGGGCCATCCAGTGCTGAGATTCACATGCGCAACGATGGCACGGCCGGGGTAGTAACGGGGTCGGTGGACCTCAGCGGTACACGCACCACGCTGGCCATGATTGCGGCGGAACGAATGGGTTTACCGATCGAACAGGTCTCTGCGCATGTCGCTGACACTGATTCCGTGGGTTATACGTTCGTATCCGGTGGATCCCGCACGGTCAATGCCACGGGACAGGCGGTATTGATGGCGGCGGATGAAGCGCTTGCGGAAATGGCCCAGCGTGCCGCGTCCGGCTGGAACATTACCGCAGATAAAGTGGAGTGGCGCGACGGCAAGGCCCTCAACACGGACTCCGGCGAGACGCTGTCGATGAGAGACATCTGCCGCAAGGCGCCTTATACCGGGGGCGCTATCACCGGCACTGGTTCGATCAACGTGAAACCGGACGTGGCACCCAGCTTTGCGGTGCACATCTGTGACATGAAGGTGGACCCTGAAACCGGGTATTCGCAGATCATGCGATATACCGTGGTGCAGGATGCCGGCCGGGCGGTGCACCCGCAGATGGTCGAGGGGCAACTGCAGGGCGGTGCTGTACAGGGCATCGGCTGGGCATTGAACGAAGAGTATGTCTACAACGACGATGGCATACTCGATAACGCTTCGTTTCTCGATTATCGCATTCCAGTTGCTTCCGACCTGCCCATGATCGAGACCATTGTCGTTGAGGTGCCGAACCCGCTGCATCCCTATGGGGTTCGTGGTGTGGGTGAGGCTGGGATCGTTCCGCCGCTGGCGGCGATTGCTTCAGCCGTGGGCAAAGCGATTGGCGCGCCGATAAATCATTTGCCCTGTTCTCCTGCCAGAGTGCTGGCGGCGATGCGGGGTTAAAGCTGGTTTGCGGCAGTTGAGTAATGACCACACGAGTTCCGGCTCGAACCGTGTGGTCGCCTTGCTATGATCGCGCCGGATCAGGCGCTGAGCATCTCCAGTACCCTCGGCGGAGAACAGGGCAGTTCGGAAACCTTATTGCCAATGGCGTTGCCCACCGCGTAACCCACTGCTGCCAGGGGCGGAATGATGCCGGCCTCGCCAACGCCACGCACGCCGTAGGGGTGGGCGGTGTTGGGCACCTCAACGACAATGGTCTCGATCATCGGTAGATCCGACGCCAGTGGAATACGGTAGTCAAGGAATCCGGGGTTCTGCATGACACCTTCTTCATTGAATACGTATTCCTCATTGAGTGCCCAGCCGATGCCCTGTACGGCACCGCCTTGTAGCTGACCTTCAACGTAGCCGGGGTGAATCGCCTTGCCGGCATCCTGAACTGCGGTGTAGCGGTCTACATCGACCTTGCCTGTGTCCCGGTCTACGGATACGTCGCAAATGTGTACTGCGAAGCTCGGGCCCGCGCCGCGCGCATTGATGTTTGCCGTCGCCGAGATCTGCCCGCCGGTTTTCACCGCCATGCTGCAGATCTGAGCCATGGTCATGGTCTCATCGCTGGCCAGGTTCTTGACTGTGCCTGCCTCATATTCGACCTGATCGGTGGTCACATTCCATACCGCTGCCGCCCGGTTCTTCAGTTCTTCGATGATCTGCTCGGCTGCTTCGATGGTGGCCATGCCGGTGGAGAAGGTTACCCGGCTGCCGCCGGTGCCTTGTACATAGGGCAGGGCATCGGTGTCGGCAACGATCGGCTTGAGGTGATCAGGATCAATCTGCAGCACTTCGGCAGCCATCATCTGCATGGATGCCCGAGAGCCGCCGATGTCCGGCGAGCCTTCAATGATCGTGCCGCTGCCGTCGGTGTTCAGATTGATGGTTACGCTGGACTGACCGCCGATGTTGAACCAGAAGCCCGCCGCCACGCTTCGGCCCTGGCCGTCCTTCATGGCGCTGCGATAGTGATCTGAGTTTTTTGCTGCCTCGAGGCATTCGACAAAACCGATACGTCGGAACTTGGGGCCGTAAATGGTCTGAGTGCCTTCCTTTGCTGCGTTCATCAAGCGCAGGTCGATAGGGTCGATGTCGAGCTGGTCGGCCAATTCGTTGATCGCCATTTCAGCAGCAAACTCGGCCTGGGGGGCGCCGGGTGCCCGGTAGGATCCAGCTTTGGGTTTGTTCAAAACGACATCGAAGCCCTCTACCTGCATATTGGGACAATCATAAGGGGCGAACATAGTCATCACGCCCGGGATCATGGGTGAGCCTTTGAAGGCGCCGGCTTCAAAGGCCAGGTAGCCCTGCATGGCGATTATGGTGCCGTCGTTTTTCGCGCCGAGTTTCACTTTGAGCTTTGCTGCTGGCGTCGGGCCGGTGCCGGTGAATACTTCATCCCGGTCCATGACCATCTTCACCGGGCGGTGTGCTTTCTTTGAGAGCAGCAGTGCCACGGGTTCCTGATAAACCACGGTTTT
Organism: uncultured Pseudomonadales bacterium; assembly: GCA_964393625.1. GTDB lineage: Bacteria > Pseudomonadota > Gammaproteobacteria > Pseudomonadales > Azotimanducaceae > UBA4421. The sequence continues at coordinate 13,856 of CAYMUT010000009.1, forward strand.
ACCGCCGAAGCCGCCGCCGATTTCGCTGGCCACCACCTTCAGTTTGCTCAATTCGATGCTGAGCAGCTTGGATGTGCTTGTGCGTACGTCGAAGTGGCCCTGGGTGCAGCACCAGATCATGGACTGACCGTCTTCATCGTACCGAGCGGTACAGGCGTGCGGTTCGATATACCCCTGGTGGGCGGTTGGGGTGGTGAATTCGCGCTCGACAATCACGTCTGCGTCAGCAAAACCAGCCTCGACATCACCAATACCCATGAGGTTCCGGGTAGCGATGTTGGATGGTTTGTCGGGCTTCTCCTCATATCCTTCGGTGAACAGCTCTTCGTACAGCAGTGGTGCACCGTCGCGCATGGCCTCATCCAGGTCGAGTACGTGAGGTAGTACTTCGTACTGCACATCGATCAAACATAAGGCATTGGCTGCCGCCGCCCTGGTACGTGCGGCCACGGCGGCCACGGCATGGCCGTGGTAGAGGGCTTTGTCTCTGGCGAGGCAGTTGCTGGCCAGGTCGAGCATATCTGCGGAACCTTCGCCGGCGTTAATGGCTTCGTGGCTGACTGCATGGAAATCGGCGTGGGTGGCTACCGCCAGCACGTCCGGGTGTGCCTCCGCTCTGCTCGTGTCAATAGAGAGAATCTTCGCGTGTGCGTGGGGACTGCGCAGCACCTTACCCCACAGCATGCCCGGCAGGGCAAGGTCGGCGCCGTAGTTGGCGCGGCCGGTGACTTTGTCGAAACCATCCGGGCGAATGGGTCGCTGGCCGATGTATTTGAATTCGCGGTGTTCACTCACGGTTTTGTGTTTCCTTTTCTTTCTTTTCTGCGTCTTTTGCACCTGATTGTGCGTCTGATCGCGGTGCCGGGCAACTGGTTGGAAATAATACGCAGCTGAATCTCACATGTCGCTTCAAATATCCTGGTGAGGCGGGCGTCAGCCCAGTAGTGCGCGAACCTGCTCCGATGACGGACCACCTGGCATGATCATTACCACTGCATCATCGAAACCGGCTTGTTCGTATGCCAGCAGCGTATCGCGCAGTTCCTCCAGATCGGTATCGGGTAAAACTCTGATGGTGGAGACAATGGCGCGTTTGCCGCCGCCGGCCCGGTAGCCTTGCAGAGCGGCTGCGCATTCAGCTGGCGTGCGATGCATGCCGGAAGCGATCCAGCCGTCGAATTCGGTGGCGGCCCGCTCTACGTTTTTGCCCCAGGTTCCGAACAGTATGGGTGGCCCGCCGGCTGCGGCCGCAGGTGGTGTGAGGTGACCGCCGTTGGCGCTGCCGTCAGCGAATGTGCCACGCAAATGCCTGAGGCATTGTTCAAAGGACTTGAATCTTGATTTGAAGTCCGTGCGATGGATCTGATAGTCCGCTGCCGTTGAGCCTGCGCCCACGCCCAACAGAAAGCGGTCGCCGGAAAGCATTTTCAGGGAATATGCTTTGAGGGCAACGTCCGTTGGGTTGTAGAGGGGTAGTTGCACAATGGCGGTGCCCAGTTCCACTTTGTCGGTGGCCGTGGCGGCACATGCCAGGGCGATCAGCGGGTCAACCATCATGAAACCGCGACCCATGGCCTGGGCGGACCAGATGCTGGAATATCCGGCCTCTTCCAGTTGCCTGGCCTGATTGGCCAGGTGGTTCGGATCAGCACCGTCGGATGGGGTGAGCAGTGCACCTAGTCTCATTCATGACTCCATCGATTCCTTGGCAGTTCATTGTAAAGCGGATGCAGCCGCGCAGATAAGTCCGTGATGACTCGAATGGTGCGCGGTTTACGTTTGTGAGGGCTATTGCATTCATTGGCATATCCCCGGGTGAGCCATTAACCTGGCATATTTGAGTGCATCAGGTGCTGGACCCTGTTCCGATGGTAGCTTCATGACGGGCGTGCCTTTCGATCCAACCTCTCGCGAGTTCACGCAGAACCCCTACGCGATATACGCGCAATTGCGCAGATTCGGCGAACCTGTCTTTTTCGAACCGATGAGGGCTTGGCTGGTGGGGCGTTACGACGAAGTTGACATGTTGGTGCGTAACCCCAACATGGTCAGAAGCCTCGAGGGAATCGTATCTGATCAAGAGCGACGCGAGCAGCAGCGCGCCCGCAACTGGCATGACATGCCGAGCCACGAGCGCTTCGTGCAGTTTTCGCTACTGGAGACCGACGGAGAAGTACATCGGCGACTGCGCATGCTGGTGTTGCGCGACTTTTCCAGGGCGCTGATCGAGCAGCAACGAAGCATGATTCAGGCGCATGTAGATCATTTACTCGATGAGTTACTGGTATGCCGAGAGGTCGACTTCGTGAACGATTTCGCAGCTCGTGTGCCCGGTCATGTCATCGGGCGGGTACTGGGTGTGCCAGCTGCCGATGGGCCGCAGCTGCGTGTATGGTCAGAGCAGATCGTGCAGTTTTTTGATGCGGATCGGACGGATGCGGATAAACAGGTGGCGGAGCGGGCTACTACTGAGCTTTACCAGTATCTCGCTGAACAGATCGAATTCCGGCGCGCGCGGCCACAGGATGACCTCTTGAGCACCCTGGTGCGTGGGCAACAGGCGGGCCGGATGAATGAGACGGAACTGATCTCCACCGCCATACTGATTCTGGCCGGCGGTCACGGTTCCACCATCGATGTGCTGGGGACGGGATTGCTGGGCTTGTTGAGGTTCCCCGAGCAGATGGCAAATCTGCGCCAGGATCCGGCGCTGATTCATACCGCGATTCAGGAAATGTTCCGCTACGATTCACCGCTGCCGTTCTTTCATCGCTTCGCCAGGGAAGATGTTGAGGTACTGGGCAGGGCATTTTCTGCGGGTACGAAGTTCGGTTTGCTGTACGGTTCGGCGAACCGGGATCCCGCCCGTTTTCCTGATCCAGACCGCTTTGATATTGAGCGGGACCCCAACCGCCATCTGGCGTTTGGGCGAGGCGCCCATCTGTGTCTGGGCAACAATCTTGCGCGCCTTGATATGGAAATCGTCTTTCTTACGCTTCTGCGACGCACGCGTTCCATCGAGTTGCTCGAAGATGAGCCGCGGTACCGCCCGGGGCTGGCTTCGCGGGGGCTGGAGTCTCTAGCTGTGCGTTTGCTGGCTTAGTCAGAATATCGAGTAGCGTGGGCCGCGCGGCTGGGGCACCCGGTGCTGCTGCGGTAGCTGGCAGATGCGGTCGAGATGGGTGACGCTGCCGTCGGCGTATTCCCATACCATCTGCTCGCCTTCGCGATAGCGCCGAACTACTACTGGACCCCAACCAAGCACCCGGAAATCGAGTGTGCCGTTGTTCCAGAACATACCGGCGGATGTTCGCGGGCAGAACTCTTTTGCACCCATCGTAAACAGCACAGACCCTTCAGTATCATTGGAATTGAAGCCGCCGGTGCTGTTGGGACCGGAGTCGTGGATGAGGCCGCTGGTGGTGACCACTACACGCGCTCCGCATTGTTCGATCCGTTCTACGTGCCCGATCTTGCCGCTCACGCCGATCCACAATCCTCGAATGTCCGCGGCAGCTTCCGGCAGCGGTTCGGTACATTCCCGCAGAATCGGCAGGGGGAAGTGGCTGTAGCTGCAGCCTGGTGTGTTGCCCTTCGGAATGTCGGCGGCCATCTTGCCCCTGCCGTCCAGCACTGCTAGCTCACAGTAATTGATGGCGCTGCCGTCCCCCGCCAATGTGTCCTGTTCAATGGTCAGTGGCGGCCGGGGCGAAAAGTAAATGAACGAAAATGCAGCCAGCGCGACTATAGTGAGGATCAACGCGATGCGAATAACGATTTTGACAGCCAGTTTCATGCTATTTCTTCGAGCAGCAGCGTCACGCTAGCCCTTACCATCTTTAATGTAAAGCATTAGAGGATCAAGAGTCTGGGGCCGGGGTGCTGAGCAACCCCGGGTACCGCTACAATCCGGGTGAGTGGGAAGACTGGATCGGCAATGGAGAAGCCATATGTTTTTGGAGATTGATCAATTGCAGCTGGCTACCAGTGATGCCGCAACTGCCATGGAACGCTGGTGTTTGCTGCTTGTTGCTGTTGTGGCGCTTGGGTGGACGCCCTGGAGCTGGAGCAGCGAAGGCGATTCGCCGGTTGCGCTGGTGGTGCATGGTGGGGCGGGAACCATCGATCTCAGCGAGATGACCCCTGCTGCAAGGGATGCCTATGCCACGGAGCTTGCCGGTGTACTGCTTGAAGGGCACGGCATCCTCACTGCCGGGGGCAGTAGCGTTGATGCAGTTGTTGCTGTGATCAGCTCGCTGGAAGCGTCGCCGCTGTTCAACGCCGGGGTGGGTGCGGTGATGACCTGGGACGGTGTTCATGAACTCGATGCCAGCATCATGTCCGGCGGCGATCTGCAGGCGGGTGCAGTTGCCGGCGTGACCACGGTGAGGAGTCCGATTCGGCTGGCTCGCGCCGTCATGGAACAATCTGATCATGTCATGCTGTCAGGGAGTGGCGCGGAAGCATTTGCGGAGCAACTCGGCATGGCGCCGGTGACCAATGACGTGTTTACGACGCCGCGCCGGCGCGAAGGGCTCGAACGCGTGAAACAAAGGCTTAACGAGCAGGCTGCGCTCAGCGAGGCGGTGACGCCGCATAAATGGGGAACTGTTGGCGCCGTTGCGTTAGATCACGCCGGCAACCTGGCAGCTGGCACGTCTACCGGGGGTATGACGGCAAAACGCTGGGGGCGCATCGGTGATTCGCCGGTCATTGGCGCTGGCACCTATGCCGACAATCGAAGTTGCGCGGTCTCCGCCACAGGGCACGGTGAGTATTTCATTCGCTATAACGTGGCGGCGGACATTTGTGCGAGGGTTCGCTACCAGGGTCTGGATATTGCGGAAGCCGGCCGCCGCGTGCTGTTCGAGGAGCTATTGCCGAATGGTGGTACCGGCGGTGTCATCATCATGGACCCGCGGGGCAACATCGCGATGCCCTTCAACACTCAGGGAATGTATCGGGGCCGTATCGATGTCCATGGCAAGCTTGCTGTGGGCATTCACCAGGAGATGAATGTGAGTACGCATGAGTGACAAACCCGTACCCGCACCGTGTCGAGTGAGATGCTCTCTCAAGGGGTTGTTACCTCCACGGTAGATTCAGCGGCGGTCTCGAGTACTGCATTATCGTCTTTGTGCATGCTCGGTATGGGTCGCGTGCGCGAACACTCCAGTTCCGTGGCGTCGAACTGGCCGAGTACAGCGTCCAGCGTCGCCTCGATCAACAGCACGGCGACATCGGTGGTCACACCGCTGCGTACGTGGATATGTCCGGCGGCGAGGTTGTGATCATAGGTCTGATTGTAGTAGATACCGTGAAGGCCCATGAATCCCGACAGGTAGTTGCCGCTGGTGCCGTGGTCGATTTCCACGCTTGCGATGCCCAATGCTCGTGTTTCCGCCAGGATCTCGTCCATCGGCAACGTGCTGTCGAGAGTGTTGCCATTGCGATATATGGAAATCGCATTCCAACTGCGGGGTTCTATGCTGTCGGATGTCGGGTGTGTTTGCGGACCGTGATGGTCGCTTGACCAGTCGTTGTGTGGACTGGCTGAACCACCGTGGCCTCCCTCTACTGCTTCGATTTCCCAATCAGCGCCATTGCCCCGGCTGGTGGTGACCAGGATGAGTGGCCGACGGTCGTCCATGATGCGCCAGAAGTCGGCGGACGTGTCCTGGTAGTCGACACGGAAATCTGACTCCGGGCTACCGACGTAACCGTCGCTGCCCCGGGGGGCATTGTTCGGATTGCCGTCCGGTGGAAATTCGGGGAAATAGGCGTATATGTCAAAGCCGTGGCCGTGCCAGTTCTGTCCCTGCCAGCCTCCAGGGTTCTGTGCAGGGTTGGTGCTGAACTGGCGCAGCATCTCATTGGTCGGTGGCCAGTACCCGGTGACCACTACATTACGTTCACACAAATCATCCGGTGACGGTTGCGCGTGGGCGTTGTCTGATGCAAACCCAGGCACCAGGATTACTGCCGCGCATAACGCGGTTAAACATCGCTGCATGTGGGCCTCCCTCTCAAGTGTTGCCTGTCTGTGTCAGGCGCTCGAATCGAGGGTCAACAGGAATCTCCACAGGCCTTCCTTCTCGCCTGCCTCACGCATGGCCTGCTGGGCGCTCTTGATGATCTGGCCGGTTTGAGTTTGATCCCGGTACCATCGATAGCCTGCCCATGCGGCTGGCGTGTGCCCGGCGATTTCCATGGCGGACAGTTCGTAGTAACCGCGGATGTCCTGGGCAACCCGTGCCGGAATTCCGGGAATGCCGGCTTCTTTCCATGGTGTGCCTTCGGCTACACGAACGAACGATGCCACTGCTTCGGGGATGGCGTCGGCGTCGAGTAGTCGCGCTGCTCCGGCCCGGTTGCCGTATTGTTGCACGGCGCGGTCGTAAGCCTGGCGCAGTCCGCGTGCCTCATCCACCGCAGGATGCGCATCGGCATCGAAGCGCGGGGGCAGGGCGCACACCAGGATTTCTGCTGTGTCGTCTTCGATGCATTCCGGGTAATCCTCCACCGTTGGCGATTCATAGTTGAGCATGTCGAATGCCTGAGCAAGCACCCGATGCTGGAATTCCGCATTACCAGGAACGCCAAGCGGCCGGCCAAGGGGAAAATCGCAGAACAGGCCCCGGGGCGGCGCCGAGTTATACAATTGCTCGCGAATAGAGCCAATGGTGACGGTGGCGATTCCGGCGGCTTCGAAAACATGGGCCAGCGTACTGACAGTACGCGTGCACAGGGGTCAGACAGGTGTCAGCAACACCACGTCTACTTCGTGGTTTTTCAGCAATTGCGCGCCGGCCGGGGCGCCATCGAGGCGAATGCCTGACAGATCGAACTGATTGCCCGCGTAGGCCAGATGCACATTGGCCACGGAACCGATCGTGCCATTGTCGGCCAGTTCCTCCAGCCGGTCGATGGGGAATACCACGTTCAGGTCGGCGGCAACGCCGCTGGCATCGAAATTCGGGCTCCAATGACCCACGGTGATGTCCCGGCGATTGCGCTCAAGGACCCTGAATCCGGTATCGCTGGGGGCGAAATCTTCATCGTCGTCGTGATGCAGTGACGCGGAAGTGACGATTGCCACCTTCGCCTGGTGCAGTGGTTTGGGAACCACGAATGCAGGATTCTGCACCTCGGGGCAGTCCACCTGCGCCGCACCGCCTTTGATTGTTGCATCGGTCATTCGCAACTCCCCGTTCGAAATGTGCGGGCAGCATATCGCAGAGCAGGCATTGGAGAAAACCGGCTCTGTGCGCCGGGTTGCCCGTTCAGTGTTGGAAAATGTTATGTTCAACAGCGCAGAGATTTGGGTGGGCGTCTGATATGTTTCCCGGGCAGTACACGCTTTATGGATCGGCAAGGTCGTACTTCACTTCTAAGGTAGAGAACGTCCTGCGCTTTCAGAAGCTGCCTTATGCGCTGGTGGAGAAGATGATCCATGATGGTTCTGATATCGAGCTCAGAACCGGCAGCGGCGCGATTCCTGCGCTGGTAACCCCCGAAGACTGGCCCCTGTCGGACTCGACGCCGATTGCCCGGCTGCAGCGTATCAGGACGTTTCGCCAGCGTATGACCACTGAGGTTGCGCTTGCATACGGCACAACGCCTGAGCAGGGCAGAGACGTGATGGCATGGTACGGTGAATTTCTGGATGACATGGCGGCGCACCTTGAGTGTCATCCTTTTCTTCTTGGTGAGCGTCCGACCGTTGCCGACTTTGTCATCAGCGGCGGCTTTGCCGCGCATTTCGGCAATGATCTCTACCCGCGTAATTTCGTGCTTGATCGCCAGCCTGCAGTGCTGGCCTATGCCGAGTACTGTTGGAATACGGAGTACTCTGATAGCGCCTGGTTGTCGGACGATCAAGTGCCACAGACGTGGCAGCCGTTCTTCGAAGCGATGCAGAAGAACTTTCTGAGGTACCTGATGGCGAACCGCACAGCTCTGGATACGGGTGCTGATACTGTGGATGTGGACTTCGGTTTCGGTGTGGTCTCCACACCGCCAAGGCCGTACCAGGAGCTCAGCAGGCTGGATATCCGCGATGAGATACTGCGTTTGCCTGCCGATGACCTGGCGCGTGTCAGGCGGGTCATTCCAGAGGGTGTGTTAAATGTGTATCTGCAGCCGCCGCTCGATCAGTTGCCCGGGGTGGCCGGTAACAAAGATACTTTTCCCGACCCCAGGGGGGTTGGTGTGCTGGACGATGTTTCCTGAGTGAGGAGATGAAGATGCTGAATGATGAACAACTGGCGGGATATCGTCGCGACGGTTATCTCATATTGCGCGGTGCGATCGCAGAGTCGGACATTGCCCGCCTCGAGCAGGGCGTGGAGAACAATCCCCCGCTGGATGGGACTCTTGACCCATACGCGCCGGAGTACCCCGCTCCGGGCCGATATACGTTAGCCAGCCAGAGTCTCAAAGACCCGGATCTGGCATTCATCGTAGAGCACCCGTTCATTGTGGAACCCGTACGTCAGATACTGGACGAGCAGCCAAAACTCACTGCCTATGTGATCTACGACAGAACACCCGGAGGGCAGGGCTTGCCCACGCACCACGACTACAAGCGTTGGCGTCCGGTTGGTTCATCCATGCACTGGCTGTTCACGATCGTGCCGTTCTGCGACTTTGATGCCAGCGCGGGGCCGTTGTACGTTGCGCCGGGTTCCCATCATCTCGAGCGCGTGGGTGAGTCAGATACGCCGTGTCTCGATGTCGCGCCGGCAATTCGTCCACGGGAGGAGGACTTCATAGACCCTGAACTGAAGCGTGGCGATCTGCTGTTCATGAATATGCACCTGTGGCACCGGGCGGACCACAATCGATCGGACCATCACCGGGTTGGCCTGTTCAACAAGTATGCTGCTGCCAACGCACCGCCAGCCACGGGATACTATGTGTATGACGAGCAAGTCTACGCGGCGATGAGCGATACCGGTAAAGATCTCATCGCTGTGCACAGCGATCGCTCCATCACTACGACACGAGCGGTACTCATCCGTTATCGCGATGGACAGCCGGAAATGTATCTGGATGGCGATGATGATCGGCTGTGCCTGCCCGGGGGCGAGGCATGGGATGAACGCTCAATCCCGGATTGGGATCTGGGCAATATGATCGCACCACTGCAGCAATATCTCAGAACCCATGTGAAGATCGAGACACCATGGTTGTCTTATATCGGCGACTACGAAGAAGCGCATGGATTGTGCCGTGTGTACGGCTACACCCTGAACGACCATGGCTTTCCGGTTCCATTTGCGGGCCGCTGGATGCCGGTCGACAGTATTGATACAGGAACTCTGGCCAACGGGTGGGAGGTACAAGCGGCGCGATTGTGGCTGGACCCGGGCATTGTGCGGGGTAAGGGCCTTTCCCAGGCGCAATCCCGCATCGATCAGTTTGCCTATTAGCGGTACCAGTCCAGGTAACTGCCCATGTGCCGACTGAATGCGGGATCCCGGCTCAGGCTCAACAGGTGTTCGTACGCTTTGGGGTAGCGCTGCGCACCGTTCGCGCTGATCAGTTCCAGGCCGGCTTCCGCCAATTGAACTTTGTAGTGGCCTTCGCGCAGAAACTGGGCAAAGTCGCAGACGTAAGAGATATCGGCGATGCTCAGCTCTGCCCCTGAGATGAAGCTCGACTGCTCCAGGGCGCGCTCAATACCCGACAGGTAGAATTCGTAAGCGCCTGCCATTCGCCCATGCGTCGCCGCGTCTGGCTGATCCATGCTCAGCAGGTAAACCTGGGCTTCCCTGGCAAAGACCAGGTTTGCGTCGAGAAAGCTGTCAATGCGCGAAGCCTCATAAGGGCCGGCGCCGTAGAGATTGCGTGCCTGCGCCCCGGCGCGGGCTACCGCGCGCAGAATGCTGTTTGATTCGAATATGCCGATCTCGCCCCCGGGCGAGAACGCGGCCGGCACGGTGCCGAAAGGTTGGGTCTGCAGGAACCGGTCGGTTTTATACAGCGTGCCGGAAAACCCGCGGCTGCTGGTGCGTGCATGGGGACTGCGTTCGGAGCGCTCGGATTCGGGTAGCAGGCGTGCATCATAGTCCCACAGCCAGGTGCCCAGTTCCGCGGGCCGGGCACCCACCACTTCAATGCTGATGCCGCAGAGATCCGCGGCGATGAGAGACTTCCATACCCGTGGATTGGGAAGGTAAGAAAAAATCCGCAACGCCGGTGTGGGAGATTCATCTGCGCTATATTCGGTGCTCGAGTGGTCGGTCATGTAGGCAGTTATTGGAATTTTGGGGAGAGCAGATGGTATGGTTAATGACGTTGTGGTGCAAAGAGAAGGGGGCATGATGGCTCAGGATGTCACTGCTCAGGATCACGCCCGTGGCATGGAAGAGTACGTACGTACAGGAACTGATCGCGCCCTGCAGCTGGGCAATCGCGGGCCGATTCAGTTTGATAGCAACGGCAAGCTCGCGCAGGAGATCCTGGATGCTTATTGGGAACACGGCTTCTATGTGTTCACCGGCCTCATCGAAAAGGATGAAATTGAGCTGCTCCGGCGGGACTTCAACAGGCTGATCGAGGGTGCGCCGGCTGACGAAGACAGCGATGTGGATGCGCTGGGCCGCCCGGCCATCGGCCGCCAATTCAAGCGCAACCCGTACATTCTGATTCGCCCCCTGTCGGATCCCTGGGGCGGCACTGAGCTGTTGGGTGGGCGTCATCCGATACAGATGCTGCAGCCTGTACCAGAGCAGGAAGATGCACCGGCGAAAGTGGTGTTTCTGATCGGCGGCATGTGTCAGCTCAGTGACGCGGCGTTGCGTCTGTATGGGCATCCGCATCTGCTCAGCATCGCTGAGGGCATTAATGGCCCTGATTTTGTGCCGTACAACGATGCCACCTTCGTCAAACAGCCCGGCCTGGGCGGTTCGGTATCGTGGCATCAGGACGGTGTCACCCATTGGCAGTCGGAAAACTGGGACGAAGGCATTCACGGCTTCAATTTTCAGGTGCAGTTGTATGAATGCACGCCATACAACGGTTTATGGGTGATGCCGGGAACCCACAAGCTGGGACGACTTGACATCAAGAGCCTGGTTGCCGCAAACAGCGGGTCTGAGCAATTGCCGGGAGCAGTACCGTTACTGTGCCAGCCGGGCGATGTCACCATTGTCAATCGTCAGGCGCTGCATTGTTCGTTTGCAAATACGTCGCCAAATCGTCGGGTGTCCGTGACCTTCGGGTTCCACAGGCGCGCCTCGGTGCTGGGCGCGCGAGGTGCGCTCTCCCAGTCTGCCGGCGAGGTCTACGATGAAGCGCGGATCTATGAGCGGGCCAGCGTCATTCCCGTGGCAAGTGATGCCCGCGCACGGTTCTATCCGGCGGAATCGCGCTACCGGTATGGGCCATTTGCCGGTCTGGAAGATCAGTTTCGTTTCACGCCCCAGGTCTGGGAAGAAGTGATCAGAGACTACAACCTGAAGGACCTGTCAATTTGAGCGAATCAGCTCGACGATGACCTGGGCCACCTGGTCGGGCGCGTTTTCCTGCACAAAGTGTCCGCCTCCCTTAATGGTGGTATGAGGCAGCCCCCTTGTGCCTGGCACTTTCTCTCTGAACTGTGCTTCGCCACCCTTAGTGACCGGATCGTCATCGGCGAAGGCGCACAGGAAGGGTTTGGCAAAGGTTTCGTAGAACGCCCATGCTTCGCGCTGTTGTTGCAGTGAGGGTGAAGTGGGCAGCGTCGGCACCTGGCTGGGCATCGCACGCGGGCCCATTTTGTAGCTGGGGTCCGGGAAAGGCGCATCGTATGCTCGGCTCAACCGGGTTGGCAGTGGCGACGTGATACCCGCTTTGTGCATGAGGAATCTGATTGCCTGGAGGGGTTTAGCCTGTTTTTCGAGCATCATCGACATCATGAAGCCGATCGGCAGGTCTTCTGTCTCCCAGCACCACTTCTGCCAGTAGGCGAACTTCTTTGCCGGATGACCGCCGCTGTCCATGGCGCTCAACGCTTTCTGCATCTCCATCAGGCTCGGCGTGGGTGCCGTGGCTCTGAATTCTTCAATTTCTTCTACGAGCGCCTGGGGCACATCGGGGTTGTAAGGCAATCCGGTATTGGAAATGACGACCCGGTCGAAGCGCTCGGCGTGGTTCACCACCAGTCGCAGGCCGATGAGCCCGCCCCAGTCCTGGCCGAAGAAAGTGATACATGAAAAGTCGTTGTGTTCCAGCCACAGGCCCATCCACTCGACCTGACGTTCATAGCTGTAGTCTTCCCGGGCGGCAGGTTTGTCGGATTTGCCGTAGCCGACCAGGTCCGGCGCGATAACGCGCAAGCCGGCGGCGGTGAGGTGGGGGATCACGTTGCGATACAGGTAGCTCCACACGGGTTGGCCGTGCATGCACAAAACGATGGGAGCGTCGCTGGGGCCTTCGTCGACGTGGTGAATACGCAGCTCGCTGCCGTCGTGTGTTGTGATCGTTGTGTAGTGCGGTGCGAACGGATAGTCGGGCAGGTTGGCAAAGCGTTCGTCAGGTGTGCGTAAGATCTTCATGTCGTGGCGCTCGGTTAGTTAATGGTATACATTATATACGTGCAAGATCATGAATGTGCTATGGTCCGGCGTCGATCTACACATTGCCATTTCGATTTGGCTTGGAATGGTCGGATTTCATTTCCAAGAAGGAGTCTCTCATGCGTGAAGCCGTCATCGTATCCACCGCGCGGACGCCAATTGGCAAGGCCTATCGCGGTGCGTTCAACAATACCACGGCCCAGGCCATGGGTGCCCATGCCATCGAGCATGCGGTGCAGCGTGCCGGCGTTGATGCTGCGGAAGTTGAAGATGTGGTGATGGGCGCAGCCATTCAGATGGGTTCAGCATTTCAGAACGTCGCCCGCCAGAGCCTGTTGCGCGCCGGTCTGCCGGAATCTGTGGCCGGCCAGACCATCGACCGCCAGTGTTCCTCTGGCATGATGGCGATCTCCATTGCCGCCAAGCAGATCATTGCGGACGGTATGGACGTGGCCATCGGCGGCGGGGTGGAATCTATCTCCATGAATCAGACGGGTGATATCTTTGCCATTCCCGACCCGCAACTGCTTGCCAATAATCCCGCGCTCTACATGGCCATGATTGAAACCGCAGAAGTGGTTGGCGAGCGCTATGGCGTCAGCCGTGAAGCTCAAGACGCTTACTCTGCGCAATCCCAGGCGCGCACCGCTGCCGCTCAGCAGGTGGGTGCTTTCGATGACGAAATCGTGCCGCTGGCTTCAGTCATGAAACTGCAGAACAAGGAAACCGGGGAAGTCACCGAAATCGAAACCTGTCTGGAAAAGGATGAGGGCAATCGTCCTGGTACCACCGCGGAAAGTCTGGCAGGCCTGCAGCCGGTATTTGCCAATGGTCAGGTCATCAAGGAAGGCAAGCACGTGACCGCGGGCAATGCATCACAACTTTCCGATGGTGCGTCTGCATGTGTGCTGATGGAGGCCAAGCTGGCGGAACAGCGCGGGCTCACGCCGCTGGGTGCCTATCGGGGCATCGCTGTGGCGGGCACCGCACCAGATGAGATGGGCATTGGTCCGGTATTCGCGGTACCGAAACTGCTCGAGAAAAACGGCCTGACCATGGACGATATTGATCTGTGGGAGCTGAACGAAGCGTTTGCCGTGCAGGTGCTGTACAGCCGCGACAAACTGGGCATTCCGGATGAAAAGCTGAACGTCAACGGCGGTGCAATTTCCATCGGCCATCCCTACGGCATGTCCGGCTCACGTATGGTGGCGCACGCCTTGATCGAGGGTAAGCGACGTGGCGCTAAATATGTCGTCTGCACCATGTGCATTGGTGGCGGCATGGGTGCTGCGGGTCTGTTCGAAGTACTGTAAGGAGGATTAGATTGTGTTGAAACTTCATTTTGCGCCGAATTCCCGCGCAGGTCGTATCGTGTGGCTGCTGGAAGAGTTGGAACTGCCCTATGAACTGAATCGAATGGATTTCCATCCGAAAGATCTGAAGTCTGATGAGCACCGTGCGCGGCATCCGCTGGGTCGAGTGCCGGTACTTGAAGATGACGATTTGAGCATTTATGAGTCAGGCGCCATCGTCGAATACGTACTCGAGCGGCACAAGAATGGTGGCCTCAAGCCTGGGGTAGATGCGGCGGAGTACCCTGCTTACCTGCAGTGGTTCCATTATTGCGAAGGCATGGTTATGCCGCCGGTCAACACCATTGTGGTGCAGACTGTGCTGCTGCCGCCGGAGCGTCGCGATGAAACGGCTCTGGCCCAGGCCCAGAAGCTGCTGACGCGTTCCCTGGCGCCGGTGGACGAGGCGCTGGCCGGTAAGGAATACCTCATTGGAGATTTCTCGGGCGCGGACATCATGCTGGGTCATGCCTGCTTCATGAGCAATCGTCTCGGCTGTGTGCCCGACGAAATGGAGAACCTCAAGGCTTATGTCGAGCGCGTTGCTGCGCGTCCGGCTTTCCAGAAAGCCATGAGCACCTAGCAGCTTCTAGGCGGTTTTGATTGAGCGCGCGATGGCTTTTGCCTCAGCAGACATCGGCGCGCTCAGCAAGCCGGCCAACGCATCTACCAGATTGTGCAGGAATAGTTCCGCGTGTGCCCCGCGGAACGCGTTTTTCTGTCTGGCCTGGTGGTACATCGACGATGAGCACAGCCTGACGGCGGCTTCCATGCGCCGTACGTAGGTGTCTGTGTCGAGCTGGGGCAGAGCTTCCTTGAGTAGATTCGCAAGTTGCTGACCGCTTGGGCCGCCGCCCCCGTGGGAAGTCACTTGCGATAGCGCCGAGGTTTCCGCCAGTACCAGTTGGTGCCCGAACGCTCTGACATAACGCCGGAAACCCACGCTGGAGCGCGCTAGCTCGAAGGCAGGCTGGACCATGGCCATGCAGAGCTGGCGCAGACTGGGAGTGGGGGTTTGCTCCAGCAGATCACGTAACAGTTCGGCGCGTCTGGATTGCACGTGGGCGGAACGTTCTGCGTGGATGGCTTCAAGCAGGCCAGTGAGGTTCTTGAAATGGTACTGCAGCGCCGATTCGTTCTTCTGGCCGGCCGCATTGACGATTTCGCGAATTGAAACGTTTTCCATGCCCAACTCGGCGATCAGTTTTTCTGCCGCGCGCATCAGCGCGTTCTGAGTGGCCTGGCTGCGCGCTCGGCGGTGGTCTACTGCCTCCATGTGTTTTCAGATTCTCCTGGCAATTTCATTCTCCACGCGCCAGATCCGATCCTGTCCCCAGCAGACAAAAGCGTTGTCATCATTGCCTCCGGAGACCCGAAAGCTGGGTACACCCCATAGGTGCGCTTCGAGCATGGTGTTCAGATTGTCGTCTAATATAGCCTGCCAGTCGGTGGTTTGAGTAGCCTCGAGTAGTGCATGCCACTCTATACCGGCGTTGTCCGCGACCGTTTGCAGGCCCGCTTGCTTTGATATATCCACTCCGTCGAACCAGGCGGCCCGCAGATATGCCGTGACGAACTCCGTATCTCGGCCCAGTGCCGCAGCGCCTGGAAACAGCGCGAAAGCGCGCCGCACGGGTTCGCCGAACGGGTCGACGATGCGCCCGAACGGAACGCCGTGTGCTCTGGCTTCGCGCCCCGAGTCGGTGATGATGTAGCGTTGTTTCTCGCGCGGTGCGGGAACGCCGCGCATCAGCATTGGCATGACGGGTCGTACGTTAATGGCAACACCACTGCGGGCTATGAGGTCGAGTACGCGCTGGTGACCGATTGCCGTATAGGGGCTGCGCAGCGATGGGAAGTATTCAAGCAGCACGTCGCCGCTATTCATGTTGCTGGTGTCGATTGGGCTGGGTTCGGGCACGCAGGGTGGGCCGTGGGCGTTGCCGAATCCTTCCTTAGTGAGGCGTTGTTCCAGCAGGCGGATTCTATCTATACCCCAATACCATTCACCGTCGAAATAGAACATTGCGCCCTGGTAGTGTCCCAGTTTCCGGCGCAGGGCATTACCCTGGTCCACAGCACTTTCAGCGGCCTGGGTGTCTCCGGTTCTGATGATTGGCTGATTGGACCAGAGCGCCTGGCCGACCTCGAATGCCGTCTCGGCGAATGTCGCGTCGTGCAGGGTGCCCGATAGTGCCTGATTTGCCTGAATGATCAGGTCGGATACGGGAGTGTCTATCGACGGGTTAAACATGGTGCCGTAGTCTGCGGCGACGCTGCGCGCGTCACGCAATGCCCATTGGTCGAAGTGATCTGCGCTGCCGCGGTAGGCCGGATCGGGTTTGGACACAAGATGGGGTTGAAATGCCACATCGTATGTCGCCGTCAAGCGATCCAGTTTCTGCACCGCCAGATGGCTGTAGGGGTCATCTACCTGATGAAAGTAATGCACGGTGGCGGGCTGATTAAGGCGCTCGCGTTGCCGCCGGGCCCTGGTGCGCTGCTTTTCGGCGTACGCGGTCGACGAGAAATAGCGCATGGCGGTGGAGCGTAAGCGGGTCTTGAGATTCACAACGGTACCGCCGGGCTATTTGAGCAGCATGGCTTCGCAGCCGGTACCAGCCAGTACCGCATCTACCTGTGCCTTAGTTGTGGCATCGAGCTTGCGATACTCCGCATTGATCCACTGCAGGCATTTGGCCTGGTAGGGGAAGACGGGTTGCTGCCAGGGTTGACCGTCGATAGTCGTTTCCATCTGCTCGCTGCCCTGTTGCAGCGCCTGGGCATTTGCCAGTAACGCGGGCACATAGGTACGTCCGATTTCATTGAGCAGGTCGTGCAGATGAGCGGAAACATCATCGGCGCAGATCCATCCGTCATCCGCTGCGGCTTGGCCGCTCAGATCGTCTACCAGGTCTGTCCATGCATATACCCGCGGAGCCTGTTCAAGACATATGGCGGCCGGCGTAGGGTCAAATTTCGCCAGTTGAGTGAGCTGTGCGTAGATGCCGAAGTCCGCGGAGGAAGGCCGTGAACCGAATAGGAATGTCCTGCGCTGAATGAGTTCATCCATGATTTTTAGGAATCGCTGGTAACTCGCCTCGATGACCGGCGCGGTAACTTTGTTGGAGCCGACCACGTCAAGCCGTGAAATCTGCCGGTCGGCTACGTGCTGTTTCAGCTGCTGCAATTGAGCTTCCGGTGCCTGGATGTTGCTCCAGCGTGGCAGGATCGTGCCGGCCATATCGATATCAGCCTGGAAATGCCAGCGAAAATGAAACATGGCTTTGGTCAACCACTCGTCGGCATAGTCCTCGATGAGATAATTCAGGAAGCATAGCGCCGGGTGGCCGGGTATCGCCTCGCTTCCGGTAACCCCGCCTCGGCCGATTGGTCACCAATCAGCAACTCGTAGGCGATGTGTCGAAAGCGCATGTAGGCGAGCATCTTGCGGGTGTAGGGCGATCCCGGGACACCTTTGAGACGAAGCGGTTCGATGATAGCCATATACGGGTTCTCGGAGCGTTGATTACTAATGAGACACATTATTGTCTGTTGAATGGGGGTTTGTAAATCGGCGGCGCGCACTTGACGCCAGCCATTGATGTGTTTCATGTTAGGAGTGCGCGCACCTGAGGAGAGAAGGGGAGGAGGGAATGAGCGAATCACACGCGACAACCGCGCCGGACCTGTTCACAGACTTCAAGGTCATTGATGTCGATACTCATGTCACAGAACCGCCGGATCTGTGGACGTCGCGCACTCCCAGTAAATGGCATGACCTTGTGCCTCATGTGGAGCAAATCAAGGGGCGTGATTTCTGGGTGATTAATGGCAGACGGGGCTTGGCGCCCGGTGCGGTGTCCATGGCCGGGCACGATGGCCACCCTCCCAATGAGTTTCCCGCGACTTACGCGGATATTCCCGCGTCCGCTTATGACGCCGCAGCCCGTCTGCAGTTGATGGATGCGGAGGGTATATACGCCCAGGTGGTTTACCCGAATGTCGGCGGTTTCGGCTCGCAGAACTTCCTGTCGATCGACGATCCAAAGCTGAAGCTGGCCTGTGTTCAGGCGTATAACGACTTCCTTTCGGATTGGACTTCGGTGGATAGAAATCGGCTACTCGCTGTTTGTGCATTGCCGTTCTGGGATGTGGCGCTCAGCGTAGCGGAAATCAAGCGGTGCGCGGCCCAGGGGCATCGTTCCGTGCTGTTTCCCAGCCAGCCCCAGGACTTTCGACAGCCGATGCTGTCAGATTCCCATTGGGATCCAATATGGCAATGTGCGCAATCCCTGGGGCTGCCTATCAGTTTTCATATCGGCGGGCAGGCCGCACTCGGAGTTCCCGATGGAGAATTCGTGCCCAAAGAGAAAGGGCTGGGTATGGGTATGAAAGCCAATTTCGCGCGAGTTTCAGCGCTGGCCTTCATCGGCAACGGTCTTGGTATCAGCGAGCTGATCTGTGGAGGCGTTTGTCACCGTTTCCCGGACCTTAATTTCGTTTCTGTGGAAAGTGGGGCCGGGTGGATTCCAAGTCTGCTCGAGTCGCTGGACTGGCAGTGGCATAACGCGGGTGCTGCCAAAGAGCATCCTGATTATGAGTTGTTGCCCAGTGAGTTTTTCCGGAGACAGATTCATGCCTGTTTCTGGTTCGAACGGGACATGATCGCGCGCGCCGCGCAGTTGTATCCGGACAACCTGATGTACGAAACGGATTTCCCGCACCCGACGTCCATGTCGCCCGGGCCCGCAACCATCGCACAGCACCCGCGGCAGTACGCAGCCGAGGCGCTGGCGGAGATGCCACGGGAAATGGCTGGCAAATTACTACAGGATAACGCCGCCAGAGTGTATGGGGTATCTGTGGCCTAGCCGGCAACCGGCAGGCACACCGAAGAAGGCGGTACCTGGGTAGTCTTCTGAATCTGGCGCCATTGCGCCTTGCTGGTGTCCCTCTGCGCCCTTGGGATTTATTCAGAGGCTCGCTAACTCTAAGTTCTCCATTTGAAGGTATAATACCGCTCCAAAAATTCCGCCGGTTACTGCCGATGGCCGGTTGAATACTCACAGGATCAACACAGTCAGGACAAAAATGACAGATCGCAAGCTGAAGATTGTATATACCCTCACAGATGAAGCACCGGCATTGGCCACTTATTCACTGTTGCCATTCATCAAGAAGTTCACGGAAGCGGCTGATGTAGAGGTCGAGTTGAGCGATATTTCCGTCGCGGCACGCATACTTGCGGCGTTCGCGGAAAACCTGACGGATGAACAGCGTGTACCCGATGCGCTGTCGGAACTGAGTGAACTCACCAAGGAAGAAGGCGCGAATATCATCAAGCTGCCTAACATCAGCGCCTCGGTTCCGCAGCTGATCGAGGCAATCGCGGAGCTTCAGGGGCAGGGCTATGACATTCCCAATTACCCGGAAGAGCCTGCAAATGACGAAGAGCAGGTCATACAGGATCGCTATTCAAATGTCCTGGGCAGTTCGGTAAACCCGGTGTTGCGTGAGGGCAACTCTGACCGCCGGGCGCCGGCGTCGGTCAAGGCATTCGCCCGTCAGCACCCGCATCCCATGGATAAGTGGAGCCAGTCCTCCAGCACTCACGTGGCGCATATGCGCTACGGCGACTTCTACCACAGCGAAAAGTCCGTCACAGTAGAGCAAGGCTGCAATCTCAAGGTCGAACTCATCGGCGATGACGGTAGCGTAACGGTGCTGCGCGAAGCGGTACCTGTTGACGATGGGGAGGTGGTCGATGGCATGTTCATGAGTGTGGCGGTCCTGCGCAGATTTCTCGACGAGGAATATGAAGGCGCGCGTCGTGCTGGACTATTGGCGTCGCTGCACATGAAAGCGACCATGATGAAGGTCTCCGACCCGATTATCTTTGGCCATGCGGTGGAGGTGTATTATCAGGATGCTTTCGACAAGCATCGTGAGACCTTCGCAAAACTCGGCGTCAATCCCAATCTGGGACTTGGCAGCGTACTTGAAAAAGTGCGTTCTCTGACCTTCTCGACCCGTAACGAGATTGAAGCGGACCTTCGTAAATGTCATGAAAGTCGCCCGGGGCTGGCCATGGTCGACTCCGATAAGGGCATCACCAACCTGCATGTGCCCAGTGACATCATCGTAGACGCCTCCATGCCGGCCATGATCCGCGTGGGCGGCCAGATGTGGAGTGCTGATGGCAATCTTCGCGATACCAAGGCGATCATTCCGGATTCCTGTTACGCAACCATCTATCTGGAGGTCATCAACTTCTGTAAGCATCATGACGCCTTTGATCCTACCACCATGGGCACGGTACAGAACGTCGGGCTGATGGCACAGAAAGCAGAAGAATACGGCTCTCATGACAAAACCTTCGAGTTGCCCGCCGGCGGTACCGTGCGCGTGACGGATGAAGCTGGCAATGTGCTGATTGAGCATGCAGGCGTTGAGAAGGGCGACATCTGGCGCTTGTGTCAGACCAAGGACGTAGCGATTCGTGACTGGGTCAAACTGGCCGTGAATCGCAGTCGCGCATCGGGCATTCCTGTAGTGTTCTGGTTGAATAAGTTCCGTGGTGACAGTAAACAACGCGGTCACGACGCCGAGATCATCAAGAAGGTGGAAAAATATCTCCCCGAGCATGACACCGATGGTCTTGACATCAAGATCATGAGCCTCGACCTCGCCATGCGGCACACCTTGGAGCGGGTTCGTCACGGCCTGGATACCATTGCCGCGACCGGTAATGTGCTGCGTGATTACCTCACCGATCTGTTTCCGATCATGGAACTGGGCACCAGCGCCAAGATGTACTCTATCGTGCCGCTGATGGCCGGTGGTGGTCTGTATGAAACCGGCGCCGGGGGCTCCGCACCGAAGCACGTGCAGCAGTTTGAAGCGGAGAATCACCTGCGATGGGATTCTCTGGGAGAGTTCCTGGCTTTGACGGTATCGCTGGAAGATATTGCCAACAAAACCGGTAACGACCGCGCTCGGGTGCTCGCCGACGCGCTGAATCAGGCCACCGCAAAACTGCTGGAGAACAACAAGTCGCCCTCGCGCAAGACTCACGAGCCCGACAACCGGGCCAGCCACTATTATCTGGGTATGTATTGGGCAGAAGCGCTTGCGGCGCAGGACAAGGATGGCGCGCTCAAGGCTCAGTTCGCACCCATCGCGCAGGCGCTGGCCGCCAATGAAGAGCAGATCATCAAGGAACTCGTAGAGATTCAGGGCGAGGCCGTGGATATTGGCGGTTATTATCATCCTGACCCGGCGAAGGCCGATGCCGAGATGCGTCCGAGCAAAACCTTGAACGCAATCCTGGAGGGGTAAAGCGGTATTCAGTCACATCATGAAAGGGGCCAACGGTACTACGACCTGTGAAGACCCGCCGGGTTTGCGTGAGGGCAGTGGCCTGTATCGTGCGGTCTACGTACTCTTCGGCGCGGTTTCGTTTTCCAGCCACTTGTTCAGCGTCTGATGAAAGTGACGGATCTTGGTTTCCTGATAGCTTGCAAAGATCGTCTCACCCTTGGGATGCACGTGTAAGCCACGCTGCACCTGGCGGTGGTTGATGTAGTCCTGGTTGAATATTTTCGCCAGGCTGCTGCCGATTTCCGCTGCTAAAGTGTAATCATCGTCGATGTCCAGGAACGTGCACTGAGCGGGTTCGGGGGCTTCTACACCTTCCGGCAGCGGCATCATATACATTACCTCGTGCAATGATTGCTCTGGGTTTGAGCCGTCCGGACGGAAACGATAAAAGATCGGATTGAAATCCGCCCACGGGCTGATATTCGGGAACACCGAGTAATAGATGCTATCCACCATGTCTGCGTCACTGAAGCTGTCGACCTCATCGCCGAACTGCGGCCTCAGCATTTCCCGGCGCCGACCTGCTGCCTGGTCGCGATAGGCACGGGGTGACTCGGTGGTGTATTCCATTGGCGTGTCTTCTTCGCCGGGGCAGATCTTGCCGCCCACCCAGCTGCACACCTGAATGTCGGCGGATTTCACTTGGCCGCTGATGTACTCGGCATGCTCGTCGAAGACCCCCGTTTTTCCATCCGGGGTGGTTACTTCCACGCGATTTTCTTCCAGGCGCTTGTAGATGTGGCCGCTGAGCATGTGTTTCATGCTGGTGAAGGCTTGCTTATCCGGATACGCTGACATGTCGGGATTTTCCAGGCCTGTATGGGGGCTCGGCGGGCCTGATGCCGACATGGCTCTCGATACATTGCCGAACACGTCGTATTTGGAATTCACGTCGGAGAAATAGCCCAGCAACTCAGGATGGGTGGCTACCACATGGTACGACTCCATGAAGGCTTCCTGGGCCACCTTCCAGTTACAGGGTAGACGCTTGATCAGGTGCGCCGCCTTGTAGCGGCGTTCAAAGGGGACGCCGAAATGACGGTCGAGATCGCCGAGAAAATCCTCCAGGGGTTCGCAATTCTTGTCTGGGTTGATGAAAACGAATCCACCCCAGTGGCCCACGCTGATTTCGGGTAGTGAATATTCTTCCGCGGTCACTGTGGGGAAGTCCCAGTGGCCGGGAACTTCTTTGAGCTTGCCGTCCAGATGCCACGACCAGCCGTGGAACGGGCAGCGGAACACCTTCAGCTCCTTTCTATGGTTGTCGCACAAGGCCCGACCGCGATGCAGGCAGGCATTGGGGAACGCTTTGACCTGATGCTCTGCGACCCGCACGACGATGTAAGAAAGGCCGGCAATGTCGTAGACATGGGTGTCGCCAACATTGGGAATGTCCGATTCGTGGCAGGCCATCTGCCAGACGCGTTTCCACAGGCGTTCGACTTCCCGGTCGTGTTCGCCTTGGCTGAAATAACGCTCTACCGGGACCCGGGTAACGCCGGCTTCGAGGGGTGATTCCTCGAGATAAACCGACGGCGGCGCTACGGTGTCGGACTTCAGCAGTTCGTTGTAGGAGATCCCATTGGAACGATCGTGACCGGTGGTCGTTTCAACCATTGGCTTTGCCCATTAATCCTTCAAAAAACAATCATAGCTGACTGTTTTGCCGGTAGCCAAGAGGAACCGCTGCGCGAGCGGTCAGGCTCGAAGTATCTGTCTTTTTGTCAGCAGGATCGTCGCCACCGCCACCAGGGCAAGTCCCGCCAGTAAGGGGAACAGTACCTGTAGAGTCAGCCATTGACCCAGTAGTGCTATGGGCATAGTCATCAATTGAGCGACGCCCATGTTCAGCTGGAAAATGCTCATGATGCGGCCACGTACCTCATTGGGCACCAGCTGCTGCATCAGAATGGTGCTCGACACCATAGTAATTGTCATGCCGGCGCCGAGCCCGAAATTACCC
Source organism: uncultured Pseudomonadales bacterium (assembly GCA_964393625.1). Taxonomy (GTDB): domain Bacteria; phylum Pseudomonadota; class Gammaproteobacteria; order Pseudomonadales; family Azotimanducaceae; genus UBA4421. The sequence goes on from CAYMUT010000009.1 coordinate 37,120, forward strand.
AGTACCGCATTGGTCACTGTGTTGTCGCTGACAAACACGACAAAGGAAATACAGAATAAAACCGCGCCGCCGGCGATGAGCAGGCCCCGGCGTTCGATAGAGGCAAAACGGGTCATCAATATGGCGCCCAGCAGAGAACCGATACCCCAGGTCACCATTACGAAACCCACGTCGCGTACCGGGACCCCGACGATTTTGGTGACCCAGGTAGGACCGAGGTTGGCGGTTGCGGGAAACACCAGGCCCATCATTGCGACCATTAAAATGATCACCCAAAGTACCACGGTATGCTTCCTGGCGTAGGCCAGGCCGAAGCGTACGTCCCGGATACCTTGAGCGAATCCATAGTTATGGTGCTGCGCTTGCGCTCGGCGGGGCGCTTCATAGTGCATGGCCGTGAGGAAGCCGATCATGGCCAGGTGACCCAGCACGCTGACCAGATATGCGCCGCCAAAGTCCAGTGCATGAATCAGGAATCCTGTGCCGAACATCGCGATGGGCATGGCCAGCTGCCCCGCCACCTGGTTCAGCGAGATGCCGTGTGGAGCAAGCGCCGAACCGAGTACGTCGGGGATAAGCGCCAGGCGGGTAGGCATGTCTATGCTCTGCAGCCCGGCGGTGAGCAGCGCCAGTGCGAAGAACAATATGAATGCCGAGGTAGAACCGATACCGCTGGCCATCAGCGCGGCAATGCCCACAGTACAGATCACCAGCAGGCCCTGGGTGACCAGCAGCAGCTTGCGGCGATCAAAGCGGTCGGCCAGCGCCCCGCCATACAGGCCGAAGGTCAGTGCACCCAGGCCGCGACAGGCGCCAATCAAGGCAACCAGAATCAGCCAGATATCCTGTGGTGCGTGATGCTGCACCCAGAGGATCTGGGTCAGGAACTGCAGCGGCCCCAGCATCTGCCCCAATGCCGAACCGCTCAGCAGTAATCTGAAATCCCGGTTGGCCAGGGGCCCCGGCGTACGATGCTGGTCTTGCAACGGGTCAGTCTGCGCTGTTGTGCGCGTAGCGCGTGTCTGAATGCAGCGGTATGTCCGGTGCGCCGTCGATGCTGTCGCTGCTCCAGATCCAAACCCGCCACATCAGCCGGGTGAGATCGGTATAGGCTTCGCGGCCGTGCAGTAAACGATAGTTGTCTACCACCATGGCGTCTCCGGCGTTGAGCTTGAAGCGGGGTGCTGCCTCGGCAGCTCGATCGACCCAGGTGCACCAGGCAGCAACCATGGCATTGTCTCGCTGGCGGTCAGTGCTGTTCTGCGCTGCACGCTGATTGAAGGTTCTACGTAACAGGCGCCGGCCCTGGGCTGTAGTCTGCACGATAGGACTGATCGCGCTCTGCATACCCTCCTCGGTCTGATCGACGCTTATGCTGGCCAGGGCGCGTGGTGCCCAACTTGTCTGCTGGTCCCGGGCCATCAACTCCAGTAGTCGATAACCGTCAACGAGAAAGCTCTCACCGCCAGCTGCGGAACTGTGGACACAGGTGAGCGCTATGTAATCGGGATATTGATCACCATACCCGAAGCCATCGGTGTGGGCGGGCAGCGGTGCGGTGTGATCCAACCCGGGTGCTCTGTTGTCCATTTCGCCGCCGTCGAATACCCGTGCCGCGGGAGGCACTGCCAGCACCTTGCTGCCCAGCAGGTCATGGGCCAGATTGCGGGCGTCTTGCGCCGATGGGCCAATGCCCGGGACGATCGCCGCGCCTTGTGCTTCGACGAGGGTGCGGGCGTGCTCCGGTGATGTAGCCACAGTGGGGTGCAGGCCGCACTGTGCGAGTTCGTTTGTCACGGCGATGGCGTGGTCTGATGTTGAGTGCGCTAGCATGTAGCTGAGAACCGCGACGCGTCAAGCTATAGTGTCGGCTGAGTTGCAGGAGTAATTGAGAATGCGTGTTGAAGGGTCTGTAAAAAAAGGCTTCGAGCCGCTCAAAGCGCTGTTCGAACGTCGCATGAACGAACTGGCTGAGCGCAATGCCCAATTGTGCATTTATGTGGGCAATGAGCGGGTAGTCGATCTATGGTGCGCGAGCCCCGGCGAAGACCATTTCTCGGGGGATAGCCTGGTCAATGTATTCAGCAGCGGCAAGAGTGTCGAAGCCATTGCCCTGGCGAGCCTGCATGATCGCGGCCTGCTGGACTACGACCGAAAGATTGCCGACTACTGGCCGGAATTTTCCGGCAACGGCAAGCACGACGTAAGCGTGGCTGATCTGATGCGTCACGAAGCCGGTCTGGCGGCGCTGCGCACGTCAATCGCGCCGGATGACCTTCGCGCGGAGAATATCAAGCGCAATGCCGTGGGCCGGATCATCGAAAGCCATGGGCAGGCTTTTCGTGAAGGCCAAGGTCAGCAGCGCGAGTACCATGCAATCACGAGGGGGTGGATCGCTAACGAGTTGTTCCGTCGTATCGACCCTGATGGACGCACCATCGGCGAATTTCTGCGCCAGGATATCAGCGGTCCGCTCGGTGCGGACGTTTATATTGGCGTAACACAAGAACAACTGGCTCGCCGCTGCGCTGTGGTCCCTTTAGGTGTCGGCTATCAGATCGCCCAGGGCTTGAAGCCCAGGCGATTCGGGCGTCGGGTCGAGCACAATATCCTGCAGACATCCGGCAGAATACTGAAGTTGATCTCAGGTATGCGCAAAGGTACTGGCAAAGGCGCACCTGCGCCCATTCAGGGCATGCAGGGTGCGGGCGGCATTGCCGGCTTCAACGAGCCAGCCATTGCCATGGGCGAGACCCCATCAGCCAACACCCATGCCAATGCCAGAGGTCTCGCGCGGTTGGCCGCGTTCATGGCCAGTGGTGGCACCTTGTCGGGTCAGCAGCTATTGGGGAATTCGGCCTGGCAGGCGCTGCACGCGGCGCCGGTACAGCGCGAGATGAACCTGTTCAATACGGCTTTTACCCAGGGTGGCGTTGCGGCTTTCGGTCAGGTGCAAGATGCTGGCTCGGAGCTTGATCGGGGCGCCAATCAGGGGCGCGAAGGCTTTTACGGCTGGTTCGGGCTTGGGGGCTCGATATTCCAATGGCACCCGGAGCACAGAATCGGGTTCGGCTATGTGCCTACCTCGCTGAACATTCTCGACGTCGTTAACGAGCGGGGTAAAGCCTACCAGCAGGAAGTAGTCCGCTGTGTCGAAGGTCTGCAGTAGGCGACATGGCAGGAAAAGGAAGGAAAAGAAGGGAAAAGAAAGGAAAAGAAAGGGGCGCTGGGGCATCCAAATTGCGTGTTGCATCTTAAGTTAGTTCACGCATAAACTAAATTTGGGAGGAGGATGTTGCTTTGCGTTGTGCAGATCCTCCTCTCAGGCAAAACAAAAAAGGGGGTTTCAAGTGACTAGATCAACATTAACTATTGGTATGGGAGGCGTGGCGGCGATCCTTGCCCTGGTCAGCATTCACCCGGTACCGGCTCTGGCCCAGGAGAGTGCGGTTCTGGAAGAAGTGGTGGTGACTGCGCAGCGCCGACAACAGAATGTACAAGACGTGCCGATCGCCGTGACGGCCTTTTCCGGCGATGACCTTGTCAAATCAAACATAACCGGGGCTACGCAATACCTGGCCCGTACGCCTAACGTCAGCTTCACCGAAGACGGCCAGTCCGGAAGTCGAGGATTGGGTGTTGCGATTCGTGGTGTGAACAATCTGGTATCGGGTGAGAATGCCTTCGTCAACTCCGTAGGCATTTATCTCGATGAATTCAGCGTCGCATCGGTACCGAACCAGGTTGCGAACCCGTTTCTGCCGGATATGGAACGAGTGGAAGTGCTGCGTGGTCCCCAGGGCACGTTGTACGGACGCAACTCTTTGGGTGGTGCACTCAATCTGACCACCAAAGCGCCCACCGATGAGCTGGAGGGCAACATTAGAGTCGGCGCCGAAAACTACGACGATGCCGGCGAGATGTTCAATATTACCGGTACCATCAATATGCCGCTGTCCGACACCTTGGCTGTCCGTGCGACTGTGATGCATGAAGACAGCTCCGGTCTGGTAGATAACATTAATCCTGGCGCCGAAGATGACAGTGGTCATGAGTACACCATGGCACGCGTGCGTGCGCGCTGGGATTTGAGCGATGCGACCTCGGTCAACATGACCTGGATCCACTCCGATGAAGATCAGGGTACTGACGAAAATGTTCCATCCGGCGTTCTCGACCTCGATACGGTAGATACCCTGGGTATCACCTCCGCGATTGACCCTGGTACCGGTTTCTGGCCCCATAATCGCAACGAGTTGTCTCACGACCTGCATGAGCACAACAAGCTTGAGACCGATGTCTTCATCGTGAACATTGCGCACGCATTTTCAGATACGCTCACGTTGAAGTGGATTACCGGCTTCATCGATGCAGAGCAGAACCGTCTTTTCGATAACGATCTCATCGGTGGGGTGGATGCGTTGAAGCGCACCAATACCTACGAGGGTGAATCGTGGAGCACGGAGCTGCGTCTGGAAGGTAATACCGACACTATTTCCTGGGTTGCCGGCGTTCTTTACGCGGAAGACGACCAGGAACAGGACAACGCAGTTGCAGTATCTACTGATCCCACCGCCACCATTGATGGTATTGGCTTCCTGCCGCCCTTCCCGGAAGGGTTGGGCCTGGCGCTTAACCACAAGAATTTCGAGGTGGAGTCCATTGCCGTATTCGGTGATCTCACCTGGAGCCCCAACGAATCCTGGGACGTCGTCCTCGGCGGCCGCTATACCAGCGATGATGTAACCAACGAAGTGCAGGGCTACGGCATTGCGCCGGTCAACCCACCGGCACCGCCTCCGAGTGCGGGATTCTTTGGCAGTTTCCAGAATTTTCCCCGTCCGTTGGCATCCGCAGATGAGTCGTTTACCGATTTTTCTCCCCGCGTCGGTGTGCGCTTCCACATGAATGATAACGTGAATCTGTACGCGACCGTGTCTAAAGGCTACAAAGCGGGCGGATCAAGCGTTGGCAACAATACCAACACGCCTGGTAGTGATCCTTTCATCGTGCCGTTTGATGAAGAAACCCTGTGGAACTACGAAGTCGGCTTCAAGTCAGAGTTTGCAGATCGCCGAGTACGTCTGAACGGCGCAGCCTTCTTCCTCGACTGGAGCGATCTGCAGATGGAGGCATTCCGCTTCCTCACACCGGGTGACCTTTCCTCCAACTTCGAGCAGAGCATCAATATTGATGATGCCGAAGCCGTGGGCCTTGAACTGGAGCTGCTGGCGCTGGTTTCCGAAAACTTCACCGTAGGCGCGACCATCGGTATTCTCGACACCGAAATCACCTCCGACAGCACGGCGGAAATCACTGGCGGATTCGTCGTAGACCTCAAAGGTAAGGAGATTCCCAAGGCGCCCGAATTTACCCTCAGCGCTTTCGGTGAGTACGCCTGGCGTATGGATGGCGGGGCCGAGGCATGGCTGCGGGTCGAGTTTATCCATCGCGATGGCCAGTATTCCGATGTAGAAGGTCTGACCAACAAGCAGACCCGGGGACCATCGCCTAACCAGGGTCTGGTTCGCGCGATGAGCAGCGAGTTCCCTTATCGTAGCCCCGATTACGATCTGTGGAACATTCGTGGTGGTGTTGACTTCGATCAGTGGTCCGTGACTGCTTTTGTTGAGAACGCGACCGACGAAGAGTACTACACCGGTACCCAGGAAAACTTTGGTGCCAGCGGCATTCGCCTGCGTCCTCATCCCATGGTAATGGGCGCCAGCGTAAACTACCGCTTCTAGTCGGCCAATCGGCCAATCGGGTTCGGGGTGGCGCGGCAGTTTGCTGCGCCATCCGGCAACCCCATGACAGCGGCTAGCGGTTCGCACGGTTCTCCGGCGCGCATCCAACAATGATTGGTTTTTGTATGCTGCGTAAATTATGCAGTGCGGAGGCTGCAAGAGTTTGTATCATTCTGGTGGGGATGCTGACGGCCTGTGCGGGCTCGGCAGCCCGAGAGCCTGAACACGCTGACGGCGGTGATACGCCCGAGATGCCCAATGTAGTAATCATTGTCGCTGATGATCTGGGCTACGGTGACATCGGCGCGTATGGTGCAAGCAGAATAAGAACCCCGCATATCGACAATCTTGCCCAACGCGGGCTACGCTTTACTCAAGGCTACGCCAGCGCCAACGTCTGTTCTCCTTCCCGAGCAGGACTAATGACTGGTCGATATGCGATTCGTTCTGGACTCGCGTGGAAAGTCATTGGTGCTGCCGACAGGCACGGGTTGCCTGATGCTGAAGAGACGGTGGGTGAACTCGCCCTGCGACGCAACTACAACACCCTGTTTGTAGGCAAATGGCATCTGGGAAATTTTCCGGATTACTTCCCTGCCTACCACGGATTTGATGAGTTTTTTGGGGTGCCGGCGAGTAACGACATGCCCAATCTGGCGCTGTATGAAAATAAGCGGCTCATCGACGCCAAGGTCAATCAGGCAAGCTTAACGCGACGCTATACAGAGCGCGCCGAGCGCTTCATCGCCAGCAATGCCGGCGGGCCTTTTTTGCTCGTGCTCTCCCACACCTTTCCACATATTCCGTTGTTCGCGTCAGATGAGTTTCGCGGCAGCTCAGGTGCGGGTCTGTATGGAGATACCGTTGAAGAATTGGATTGGAGTACCGGGCGGATCGTCACTGAGTTGGAGCGGGCAGGCGTATTGCAAAACACGCTGATCATTTTTACGAGCGACAACGGACCGTTTTTCGAAGGCAGCACCGCGGGGCTAAAGGGGGGTAAAGGCACCTCGTGGGAGGGAGGTTATCGGGTACCGTTGATCGTCTACTGGCCAGCAGTTATTGCGCCTGGCCGTGTCACCGAAGCGATGACGATGAATATCGATATTCTGCCGACGATCGCGCAACTGCTGGATCTTGATCCAGCGGCCGAGACCATCGACGGCCATAGCCTGGTGCCCATATTTGCAGGCACCGACGATTCCCGACATGAGTATCTTTACTACTTCAATAACGAACGAATTGTCGGTGTTCGCTCGGCCAGGTGGAAATACGTGACCCACGCATACTATACGGGCAGCCTGGGCGCTTTCGAAAAGTTCGACCAATTGCCGGGTTTCGCATCCGCTTATGAGCTGTTACTGCAAGCTCACGGCTCGGAAGGTGAAGCGTACAGTTATGCCGACCGCTATCCGGACGATCTGCGCCGGCATAAACGGGCCCTGGCGAGCGCTCGCGAGGAGTTTGCTCATTTGCGGACCCGCCCGCTGGAACGAACTTATCCTGAGTGACGGCGGCGTATCTGTATCGCGCATTGCGTCATTTGTTGTTGGCGTGCGGGGAAATAGTTTAATATTAAACTTGTTGGGGTGGGGCTCCCGAGTCTGGGCAAGCAAAGGTGCTATGCCGGCAGTGTGAACGCCACGAAGGTCGAAGTTTTCGGTAACAGTTAAAGAGGGGGACGGATTGTCCACGGCGCAAATGAGCGGCGGCAGTGCGATTGTAGAGGCACTTCTGGCGAACGATGTAGATACGATCTTCGGTCTGCCCGGTGGGCAGCTCTATCATCTGTACGACGCGTATTTCGAAAACCAGGACAAGCTGCGGCTGATTACTTCCCGCCATGAACAGGGAGCGGCATATATGGCGTACGGATATGCCGCCGCGACCGGAAACGTGGGTGTTTACTCGGTGGTGCCGGGCCCGGGATTGTTGAATACAGGCGCAGCGCTGCTGACGGCCTACGGGGCCAGCGCGAAGGTTCTGTGCGTATGTGGGCAGATACCGTCACAAGGGATCGGCGTCGGAGCAGGTTATCTGCATGAGCTACCCGGTCAACTGGAAATAGTCGGCCACATCACCAAACATGCCGAACGCATAGATCGACCCGCTGATGCGCCCGATGCGATCAATCGCGCTTTCCAGGCCATGCACAGCGGCCGCCCGAGACCGGTCGAGGTGGAGATGTGCATGGATGTAATGGAGCTCAAGGAAGACGTTGGCGTGGCTGCCAAAGCGCAAACTGTGCCGCGACCGTCTGTTGATAGCGAAGCCATTGAGCGCGCTGCAAGACTGCTTGGTTCCGCCAAGAGACCGCTGATCATGGTAGGCGGTGGCGCGCGGGAGGCGGGCGAGCAACTGCTGGAGCTGGCTATGGCATTGCAGGCGCCGGTAGGCGCCTTCCGCCAGGGGCGCGGGATCATCAGCGACAATCATTACCTCAGTCACACATACCCGGCGGCCAACCGCCTGTGGGCGGAAGCGGATGCGGTGCTGGCAGTGGGGACTCGACTGAAATATCCGCTCATGTACTGGGGCACCAAAGATCTGCCCATTGTGCGCATCGATTTGGATGCAGAAGAGATCACCCGTCATCACGAGCCCCAGGTAGCGATACAAGCAGATGCCGCTGATGCGCTGACGCAGCTCATTCCTGCGGTTGCGCGGCACAATTCGGCCCGTGCCTCCCGGGAGGATGAACTGCTGGCGCTGAAAGGTGAGATGGCGCAGGCGTTTTCGAGGGTGCAGCCACAGCTGAGTTTTCTCAAAGTGATCCGTGAGGAACTGCCGGAAGACGGAATATTCGTTGATGAGGTTACCCAGACGGGCTTCGCCTCCTGGTTCGCATTTCCGGTTTACCGTCCCCGGCAGCTGATCACCAGCGGGTACCAGGGTACTCTGGGTTACGGCTATGCGACGGCTGTGGGCGTCAAAGTTGGTCAGCCCGACAAAAAGGTCATACAGATCAGTGGTGACGGTGGACTCCTGTTCAACGTTCAGGAGATGGCTACCGCCGTTGCCAACAACTTGGATCTGGTCACAATTGTATTTGCTGATGGCCGCTTCGGTAACGTTTACCGAGATCAGACCCGCCACTTCGGTGACAACCGTACCATCGCCAATACTTTGACAAATCCCGACTTTTCGGCTCTTGCAGAAAGCTTTGGGCTCAGCGCGTTTCAGGCAAGCGATCCGCAAGGTCTCCGTAGAGCGATCCGTACGGCGTTCAAACAGGGAGGGCCCTGTCTGATCGAAGTCTCGGTGGGGGAGATGGCAAGTCCATGGGAATTTATCGGTCTGGGTCAGGTTCGCCCTTAACCGGGTCCGGACGAATTGAACGTTAGAGAGGTGCGATTATGAGAGAGCGGATCGAGCCATATACGGCGCTGATTGTGCAGCCGGAAGTTACCGTCGTTGAAGACCGGGAAGGAATCCAGAAGAACCTTGATCGGGTCAAAAACCTGATTCACTTTGGCGTTGGGTATTTCTGGGAAGTGCCGGTGCGTCTGGTGATATTGCCCGAGTACTTTCTTCAGGGTGTGGGAACTCCGGGAAAGGGCGAAAGCAAGATTGAAGACCAGATGAAAAAAGCGGTGATGATCCCCGGTCCTGAGATCGATCAACTCGGTGAAATCGCGAAGCAATATGGTCTGTACATCTGCGGCGGCGGCGTGGTCGAGAGCGTGCCGGAGTTTCCTGATCGCTGGTTCAACACCAACTTCATTGTCGGTCCAACTGGCGAGGTCGTGCTGAAGTATCACAAATGGCATATCAATGCCT
>CAYMUT010000009.1:46656-63424 GCA_964393625.1 uncultured Pseudomonadales bacterium
TTTGGGGGCCAATGGGGCGTGGGGGTGCTTATTTATCACAAATGGAATATAAAGGCGGGTGGGGGGGGGGGCCCCCGCCCCCACGACATTTTTGACGAGTACTGCGAGCATTTCGGGGGCGGCATAAAAGACCTGTTTCCGGTCATCGATACCGAGATCGGCAAGCTCGGTACCATGACATGTCACGATGGTTGTACGCCGGAAGTGGCTCGTGCGCTGGGGTATAACGGAGCCGAAGTGATCTGTCATCCCGGCGCAATTCAGGAGGTCGAGGGGGTCTCGCAGCCCTGGGACTTCTGGATGTTCACTCGCCGGGCCCGGGCTCACGATAACATGTGCTACGTGCTTGGTTCGAACTGGGGCAGTGTTAACTACGACTTCTATCCCAAAGCATTCTGCCCTGGCCATTCGTTTGCCATCGACTACACCGGCATGGTTTTGCGTGAGGCGCCGTATCCTTCCGAACAGGTGCTGGCGGTTACCATGGACATAGAAGCGCTGCGTCATTATCGCACCCGCGTCAATCACAATTGCTGGATCGATGTTCGTACGGAAGGATTCAGGGAAATGTACACGAACCCGATTTACCCGCCGAACCGGTTTCCGTCGGGTAAGCCGCCTAAAGCCCTGGTCGAAAAGATCTCCATCTGCAAAGAGGTGTTTGACGAGCTTTATGCGCGCGGCCAGTTTACGCCGCCAGCGGGCTATGAACCTCATGAGATATCACAGCTGCTGGAGAAGCGGATCGCCTACGCTCAGGACACCGGACGTCTGAAAAAGGCTTGAGTAATGGTGCGGGGTTGTGAAATGCAGGGTGTGCCGGTGCGGTTTGGAAACCGGTAATCATTAGTTTAAATTTAAACATTATTTGCTGCGGGGCAATGGAGGGAGATTTAGATGAGCTTGCCTGAAGCGCGTAATTCGCTGGCGCAGATTGCACCTTATCAGCAGGGCAAGAGCAAATCTGCCGGTGGGGTTGCGCCGGTAAAGCTGTCGAGCAACGAATCAGCATACGGCGCCAGTCCTGCAGCGCTGGCTGCATACGACTCGCTTGGTGAGCAACTGCATAGGTATCCCGATGGCGAGCAGGCTGATCTGCGCGATGCTATCGCCGAGGTGCATGGGCTGCCGATTGAGCAGATTGTTTGCGGTAACGGTTCGGAAGAGCTCATCGGCCTGGTTGTGCGCTGCTATGTCAGAGAAGGTGATGAAGTAGTGCTCACTCGTAACCATTTCGTGATGAGCCGCATATACAGCGTCGCTCAGGGCGCGGATCTGGTATACGCGGAGGAGGCGAATGATGTCGCCTGCGTGGATAACATTCTGAATGTCGTTACGCCGCGCACGCGCATGGTGATCCTATCGAACCCGAACAATCCCACCGGTACCTATGTACCCTCCAACGAAATCGACCGTCTGGTGGAGGCTTTACCCGCTAATGTGATACTCATACTCGATGGCGCATATGCCGAATATGCGAATGTGCATGACTACAGCGACGGCTCCGAACTTGCACTGAATCGCGGCAACGTCGTGGTGACCCACACGTTTTCCAAGATATACGGGCTTGCCGGGCTGCGGATCGGCTGGGCGCTCGCCGCACCTGACGTGATCGAAACGATCAATCGCATACGCACTCCGTTCAATACCAATTCTCCGGCGCTAGCCGCCGCCGCGGCGGCGATGCGTGATCAGCAATTCGTCCGTATGGTCCGCGGCAATAACGTCCGTGCTCTGGAGGCGATATTGCCGGAGATACGTAAGATGGACTTTTCTGTGACTGACAGTGTGGCGAATTTCTATCTGGTCGACGTGAGCACGGTAGATGGCGGCGACGCCAACACTGCGATCTCCTTTATGGAATCGAAGGGGATCATTGTGCGACCGTCCGGCGCAGATGAGCGGGTACGCATCACAGTGGGGACCGACGAGGAAAACACAGCAGTTTTGCTTGCGCTGCGCGAATATCGGGAGCTATTGGCTTGACTGGCAGTATATTTTCGCAGCTTGCTGAGGAGCACTCGAAATCCAGCGATAGCTCAGAGCTGAAGCTGGGAACCTGGTTCGCCCTGGTGGATGCCTTCACCGTTGTGGAACGTAAGCTGCGCATTGCGTTACACGAGGAGTACTCCGTGACCCTGCCAGCGTTCGATACACTCATGGTTCTCAGAGGGTTTCCCCAGGGGATCAGAATGAGTGCTCTTGCGATCAAGCTGTCTGTGACCAAGGGGAATGTGACCAGTGTGGCACGGCGCCTTGAGAGGACGGGATGGATGACCCGGCAGACCCCTGCGGATGACAAGCGAGCGCAGATGCTCAAGCTCACCCCGACCGGCAAACGCCTTGCCAATCGAATGATGGTGACCTACAAGCGTGTTGTGGCAGAGGCGCTGGATGGCCTTTCGGAAGGACAGGCGCAAGACCTGGTCAAGACACTCGACCGATTGAGCTTTTTGAATGAAGCCTCGCCATGATATCCGCTGACGACTTTTTTTCACTGGGTGCGGTCCTGTTCGGGCTGGCGTTTCTCGGCTTCTGGATCGAGGGTACCTCGATCGGCCGCAAGACTTCGGGGGTAGTCTGGGTAATCTGCGGAGGCATTTTGCTGTCCAATGTCGGCATCGTTCCACTCAAGTCATCGGCGTATGATTTCGTTGGCGGCACGCTTATGCCTATCGCCATTCCACTGCTGCTGCTGAAGGCAGATCTGCGCCGGATCTTTGCCGAAAGCGGCCGGGTCATGTTCGCCTTTGTATTTGCGGTTCTCGGGACGCTAATCGGAGTAGCTCTGGGCTTCATGGCATTCGAACTGGGTGACATCGGGCCCAAGGCGGCTGCCACGTATGGTGCAGGGTGGATTGGTGGGGCTGTCAATTTCGTGGCGGTCGCGGAAGCGCTTGGCATGACCCCGGGGGAATTCAGTGTGGCCATGGGGGCGAGTAGTCCGGTTAGCGTCATTGCGCTGATGCTGCTGGTGAGCCTTCCATCTGTAGCGCTGGTACGCCGCTGGGTGCCATCAAAAATCATTGAGGCCGGGGAGCAGCAGGCCGAGGAGCTCGCCATGGAAGTTGATGAGATGCCGGTGATGCACGCTGTTGGCGCCATCGCGTTGAGCGCTGGCATTTGTGCGGTGGCGCAGGTGACGGCGGGCTGGCTCGATATGCAGCAGTATTATGTGCTGTTTGTTACGGTATTTGCGGTCACCGTGGCGAATCTGCTGCCGGCTCAGCTGCAGCGGCTGCGCGGTGACTTCACGCTGGGCATGCTCATCATGTATGTATTTTTCGCAGCCATTGGCTGCGGTACCGATGCAACTTCTTTCCTCGGTTCGGCCCTGGTGCTGTTCTTTTTCGGGCTGACTATTGTGCTGGTCCACATTGTGGTGGTTGTTGTGTGTGCCCGTTTGTTCAAGATCGATCTCGCGGAAATGCTCATCGCTTCGGCAGCCGCAATGGTCGGGCCAGCGCCGGCTGCGGCCATTGCTTCGGCGCGCAACTGGCCGATGCTGGTTACCCCGGGAATCATGTGCGGAATTTTTGGCTACGCCATAGCCAATTTCATCGGCGTCGCGATAGGCACCTGGTTGGGCGCCTGAACAGGAGGAAATATTGTGCAATCGAGCTACGATGTAGTCATTGCAGGCGCGGGTGTCAACGGTCTGGCATGCGCATGCATGCTGGCTAAAGAAGGGCTGAGTGTCTGCGTGGTCGAGCGCAATCCCTGGATCGGCGGCGGCGCGGTCACGCGCGAGGTGACGCTGCCGGGTTTCAAGCATGACCTGTTCGGTTCTTCCCACGTCTGGGTACACATCAACAAGGACTTTAAAGAATCTCTGGAGCCGGAGCTTGCGAAATTCGGCCTGCACTACCTGTATCAGACAGATCGCATCACCGGTCACCCGGACAAGAGTGGTGGTCCCGGCATCGTTATCTACAAGAGTATCGACAAAACCTGCGAGAGCATCGCGCACTATTCCCGGAAGGACGCGGAACGCTATCGTGGTATTTACGACGACTTCCATCTGATACGCGACGGTGTGGTGAAAAATTTCTTTTCTCCGCCGCAGCCACCGTCAACTATGGCGAGGGCCATGGAAACCTCGCATGAAGGGCTTGCCAGGCTGCAGGAGTTTTCCCTGTCCGCGCGCGCCTGGGTCGATTACAACTTTGAGAACGATTTCATCAAGGCAGTCATGTTGAACTGGGCGCTGGCGCCGCAGATCCTGCCGGAACAGGAGGGCGCGGGTCAGTCGTTCTACGTGATGATTCCATCGATACACGACTTTGGTCAGGCGATCCCTGAGGGTGGCAGTCAGATGCTTCCGGAGTCGATGCGTGGGTACCTGGAAGCTAACGGTGGCGCAGTGATTACCGAAGCCACGGTAGATGAGATTCTGGTCAGGGATGGCCGTGCAGAGGGGTTAAAGCTGGCAGACGGCCAGGTCATCAACGCGCGCAGAGCTATGGTGTCGACGTTGGATCCAAAACAGACGTTCAAGCAACTGGTAAGCCCCGAACGTCTGCCGGCAGAATTTGTTGAGAAGGTCGATCGTTTTTCCTTCGGCAAGGTAACCATATGCCGGATGCATCTGGCGCTTTCGGAGCCACCGAAATACAACAATGGCGAAGACATGAGTCGCTGCGCGTTTCATCGCATCGTCGACTCCAGCGAGCAGATGATCCGATTCTACGGGGAGATTGCCATGGGGGTGCCACCTTCGGACCCCTTTCTGTGGAGCGCCTGCTGGACGCTGGTGGATCCGAGCCGAGCGCCGATAGGCAAGCACACGCTGATATTCGATACCTTCGTTCCCAATTGGCTCGCCGATGGCCGCCAGTGGCAAGACATCGGTGAGGACTATGCCAACACCGTACTGCTGAAAAAACTGCAGCAGTACGCGCCCAACATCAACAGCAAAACGATTCTGGGCAGTTATGTTGAGACACGAGAGAGCCTCGAAGCAGCAAACCGGTCATTTGTGGACGGTACCACCAATGGGGGTGAGCGCATTGCCGCACAGTTGGGATATTTCAGACCGTTTCCAGGATACGCCCACTACCGGTCGCCGATCAGGGATCTTTACATGACCGGGCCTCATTGCCACCCCGGCGGCGGCATCTCTGCCATGGGTACAATCACCGCCCGCGTCATGCTCGATGATCTGGGTATCAAGTCTGCGGAATTCTAATCGCGCCAAGGAGTCATTGTGAAAGTAAACAGTCCACTGGCAAATATGGAAATGTACGTCGGCTCAGTAGCCAAGCAGGGCGATCAACTGGTGATTCGGAGCCGCGAAGACTCAACTATGCCCGCCGAGGTGTTCGTTGCGCCTCAGGATGCATGGGACTTTGCAAAATCTGTGTGCAGGCAGCCGTGGGCTCTGCTGTATGTTCTGGTCATGCCTTTCCTTGGCATGCGCGGCCGGCAGGAAGAACCCTCGGCCAGTCTGCTGGATGATCCGCTCAATAAACCCTGGTAAATCCCGCCGTGCAGCGCGACGAGTTGTGTGTGGCGCATTAGCTGGCGATGCTGCCAGCCTGGGACCGGCAGGGATCAGGGCGTAAACACCACCTTGATGGCTTCCTCCGCAGATAGTTGAGTTTCATATGCTTCACTGGCCTGTTCCAGACCGAAGGTATGGCTGACCAGGGGTTTGCGGTCGATGATGCCCTGGGTAATGAGACGGGACGCCTCGACGAACTCTTCCATGTTCCACGCCCAGGAGCCCAGAATCTGGACGCCTTTGCGCACCACGACGTTGTAGTCGATGGTGACGTCCTGTTCGAATACCGCAACGACCACCACCTTGCCGTTGGATTTGACCACATTCAGCGCCTGGGATAAGACGCTGGGGCCGGTGAAGTTTTTGCCCATGCCCGCGCAGTCGTAGACGGTATCGGCTGCACCGGAGACTTTACCCAGCAGATTCTGCTCTGTGAGGGTATCTTCAAGTGCGGTATCGCCCAGCAGGGCCTGCTCCAGGCTCTCGCGGCCGGCATTGATGATTTCGTCCGCACCCAGTTCGCTGGCTTTTTCCAGGCGTTTGTCAGACAGATCCGTGACGATGGTCTTCGCGTTCGAGCGAGCCTTGATGCACTGTAGAATGCCAAGGCCGATAATGCCGGCGCCGATGATCAGGTGCGTTTCGCCGTCCTGGGCATCGCCGAGGTTGGCGGCGTGCAGTGATGTCGCCAGGGGTTCGGTGGTGGCTGCCTCGACGAAGCTGATGGAGTCGTCGAAGGGCAGTAGCGTGCCGGTCATCTGCTGCGGGATACGAACGTATTCGGCATTGGCCCCCATGCCCACGCTCACTACGCGATCACCGCGGCTGACGGCGCTGACTCCGCCGCCAGTGTCTACCACCTCGCCACTGAATTCATGGCCGAGAACGCGCCCGCTGTCCACTGGGGTGCCCAGGTCGAGGAACATGCCGTGGCGATAGGTGTGCAGGTCTGAGCCGCAGATGCCGCAGGCTTTGACCTTCAGTAGTACCTCGCCGTCGCTCAGCGTGGGCTTGTTGATTTCTTCGAATCGCACGTCTCGTGGCCCGTAAAAAACCGCGGCTTTCATATCCGTTTCCCCGCATTGGAAAAGCATAATCTTGGCGTAGAAGGCCCTGCCCATGCAATCTCCTTCTTCTGCTAGCGACCGCTCGCGCCCACTTGCGCTATGATGTATCGGCCGAGCCGGTAGCAATGGGAGACAGGGTAATGAACTACTTGGAATATGTCGGGTTCGATGGCCTGGGTATAGCCCAGCTGATCAGTCAGGGAGAGATCTCGGCGGACGAAGCAAAAGCCTGCGCCCTGCAGGGCGTTGAGCGCTTCAGTGATCTGAATGCCGTGATTTCTGCTACTCACGCACAGCCCTACGATGCCTCTGGTCCGTTCGGTGGCGTTCCGTTTCTCGTCAAAGAACTGGTGCTGCAGGCGCAAGGCGCGCAGTGTCGGGCGGGTTCAAGGGCGGTCGGTGAGAGTGCGCCCGCGGCGGCCGACAGCGAACTCATGGCGCGCTTCCGCAAAGCGGGCCTGCATCTGGTGGGTACCACCCAGACACCAGAAATGGGTTACAACGCCACCACTGAAACCGTGGCATTTGGACCGGTACACAATCCGTGGAAGGCAGGGCACAGCGCAGGCGGTTCCAGTGGCGGCTCCGGTGCTGCGGTGGCGGCGGGCATCGTACCTGTCGCACATGCCAACGATGGCGGCGGATCGATCCGCGTACCAGCCTCGTGTAACGGCCTGGTGGGCCTGAAGCCGACTCGCGATCGAGTGCCCACCGGCCCATATATGGCCGACCCGTTGTTTGCACATGCCATAGAGCTGGTTGTCACGCGCAGTGTGCGCGATGCGGCGATGGTGCTCGATTGTGTGGCGGGACCGGATCTGGGGGCGCCGCACATGATTGACCCTGGCAATGGCAGCTTTGCCGACGCTGCAGCCGCACCGCCGCGTAAAGTCAAGGTGGCGTATACCGATGGCAGCCTGTTGTCCGGAGTTACGATGGACGATGAGAACGCCATGGCCGCGCGCCAGACCATGGAGTTGATGGCAGGTCTTGGGCACGAGATCGTCGACTGTCCCATCAGCCTGGACTTCGAGGAATTCGCCCATCACATCAATTTCATCTGGTGCGCCTTTGCTGCCCAGTTCGTGGAACAGACTTCCGCGGCCATGGGCTGCGCAAAGAGCACGGAGAACTTCGAGGCGGTTACGCTGACCTGCGCCGAGGTGGGTGCGGCCAGCAGTGCGCTGCAGATTCTCGATGCGTTGGACTACGTAAATCGCATTAGTCGTGAAGTAGCCCAGGCGTTTACCGGGTTTGACGTGCTGCTGAGCAGTACTCTGGCAACCCCTCCGCCTGCTCACGGCTATCTGAATCAGAACGATGAAGCCATTTCAGCCATCGATTGGACCCGCAAGACGTTCCGTTATGCGAATAACACGCCCATCTTCAACAGTACCGGACAGCCTGCCATTTCGCTGCCCATGCACTGGAGTGCAGACGGATTACCGGTGGGTATCCAGCTTGCCGGCCCGATGGGCGGTGAGGGCCTGTTGCTGAATCTGGCGGCCCAGCTTGAACAGGAAGCCGGCTGGCAGGACAAATTGAGATCACTAGCAAGTTCGAGGGATTAGACGTTGAACACACTTTCACATGAAGAACGTACAGCGCTGCGTGAATCAGTGCACCGGCTGATGAATGAAGCCAGTTCCGAGGTTGCGGTGCGCAGCGCCATGGAAACCGATCAGGGTTACGACGCGGACCTGTGGCGTAAGCTTGGTGAGATGGGCGTCACCGGCCTCGTCATTGATGAGGAGTGGGGCGGCTCGGGTGTTGGTCCGATGGAACTGGAAGCGGTAATGGAAGAAGCCGGGGCTGCGCTGTTGTGCTCGCCGCTGCTTGCCAGCGGCGTGGTGGCGGCGCAACTGCTGCAGGCGCTGGGTGATGATGAACGATGTGGCAGACTTCTGCCGGAGATAGCGTCTGGCGGGTGCATTGCATCCGCGGTGCTTACTGGAGATAGTGGTTGCTGGACGCAACAGGGTGTGAGCGTGTCCGCCAGTCACAATGATGGCCGGTGGCGCCTGCAGGGGCGCGGCAACTATGTTCTGCATGGGCAGAACGCCGATGTGCTGATCGTGATCGCTGATGCCGGTGACGGACTTGCCGCCTTCGAAGTAGACCCGGGAGGTGGCGGGGTGAAACGAGAGTCTCTACCAACCTTCGACAAAACGTTGCGCCTGGCTGCCATCGAATTCGATCAGGCGGAGGCTGGCCGTATCGAAACGTCCGGACCGGTCTGGGACGCGGTTCAGCAGGCGCTGGACCTGGGACTTGTAGCGCTGGCCGGAGAGCAGGCGGGCGGTGCACAGAAGGTGCTCGATTTCACTGTCGAATATGCTAAGACGAGGGTGCAGTTCGGCCGTCAGATCGGCAGCTACCAGGCCATCAAACACATGGCGTCGAATGTACTGCTGGAAACCGAATCAGCGATCTCGGCGGCGCGTAACGCCGCCGCGAGACTGGCGGAAGGTGCGGAAACCACTGCTCAAGCGGTGAGTCTGGCGGCGTTCTCCTGTGCCGATGCGTTCGTCAAAGCAGCGGCGGATGGCATTCAGATGCATGGCGGCATTGCCTTCACCTGGGAGCATCCGGCTCACCTGTACCTGCGCCGTGCCCGCTCCGGAGCGCAGTTATTCGGCACCTCCGCCTATCACCGTGAACGTTATCTGCAGGCTCTGGGAGGCTGAAATGAGTACGATTAATTCTGTGAGCGATCAGGCACTGCGGGAAGAAGTTCGCCAGTGGTTGTCTGACAACTGGCATGAAGCCCTGGCTGACGAATTGAGTAACGAAGCCTATGGTTGGGAAACTTCAGCGGCCCGCAAGGAGTGGCTGGGCAAGGTGCTTGAAGCGCGCTGGGCGGTGCTGCGCTGGCCCGAAGAATGGTACGGGCGTGAGCTGAGCAACGATCAGGCCAAGATCATCGAGCGGGAGTTCGCCCGGGTTGGCGCGCCGGGCTCCGGCCAGGACCGCACAAATCTGTGGGTCAATACATTACTCGCAGCAGGGCAGCAGGGGCTCAAAGAGAAGCTGATCGCGCCGCTGTTGCGCAATGAGGTCAACATGTGTCTGCTGTACAGTGAGCCCGGTGCCGGCTCTGATCTGGCAGGCATTCGCACCCGTGCGGACCGGCTGGGCGATCATTATGTGGTTAATGGTCAGAAAGTCTGGACTTCCGGTGCCAGGGTGGCGGACTACGGCATGTTGATCGCGCGTACCGATTGGGAGGTGCCGAAACACAAGGGAATCAGCTTCTTTTTCTGCCCCATGGATCAGGAAGGGATAGAGGTTAGACCTCTGCGGCAGATCACCGATGAGGCGCACTTCAATGAAGTGTTTATCACTGATGCCATTGTTCCGGCAGAGAACAGACTGGGTGAGGAAGGCACCGGCTGGCAGGTGCTCAACACGGCGCTGGCATACGAGCGCTCGGTAATGGGTGAGACCGCACGGGGCCCGCGTAGCGGCGTGGCCACAGTGACCGATGAAGAACCGCTCGTTGCGCTGGCGCGTGAGGCCGATCGCCTGGATGATCCGGCGCTGCGCCAGGACATCGCTCAGACCATCGCCTACAAGCATCTCAATGCACTGAACTCCGCACGCGCCAAGGCAGACCTGGCCCAGGGGACGTCTTCTTCCATCATGAGCCTCGGTAAGCTCGCCATGTCGCGGATACTGCACGAGGAAGCCCGGGTGCGGACCGAGATTCTGGGCCCAGGCAGTCTATTTGAAGGGGCGGAGTACCCCCGTTCCGAAGATGCTAATTTCCTGACGTTGAATGCCTATTTTACCTCCATTGGCGGCGGCACCGATCAGATACAGCGCAATGTTATCGGCGAGCGGGTATTGGGGCTGCCGAAGGAGCCGGAAGTAGATAAGCACATCCCATTCCGCGATGTACGAACCAGTTAGGGTTGCGCTGGGAAGATGACAATTCAAACCGGGTTCACCGAAGATCAGGAGCAGTTCCGGGAAGTGGTGGCCCGGTTTCTGCAAGATAAATCACAGCCAGCCGCGGTGCGCAAGCTGATGGCCTCCGAACAGGGCTACGACCCTGGCGTATGGCAACAACTGAGCAGCGAAGTCGGTCTTACCGGTACCCATCTGCCGGAAGTCTATGGCGGGTTCGGTTTCGGACCGATCGAACTGGGCATTGCTGCCGAGGAAATGGGGCGGCACCTGTATTGCGGTCCTTTTTTCGCCTCAGCAGTGATGGCCGGCTATGCCCTGCTCAATGCTGCGCATGAATCGGCCCGGCAGGAGTTGCTTCCGGATATCGCGGCGGGCACGACGATTGCGACGCTGGTGCTCGATAACCTGAACGAGCCGGACCGGGTCGGCGCCGGTGTAACTGCTGAAGACTCAACGTTAGATGGCGTCGCACCCCTCGTGCTTGATGCTCATGTGGCCAATATCCTGGTGGTGATCGCCGGAGAAGGCGACGCACTGGGCCTGTATCATCTGCCCGCTGATGCGGATGGCGTAGACATACAAGCCGTGGAAGCCCTGGACCCGACCCGTAAGCTTTGCAGCGTGGCTTTTTCGCAGGTCGGTGCCGATAGAATCGGTAGCGTCAGTGGTGAGGCGATGAATGCAATCTGGAACGATATCTGCGTGGCGCTGGCCCACGAGATGATCGGCGGGGCTCAACATCTGCTGGACTCCACCATCGAATACACCAAGATCCGTTACCAGTTCGGCCGGCCCATCGGTTCCTTCCAGGGGTTGAAGCACCGCTGTGCCGACTTGTTGATGGAAGTTGAATTCGCGAAAGCCGCTACCCACCATGCCGCCCGCTGTCTGGCGGCGGGGGAGGGCGAACCGTATATCGCCAACATGGTCAAAGCGATGGCTGCAGATATCTATATGAAAGCTGCGAAAGAGGCGATTCAGATGAGGGGTGGTATCGGCTTCACCTGGGAGGAAGACACACATCTGTGGTACAAGCGCGCGAAGAGTTCTGAAGTTTTCATGGGCACACCCAGCGTGCATCGGGAACGTATGATGAGGCTGATCGAAGCTGAGGAGGTTTTGGCGTGAGCGAGATGACTAACGAGCAGATCGTAGAGGCCGTCAACAGCTGGATCGACGAAAACTGGAACCCGGATCTGCCACTGTTGGAGTGGCGGGAAATTCTGGTGGAAGGCGGTTGGGCTACGCCAAACTGGCCGAAGGCGTGCTTCGGCCGTGATTTCACCATGGAACAGGCTGGGCTTGTCAGCCGTATCTTTGCTGAAAGAAACGTCGTGCCGGTTGCGCAGACCGGGCCTCGCCGTCTCGCCGCGGAAACCATTCTGGCGATGGGCAACGATGACCAGAAAAACCGTTATCTGCGCCCGATTCTGACGGGTGAGCATTCCTGGTGTCAGTTGTTCAGCGAGCCGGGTAGCGGTTCAGACTTGGCGGGGTTGTCGACCAAGGCGGAGCTGCAAGACGGCAAATGGATCATCAATGGCCAGAAGGTGTGGAATACCAGTGCGCACCATGCAGACTTCGGTCTTCTCGTCGCGCGTACCGATTTCGATTTGCCCAAGCATCAGGGCATCAGCTTTTTCCTCATCGACATGCACCAGCCCGGCGTGGAGGTGCGACCGCTCAAGCAGATGAACGGACACGCCTCCTTCAACGAGGTGTTCCTGACCGATGCAGAAGTAGCCAGCGAAGATCTGGTTGGCGGTGCAGGCAACGGCTGGGCGGTGGCGAAAACCACGTTGTCTTACGAGCGCCGCCTGGGCGGTGTGAGCCGATCGTTCAACAGTGTACAAGCTGGCCTCTCTGCCCGTGTTTATGAAGAGTATCGGGAAGAACTCAGGGTCGCCAACGAACCGTATACCTGGTATCCGCAGCGCCAGGGGCGCGTAGACCTGGTGTTGCCCAGAGCGAAAGAAACCGGTGCGATCAAAGATCCAGCGGTCCGCCAGGAGATCGCCAGACTGCTGTCTATGTCGAAAGGCGCAGTACTTGCCTCCGCTGCGGCTGAGGCGAAACGTAAAGCCGGTTCCAATGAACTGGTGCCGGCGGGCTCCATCGGCAAGCTGGCAGCCAGTGTGATTGCGCGCCAGGCTGCTCAGGTGCACACCATGATCTCCGGTGCAGACGCCATGCGTGCCGGCGCGGATTCAGCAGAAGCAGGTATGATCGCGGAAGTACTCGTCTCTGTGCCGGCAATTTCCATTGCCGGGGGTACCGATGAGATTCAGCGCAACATCATCTCTGAGCGCGTATTGGGCATGCCGAGTGAAATGAGGGCAGACACCGGTCCGTTTCGAGATATCAAGCGCAACGACTGATCAACAAGTAAAGCCATGTTGAACCGCTGAGCCAAGGAGAATCATCATGACCATGTACAACAAACACGGGCAACCGCGGCGTCATCGTCGCTGCCAGCTGTCGGTTCCCGCCAGCAACACGCGCATGATTGAGAAGGCTGCGGCCAGTGGCGTAGACCATGTGTTCCTCGATCTGGAGGATGCGTGTGCACCAAATCAGAAAGTAGGTGCGCGCGACAATATTGTCGATGCGCTCAATAATCTGGACTGGGGGGATACAGTTCGCTGCGTACGGATCAATGACACGGGCACCCAATGGTGTCATGACGACGTGATTCACGTGGTTGAAAAGGCCGGCGACAACCTCGACTGTTTCATGCTGACCAAGCCCTTTGATGCGTCTGATGTGCTGTTTGTAGACAAGCTTCTCACCCAGCTCGAACTGAAGCTGGGCATGAACAAAAAGATCGGGCTTGAATTGCTCATTGAAGAGACTCTCGGCCTGCAGAACGTTGAAGAAATCGCCGCTTCTACGCCACGGCTGGAAGCCATGGTGTTCGGCATGGGCGACTACTCCGCGAGCCAGGGCATCGACCTGAGCCTCATGGGCGGCGAAAATGCCTACCCTGGAGATATCTTTCACTATGCCAAGTTTCGTGTGGCGATGGCCGCTCGGGCTCAAGGCATAGACGCAATCGACGGGCCGTTTGCCAATATTGCCAATCTCAATGCCTACCGTAAAAGCTGCCTGCAGGCACGCGCGCTGGGGATGGTCGGCAAGTGGGCATTGCACCCAACGCAGATCGAGCATGCCCAGGAGATCTTTACCCCCGCTGCTGATGCGGTGGCCGAGGCGCGCAGGATGACCGAAGCTTATCGCGAGGCCGAGGCGCGCGGCGAAGGCGCAGTGATGATCGATGGCAAATTCGCCGATGTGGCTACGGTGCGTCTTCTGGCCAACACTCTGGACCTTGCTGAGCTGTACAAGCTTTAGCGTATCTGTAACCCATGATTGAGGGGCAACCTCCAGGAAGCGTGCAACTGGCTGACAAGCGTTCCGCTTCGACGCTTCTGTTCGATCTTGTTAATGGCGCTGTCGAGCACTTTCCGCAGGGTTTCGGAGATTTCGAAATCCAGGGTGACGCGGCCAGCTTCCGCAAGGGTTATTCGACGCTGCTGCCGCATTTCGAAGCGGCACGGCTCGCCAGCTCCCACCGATATGAGATTGCCAGCTACCTTGTTGACAAGCTGAACGAGCAAATCGTCTGGCAGAGGGATGGCTCGTATCAGCCGCTTCGGCAGATGCTGCAGAATCCGGTAGCGCCGCTGCCCCTCAATAGACATGAATTTGCCGGTTCCCCGGGGTGGCGGCCTGGCGTGGTTTACCGCGGAGTGCGATGGGAGGCTGCGCGATTCGGCGAGTTTGGTGCAGAACTTGCGGGGCGCCATGTTATTACTGCTGCAGCCGCTGAGGCATTGAGCTGGATCGACCAGAATCTCCTGCAGGATGGAAAGCTCACCCTACGTGGCCGCAAGATTGCCGTCATGGGCGCTGCCGCAGAAATGGCGCCGACCCGCTTGTGGTTGCAGGCGGGCGCGGACGTATTGTGGCTGGATAGGGTTCCGCCGCCTGATGACTGGCTGTCAGACCAGGATCTGGCCGGGCGCCTGTACTGGCCGCAAAGCAATGTCGATCTGTTGAGAGGGCCCCGGGAGGTGCTGGCTACGTTGAAGGAGTTTGCGGGGAGCGACAAACTGGACCTGGGGCTTTATGCGTATGCGCCCGGTCAAGCGCGGGAAATGCGCCTGACCAGCACCATGAACGCCATTGTCGATGCACTCGATCACGATCTCATAGCCAGTGTGACTACTCTTGTTTCGCCCACTACGCCGACGCAGCTGCAGCAGTCGGACCTCGATGTGATGGCAGAGCGATTGCGCCAGCGGCCGATGTGGGAAGCATGGCTTGGTAAGTCAGGCCTGTTGGGTCGGGGCGGGGGTGCGGCCCGGGCTGGCGCGTGTGCGGCGTCCCTCGCAGTCGTGCCCATTCAGGGTGCAAGTTATCAGGTGGCTCAGTATGTCGGCAAAGTGCTTGCCGCAGAGGTCTGGTCCGCCCGCCAAAAATGGCGCGTTTCGGCGAACACCGCGGCCATCACCAGGACAAGGTCTCTGGCGCATCCGGTGTTCACTGCTGCCTTTGGTGGCGCGGCCGCGTTTCGTGTAGAGACGCTCACACCGCGACAGTCGCGGTGCATCAATGGTCTGCTGGCGCTGCATGATTGGGTGGCTCCTGCAGCTCCCGTTCCAGGCGCAATCAGAGTGCATGGTGCAATTCATGCCATGCCCTATCCACTCGAATCCGCTTTGCGGATCGCCGCCGCGATTGGCTTCGCGCGGTCGCCACGGCTTTTGCGGGGTTTATTTGTCCGTTGAGGCGATCAGGAATGACGCTACTTGGGCGGCGGCGGGCCGATCGGCACACCGGCGCCACCGGCGAATTCCGCAGAGGGTTCATTGCCCAGCAGGATAGAGCCCAGATCTTCGTACAGTGGGTGCGCAATCCAGCGGTGGCTGGCAGTGCCATGGGCATCGCGCAGTTTTCTTTCCAGCGGACTGTGCATGCGCATGGCGGTGGTGCCTGCGGTGTTGTGCAGCATGTCGACCAGTTCCATACACTCGTTACCCGCGTGTACGCAAGCGAGCCTGGCATCCTGAGTGGTCTTTGCGCCGGGTAATTTTTCGTTGCCGGCGAGTTCCTCCTCGACCGCGTGCATGGCCTCCATGAGATAGGCGCGGCAGGACCTATACCTGGCTTGCGCCAGGCCCATGCGCCACTGGGCGATACCGCGCTTCGCGAGGGACGACGACGACAACATCGGAATCTTGTTCTGAGCGATATCAGAGAAAACCTGCAGAGCGCCCCTGGCAATGCCCAGGGCGATGGCTGCTTTGTTGTATGCAAGGCGCAGGCCCGTTGGCATACGGTATACAGGATTGGGGTAGTGGGCGGGCACCGACCACAAACTGACACCGGCATATTTTGCAGGGATCACGGCACCGTCTGCTTTGACATCGTGAGAGCCGGACCCGCGCAGGCCGGCCACGTCCCATGTATCGACGATTTCCCATTGGTCTCTGGGCAGGAACCAGACATTGAAAATCGGTTGGCCGTTTTCGTCCAGCTCCAGCTGGTCACCTTTCATGAGCGGTGCGCCCATGAAACACCAGGTAGCGTTGTGACAGCCGGAAATGAAGGTGGTCTGGCCCCAGACCTTGATGCTGCTGTCGCTCTGACGCTCGGCCCGCGCGGGGGCGCCGCCGGGCCCGCCTCCGCCGCACATGATGACGCGTGGATTTTCGACAAAAACCTCTTCTGCAAGGTCGGGATCCATACCTCCCGCGGCCATGGCGTTGATCTCTGATCCGAGCATGACATTCCAGGCTACCGAGGCATCGATCGCAGCCATATGTTCCAGAATCTCGATGGTCTCCATTGAACTGGCGTTTTCGCCACCAAGTTCTTCCGGCAGTGCAAACCTGAAGAATCCTTCATCGATCAGTTGTTCGACGACATCGTCCGGCAGGCGACGCATTTCCTGACCCTGATCGCCGCCGCGTTCGATGGTCGCGCGCATTTCTTCGATTTTGTGCAGACGCGCCTGGTGAACTTCCCGGACCATGGTGCCCCCGTTCCTCCATAGATGATCAGCAAATGGTGTCATACCCGACAACAGTGTAAATGAATGCCCAGCCTGTGGGTTGATTCAGATCAGATAGCTTGTTTGTCTGATCGCATCGTTCAACTGCCGTTGAAGTTACCCACTCGACGTTCTGCAACGGCCTTCACACCTTCCTTGTGATCGTTGGTCTGCTGCAGGTGGAACTGCTCAAATCCTTCGCGGTCGGTGGCTTTCTTAACCGCATCGGCA
>CAYMUT010000009.1:63434-158574 GCA_964393625.1 uncultured Pseudomonadales bacterium
CCCAGCATGTCCCAACTGTCGCGCCGTGCACGCACCGCATCGGCAAGATCGCCGCGCATTTGTTCGCGTAACGAAATCAATGCCAGCGGGGCGTTCTCTGCGATTTCTGTTGCGTAGGCGATGGCCGCGTCACGCACCTGATCCTGAGGCACAAGTCGATCGACGATGCCCAGCGCAAACGCCTCTTCACCGCCGATACGGCGCCCGGTGTAAAACATGTCGGTGGCGGCCTGCTCGCCGATGATGCGGGGCAGGGTATGGGTGAGGCCGAAACCCGGGGTAAAGCCGAGCTTTACGAAATTTGCGGTAAAGCGGGCTTCGGCACACGCGACGCGAAAGTCCGGCATCATTGCGAGACCGAAGCCTCCGCCTACGGCCGCGCCCTGTACCGCTGCGATGACCTGTTTTTTGTTTTGAAACAGACGCACGGCCTCCTGATACAGTGGGTTGCCGTCTGCAGCGCTCCGGCTTGCGCGCTCTTCCTCGCGTGCGGGGGAGCCGAAATTGGCGCCGGCGCAGAAGTGTTTGCCTTGCGATGCCAGCACGATAACCCGGCAGCTGGGGTCTTCGTCGAGTGCTGCGAAGGCGTCGGCGAGGCTGGCGATCAACTCCTGATCGAAGAAATTATTGGGGCCGCGCTGAATCTCCGCGAGGCCAACGAAGTTGCCGGCATCGCTTACATGTACATCACCGAATTGCTTGTCCATGGTTTTCTCCTGTTTATTGAATTGATCTGCCGCCATCGATGTCGAGAGACACGCCGGTGAGAAATCTTGCCTCCTCCGAGGCCAGAAAGGCGTAGGCATCGGCAACGTCTTCCGGCGTAGCACGACGACCCATTGGTATGCCATCTATGACGCGCTGCTCCATTTCCTCTGAGAGGTTCTGGGTGCCCATGGCTTGCAGATCGAAATTGGTTGCGGCAGAGACCGGGCACACACAGTTAACGCGAATGTTTGGCGCCATTTCTACAGCCATGCCCTGGGTGAGGTTGATCACTGCTGCCTTGGATGCGTTGTAAGGCGCAAGACCGGGCCGGGGCCGCTTGCCACCAATAGACGCAGTGCTGATGATGCTGCTGCCGGGAGGCATGTGAGGTACCGCGGCACGTGCTGCCAGAAAAATGCTGCGTACGTTGATCGCCCACATCCGGTCGAAATCTTCCACTGCCATTCTAACCATGTAGCTGCCACGGTGGGGTACCCCGGCATTGCAGCACAAGACGTCGATTTTGCCATAGGCTTCGACGGTTGCTGCGATCATTGCTTCGTTCTGCTGTTCGTTCGATACATCGATTTCGAAGGCTAATGCGTTGGGCAGTTCAACGGCTACGGCTTCCGCACCCGGCAGGTCGATGTCTGCACAGATTACGCTGGCGCCTTGCGCCGCGAATTTGCGGGCGATGGCGGCGCCGAATCCAGATGCTGCGCCGGTGACGATGACGGATTTGTCACTGAATCTACTCACGGGTGGGTTCCTGATAGTTAGTTATTGGTTGGTCAGACAATCATATCAGGTACTGGCGATGCGGATCGTCTGCAAGGTTCCATTCTCCGGTTTCGGTATCGAAGCGGCGCACACCATCGGGCGCATACTGAAGAATGTAGGCTTTGCGTATGCTGCCCGACAGATTCGGTCCCGTTCGGTGCGGTGTAAGCGATGAAAATACCACCACGTCGCCGGCCCGGGCTTCCACTGGTACGGCGTCCTGCGGACTGCGCAGGCATTGCCAGCCAAGGTCGGTCATTTCGTGGGCCAGCGTGCCCGCGCGATGCAGGTGAGGTACCACCCAGGGACATCCGTTTTCCACTGTGGCATCTACCAGCGGTACCCAGCAGGTCAGGTAGAATTGAGGATCGATGAAGGTATAACCATTGTCCTGATGCCAAGGGAACACTTCCGCGGTGCCCGGTTTCTTGTAGACTGCCTGATCCCAATACAGCCGTGCATTCGGTCCGATCAGGTCGGCGCACAGCTTCTTGAAAATGGCATGTTTGCTGAAGGCTTTGAGGGTTTCCGATCGCGTGACCAGGTGCGCCGTGAAGGTGATCTCGCCGGCTCGAGCGATCAGGTAGCGGCCATCTTCGCGCGTCTGCAGAAACGCTTCAGTTTTTGCTTCGAGCGGTGCGATCTCCTCCGCGACCCGGTTGAGTAGATCGGCTTCGAATACTCCGGGCAGTAGAAAATAGCCCAGTTCGTCGAACTGCCGGGCCTGGGCATCGGTGATGATCTCGAAAGGGCCGTAGTGATCCTGCCATTCAAATGCGGTGTTGAGCGGGTGGAGGTCGTTCATGGTCTACGGTGGAGGCTGGCCGATCAACGGGTTTGCGATGGCGCTTGCGCGCTCTTGTCGCCCGGAGCGCGGATGATGAAGACAGCTTTTGACTCACTTACCTTGGCCCAGGATTTGCCGGTTTCTTCCGCTTCCATCAAAACCTGCACTTCATCGGCGATGCCTTCCGGGGACATGAACACTGCTTGCTGGGTGCGCTGTTCCTCGGGAATGATGTTGGTGTCGATGCCGCCGGGGCACAGCGCATTGATGCGAATACCTCGTTCATCAAGCGTCGGGCCCAGGCTGCGTACCAGGCCGACCACGGCGTGTTTACTCATGGCGTACAAGGGGTCGACGCTGTACGGGACGATGCCCGCCAGGGAGGCGGTGACAACAATGGCGCAATCGGGTTTCAGTATGGGCAACAGCGCTTTGAGTCCGTACACCACGCCATCTACGTTTACGCCCATCATGCGCCGGTAGCGCTCCAGCGTCATGGCGTCGAACTGATACTCGGCCAATGGCGCGTTGGGCGGGGCGATCTGAATGCCGGCATTGAGATGCACCCGATCAGGTATACCGAATTCTTCCAGCGCCGCGACGACGCTTGACCAGTGATCGGGATCACTGACGTCGCATTGCTGAAAAGTCGCGCCGGTGCGCTGAGCGACCTGCTGGCCGTTCCGGGAGTCGATGTCAAGGGCCAGTACGCGGTCGCCGGCCGCAGTGGCGGCAGCCACAACCGCCGCGCCGATACCTGAACCTGCGCCGGTAACGAGCCAGGTGTGTTGGCTGCTGGATGTCATGGCCTTCCCATGGGCAATGGTTGTTCTTCAAAGGATATAGTAGTGTGATTGTTCAGGCACCATTTGTGAGAGGGAAAAATGTTGGAGGCTCCATCTGTCTTTGCGGTAGAGAACCTGCTGGACCCGTACCCCATGTACCGTCAATTGCGCGATGATGCGCCGGTGCTGCCGCTACCGGAAATGAACATGTATTACGTGACCCGCTATGACCTGGTTCGCGAGGTGCTGAAAGACACCGATACGTACTCAAGCCGTTTTGACGAATTCATGGCCTTTGCCGGCCAGGCCGGACTTGCCGGGATCAGCGATGAAGCCCGGGCGAAATTGGGTGAATACGATCAGCAGCTCGTACCCCGGGTCGCGACGCTGCTCACCCTGGATGAGCCGGATCACAAGAAATATCGCTCTCTGGTCAGTGAGCTGTTCACCGGCAGCGCCATCAAAGCCAGCGAGGATCAGGTGAAGACGGTCATCGACCGGGTTGCTGATGCATTCATGCGCGAAATCGGCACCGACTACATGGCCGGTTTCGCCTTTCCCGTACCCCTGGACATCATCGCTACACGACTGGGAATTCCCGCTGCAGATCGTGCGTTGTTCAATGATGGCGCCACCGCGGCGGCCGCAGGATTACGCATGTCGCCGCTTGCAGAGGAAGAAGTGTTACGCCGCGGCGCCTTGGCCGTGAAACTTCAGAAGATGCTGATCCGGCTGATTGAAGAAGCCCGTGAGACGCCTCGCGATGACATGATTTCGGTACTGGCCAACTCCCGCCTGCAGGATGAACAGCGCCTGCTCAGTCACGCGGAGATCCTGTCGATTCTCCAGCAGTTTCTTGTTGCCGGGCACGAAACCACCACCAGCACCTTTGGTTGGGGCATGGTGCTACTGTGCCGTTATCCGGAACTGCAGGATCAGCTGCGCGGCAATCCAGCGGAAATCAAGGTGTTTGTCGAGGAGGCGCTGCGTATTGAGGCCCCGGTTCAGGGACTGCCGAGGAAGGTTGTGAAGGACACAGTGCTCGGCGGCCAGAAGATCGAGGCAGGTGCGCTGGTCATGCTGCGCTACGGTGCGGCGAACCGGGATGAACGCCAGTTCGAAGATCCGGATACCGTAAACATCCACCGCAAGAAGGCAGGCATGCAGCTGGCGTTTGGTTCCGGCGTGCATCATTGCATCGGTGCGCCGCTTGCCCGGCAGGAACTCAACCTGGGTTTCTATGCGCTGCTCGAGCGTATGAGGAACATCCGCATGGCGCCGGGGCACGCTGAGCCTGTGGCGGAGCCGAGTTTCATATTGCGCAATCTGCCGGAGCTGTACATAGAGTTCGATCAGGTCTCCTGATGGGCGCGTGTTATTGCGCGCCGTCGAACATGCTGGTGAATCCTGCTGGTTCGTATGGCCCGAATACGACCTGCTCCAAGGCGCCGATGCCGGTGCGTCGACCGTCGCTGACTTTCACAACCTGCTGCACATGAATGTTCTCGGGCAGCAGCAAGTCGAGTTCGGCAGGGTCGAAGGATTCATGACCAAGAGCGAGCTCTCCCTGCCATGCGCCCTGGCGCCACTTGGGGTGCCCGTAACCCAGGCCCTTGAACTGAAAACGCAGGATCGGCTCTAAGGTGATGGTGCGTCTTTCGCCCCTGAGGTCGATCAGGTCGATCTCCGCACGCTTCGCCAGGCGGGTACCGCTGTGGTATTCCACTCTGTGCAGAGTGGCGGCCATGCGCTCCACCTTACCGTCCTCAACACCGGGGATGTCTGCTTCGGTGTTATAGAGGGGAGCACTCAGACTTTCGCGAATCAGCGGTTCACCGCGCATACCGTCGAAGAAAATGGCGTGGGTGATGTGGTCGTCCCAGAACAGTGGTGCCCACAGGAAGAAGGCGCCGCCATGCTGCCGCGGGGCGCCATCAGTCACCGGCTCGCCTACGCCTCGCACGCCCCATGAGCGGTCTTTGGTGGCGCGGCATTCGCCTTCGTTCACTTTGATATCGCCTTCCGGCGTGTGTATGACACCCTCCCAGGCGCCGAACTGGTCGAAACGGGTGGCGTCCATCATGCGGCGGGGGCCGTCCCACAGAACCTGACGCTGTTCCTGAATACAGGCGCTGCGGCCGGAAAAGGTGAGGTCACAGGCGAGACCGCTGTCGTTTTCTTCGACAATGATCCGCGAACGGCGCATCGGTTCGACGATCTCGATGCGCATCGGCCCGACACTCATGTCGGTGCGTTCGGTTGGCGCGCGCCGGGAGCCGTAAAAGCAATGCTGCAGTCCCGCCGGGCGCACGACGCTGAATGCGGCGTCGAGGACATGGCGGTGAGGATAAATGGCCATGCCCAGCCCGAAGTAATAGGAACCGTCCTGGGCGTAGCCATTGAACCAGGTGCGGTCGTATACGTTGCGATCACTGGTGGCGGCCTGGGCAAGCGGCTCGGGCGTCTGGTGGACCGGGTAGTCATCGAGTTTGTTCAGCATTGTTTTCCCCAATTGATACGTTTGTTTTCACTTATGCAAAGCCTACCGAAACTGGGCGTGGTAAGCACACCCAAGCCGGGTTCAGTTTTATGGAAGCCCGGGGTTAGACTATCCCTTGGCGGCAGACAAAATCGGGGGCGGCAAAATGAGCGAACAGGGATTCAAGTGGGTAGGCCAGCGTCCGATCAGACCGGATGGTACGCCCAAGGTGACCGGTGCGGCCACCTACGGTAGTGACTACAGCCTGCCGGGCATGCTGACCGGCAAGGTCCTGCGCAGCCCCCATGCCCACGCGCGTATACGCAGCATAGATGTTTCGCAAGCCGAGCAGCTGCCCGGGGTCAAGTCCGTTGTGACCGGGCAGGACTTTCCCGATCAACCCTTCGATTATATGGGCCCGTCACGGGTGCAGACCAATCTATGGCATGTTACCCGCAACATAATGGCCAGAGAAAAGGTCCTCTACCAGGGGCATGCGATTGCCGCGGTGGCGGCGGTGGATGCGCGCACGGCGCAGCATGCGTTGGACCTGATAGAGGTAGATTATGAACTGCTGCCTCATGTCATCGATGTTGAAGCGGCCATGGCTGACGATGCGCCGTTGCTGTTTGATGACATGATTACGCGGGGTATGGAGCCAGCCCCCGAGGCGCCCTCGAATGTTGCCAAGGTCACCGAATTCAGCATTGGTGATGTCACTGCGGGCTTTGCCCGGGCCGATGTCATTGTTGAAAAGTCATATCGCACGGAGCCTGTCCATCAGGGCTACATCGAGCCCCATGCCTGTGTTGCCCATTACCAGAGTGACGGTTTGTCGGAACTGTGGTTTTCCAGTCAGGGTCACTTTCCCATTCGCCAGTTGACTGCGCGTCTGGTGGGTATGTCGCCGGGTGAGATCAAAGCAACTCCCGCCGAGATCGGCGGCGGGTTTGGTGGCAAGACACTGCCCTATCTGGAGCCGGTCGCGCTGATACTGTCGAAGAAGGCGGGACGGCCGGTGAAGATGGTGATGAGCCGCGCGGAAGAATTCATGGGTGCGGGACCCACCTCAGGGTCGGTCATGCGGGTTAAAGTCGGTGCCACGAAAGACGGCAAGATCATCGCCGCAGAGGGGGAATACAAGTTTCAATGTGGCGCTTTCCCTCAGTCACCGGTTGAAAACGCCTGCCTTTGTGGTTTTGCCATCTACAACATCGAACATCAGTACGCCATCGGCTATCACGTGGTGTGTAACCGTCCCAAGGTCGCTGCCTATCGGGCGCCCGGGGCCCCCATCGGCAATTTTGCGGTGGAGAGCACCCTGGATGTGCTGGCGTCCGAGTTGGGCATCGACCCGGCGGAACTTCGACTGAAAAACGCAGCCCACAAAGGCGACCCACTGTTGTCCGGCCTGCCTATGAGTCATGAGGGTGTGACGCAAACCCTTGCAGCGATTCGCAATCATCCGGATTATGAAAAGCCGCTTGGGCCCAATCAGGGCCGTGGCATGGCCGCGGGTTTCTGGCATAACGCCGCTGGAGAATCGGGCGCTACCGTGTACGTGAACGCCGATGGCACGATCGTGGTGGCCACAGGAAGCCCGGATATCGGCGGCTCCCGGGCCTCCATGGCCATCATGGCAGCGGAAACCTTCGGCATCGATTACGGCGAGGTCCGGGCTGAAGTCCACGATACCTCGTCGGTGCCCTTTACTGGGGTCACCGGCGGATCCCGTGTCACTTATGCCACTGGCATGGCGGTAGTCGGGGCATGCAACCAGGTCATCGATGACCTGCGCGCCCGTGCGGCCAAGATCTGGGATGTCGATGTGGACAGCGTGGCCTGGGAAGATGGCTTCGCCAGACCGTCGAGCAGCAATGTGGGAGATTTCGATCCGTTGTCGTTGCGTCAGCTTGCCGCTGGTGCGGCTGCGACGGGTGGGCCCATCGGCAGCGCCAATGCGCTGGCCGCGACCGGGCATGCGCCTGGATTGTGCGCACAATTCTGTGATGTGGAGGTAGACCCTGACACCGGCAAGGTCACCATTGTGCGCTTCGTGACCGCCCAGGATGCCGGCCGCGCCATCCACCCGGGCTACGTGGAAGGGCAGATGCAGGGTGCAGTCGCCCAGGGCGTCGGCTGGGCGTTGCATGAAGAGTACATTTACGATGAGCAGGGCCACCTGGAGAATCCGGGCTTTCTCGACTATCGCATGCCGGTGGCCTCTGACCTGCCGTTCATTGAAACCGTCATCGTGGAAGTGCCGAACCCGAATCACCCCTACGGTGTCAAAGGTGTCGCCGAAGCCGGGGTGGTGCCCGCCATGGCCTGTATCGCGAACGCCATTGCCGATGCCACGGGAAAGCGCCTGCAGGCGTTGCCCATGTCGCCGCCAAAGGTGCTTGCCGCGCTGGCGGAATGACTTCGGCAGCTACCGGGTCAAGACCAGCTTACCCAGCACCGCGCCGGCCAGCTGATCTTCGAAGGCCTGTACGAAGTCATCAGCAGGCCGGATGGTGATGGGGGCAGGCTTCAGTTTCCCGGATGCAATCCATTCCACCAGAGTCGCGCAAAGCGGTCCGTTAATGTCCGGGTTCTGTCTGGCATCGCCACCCCAGTCGACACCGACGATGGAGCAACGCTTCAATAGTGGCAGGTTCAGCGGAACCCTGGCGATAGTGCCGCTGGCGAAGCCCACCACCAGGAACCTGCCACCGGGAGCAAGAGAGCGCAGTGCCGCCTCTGACAGATCGCCGCCCACCGGATCGTAGACCAAATTCAGAGGCTTGCCGGCCAGTATGCGCTTGAGTTCTTCACGCCAGTTTTCCGCGCTGTAGTCCACCACTGCGTGGGCACCCGCTTGCCGGGCGGCAGCGCGTTTGGCCTCGGTGGAAGCTGCGGCGATTACCGTTGCGCCCATTGCACGTGCCACTGCGATGGCGGCCGAGCCCACGCCTCCGGCGGCGCCGAGCACAAGCACCGTCTCACCCGGTCGCAAATCTCCGCAATCCTGCAGACCGTAGATCGCGGTAAGGTAGTTTATGAACAGGCCGGCTGCGTCAGCATCCGGCAGATCTGCAGGGGTCCTGTAACAGCTTGCCTCATCGACGCAGACGTAGTCGGAAAGTGCGCCGTTGGCGGTGCCGAACACGCGCACATCCACACTGAGGTGAGTACATGCCCCGCCAACTGCCTCAACCACACCGGCGTACTCGCTCGCAGGGTAAAATGGCAGTGGCGGTTTGACCTGGTAAAGGCCCTGGATCAGCAGACCGTCGACGAAACCGACACCGGTTGCCGTGACCCGTACAAGCACCTGGTTTGGGTCGGGTTGCGGCGTCGGCACTTAAACTTCCTTCAGTGCTGATTGTGGGCCAAACTCTTCACACACGACACTGCGCATTACAGTCTCCTTGATAAGGGCATTAGTCACTAAGATTACCGTATGCTGCCCGCAAAACGATAAGTACGCGACTCAACGAGTGAAGCTGTCGTCGGGTCTATTGACTACTATGCTGGCCGATGCCTTTCCGCTGGCTGCGGTTGTGAGTATGTGTCTGGGGGTTTCTATCAGTTACAGCATCGTGGAGGGGCAGGTGGCGGCCTGGACCTGCTCGACAGTGGAGCTGTTTTTCGTTGATTGCGCGTGCCCCAGAACCGCGGGTAGCATGATCGTGTAATCAGTCTGGGGAGGAGTGATGGCCGAAGCGAAAAATAAAAAAGTCATGGGGCATTCGGTGCCCGACGACGAATGGGTTGCACGGGTTGCAGAGGAAATTCTCGATCCGGAGCTGCCAATCATCGATGCGCACCATCATCTGTGGCTGCGCAATGGCCACGACTACCTGCTGCCGGAGTTCGCCGAAGAAGTGCACGGCGGCCACAATGTTGTGGCAACGGTCTATGCCGAGTGTGAGTCGATGTATCGCAACACCGGGCCCGAGGCGCTGCGCTCCCTTGGGGAAACTGAGTTTGCCACCGGGTGCGCGGCGATGGCAGACAGTGGTACTTTTGGTGATTCACAGATCTGCAAAGGCATTGTGGGCTCTGTTGATCTGCGTCTGGGTGAAAGAACGCGTGAGGTATTCGAGCAGCATCTGGCAAGCTCTGGCGGCCGCTTCAAAGGGATTCGCTTTCGCACCGCATGGGATGACGATGCACGAATTCCCAACGTTTGCGAGTCGCCGCGCCTGCTCCTGGACGATCAGGTTCAGGCGGGCGCTCGGGTCATGGCTGATCTGGGATTGGCGCTTGACGTGTGGGTATACCACCCTCAATTGGCAGAGGTCGCACAGCTTGCCGCCGGCATCCCCGAACTGACCATCGTCATCAATCATACCGGCGTGCCGATTCTGGGAGGATCGTACCGCGACAGGCGCGAGCAGGTGTTTGCAGACTGGTTGGTTGGAATCAAAGAAGCGGCGGCGTTCGATAACGTCTTTATGAAGCTGGGCGCGCTGCCTATTCGCCGTCACGGTGACGGCGTAGACCGCAATCTGCCGCCGAGCTCAGAGGAAATCGCCAGTGCCTGGCGCCCCTGGATGAGCGAGTGCATCGAAGCGTTCGGCACGCATCGATGTATTTTCGAGTCAAATTTCCCGGTACAGAAGCTGTTTGCGAGTTACAACGTGACTTGGAACGCATTCAAGCGCCTGGCCCATGGTGCTTCCGAAGCGGCAAAGAGTGATCTGTTTTATAAAGCAGCGTTGACGGCTTACCGTCTGGAGGCGGCTGCTCAATCTTCAATGGCTGAGTAGATGATGTTCTTGAGCTGCCCACGGAAGTTGAATGTCGCGGAGGGCATCAGCTGCGTCATGAAGATGACGATCATGTCCTCCACCGGATCTACCCAGAAAATCGTCGACGCCGCACCGCCCCAATAGTAGTCGCCGGTACCCAGCGCGCCGGTTTGCACTTCTCCGAGGGAGCTTGCGAAGCCGAGACCAAATCCCACGCCTTCGTAGGCTGTTTCTGAAAAGGCGCCCACGGCCATGCTCGATAGATCCTGGTTGTTGGGCAGGTGATTCATGTGCATCATTTTTAGCGTGCGTGAGCCGATAATGCGCTCGCCGTTGAATGTACCCTGACGGCGCAGCATCTCGCAGAATTTCAGGTAGTCTGCGGTAGTGCCGGTCAAGCCGCCGCCGCCACTCAGAAAGGTCGGTATCTCCGCGTATGTGCTGCTCTGCGGGTCATCCAGCAGCTGCAGTGACTTATCGGGGCCGCGTTCATAGTTCGCGCAGAATCGATCCAGCTTGTCGGCGCTGACGTGAAACGCTGTGTCAGTCATGCCGAGGGGCGCGAAAATGTGTTTTTCAAAATAGGCATCGAGCGGCATTCCGGAGAGCGCTTCTACCAGATGACCACATACATCGGTTGCGTACGAGTACAGCCATCGGCTGCCAGGCTGAAAGTGCAGCGGCACCTGGGCCAGCTTGTCTACGAACGTGTTCAGGGTTGCGCCTGTACCGCGTACTACGCGCTTTTCACGATAGAGCTTGTCCACTGGATGGTTCGTTGCCCCGTATGACAATCCGGCCATATGGCTGAGAATGTGTCGGAAGGTTACCGGTTGTTCGGCTAGCGCCAGTTCCATGCCTGCGGAGTCACCGCCCATGTAAACCTGCTGATCTTTCCAGCTTGGAATGACCCGGTGCAATGGGTCGTTGAGCTGAAAAAGACCCTGCTCATACAACTGCATCAGGGCGATAGAGGTGATGGGTTTAGTCATGGAATAAATGCGAAAAATCGCATCGTCGTTCATCGATTTGTTTCGCTCGATGTCCATGAGTCCGAGATTGTCGTAGTAGGCGATCGTTCCATGTCGCGCGACCAGAACCTGACAGCCGGCGATCTTCTGCGGATCGATGTAGTTTCGATTGAGATGATCGGTAATGCGCTGCAGGTGTGACGCCGACAATCCAGCGGCTCGTGGGTTTGCATCCATGGCTTGTCGCTACTTGTTTGTCGGTTCGGAAGGGTCTGCGCCGTCCAGCGGTGCGCCGGTGCCGGAAGATCCGGCGAACAGGCGGCGCCCGTTGGGAAAGGTGACGTCCCGGCCGTTGGCGCGCAACGCGCCATCGGAGGCCTGATAGCCTTCCACCAGAACCTCAGTGCCTGGGCGTACAGACGAACGGGTCCAGCCGCGGCGCACCAGGGCGCCTGGTGGGCCAGCCTCGATCATCCAGTCATCGAAGCTGCCGTCTTCATGGGTCACGCGCAGGTGCATCCACGCGTGCGGATTGACCCACTCCATCTTGGTGATCTCGCCGCGCAATTTGACCGGCTTGGTGGCATCAAATTCCAGCGCAAATGCGTGATGGGCATCGACCGGTGCAGGGCTCATCAGCCAGACCAGCATGGCAAGGCCGCTTATCAATGTGACTGTTTTCATATCAATCTCCGCTGGTTTCCGAGGCTGCCTGCTGGTCTTTAGCGCGAGCGGCGCTGAGAATGTTTGTCATGCCGTAGTTACCTTCATGACAGGCGTATTCAACAAGCTCATACTGTGCTTCGTCGCGTTTGAAGTGAAACATGCCGGTCCACGGTCGGGTCCATATCGTCGGGTCATCCAGGGTAAAGGTATACTCCAGGGTGTCCGGGTCAACGAGTCTGTAACGCTCGGTCAGTTGCAGATCCGGCCCGGCGCCGCGATAGAGATATCTGCCGTTGAAATCCGTCACCTCGATGATCAGGGTGTCGCCTTCCCAACGGCCGCGGGAACTGCCAAGCCACTGCTTGATGCCGGAGCGCTGCCGTGGCGTAGTCGGTATGACCCGGGTTTCATGAATCATTTCCTTCTGCACGGCTACGTAGCCGGGACTCTGCTGTATCTGCAGGCCGTTGTTGTAAACCCCGGGCATCATCATGCCGGGTAGCCCCCGGGTTATGCAGCGTACCCAGGTGGACAACTCTTCAGGACCGGCGGCGCTCACTCGCGTCTGGCGCCGCGCTGTTTCGTCTTCCAGGGCTTTGCGCCCGGCATCGGTGAGAGGCGGCAGACGCCCGTCTGGCGGGTCGATGATCATGGCCACCTGTTGAGATGCGGAGAATTTGTCATAGCCCAGGGTGGTGTCGCGCCACTCTCGTTCATAACCCCATATGCTGCGCAGGGTACCCTGCTCGCGTCGTTCGGCAGCCTGATCCGTGGTCAGCGAATCGCCTTCGATGTCTGCAGGGCGCTCCAATGGTATGCCATGAGCCGCATTGCCGGTCCACATACCCTGAATATCGGGCTCTCCCCAGGGTGTATAGGGCACGGCAAACGGTTCGCGCTGCTCAACGCTGGCTATCTCGTCATTGCGCCGGGGTTCGAAGCCATCCCATTGGGCCTCGACGATTGCCAGGCGCACACCGTCAGGACCGGCAATCAGCGCCCGCCTGGCGTCACTGCGGGCATTATCGGGCACTTCCGGACCATGCACGGCAACGCCCCGGGTTTGCAGATGTTCACTCAGATTTGCGATATCGCCCGCCACCAGAGCTATGTGGTCTATGGCTCGCTCGGTGGTGCCCGCCGGCCGACCTTCAGCGTTGATGCCGACATGGATGTTGACGCCGGCCAGCGTCATACCCTGATCGGTTGGTGTTGCGCCGAGATTATCGACATACCAGGCCTTCAATATCGATGGGTCGGCGGTATGCAGGTGGATGTGATGGAACGCCGGCGTGTCGCCGGACTGAAGCAGTTCTATGCGGGTACCCCACGGATCGAAAATGAACCCATGGAGGCCGACGCCGGGGTCATTGCGGTAGAGGCTGCCGTCTTCGAAGCGCTGTAAGCGCACACCGGCGCCGCCAACGCCAACGTCCTCCAGCGATTGCATTTTGCCGGCCACATCCGGGTAGGCAAAAGCGATGTGGTTGATGGCGGTGCCCTGGCTGCCGCCGAGCGATTGCCGGGCCACGAATTCGATCCGCATACCGCCGCAATTCAGGCGCTGTGGACGTTGCGTGACTGCCTCGCAGGGCAGATGGGTCTGATACCACTTTTTGGCGGCGTCAGCCTGAGAAACCGCCAGTTCGATGTGCTGCACGGCTGTCAAAGCGGGTGCTTGCGCCTGGGCGGTGGCCGCCAAGACTGTCCAAAGACACGCCTGTGCAAGTAACGATGATCTGTACTTCATTTGTGCTTTCTCCTCAGCTTTCGCCTGCGCCACGCCGCAGATGCCCGTAGAGCAACTCTTCGGAATACTCGACGCATTTATATTCCAGCAGTTCTGCATTCGGTTCGGTATTGCGATGCAATAACAGCGATATGGTCCATGGCCTTGTGTATACCTCGCTGTCGGTGAGCGTTGCTTCATAACGCATGGTGTTGGCATCGACCGGCGTGAAACGCTCCTCCACGGTCAGCGCATAACTGGAGAAATTGCCGGCCCGATCAAGCCATGCTTCACCATTGAAGCCGTGTGCTTCGACCACGAGGGTGTCGCCTTCCCAG
This sequence comes from uncultured Pseudomonadales bacterium, assembly GCA_964393625.1. Classification (GTDB taxonomy): domain Bacteria; phylum Pseudomonadota; class Gammaproteobacteria; order Pseudomonadales; family Azotimanducaceae; genus UBA4421. The sequence goes on from CAYMUT010000009.1 coordinate 77,417, forward strand.
TAGCCGTGAGATCGCCCCATCCAGCTGTCGATCGGCGCTGGTTCGGGCTGCGCCTTGTCCATGTGAATGGTTCGGTTGGCTTCCGCAAAGCCGTAAACCATCATGATCTTGCCGGTGCCCTGCAGAATCTGAAACGGGTAAGGCATGTAGTTGGCCCGCGGGATGCCGGGCAGATAGCACTTTGCCTCGGTGTCCTGGGTAAACCGATTCGAGAAATTCTGCTGTTGCTGCTGCCGCGCCCAGGACTGGTAGGGAATCTCGCCCCCTGCGACCGCGCCGGGACCCGGCGGCGTCGCACCGAGTGCGCCTATTGCGGGCAGCCCGCCGTAGCTCGGGTGTGGTTCCAGATTCCAGTTGGCTGTACTCAGTGTCTGCCAGATGCCGTTCAGGTCCGGATGACCGTCCCAGGCTCTCGGTATGGTAGAGCGATGGTCTGAGCTGGTATCCGCGCAGGCACTGACTAACATCAGCGATAACGCGAGTGCCATGCCGAAGTGCTTCGGGTGATTCATTTTTCTCTCCCGGTGTTGATGTTCGATGGAATCAACCTGCCGATTTAAGCGCGTGTCAGGCATGTGCGCAACTCCAAGTCGGGTAACGATAGCTGTTAATCCTCATGATGGGGCTCTATCCAGATGACCTGGAGGGCCTCATAACTAGCGGCCGCGAGCTCTCTCGGGCCGCTTGGGAAGCCGTTCAACTGCAGCACGTAGGCGGTCAGATCTGCGTATTGTTCCGGGGCAAGGCTGTTGGGTGCGCCCTCGGGCATGGTCTGGCGGATCGCATCGAACAGATCGGCTAACGACGCGTCGTACCAGCGAAATGTGAAATCCTCGCCGATGACGGAGGGTGCCGGGCCGTGCCCGCCCATTTCGCCGGCTTTGTTGCTGTGACAGGCGATGCAATGCTCAATGAACAGGCGTGCGCCCCGGTCAGCCTGAGATGCGCTATAGGTACCGTCCCATACAGAACCTTGCGGCTCTGCGCCCGCGAGCGAAGCATGCAAAACAGTGGTCAGCACTAATGCGTATCGCATCCTATTGTTCCTCGCTCGAGCGGTTCAGCAGGTCCTCGGGCAAGGCGAATGCGATCAGTTCCGGGGGTGTGCCGCCAATGGTCAGGGCGATGTACTGGCGGGAATCATGCATATATGTCATGGGTGTGCCGATGGCGCCTCGGGGCAGGTCCGCTGAGGCGATTTCTTCGCCGGTAGCCTTGTCGTAAGCGACCAGCCGTGCGCCGTTTCCGGTGCCGCCGGCAGTCAGCGCCATTACCAGCAGAGTTTTCGTAACCAGTGGCCCGCCGCGCCCGTTGTCGCCACCCAGCGGGGGCAAATCGAGATGACGCAACATTCTATGCCGGCGAATACGGTCGCCGTTGCCCAGAGGTGTCATCCACACGTGTTCACCGGTGTTCATGTCGATTGCCGTCAGGCGGGAATAGGGTGGTTTCAGCAGGGGTAATCCCCGCGGCATACGCGGTCCTGTGCTGCCGGCGCGCTGTTTCAGGCGCTGGGTCTCCGGCGCGCCGTGGGTATACCGCAGATTGCCATTGTCGGGCTGATAGAAAGACAGTACGCCGGACAAGTTCTTTGACGGTACATACAGAATTCCGGTTTCCGGATCAACGCCAGCGCCGGACCAGTTGGCGCCACCAGCGCCGGTGGGTCGGAACAGCAGGCCCTTCACCTCACCGTCGTTGCGCATCTGCGGCGTATACAATGGACCCAGACGGTAGCCTTCCACGGCCTTGAGCGCCATCTGACGGATCTCGGGCGTGAAATCAGCCAGGTCGTCTTCTACCACACCCTGATAGTCGAACGGTGCGGGACGCGTGGGAAAGGGTTGTGTGGGCCAGGGTTTTTCACCGGGCATGTTCGTGTCGGTGGGCACCGGCCGCTCTTCAATGGGCCATATGGGTGCGCCGGTCGTGCGATCGAAGGTGTAGATGAAGCCCTGTTTGCTCACCTGGGCCAGCGCTTTGACCGGGCGGCCGTCGACCACGACGTCCAGTAGATTGGGCGCGGTGGGAAAGTCATAGTCCCACAGTCCGTGATGCACCGCCTGAAAGTGCCAGACCTTATTGCCGGTTTCGACGTCGACGCTGACGATGCTTTCCGCAAAAAGGTTCTCGCCGAGCCGGTGTCCTCCGTAGTAGTCGTTGGTTGGGGTCCCGGTAGGCAGGTAGACGTGCCCGAGTTGTTCATCGCCGCTCAGGTAGGTCCATACGTTGGCATTGCCGGAGTAGCGCCAGGAGTCGTTCTGCCAGGTTTCCACCCCCTCTTCCCCGGCCTGAGGCACAGTGTGGAAGTCCCACTTATGTTCCCCGGTGCGGACATTCCAGGCGCGCACCCAACCCGGAACAGCTTCCTGGTTTACGCGACGGTCGGCGATTGAAGAGCCGTGAATGATCGTGTCGCGAATGACAATAGGCGGTGACTGCACTGAGTAGAGCAGGGCATTGAGATAGTCGCGCTTAGTCCGATCTGCGCGCGGCAACCCCTGTGTCAGATCCACGTGACCCTGTTCGCCGAAACCAGTGCAGGGGTGGCCGGTAATGGCGTCTACGCAGATGAGATAGCCATTGCCGGTACCCCACACGATTCGCTCGTCGTCTTCGCCATCGGTCCAGTAGGCGACGCCGCGCTGGCGCCAGGTCACGGTCATGGAGGTCGTGCCTTCTTCGTAACTTTTGGGGTTGTAGACCCACAAGGTGCGGCCGCTGGCGGCATCTACCGCCACGCCCTGGGACAGCGGCGTGTTGAAATACAGTACGCCGTTGACCATAAGTGGAGTGGCCTGAAAATTGGCGTAGTTCGGCGTGTTCTGCACCCGGTACAGATCGGGGCTTTCCTTGACGAGTTGTTCGACCACCGCGTCCCGGGGTGCCCACCATTCGCCGCCGGCGGTGGTCGTCTTGCTCAGAAATCCGTCCACAGATACCCAGCGCCAGGCGACCTGCAGATCTGCGAAATTATCGCGATTGATCTGCTCAAGAGGTGAATATTTGGATCCGGCTTTGTCGCCGCCGTAAACGCGCCATTGGCCGTCATCGGTACCCTGGGGCGCTGCCGCAAGAATGCTTGTGCCGTAAAGGCTGACCATGGCGAGCCGCCCTAGGTTACGCGCCTGCTTCGCGAGCATGCGTACCTCCCCGTGTATGTACTTCCGCGGCTAATACTACGGAAAAAACGGGTTGCTTGTTAGACTCCGCTGTATTCGATAAGAGGAGTAAATCTCAATGGATATAGCAAACGCCAAGGGTATTTTCGTGGGGGGCGCCTCGGGCATGTGCCGCGCAACCGCGCAACAGTTCAACGCCAAAGGCGGTACGGTCACCATTCTCGACCTGTCTCAGTCCAACGGTGCTGAAGTGGCCAAGGAATTGGGCGGTACCTTCCTGCCCTGCAATGTCATGGACTATGAAGCCACCGATGCGGCGATCGGCGAAGCTGTGGACGGCATGGGCGGGCTGCACGTGGTGGTGAATACGGCGGGCGGCGGCAACCGCTCCGTAGGCGGGGCGGCACAGCGTACTTTGAAAAAAGACGGTACTCGCCATCCCACGGACATCTTTGCCAAGGTGCTGGAATTGAATCTGGTTGCCTCCTTCAACATCAACACCGTCGCGGCACATTACATGGCGAAGAATGAAGCCAACACAGATGGCGAGCGCGGCGTGATGATCAACACCGCATCGATCGCGGCATTTGAAGGTCAGATCGGCCAGGTCTCGTATACGGCGGCGAAAGGCGGCATTGCGGCGATGACGCTGACCATGGCGAGAGATCTCGGCAATCTGGGGATTCGCTGTATGACCATTGCGCCGAGTCTGTTCGAAACCGGGTTGACCGCCGGCGTGACCGATGAGGGCGCCCACAACATGACCAAGGATGCGGCCTTCCCGCATCGCATGGGTAAGCCGCACGAGTATGCGACCATGGCGATTGCCATCATCGAGTGCCCGATGATGAACGGCTCGACGCTTCGTGTTGACGCCGGGCAGCGTTTCGCGCCGCGTTAGAAACTCGGCGCTGTGGGATACGGCGTGAGTTGCAGGTCGTGGGTCCAGCAGGACCTGTCCTGGGTATGCAGGTAGTAGAACGCATCGGCGATCGCCGCCGGGTCCATGATGATTTCCGGTTTCTTACGGGCAATGGGTAACGCCCGCGTACCTGGTGAGTCGATCAATCCGTCGACGATGACATTGGCCACGTGAATACCATGGGTCGAGTACTCTTCGGTGAGTACTTGAGCCAGTGTGCGCATCATTACTCGGGGATAGTAGAGGGATTGACCGGTCAGCCGCTTGCGTCCGCGCAGCGAGGCTGCGTTGTTGGTGATGAGGAACGAGCCGGTACCACGCTCGCGCATGCCGGGCAGCACGGCTTTCGCCACCAGAAACGGGCCACGGCTGGCAATGTGCTGTGCCGTGTCGAACATTTCCGTCGGTATGTATTCGAGTAACTCCTGATCGGCGGGAAGATCGCGGCCTTCCAGATAGCCCGCGTTGAGGATGACGGCTTCGGGTTCACCATGATGCTGTCGGATGTTCGCAAACGCATTGTTAATGGAGTCTTCCGACACCAGGTCCAGCTCGACGATTGAGCAGCTACCGCCCTGATCGACGATGGCGCGCTCCAGCGCTGTGGCATTCCCGGCCGTTCGTGTGGTCAACACGACGTGGAATCCTTCGGCGGCAAACTTCTGCGCAATGGCGCCGCCCACGCCCCAGCGCGCAGCCACGGGCATGTCGCTGTCATCGATATCCTGGCCGTGTGCCAGGTGGGTGTTGCGGCCGTCGGACTGCCACTTTGAGGTAGCGCCGATAACGACTGCGACAGGGGCACTCATGTTACAACACCGTTGTCGGGTGCAACCTCGCTGTCGGCGACCCAGTTGCCGTGAAAGCCGTACGGTACCCGAGCAGGCAGGTGCACCTGGGCCAGTGCCGGCCGGGACAGATCCTGCGCATCGAGAATCACCAGATCTGTCGTGTTCTTGCCGCTGTCGTACACATAAGTCATCAGGTAACCATCATCCTCTGCGCTGGCACCCTCGCGTGGAATGAACACCGGTTCGGCGCTGTGTCTGCCCGGTCCAACCGAGAATTCAGATGCGGTGCCGGTCTGCAGGTCGTGCTTAAGAATACCTGGGAAGGTGTAGCCGGCCACGGCAACCGTGTAGCCGTAGCGGTATGGCTTACTGTTCAGTCCCGGGTTGCAGCGCGGAAACTCCTGGGCCCGCTCATCGATGATCTGTTCACTGACCTGGCGTGTGTTGGGATTGACGGTCCAGCGTTCCAGGCGGGGCAGGCTGTCGCCGAACGGACCGCGGTTGTCCTGATCGAACATGCGGTCGTAGCGGCAGATATCGATTACCACGTTGCCCGCGCCGTCTTCGTAGGCATTCATGGGATGATAGGCGTAGTTCTGGCTGGTGGGACACCAGATGACCTGCTCAGACTGGCCACCCCTGGGCAGCAGGCCGATGCGTGGTTCATGCTCATCGTCCCAGCGGAACGGGAACGATGCTCCGGTACCCAGCGCCATGAAGCTCAGTGTGACCGACAGGTCGAAGATTACCGCGTAGTTCGCCGTCAGGCTCATGTCGTGAATCATGGGCATGCCGTTCATGGGAATTGCCACTTCGCCGGCCCAATCGCCGTCGCTGTCGACCACGACATAGCGGATGTGATCGCGCAGATTCGCCCAGTCGTAGCAGATCGCGTGTAACTCTCCTGTGTCTGGGTCCAGTTTGGGGTGCGCGGTATAGCCTGTGCCGATAGACGAGTTCTCACCGATGTTGTTCAGGGCGTACCCCATGTCCTGGGCTAGCCCGCCGGACTCGACAATGGCCATGGTCCGTCCGCCATGGCCTATGACATTGGTGTTGGCACCGCTGCCGCCGACGAAGCGGCTGTGGTACCACTCGGCTCTACCTTCATTGAGTCGCACGCCGTGCACCATACCGCGGCCGGTGAACCAGTGATGTGTATCAGGGTTGATGTCGTCGCCGGGGTTCGGGCCGTTACGCAAAAAACGTCCGCTCAAATCGGCGGGGATCGCGCCGGTCACGTGCAGATTGGTTGCTGTGGTTTCGCTCGCCACCGGCGCGAAGTTATCAACGAGATAAGCGTTGGGTTCGGCAGCGGGGGAGCATGCCTGCAGGCCCGCGGGCAGTAGCGGGGCCGCGATGGAGCCTTTGAGCAGATTGCGTCGTTTCATGGTTTAAACCTCAATGGTGGCTGCGGATTACGAGTCCCTTTGTACATCACGAACCGCGGCCTTGCCAGTAGGCGCGTATCACACGTGCAGCACCAGCAGATCCTGGTCGAGGGTCCGCAGCAGGGTCTCGGAAGTATTGCCGATGATCAGGGCCGATACGCCTTTGCGCCCGGCGGTACCTGCGACTACCACCGCTGCATGGGTGCTGTCCGCGACGTACTTGACCATGTGACCGGCATCGCCGGGTGCGACGTGGACCTCGGCACCCGTGGCGCCCGCCGTTTCGAGCATGTCTGTCAGCTCCCTGCGCAGCTCCTGCTCGATGCCTTGTTCGATGGCTGTGAGATCCACGCCGAGTTCAGCGCTGCGCAGCATCGGGTTGCTGGCGGGTAGCGCGTTGGCTACATGCAGTTGTCCGGACAGAGTGGCGGCTATCGTGTTTGCGGCATCGAGGATGCGGGTGTTCATTTCCTCGTGTTCGAAATCGGAGGCGTTTATCGCGGCGACCACCCCGGCATGATCCGGCCAGGGTTCGGGTTTCACCAGAAATACCGGGCAAGCCGCGCCGCGCAACAGGTTCCAGTCGTCGGGATGCCGGGGAAAATGCGCCGACTTGGGATCGGCGGATTTGATGATCAGGTCTGCGCCAAAGGTGTTGGCGGCGCTCAGAATTGCATCGGACGCTCGCTTGTTCCACAGCGTAGCTGTTTCAATATCAGCAAAACTGCTTTTGTGCTCTTTGACGAGGTCCGCCAGAAACTCTTCTTCGGCCTGCATGAGAAACAGCTTCAGCGATTGCGCCTGCTCGGCATCGACGTGCTGCTGTTCGACGAATTCCTCAAAAATGACGCGGATGACATGAACCGCTGCGCCGTCGGGATTCGACGAAGCAATGGCCGCCGCTTTGCGTAGTACATAGTTGGCATCGGTGCTGCGATTTACGACTACGACAATGTTAGATGGCACGGTCATTGTCCAGACCCTTCTCTACTTGATCGCGAAAGATGATAGGGGTGCGAACTTGCGGCCTTAATACGTGATTTTGCGGAGGGGACTAGGGAGCCACGGTGACTACTGATGTGGGATTGAGTTCCTCTCTGATCAGGCGCAGTTGGTAAAAATCCCCCTGCAGCCACGTCTGATAGTGATCCAGGGCGTGGGGGCTATCTGCACCGCCATTGCCACCGGCGATGACAAACGCGGCATGCTCGGGGTCGGCGAGGTCAACCACCAGACGAAATGCAGGTCCATGGAAAACACGGCAGGGTATATCGTCGCTCTCGGCGCCTGGCCCGGGCCCCATGTGCATGGCCATGCCCAATGTGGTGGGGGCGCCAGCAATCGGATCCGGGCCGAGCTGAAGACGCGACCAGGGGTCGTGGCCGGCTAAACGGTGGGAAAACTGGATCTGGTGGAGCACGTCCCAGCGCCACTGCGCGGGTTGATCGCCGAGGGAGCGCCTGACATCTGCCACAACACCTTTCATGACGCTGTGAATGGTCGCCTTCAGACCTTGCGCGTGGGCCAGCCAGGGGCTGCCGTCGATCAGGAAGTGGCCCGGATCAAACAGATTCAGCCCCGGCGCGCCCAACGGCAATGCGTTGAGTAACGCATCATCGAGCACGCTGCGCATGAATTTGCGATGCCAGGCGCGATCGAGAAACGGGTAGTACACGCATGGAGCTGCAGCGTCGGCAGTGGCCTGATAGTCCCAGGCATCGAGCAGGTCCGCTGCAAGTTGAACGTCGCTATCGTTTGACTCGTGCAGGATGTCGGCAAGCATCGGTGCGAGCTTGCTGGCGCGCACGTCTTTGAGGTCCAGCTGCGCGCGCTTGAAATCCTCGACGGTGAAGCGCTGTTGACTCTGCAGGATGTCGCGAATCCGGTCTGCCCTGGCACTGTGGGTGGGGAAGTTGTGAATGTAGTACTTCCCGCGGTCTTCCATTGTGTCGTTATTGGCGGTCAGCGCGAAGCCACAATCCGGGTCTGTTTCGACGACGAGATCTGCAGCCGTAGAGTGCGGGAAATCGAACTGCGCATTCCAGCCGGGCAGCGGCACACTGCCGGTTGCGCCCACACGGGCCGGCAGTGTTGTGGCGATGAATCTGCGTATGTGGTCCTGCTGGTCGACACAGATGATGTTATTGACCAACGGGCAGACGTCATTCTCAAACAGGTATTCGCCAAACTGTTCAGCCGATCTGGCCAGGGGCAGGCGCGCCAGTGCCCCGGCAGACGTTGGTATGTCTGCCAGGCTCCAGTGCAGGGCAGTGCGAAAGCCTTCCAGACCATGCTCAGAAAGCCCGAGCTGATCGGTGAGATGTTCCAGAATCGGGCCGTGGCCCGTGCGGCATATTTCGATGTCCTGATGGCGCCCGCCCTTTATTTTGATGCGCTCATTGCGCCTGGTTAAGTCGGCCCAGCCATCTGCCGATCTGACTTTGCCATTCTGCAGGTGCTCTATGTATACGTCGTAGCAGTCGATGAAGCCGGTGGTGAGGCCCCAGGCTATGTCACGGGTGTAGCCCATCATGAAGTAAGGCACCCCGGGAAACGCGGCCCCGAAAGCATCCCAGTCGCCGGCATGCAGATGCACGTAGAAGAACGTGTTGGGAATAGAGTGGGGCTGGTGCGGGTCTGTGGCCAGCATTGGTTTGCCGGATGCGGACAGCGCGCCGCTAACCGCCCAGTTGTTACTTCCGGAGATCCTGCTGTGGGAAAAGTCCGGATACGCCAGCGGCAGCGCCTCGGTAGCCAGTTCCCGTAGCGGATCCCGGAGCGTTTCGATAAGCGCGGCATCAGTTTCCGAGAAATGCAGCACGTGGTTGCGGAAGTATTCGGTGCCGTGAGTTGCCATGAGACGCCCGAGCACCATCTTTTCTGTCCAGCTCTTGTGCTGGAACCAGGATGTGAATCTATAACGCGCCGCGACATCTTCCCGGGTGAAGTGGCGTGGCGTGGCCCCTGCATGCGCGAACTCCGGGGGCAGTACCTGCAGGTGGTCGATGGCGCCGTTGAGGCCTTGCAGATACGCATCGGCGATCCAGTCCCCATCGCTGTCTATCAGCCCCGTCTGGGCGCCGTCGACATTGCATGCCCGCTGAATCGCATCCTGAGGTACGAAGCGCTCACCCAGTAAATGTGCCGCCTGGCCGTTGGCGTAGGCGGTGCTCAGGTGTATCTGCCAGAGCCGCTCGCTGCCTGCGGCATAACCCATGCCCCGGTAAGCGTCTGCCACAGTTTCCGCGTAGACGTGCGCAATGCCTATATCGTCCCAGACGATGTCGAAGGGCGCGTCAGCGTCGGTCAGTTTGACATTCGAAGTCTGCAGTTCATCTCGGCCTTGCATCGGTTGCTTCCCGTTATGGAGCGATCTGTGTGTCCGCTGGTTCCTTGATGGGCATCAGAAACTTGCCCCAGAGCGACGGTTCGGTGGGACCGGTGCCGGTTTCCCGGGTTGGCGCATCGGCAAAGGTACCGAACATCCTGTCCCAGAGGATGGCGGCGCAACCGTAGTTGGTGTTGCTCTCATCCAGCACCACGGAGTGGTGGTGAATGTGGTAGCGGTTGGTTGTAAACGCCAGGCCGATGTAGCGGGTGTTCATGTTGAGATTGCAGTGGGCGATGGTTGCCTGGGTAATGGTGAGTACGCCGGCGCCAACCGACGCCAGACCGGCTCCGAACAACAGCTCAACCAGCATCGACGGCACCAGTATCACGAACATCTCGATGGGGTGGTTGGCGCCGGAATTGATCGCGCCTAGATGTTTGAACGCGTGGTGCGCACCGTGGCCCGACAAGCGCCAGACGATCTGCCAGCGGTGTTCCGCGCGGTGAAACCAGTACCAGATGAACTCCGCCATGAAGAATGCGAGCAGCACCTGCAAGAGCATTGGCCACTCGCTGGGCCATATGTTCATACCCAGGGCCGCACGTAATTCACCGAGTGGAGCCCGGAACAGGTTGTCATAGGTTACACCGACGACCATGGTGAATGCATAGACCACGACTAAGATCGTGATCAGGGTCAGCTTTTCCTTCAAGGGTTGCAGCCAGTCGGGACGAGCAGGTAACAGGTACTCCAACGTGCCCAAAAGCAGCTGCACGCTCAATACCACGATCGGATGCACGAGCGGGTTTTCCGGGTTGAATATCCAGTAGCCCAGCACCACTGCGATGATCAGGGGCTGCAGGGCATATTCAATGAACTTGGCGAACACGTCTTTTGCGCCTTGCGGCGCAGTCTGGGATGTGTTCATGTTTCTGTCCTTCCCGAAAACTACATGATGGAGCTTGGCCGTGAGAATTGGAAGTGAATCGGCGTGGTGGCGCACGGGCGTGGCGTCGGTGCTGGTGGCCGGCGTCTGCGTGATTGGCGCCGGTTCAGAAATGCCCGGAAAAGCAGATGATCTGACATCCGGCGAGGCGTTTATCGATGCGTTTTACTCGTTTGATCCGCAGAGCCTGGATCGGCTTGTTGCGGCTGCCGAAGATGGGCATCGGGCGCTGTACTATCAGGCGTGGGCGAAAGCGGCTAACTATGAAATTAAGACGCGCCGGCAATGTGTTGCGCAGGGCCGGGCTGTACGCTGCGCAATAACGGTTACGGATGACTTTGGCCGGACCCTTGGCTACACCGCAACAGATACCTTCACGTTGACCATGGAGCGAGGGCGTATTGTTGGGGTGGCGTTCGAGGCCGACGACCCGCCCATTTTCGATAAGCTGTTCAAGTGGATTGGCGAGCGCCAGCCCGAGGTGCTGATCGGCCCCTGTAAAGATGCCTTTGCAGGCGGTACCACGCCGGGCGAATGCGCTCGAGCGGTGGTTGCTGCTGCGCGGGAGTTTGTAAAAACGCAGCAAGAAGCCCTGTAACAGAACGATACCTGCAGCGTGCTACACCAGACCGCGGTTCTCCAGCAGCGGTTCAACCTTAGGGTCGCGTCCGCGAAAGGCGCGGTAGAGCTGCATCGGATCTTCGGTGCCGCCTTTTTCGAGTATGTTCTTGCGGAATGACTGCGCGGTAGCCTGGTCGAAAATGCCGTTTTCCTTGAAGGCTTCGTAGCCGTCTGCATCCAGTACTTCGGCCCAGATATACACGTAATAACCCGCGGAATAGTACTCGTTGCTGAAGATGTGCTGGAAGTAGGATGATTTATAGCGCGGATCGATCATGGCGATTTTGCCAATCTCGGCCATAGCCTGGGCTTCAAATTCCTCGACATTTTGCGCGTGCTCACCATCGTCGCCGTGCCAGGCCATATCGAGATAGCAGGCGGCCAGGTATTCGGTGGTGGCAAAACCCTGGTTGAAGGTTTCTGCAGCGCGCAGGCGCTCGATCAGTTCATCAGGTATGGGCTCGCCGCTTTCTACATGTCTGGCATAGGATTTAAGCACCTGGGGTTCCATGGCCCAGTGTTCCATGATCTGCGAGGGCAGCTCGACGAAATCCTGCTTAACGCTGGTGCCGCTCAGGCTCGGATAACGGACTTTGCTTAACAGGCCGTGCAGGCCGTGACCAAATTCGTGAAACAACGTTCTCACTTCGTCCAGGCCCAGCAGGCAGGGGTCTGCCTTAGAGAAGTTGCAACAGTTCAGAATCACCGGATGTTTGAATTCGTCCATGTTCGACTGGTCGCGAAAACCAGTCATCCAGGCGCCGCCGCGTTTAGATGAGCGCATGAAGAAATCGAACATGAAATAGCCGATCAGTCCGCCATCGGCTTCGGTCACCTCATAGACCTCTACGTCAGGGTGATACCTGGGCAGATCTGTGCGCGCCTTGAAACAGATGCCGTACAGCTTGTTGGCCACCTCGAATGCACCGTCGCGAACGTTCTCCAGACGGAAGTAGGGTTTGACTTCTTCTTCGTCCAGATCGAACCGCTGTTTGCGGACTTTTTCGGTGTAATACCACCAGTCCCAGGGTTCCGGCTGGAAATTGCCGCCTTCTGCCTGAATGCAGGCTTGTATGTCTGCGGCTTCAGCGGCCACCTTGTTCTGACAGGGTTGCCATACGCGATCGAGCAGGTCCGATACGGCGCTTGGGGTTTTTGCCATGCGGTTGTCGAGCATGAAGTCGCCGTGATTGGCAAAACCGAGCAACCGGGCTTTTTCAGCGCGCAATGCGACGATCTTGCGGATCAGCGCATGATTGTCAGCGCCGCGTACACCGCAGCTGGTGTATGCGCGATAGAGTTGTTCACGCAATTCGCGATTCTCAGCATATTGCAGGAAGGGGGTGATCGATGAGCGCGAGGTGGTGAACAGATAGCTGTCTGGCTTGCCTCGTTCGGCAGCTGCAGATCGGGCGGAGTCCAGTACAAACTGAGGCAGTCCGGTCAGGTCTTCGGTATCTTCCAGCAGCAGCTCGAAGTTATTGGTGTCTTTCAGGACATTCTGACCGAACTCCGTTTCCAGGCTGGCCAGAGCCTCACCGATCTCGTTGATCCGGGCCCGTTGCGGATCGCTCAAGCCGGCGCCACTGCGCTCGAAGGAGCGGATCGTTTCGGTGAGCAGTTGTTGTGCCTCCCCGGGTTGCACTTGGCCGCCGTCGGCGACAGCTTTGATGCGCGCAAACAATGCCACATTGGAGCGAATGGCATTGCTGTGGGCGGTGTACTCGGGAACAATCTGCCGCTCCAGCGCCTGCAGCTCTTCATCGGTATCGGTAGAGGTGATGCTGGAAAACACCCGCATCACGCGCTGTAGCAGGCTGCCGCTGCGCTCCAGCGCTGCTACCGTGTTTTCAAAAGTTGGCGGTTGCGGGTTTGCGATGATGGCGGCCACTTCATCTTCGTGCTCCCGAAAAGCCCGATCAAACGCTTCGCGATAGTGCCGGTTTTCGATGGCAGCGAAATCCGGAATGCCGTGTTCCAGTAGGGGTTGGAAGAATGGGTTGGTCATTGGATGTCAGGCCGCCTGTGCAGTTACCAGTTTGTGCAGCTGGGCAAAACGGTCACCGAGTTGATGATCGAGCATGATCAGACGCTTGGTGTAGTGTGATCCGCCGTACTCCCAGGTCATGCCAATGCCGCCATGCATCTGGGTGGCCTCTTCGGCGACCAGTGCCGCCGCTCTGCCGGCCAGATTCTTCGCCATGCAGATGTACCGGGCACCGTCTTCGCTGTCGAGCTGGCTTGCGGCCAGAATGACTATGGAGCGGCATTGTTCGATTTCCACAGCCATATCTACAAGACGGTGCTGCAGCGCCTGAAATGTCGCAATGGGCGTGCCGAACTGCTGGCGCTGCATAAGATATTCGACGGTCATGCCCACCAGTACATCCATCGCGCCCACGGCTTCTGCACACAGGGCCAGTCGTCCGGCATTCAGAGCAGCTTCGATCTGATCGGGGGCGTCCTTCGATAGACATCGGGCGGGCGCGTCGGTCAGCGTGACTTCAGCAGCACCGCCGCCGTCGATCATGGCGTAACCGGCAACCTCTGCCGAGGTGGTTGCAAACAGGCCGATTCCGTCGGAGCTGCGTGCCGCCACCAGCAATACGTCTGCGCCTGGCGCGCCGTAAACCACTGATTTGCGTCCATTGAGCGTGCACTCGTCATCTTCGCCTGTGGCAGTGGTCTGCAGGGTGTCCAGGGTGTCGTAGTTGTCGGGTTCGTAAACGGCCAATGCGACACGTTTGCTACCGGCGACGACCTCGTTCAATAGGTCAGTTTCATTGCAGCTTTCCAGCAGCTTGATGGCCATGAGCGCTGGGAGCATCGGTTCCGGGCACAGAGCGCGGCCCAGTTCTTCAAAGACCACGGCAATGTCGAAGCCAGCCCCGCCGAATCCGCCATGGGCCTCGCTCACCAGCGCGCTGAGAATGCCCAACTCAGCCATTTCCCGCCATTTGCCGGGGGCGTGGTAGGGGGCTTCATAGGCGACTTTGATACGTGTATCGATGTCGTACTGCTCGGCGAGGTAGCGGCGCAGCGAATCGGACAGCATGCGGCGATCTTCAGTATGTGTGAAATCCATGATTAAACTCCGAACATGCCTTTGGCGATGATGTTGCGCTGAATCTCGTTGGAACCGCCGTAAATGGAGAGCTTGCGGTTGTTGAAGTAGCTGGCCGCGGCGGTCACCGACTCCTCGGGTACGCATAACTGATTCTCCGGGCGGTCTTCGGCGGGAAAGGGCGCCGCGTTGGGACCCAGGGCGGTGCGATACAGAGAACTCAGGCCCTGGCGGATCACAGTGCCTTTGATTTTCAGCATGGAGGACTCAGCGCCGGGTGCGGCGCCGTCCTTGGCCTGCTGCAGCATGCGCAGATTGGTGATGCGCAGCGCTTCGAGGTCCACTTCCAGTTCGGTGACCTCGGACATGAAGGCCGCGTCTTCGCAAAGGGGCCGGCCGTTGCGCTTTACCGTGCGGGTCAGTTGCTTGAGTTTGGCCAGGTCACGGGTGGCGAAACCCACTCCGGCGATATTGGTGCGCTCGTGGGTGAGCAGATACTTGGCGATGGTCCAGCCCTGGTTCTGTTCGCCGACCAGGTTGCTTACGGGGACCCGGGCGTCAGTGAAGAACACTTCGTTGACCTCGTGGCCGCCCTCGATCAGCCTGATGGGCCGCATCTCTATGCCGGGGGTGTTCAGATCGACCAGCACGAAACTGATGCCCTGCTGGGGCTTGCCTTCGGTTGAGGTGCGCACCAGGCAGAAAATCTTGTCCGCATGTTGACCCAGGGTGGTCCAGGTCTTCTGGCCGTTTATGACGTACTCGTCGCCGTCGCGCACTGCGCGGGTTTTGAGGCTGGCCAGGTCTGACCCCGCACCGGGTTCGGAATAGCCCTGGCACCACCAGTCGCTGCCATCGAGAATGCGCGGCAGAATCTGCGCCTTCTGTTCCTCGGAACCGAATTTCATCAGTACCGGACCGAGCATGTTCAAGCCGAATGGCACGATGCGCGGCGCGTTGGCCATGGCGCATTCCTCTTCGAAAATGTGCCGTTGCACCGCAGTCCAGCCGGTGCCGCCGTATTCCTCCGGCCAGGTCACCGCCAGCCAGCCCTTTTCGTTAAGTATCGCGTGCCAGCGTTCGGCGTCGTGCTTGGTAAGCTCCTGCGCGTTGCTGCCTTTATCGGCGAGTTCTTCCGGCAGCGATTCGTCCAGGAAGGCGCGTACTTCGTCGCGGAACGCCTGCTCCTCCGGGGTAAAAGATAGGTCCATGGGATCAAATAGTCCTGATTTACGATGGTCGCGATTGTAGCGTTATTCCCACCGCAATGTGGCGAATTTCACTAAATCTGTCGAATGCCTGTCATTTAACCCTATGAAATATAAAGATAAATTTCGTTGGCCCGAAATTTGCTTTATTGTTGAGTAACGATAAACACTCGCCACATCCGAAGGAGACATTGATGGACCAAGACACCCGTACCCGCATCAGCGATCGCAAAATCTGGGCGCGTATTCTGTACATGCTGTTTTTTTGGATTGCCTATTCCGTGGCGGAATTGCTGCTGGTACTGATTGCCATCTTTCAGGCGGTTGTAGTGCTGGTGACCGGTGCTGCGAACGAGGCGCTGCTGCGCTTTGGTAGTAATCTCAGCACCTATATCTATCAGATCGCGCAGTTCGTGACCTTCAACAGCGAGAGCCTTGCCTTTCCGTTCGGCGACTGGCCGGACAGCAAGGTTGTGGATGATACGTGGGTAGAGCCCGGCACAGAGCCGATGCAGGGTGAGTCACCTGCGCCTGCTGGCGAAGCCGACGATGACCAGACGCCGGAAAGACCCCTGTAGCATTGAAGGACAGCGATTTAGCAGGGGTGAACTTAGCATCTCAAAATTGGCTAAGGTCAGAAAAGGCACCCTAAAATGTCAGCACAACGCGCACAAGCCTCCCTTCACGCATGTCTGAAAATCCCTGGTTGATCTCAGAAAAATGCAGGGTCTTCTCTACCAATGGGGCGAACTGAAGCTGTCCGCTATCTCCCAGGGATGCAATTTTCTGGAAGTCGACGGCGGGATTAGATGAGCCGTATATCGAGCCGGTAATCGATTTTTCTCGCAGCAACATGATGGCAGGCAGTTCAAGCATCTCGGTGTAGCCGGGCAATCCGACGATAACGGCCCTGCCGCCGCTGCGAATGGTATTGAAGGCGTCAAGCATGGTATCGATATGGCCAACGCATTCAATAGCTACGTCTGCGCCGCCGCGTGTTTCACGCGTAATACGCTTAGCAGCTTCAAAAGGCTCTAATGCAGACGTAGCGCCCAAAATCAAGGCGGCCTGGCGACGCTCCGCAATAGGATCTATAGCGAAGATTCTGGCAGCCCCGGCGACAACAGCACCCTGAATCGCCGCCAGGCCCACACCGCCGCAACCATAAATGGCCACACTTTCGCCCCAACGAATAGCGGCGGTGTTAGCAGCAGCACCAAACCCCGTGGTCATGCCGCAACCGATAAGGCAGCTATGAATTGGGTCCAAATTGGTCTGTACCGGCACAGCCATAGCAGCGGGCACGACGACGTGTTCGGCGAAGGCGCCAAGGCCCATAAAACGATCCAAGGGTTCGCCTGCCAGCTTCAGCGGTCCCTGTCCGCCGGTAGTCATGTTGATCGCCTCGCAAAGATGGACCTCGCCGCGATAGCATGCGCCGCAAGTACCGCAGGCGGGTGACCAGGAAAGGACAACGGGGTCACCTTCTTTTACCGATCGCACATCTGTTCCAACTGCTTCGACGATACCTGCGCCTTCGTGACCCAGCACCGAAGGAAACTGGATGGTTTCTTTGCCCTCCAGTGCGCTTAGATCGCTGCGGCAGATGCCACATGCCTGCATCCTGACGCGAACTTCGCCAGATTGGGGATCGTCTAACTCTACCTCCTCGATAGTGAAATCTGAGTCAGGCGAGCGACTGATGGCAGCCTGGGTTTTCACGGCTGAGCTCCTTCGGTGAAGGTAGCCATGTCAAAATAGTCACGCCACATTTTGATTTTTCCATTTTCCATCTCAAATACGCCAACGCATGGAAGGTCCACCTTGCGGCCGGCCACTACCGTCCGGTCGACGCGCTCGGCGAAGACCAGATCACCATCTGCGATAATGTTCAAGATTTCCCAGTCGGTTTTTTCCCAGGCACTCAAGAAGTTGTGAATAAACCCCTGCAAGTTCTCGCGGCCGGTTACCGGCTGTATCGGCATGTTGTAATAGGTACCGTCTTCGGTGAAATATGTCACCAGCTCTGCAGCGTCCAGTCTTGACCAGGCGGCGATAAATTCTCTGATGATCCGTTCGTTGTCCATATGTGATTGAACTCCTGATTCGTTTTGTGTAGCCCAGCTGATTTGCGAGAAACCGATTAGCAGGCAAAAAGAAAAGAGGAGCCGATAGTTTTGAATAGGCATATTGTCTTTACTCCGAGTCATAGAGTCCGGGTTGCTCGGCTAGAAATCTTTTCTTCATAGCGGCACCGGATTTCGATTTTGCGATGCTCGACGCGCAGGCGAGTGCTTCGCGTAGCAGTTCTTCTGCATCTGTGTATTGAGCGGAAATAATGCCTCGCGCCAGCGCCTCGGATGCATTCAAGGTGTTGCCGGTCAGGCAGAGATGACGTGCAGTGCCCTCGTCCGTCACGCTGCGCAACAAGTCATAAGCAGCGGGGATACCCATGCGTACCTGGGGTTGGCCAAACCGGCTGTGTTGACAACCGAGGCGAATATCACACATGAAGGCCAGATCCATCCCACCGGCCATTGCCGGGCCGTTCACTGCCGCAATGATGGGTTTGGCGAATGTGTGCACGGCTTTGTGGTAGCGGCGTGCTGCAGAGAAAATTTCTCCTGCATCTCCCTCGCTCAGTTCTTTTAGGTCAAATCCGGCGCAAAACACATCGCCTGCTCCGGTGAGTACTACCGCGCCGATCGATGTGTCCTGTGCCAATCCGCCGAGGCAATTGATGATGTCAGTGCGCACCGCGATACTCAGTGCGTTGCGGTGCTCAACCCGGTTCAACGTCAGCAGCGCGACACCGTCTTCGTTTTTCTCAAGCTGAAGTAAATCGGAGTAGGTCATGATCGGCTCAGGAGACTGGGTTTGTGCGCAACGCCTGCACGGCCCCTTGCACATAGTCGGCGACGATGTCTGCTGCCGGGCGTACCGCTTTGATCATGCCGATGCCTTGTCCAGCGATACCCGGATAGATATCCTGGCGTTCGGCTTTGACTGCCGCCGCCATCACTGGATCCGACACCATAGATTGATATGGCATAGGCAGCGGATCCAGTTCGCCGTTCTTCCAGGCTTCCGTCCAGCTTGAACGGAGTACACGACAGGGTTTGCCGGTGATGGACCGGGAGATGACGGTCGATTCTTCACTGGCATCTACCAGGGCTTGCTTCTGAAAATCATGTATACCGGCTTCACGTGACGCAAGAAAGGCAGAGCCCACCCATGCGCCTGCGGCACCCAGCATCAGGGCCGCGGCAACGCCACGTCCATCGGCGATGCCGCCTGCTGCCAACACGGGTAAATCGCCCACTGCATCAACAACCTGTGGAATCAGCGCCATAGTACCTACCGGGGAATTGTGACCACCCGCATCATGGCCCTGGGCCACAACTGCGTCGATGCCGCTGCTGGCGACCTGAACCGCGTGACGCACGGCACCGATGACCGCAATGACCTTTGTGCCGTTTGCTTTTAGCTGTTCCATCCATGGACCAGGATTACCCAGCCCCGCAGCGTAGACCGGAACCTGTTCATCAATGATGACCTCCATCTGCGCGCGAAAGAACGGTTCTGAAAACAGAACCAGGTCGTCCCCGCGGTCGCGTGATCTGCTTTGAGCTGGTGACGTGAGTTGATGTTGTTCCATGAATGCGCGCGCAAAGGCGGCATGGTGCTCTGTCGAAATGGTCGAGGTTTCGCCGACATCACTCAATTGCTGCTGGCGTCGCACGGAAGCGGGCAGCAACGTGTCTACCCCAAAGGGTTTATCGGTCAGCTCTCTGGTTCGCCGTATCCATGTACGCAACTCCGCAGGTCCGCAGGCGGCCGCACCGAGAACTCCCAGTCCACCGGCATTCGACACTGCCGCGGCGAGTTCTGGTGTGCTGGCCCCGCCCATTCCGGCGAGCACAATCGGGTGTTCGATATTGAAGAGATCGCAGATTTGCGTATGCAACGCTGAGCTGGCAGGCATTGTCCCGGCCTCGTAAGCAATGGATGTTCAATATCTCGCGTTTACGGAATATTGTAAATAGGTTTAATATCAGCAGATTGACCTGTTTTGGTGTAGATACGCTTGGCTGAATTGATACAACCTGTTCTGGTCGGTGCGGGACAAACCCTGGATCGTCCCGCTGACCTGGCTGACGCAAGAAGCCCGCTGGATATGATGTACGCGACAGCGCAAGCCTGTGCTGAAGACGCGGGTGTTGCACTCGATCAGCTCAGGCAGATAGACGCGTTGGCAGTGGTAAACACCGTTGGCCCAAGTCTCATGGACAATCCGCCGGGTCAGTTGGCCAGGCTTCTTGGTGCGCGGGACGCAGTGCAGTACTTGTCGTCAACAGGGGGCAACACGCCGCAAACTCTGGTAAACCATTTCGCGCGCGAGATCGCTCACGGGCGGTCTTCAATGGTGTTGTTGAGCGGCGCAGAGGCGTTGGATTCTATCAGCAAGAGCGCAAAATCCGGGCATGCGCTTAACTGGGAGCAACAATGGACGCAGGATGCCGGGCGAGCCCGCGAGTTTTCGCCTGAGCGTTCAGGTAGCAATAGCACCGAGACATCCCATGGCATGGTTGCCCCCATAGTCACCTATCCCTTTTTTGAGAACGCGCTCCGCAAACACTACGGAAACTCACTCGAGAATCATCAGTTGGCAATTGGCCGCTTGTTTGCACCCTTCACAGAGTTAGCCCGCGACAATCCGTATGCCTGGTTCCAGAAACAACGAAGCGCTGAAGAAATTGCCCAACCAACGGCCGAAAATCGCTATATCGGTTTCCCGTATACCAAGTACATGAACGCGGTCATGCAGGTCAATCAATCGGCGTCTGTATTGCTAATGTCGGATGCCAAGGCAAAATCTCTGGGCATTGATGAATCTCGCTGGGTCTATCTGCACGGCCATTGCGATGTCAGCGACATATGGAATGTTTCTGAACGGATTGATTTCCATTCCTCCCCGGCACTTGAGGTGGGCCTCGCCAGCGTGCTGGACCAAGCCGACACGTCCGCCTGGGAGATCCGCCATTTTGACATCTATTCCTGCTTTCCCGCCGTTGTTGAGATCACCCGTGACCTTCTTGGCATGAGCGTGAATGAACCTCGTGTGTTCACTGTGACAGGCGGTTTGCCGTATTTTGGAGGTGCCGGCAACAACTACACCATGCACGCAATCGCAACGATGATGGATCGACTAAGGCAGGCGCCAGGCGAGTTAGGATTGGTTACTGCCAACGGCTGGTACTTGACCAAGCACGCGCTCGGTGTTTACTCGACAAGGCGGCCTAAAGGTCGGTTTATGGAACCTAATGAAAACGGTCTCAATCGCAAGATAGACGAATTGGCTCATCCGACGATGGATCCGACCCCGTCAGGCAACGCTACTGTGGAGACCTTTAGCGTAATGTTTGATCGGGATGGCCAGCCGGAGCATGGTCTGGTGATTGGCAGCCTTGCCAGCGGTGCGAGATTTGTGGCACGCACCCGCACCGACAGAACTACGCTCAGTCAAATGACTCAAGAAGATGTGATTGGGTATTCTGGTCGGGTTACCCACGGCAAAGCCACCAACCTGTTTGAGTTTGATTTATGAGCAGTAAGAACATTGAGTATGCCTTCGAGCGAGAAGTTGCGTTCCTGTTGGTTGATGCTGGACGCAAACTAAATGATGCATATGATGCAAAGATGAAGCCCCTTGCGCTGACTCGGTCTCAATGGCGAGTAATGGCGTATGTCAGTCGCTCGCCCGGTATCACTCAGACCGAGCTCGCTGCGAGCGTAGAGTGTAGTCGGATGGCAATAACGAGCGTTTTAGATCGTATGCAGAGCAAAGGACTGATTGAGCGACGTGAGGTTGAAGATGATCGTCGCGTACGTTCTGTATTTTTGTCACAGAAAGGACGTTCACTGGTTAGGAAAATGAATCGAACTGCAACTCGAGTGCTTGAGGATGTATTCGCGAGGGTGTCCGGTGACGACCTTAGAGCTCTGAAAGAAACACTGGAAGTAGTCAAAGCGAACGCGACGATCCTGACGAGAAAAAATGGCGCCCTGCAGTCTAACACCTGACTCTTGTTTACTGTGGATGTCGAACGGTTGATACCGGCGATTCTCAACGGGCCCATTCCTGAGATCGTGATTGTGCAGGACTGGCACTCTACAGGATCACTCTTCTTCGTCGGCAGCTTTCATGGATGAGCCATCGTCATTGGCTTCGGGCACAAAATCGATTTCCAGAGTAGCCTTTTCCGTGAAGTAGTCGGGCAGCTCGCCCTTGATCTGGGGCGCTAAGTTCTTGAACTCCCCGACCTGTTTGACCAGGTTGCCTTTGCCGCTGACCAGTTGGCCTTCAGCCCTGGTGTAGGCGTCGGAGGCTTTTTCGAGGCCTTTCCTGATATCTTCGAAGCTGCCCAGGAAAGAGTTCAGCTTTCTGAACACAGCGTCGGCTTTGCGCGCCAGTGCGGCGGTGTGTTTGTTCTGGTCTTCGTAACGCCACAGTTGCCGGACAATGTTCAGACTGGTCAGCAATGTAGTGGGCGTGGCCACCAGCACGTTGTTCTGTATCGCCTGCTGAAACAGAGATTCATCGGCTTTCAACGCCTCTACGAAAGCCGATTCGATAGGTACGAACATGAATACCATTTCCGGTGAATTCAGTCCGGGCAGCTTGTAGTAGTCACGCTCGGCCAGTTCCCGAATACGCTGGCTGACGGCGGTGACATGGTCGCCCAGCGCCCTGGTGCGCTCGACATCGTCTTCGCTGTTGACGTAGGCGGTATATGCGTTCAATGAGACTTTGGCGTCGATGATCAGGTGCTTGTCCTGGGGCAGGTAAACTACTGCATCGGGGCGTTGGCGGCCTTCGTCCGTGGTAATCGACACTTCGCGTTCGTAATCCTTGCCCGGTTGCAGACCGGACCTTTCCAGGACGTTTTCCAGTATCAACTCACCCCAGTTGCCCTGCAGCTTCTTCTGGCCGCGCAATGCGGTGGAAAGCTCGTGGGCTTCGGTGGTAATGCGCTGATTCAGTTCTTTGAGGGACGCCAGTTCCTTCTTAAGCTCCCCCTGCTGGGTCGTTTCGCGATGATGGATTTGTTGGACTTCCTTCTTGAAGCCGTCAATCTGCTCACGGAAAGGATTGATGATGGCATTCAGACTGGTTTTACTGCTTTCCTGGAAGGACTTGGATTTCGCCTCGAGAATGTCGTTGGCGAGTACTTTGAACTGTTCGGACAAGGCCTGCTTCTGCTGGTCGAAGTGTTGCAGTTGCTGTTTGTGGCTGCGGTCACGCTCGGCCTGGGTGCTTTTCAGTTCAGTGTTTTCCGAGGCAAGCCGGGTGTTGGTCTGATTGAATGCTTCCAGCTGGCGCAGCGTTTCTTCAAGCCGCTGTTGTGCGCCGGCCAGCTTTTCCGACAGAACCGCGTGTTCGACCTGCAGTTGGTTGTTTTGCGCCTGCAGTGTGTCTGCTTCTGCTACCTGTCGATTGTTTCGTCTGCCGACAACCACCAGCGCGATCAACAAAACCATGCTGATACCCGCCAGTATGTAAAGCGTGCGATCTGGCGTGAAAAATTCCTGTAGGCTCATAAGCTCTGGCGATATTCAGTCGTGTACGGTGCGCAACACACCATGGCGGGGTAAATATAACGCAGTTTTCACAACCCGGTCTTCCATCTGCTCAAACAGCCGTTTGTACCGGTTTAACTGCTCGGCGTACCGCTCGGCTTCCTGAGCCAGGAAAGTCTCCAGGTCGGCGCCCGCGTGGTAGCCGGATTTGTAATCGATGATCCAGCGCACACCATCCGCATCGACAAAGGTGCGGTCGATGATGGCGTTGACGAGTTTGCCGTCGAGTAGCCCGGATATCGGCAGTTCGCAGGCGCTGTGTGCATGCTGGTTACTGAGAATCCACTGCCCTTCGGGGCTGGCCAGGCTTTGTTCCAGCGCCTGCTCAATGCGGCGCGCCGTTGTCGAAAGTGATTCGGCGCCAATGCCGGCACTGAGCAGCAGATTGGGAATGAGATGGTTCAACTGCTGCCGTGTGGTTGCGTCGACGTGTTCTATGCCGCGTCGGCCGACGACTTCAAGCAACCTGTGCAGCACCGTCCCGGTACGGCGGGCATCGTTGCCGGCCCAGTTGTATTCGATCTCTACCGCGTTATCGCTGGGCGGCAGCTGGGCGTGCCACTGCATGCTGGCGCGAGCCGGCGGGGCCCAATCATCTGCAATGCGGCGCAGGGATTGATCCAGGGTGACAGCTGCCACCGGCTCTGCGGCGGTGGGCGTGGCTCTGGCCAGCGACTGCAGGAATGCATCTGAAGTTGTGGGCCACAGATCTGCCAGCAGGCTGCCCGGAGTGGGCGCAACATTCTCTTTGTCCGGGTCGAGGCAGGCGGACAGTATCAGCCGTTCTCTGGCCCGGGTGGTGGCCACATACAGCAGTCGCTGGTTTTCAAAGGCGGCCCTGTTGCGTTGTTCAGAGCGGATCAGTTTGTTCAGTGGCGGGTCCTGCGCCTGCCGGGCGCTGCGCAAAGGCGCCAGCAGAATGTGCTCGCGTTCATCCACTTGAACCACCGGCAGCCATTCCAGCAGAGAGCCCGGCTGGGGCGGCGCTCTGCGGTGTAGTGCTGGCAGCACGACCAGATCCCATTCCAGCCCTTTGGCTCCATGCATGGTCAGGATCTCCAGGCGTACCTCGTCGCTGGGCGGGTCTCCTTCGGTGAATTGAGCATCCAGCAGTTCGCTGAAGTCGTTCCAGTCGCTGAGCAGATCGTCGGCATCGGCTGCTTCCAGGGTCTGTAGATAGATCTGCACTTCGCGTGTGCTGGTCGGGCTCTGCTCGCAACAGGCGGGGCCACCCAGGGCGGCCCAGGCACCTTCAACCAGTTCCCTTATCGGGCGCCTGCCGGTCAGCGCCCGGGCGCCGGCCAGGGTATCGAATACACGCGCTGCGCGTTGTCGGGCGGGTTGTGCCAGGCGCTGCAGCGCATCAGGGTCGAAGGGTGAGCGGCCATCACCCGCCAGTTCGTGCAGTTCCTGCAGATTCAGCCCGCAGAATGGCGCGCGCAGCAGCGACAGCAGGGCCGTGGTGTTGGCCGGATGCAGGATTGCGCGGGTCAGAGACAGCAGGTCCTGAACCACAGGGCGAGATACCAGCGGATCGAGTTTAACTGCGCGAAAGGGTACCTGTTGCCTGTTCAACTCCGGCAGGATCTGCCGCAGATGATCGCGTCCGCGTACGATGATGGCGGCGCTGAACTGATCGTTGTCGACGTTGTTCTGCAGCGCCTGCTTGACCTCGCTGACCAGACTGCGTGCTTCGGCCGGTTCATCGGCGTGTGCGAGTATCTCCACCGCGCCCCCGGTGCTGCGGCCTGCCTCGGACCCGGTGTAGGTCACTGCGCCTTCGGCAATATTCTGGATGGGGGGGAATATCGGGCCCAGGTAGCCGTTGATCCATTCCACAATGCCGGCCCGGGCGCGGAAGTTGCGATGCAGCGTCAGGGGTTCAAGGCTGACATCGCCGACGCCCACTTCCTGGGCGCGCATGAACAGGCCTACTTCGGCTTCGCGAAACCGATAGATCGACTGCATGGGATCACCCACCAGAAACAGTGTCCGGCCGTCGCCGGGTACCCAGCCGGCGGTGAGCTTTTCCAGCAACCGCAGCTGTCCCCAGTTGGTGTCCTGAAACTCGTCTACCAGCAGGTGCTTTATACGGTTGTCGAGATACAGCCCGAGGTCGCTGAAGCCGCGTTGTTCATCGCCCAGGCCGGTGAGCGCAGCGGCAGCCAGACCGGTATAGTCGGTCTGGCCGCGTTGGGCAAAGACCAGCTGCAGCTCCACCGCCGCCCGGTGCAGTACCCGTACCAGCGCATCGAGCACCTGCCACTCCTCATCGGAGTAGTGGGGGGGCGGCAGTGCGCTGATCTGCGCCAGGGCGGTCGTCAGTTCGGCAGCGTCGGCCAGCTCTGCCAGCAACGCCTTGAAGCGGTCTTTCTCTTCGCTTTTGGGGGGGAAGCCATTGCGTGCATTGACCTGTTTTCTGAGCTTGCCTTCGCTTGTCAACAGGCCGTCGCTGATTGCTTGCCAGATATGCAGGTCGGCCGGATCTTTGCGCGGCATACTGTGCAACTCGCACCAGGTTTCGGCATTTCTGGCGTGGTCGGCATCGAGCAGTACGTGGCCGGCAAAGCGCAGCAGCGCGCAAAGCCCTGAGGCACCCTCGCTGGTGTTGGATAATGCCGCTTCCACTGCATTTGCGGCTGTAGTCAGGCGGCCGGCAACGAGATTGCGCAGCGCTTCCTCGAGATGCTGGCGCTGCAGGGTGCCTGTGGCGTTGAGGGCGCGGATCCACTGGTCGCGCTGGGCAAGCAGGCCAGCAAGGATGTTCTCAATGTCCTGGCTGCGGTGATCGCGCCAGCTCAACAGACGTGCAACATCTTCCGCCAACGGTTCACGGGTGTTCGACTGCCCAACCAGGCTGAGGACATCGCGTGCCGCCTGACGGTACATGGCCCGGGCATTGTCTGCCGGTGCCGGTACCGGCCCGAGGGTGCTCGCCACGGGCATGGTGCGTGCCAGGTAGTGATTGAAGCTGTCAATGGTGCGGATCATCAGTCGGTGCGGATTAGCCAGCAGTTGCCAGGCGTGGACCTTGTCCCGCAGAAGTAGCGCTTTCTGGTACGGTCCCTGTTCGTGAGGCTCGTCGGTATGAAACTCCGGCGCCAGATAGCGCAGCACCCGTTCGCGCATTTCGTTGGCCGCTTTGCGGGTGAAGGTGATGGCGAGGATTTCTTCCGGGTTCTCTACTTCGGCTAACAGGCCGAGGAAGCGCTCGGCCAGCAAAGTGGTCTTGCCGGAGCCGGCGGGGGCTTGCACGATGACAGAGCGGTTTGGCTCTACCGCCAGTGTGCGTGCTGCGACGTCACTCATCGTCGGCCTGCTCATCAAGGAACGCAGCGCGTTCGCCGATTCTGCACAAGCCCTGCAGGTGGCAGCGCCTGCAGACGTTTGCGTCCCGCGGGGCGACTGTGGCATTGCCACTGATGAAGTCTTCTGCCAGGGCGTCGATATGCGTGCGCCATGCCTGCAACAGGGTTGGCCAGTCCTGCACCTCTTTGAACTTGCGGTTCTCCTTGCTTAGCTTGGCTACACCCTTGATGTCCTTTACGTCATCTCCCAGCCCCTCGAACTTCTGTTCTTCGGCGCGCAAGCGGGCGAACGCGATTGCCGCGGGGGGCGTGGGCAGGCTGATGGCGTAAGCCGGCATCTGGGGGTCGACGATGCGCGGTTCCGGCAGCCAGTCGTTGCGACTGGTGCGGCCGGTCTTGTAGTCGATCAACATTGTGCTGCCATCTTCGAGCTGATCGAGGCGGTCGACGGTGCCTTTCAACGTCAAGCCGGCGAAGGTCATATCTATGGGCTGTTCGTGGCCGACGACGGCGAAGGGTGCTCTGGCCAGCTCCTGCTCGAGCCAGTGTTCCACAGTGCTCTGCACACGTTCATGTTCGAGCTGTCTGGCAGCAGGGCTCAGGATGAGATGAAAGCGTCTGGTGAAGTCTGCCAGTGCGTCGGTGACGGCCTTCGTGACAAGGTTGCTGCGTTGGCTTGTCGAAAGTGCCTGCAGATCCTCCTGGCCGCTGAGATGGCCCCAGAATTTTTCCAGGGCCTTATGGACCAGGGTGCCGCGCTGACCGGCGTCGAGGCCGGGGCGGGGTGGTGTGATGTCGATGGCCTGCAGCCGGCGCATGGCAAAGGCACGGAAAGGGCAGGCCGAGTGATCACGCAAGACACCGGTTCCACCCGGCAAGGTTGAAGATTCAAGTTGTGGCGCTAAGGGGTCCTGGGTCTCTGTGGCCATCGGGGCCGGTCCGACTGATTGTGTTAAGGGCTGGGTCTGCACTGTACCCCGGGGCCATATTGCGCTGGCTTGCAGCCCGACTTCGTCGGTGCCGGTGGCGAAACTCAAAATGATCTGGGTGGAGGTGTCGAGCAGTGCGGTGATTTCGGCTCTGGCCCGTTGTAGAACACCGTCGCTGGTGGCGCGCGGCAGGGTGCTTTGGATGCCTGGGGGTATCAAGGGGTGGCGCTGCAGCGTGCCGGGCCAGGTCTGATCGTCGCAGGTCGTGATCCATACATGATCGAATTGGGAGCCGAGGGCTTCTTCGATACCCAGAATCTCCAGCGGAGCGCCGACATTGCGCTCGCGGAATACCGTCGCGGCAGCGCGCTGACGCAGCAGACTCAGCGCTTTAGCGCGGGTCATGTGCTCATTGGCAACGACGTCGAGTGCGCTGAATGATTCCAGCAGGTCGTGCCAGCGTTGCAGGGTCTGGTATTCACGGCTGTCCAGGGCGCGGCCATGGCCGAAACCGAGCATCGACAGCTCCTGCTGGAACACGGCGACCCATTGTGATGGCCACGCGGCGGTGGGTGCTTGCTGACGGGCGGTGCGCCATTGTTCCAATGCGGTGCTGAGGTCGCCTTCGCCATGGTGGCTCAACGCCAGGGCCAGCTCGGTCGGGGTAATGTCATAGGGCGCGCGCTGCGCCAGCCAGCTGAGGGTGGCGTGGCGCTGGAAAGACAGGTCCTGCCAGCCGCGCAGGTGCGGGCTCGACAGCAGGCGTCCGGCCTGGGGCTGGGAAATCTGACGAGCGCTGAGGCCGAGCACCTGCAGTGCGGTTGTGATCAATGGCCAGTCTGTCAATGGTTTTCCGAGTGAGACGTGCCATGGCTCAGGCCCCGTACCGCCAAGGCGGTATGCGGCGGGGTCGAATACCCGGCGGCAGGTGCGGTCGAACTGATCGACTCGACCACTCAGGTCGGGCACCACAATGGCGACGCTGGCGTCGGGCTGCTGCTCGATCAGTTGTCGTGCCCAGCCAGCTGCAGCCAGAGCCTCTTCTTCCGGCGTTACATACTGGCGCATGTGTTGCGGCGGGCTCGGCACGGCTCGAGAGGGTGGCTGCTCAACCGTAGCACCGGTTGCTGTGCATGCCTGAAGAATGTTGCTCTGCAGTGGCGTGAGCGGCAGGTCAAACCCCTGCAGTTCTATACGAGGGGGCGGCGTGATAGCGCCGGTAGTGATGGCTGCAGGCAGCGTGGCGGCCACTACCCATTCATCGACCACATTGCGGGCCCGGCAGGCCGCCTGGTACTTGTTGACCCAGTCCACAAACTGGCGGGTGTCTTCCGAGAGCATCAGCTCGGGCCAGCGCTGTGGCTGATCGAGGCTGTATTCGTGAATCATGCGCCAGGCACTGAGCGCCAGTTGCGCGACCTGAGGCTCACCGACAAAGACGTCGTGGTCGATAATCGATTGCCATATCAGCAGGCTCTGTTGCGCGTTAATGGGCACCCGGTCGGCCAACAGGTCGCTGGACAGACTCAGGCTCAGCTCACCGACCAGCTGCGCCTGCCAGCTCGCGAAGGTAAGGATGCTGGGCGTAAGCCAGGCGCTTTCACCACGCTCGCTGTGGGCACGGGCATGAGCCGAACTCAACTGTCTGCTCAGCCGCGGCGTAGGCACGATGATCAGTGGTGTAGAGGCGCTCATTCCGCGGCTGCGGGTGCCTGGATCGTTTGCATGATGTATTCTTGCATGCTTTGCATTTTTCAACAAAGAGGCAACGAAACGATGAGCGAGTCTGCCGAACAGAGCGAATTCAGGGCCGCTGCCCGGGCCTGGATCGAAGGCAATTTCCCACCCTCCCTGGCTGGTGTGAACCTGGGTATAGAAGAATCACCCGGCGATGAAGTGCGCGCAGACCTGGAAGTATGGCGTCAGCGCCTGGCGGAAAAGGGCTGGGGCGCTCCGACCTGGCCGGTGCAATACGGTGGTGCGGGGTTGAGCCATCCTCAGGCCAAGGTGGTGGGCGAAGAGCTCTCACGGGCCGGCGCTTTCAATCACATACCCATGATTGCCGGCATGGGCGTCACCATGGTGGGTCCGACGGTGCTGGAGTATGGCAGCGACGATCAGAAGGAACGTCATCTGCCCGGCATAGCCAGTGGTGAAATCCGCTGGTGTCTCGGCTTGTCGGAGCCGAACGCGGGTTCTGACCTGGCGTCGCTGGCGACCAAGGCGGAAGATAAAGGCGATTATTTCGAACTCAATGGGCAGAAGATCTGGACTTCCGGAGCGGACATTTCCCAGTGGTGTGGTGCGGTAGTGCGTACCAACCCTGATGCGCCCAAGCGCGATGGTATCAGTTTCGTCATGTTGCCCATGGATCAGCAGGGCGTGACCACCCGGCCGATTCAGCTCATCTCCGGCGCATCGCCGTTCTGCGAAACTTATTTCGACAATGCCCGGGCGCAAAAGACCGACCTGCTGGGTGATCTGGATGACGGTTGGAGTGTGGTGAAACGCCTGCTGCAGCATGAGCGTCAGAGTCAGACCTCGGCCCGTGGGTCGGTGGGTTCGGAGAAGCAGGAAAGCTTCCAGGATATGGCCAAGCGGTATGTCGGTACCAATGAAGATGGCACGTTGAGCGACTCCGATTTACGCCTGCGTATTGCCGATCACCTGATGGATTCGCAGTCCCACAATCTGACGGTGAACCGCATTCGCGCTGAAGCCAGGGGCAATGTCGAGGTGAGCGCCGCTGCGTCGATTCTGAAGAACTCCGCCACCAGGGTTGCTCAGACCAAGTCGGAGCTGACCATGGAGATTCAGGGCAGCCAGGGCGTGGGTTGGGAAGGCGCCAACTTCACCTCCGAAGAGCTGAATAACGTGCGCGGCTGGTTGTGGGGCAAGGCGATCTCGATTTATGGCGGATCCTGGGAAGTACAGAACAACATCATTTCCAAGAATATTCTCGGTCTCCCCGAGACCACACAGAAGGGCTAATTCGACATGGCAGCTTTAACTGAAGAACAATCCCTCATTAAAGACCAGGCGCAATCCTGGGTCAGCGAACAATCTCCCGTGACGCAGTTCCGTGCCATGCGCGACAGCGGCGTCGATGTCGCGTTTACGCTGGACAGCTGGAACGCCATGGTAGAGATGGGCTGGACCGGCATACTGGTGCCCGAGCAGTACGGAGGCTCGGACCTGGGTTATCTGACGTTCGGCGTGATTCTCGAGGAAATGGGTCGCCAGCTTGCCGCGGCGCCACTGCACGCGTCGGCACTGGTTGGGACCTCCGCAGTACTGCTTGGCGGCAGCGAAGATCAGCAGCAGGCGCTGCTGCCCAAAGTGGTCGACGGCAGTGAGATTCTCACCCTGGCCATCGACGAATCACCCCGCCACGCGCCGGCCAGCACCGCGTTGCAGGCCAGTACAGGTGGTGATGGCTTTAGCCTGAATGGCAGCAAGACCTTCGTGCTGGAAGGCATGGCGGCGACAACATTGATCGTGGCGGCCCGTACCGGCGGCAGTCGTGGTGACAGCAAAGGAATTACCCTGTTTATGGTTCCTGCAGACGCCGAGGGCGTTTCGAAGCAACGCATGCACACCATCGACAGTCGCGGCTTCGCCAATATTCATTTCGACGATGTTGCGGTACCTGCTGCCGCCATACTGGGTGAGGTGGATAATGGCGCCGGTATTCTCGAAGGCACGCTGGATCGAGCACGTGCCGGCCTTGGTGCAGAAATGCTGGGCACTGGAGCACAGGCGTTCGATATGGCGCTGGAGTATCTGAAGACGCGTGAGCAATTCGGTCAGGTCATCGGTTCATTCCAGGCCCTGGGTCATCGAGCGGCGACGTTGTTCACCGCTAAGGAACTGGCCCGTTCCTGTGCGGAAGCCGCGTTGCAGGCCATTGACGATGGTGCTGACAACGTTGCTGAGCTTGTTTCACTGTCGATGTGCAAGGTGGGTGACTTCCTGCACGAGATGTCCAATCAGGTGATTCAGATTCACGGCGGTATCGGCATGACCGACGAGTTCGACGCCGGCTTTTATCTCAAGCGCGCCCGGGTGCTGGAAGCGCTGTACGGTAATCAGGCGTACCATCGCGATCGTTATGCCCGTATATTGGGTTTCTAAACGTCATTGAACCAACAGGAGGGGCGATGGAGCCAATTCGATACGTTGACGAACTGAACAGGCATTATGCATCCCAGGGCCATCCACCATACCAGTGGACGGTGAACGAATCGGCACCCCTCACGGCACTGAAAAAACCGCGCTCTCAATGCACGGTGTCTATGCTGACTTCCGGCGGTATTTCGATGTGCTCGACCGCGCCGTGGGATCCCATGTCACGAAACGATCATCGACTGGACGAGATTCCCAGTGATGTCAGTTCCGCAGATTTTCAGATACACGACGCATATTATGATCACAGCGACGCCGATGAGGATGTGAACTGCCAGTTCCCCATCGATCGTTTGCGCGAAATGGTCGCGGCTGGAGAGCTGGGCAGTATCGCACGGCGTTTCTGGAGCGGCTTCATGGGTCGGATCTACAATCGCAGCAAGGTCCTGCAGGAGTCCGCGCCGGCGTTCGTCGCCGAGCTGCAGAAGGACGAAGTCGACCTGCTGATAGCCGTACCTGCGTGACCCCTCGATCACCAGACCGTGGGTCTGGTATGCAGAGTTGCGGAAGAGGCGGGGATTCCTACCGTCTGTATATCCACCGGCCGGGATCTCACCGAGCAGGTCAAACCGCCCCGCAGTCTGTTTGTAAATCATCCCATGGGTAATGCCTTTGGGGCGCCTGGGGATGTAGACATGCAGTTCGCGGTGCTCAGAGCGGCTCTGAAACTTCTGGAAACCGTCGAATCCGGCGGCCAGCTCATTGATGCGCCGTTCAAGTGGCCGCGGGAATTCCGCTTCGCCCCGGCTGGGTCGAACATGGCCTGACGCCCAATACCGGCATCAGGCATATTCAACGGCCGCATATCGGGCTAACATGCCTGCCTTTTGAGTGGGGAGCAGCCGTTGTCTGAGCAGAGTACGGGTAGTGTCGCGGACCGGGATGTCAGTGTATTCAGTCCTGCCGCGCGTCAGTACGCCCTTAGCGTGCTGGTGGTGGTTTATACCTTTAACTTCATCGATCGGCAGATTCTCTCGATTCTGTTGCAGCCCATTAAAGATGAATTGGGTTTGTCGGATACGGCTCTCGGACTGCTCACGGGTTTTGCCTTTGCGTTGTTTTACGCAACTTTGGGAATTCCTATTGCGCGCTATGCGGACCGCGGCAACCGCCGTAACCTCATTGCCCTGGCGCTGGCCATCTGGAGCGGCATGACGGCACTTTCCGGCCTGGCGCAGAATTTCTGGCAACTGCTGGCTGCAAGAATCGGCGTCGGCGTGGGTGAAGCAGGTTGCAGCCCGCCAGCGCATTCAATGATTTCCGATTACTTCCCGGCGGAGCGTCGCGCCACGGCCCTGGGCATATACTCCCTGGGGATTCCCGTGGGCATTCTGTTCGGCTTTCTCGCCGGCGGCTGGCTCAATGAATTCTTCGGCTGGCGCGTGGCGTTCTTTGTTGTCGGCATTCCCGGGTTGCTGCTGGCGGTGCTGGTGCGTTTTTCTCTGCGCGAGCCGCCCCGCGGTATGGCGGAAGGGCGCCAGGATGTAGCAGAGCAGCCGAGTATTGGAGAGACCTTCAGATTCCTGTGGGCGAAGCGTTCTTTCCGTCACCTGGCCTTCGGTGGCGGATTGACCGCATTCGTTGGTTATGGAGTGGTTACCTGGGTGCCGTCGTTCCTGATGCGTTCGCATGGTATGGAGACTGGTGAGATCGGCACCTGGCTGGGCCTGATTCTCGGTATCCCCGGCGGCATCGGTATCGCCATGGGTGGTTGGATGGCCGACCGCTATGGTGCGCGGGATACGCGCTGGTATCTGTGGGTCGTCAGCGTCGCTCTGCTGCTGGGTGTGCCATTCTCCCTGGGCATATACCTCAGCGGTAGTGCGCTATGGGCATTGTTGTTCCTCATCGTGCCGGTGATGCTCGGTAACTTCTATCAGGCGACAACCTTCTCACAGACTCAGGGGCTGGTTGGATTGCGCATGCGATCAGTAGCCGCAGCGATACTGCTGTTCATTCTGAACATCATTGGCCTGGGCGCCGGGCCTCAGGCAGTGGGGATCGTGAGCGATCTGCTCAATCCTACCTATGGCGAGGAGTCTTTGCGGTACAGCCTGCTGATTGTGTCGTTCATGAATGTATGGTCGGCATACCACTACTATGTGGCGGGCAAGTACCTCAAAGAAGACCTGGTTACCGGATAAGCGGAGCGGGGCCAATGGCCCCGCCGGGCATTTGGGTTGCGGCCTCCCTTAGACTTTGACCCCCTTGGGCGCCTGCTGCTTCATATAGCCGAACATATAGCCGGCTACCCGGCGCATCTGGATTTCCTCCGCGCCCTCGGTGATGCGGTAGCGGCGGTGGTGCCGGTAGATATGTTCGAACGGCCGGTGACGGGAATAGCCGAGCCCGCCGTGCACCTGCATGGCCCGGTCCGAGGCTTCGCAGCACAAACGGTTGGACCAGTAGTTGCACATGGACACCTTGTCCGATTGAGAGAAGGCGCCGTATTTATCCATCTTCCAGGCTGTTTTGTGTATCAGCGCGCGCAGCATTTCGCACTGGGTCTGCAACTCGACCAGCGGGAATTGAATACCCTGATTGGTTGAGAGGGCTTTACCGAAGGGTTTGCGCTGCTGGGCGTATTTTACTGATTCGTTGATGCAGAATTGCGCCGCGCCCAGGCTTGAGGCCGCCTGACGGATGCGGTTTTCGTTGAAAAAGTGCTGCACGATCTGCAGTCCGCGACCCTCGCCGCCGAAGATCGCGCTCTGCGGAACCCGCACATCTTTAAATGAGACCGTACCGTGATCGGTGGGCATGTTGAACGTCCACAGGAACTCTTCGATCTTCAGACCCTGGGAGTCCATTGGCGTAAGGAAGGCGGTAATGCCGTCACCATCGCCGGCGTTACCGCTGGTACGCGCCATGACCATGTCGTACTTGGCTTTGTGGATACCCGTGTTCCAGGTTTTGGCGCCATTGATGACCCATTCATCGCCGTCCCGAAACGCGTTGGTTTCCATGTGAGTGGCATCTGAGCCATGTTCCGGTTCGGTGATACCAAATGCGAAACCCCTGCGGCCCTCTGCGAGGTCGTCTATCCACTCGGCTTTCTGTTCTTCGGTGCCGTACTCGAGCATCAACAGCAGACCGACGTTGTTGCCGACGATGGAGTGTTCATTCTGCAGGTCGTTATGCAGGCCCAGGCCCTTGGTGGCGAAATGCTCGCGGATGATGGCCATGCCCAGGTTGGTGCCTTCGCGACCGCCGAATTCCTTGGGGAAGACGTAACGATAGTGCCCGGCTGCATCGGCGCGACGGCGGGCCTCCATCAGCAGCTGCTCCCACTCTTCGTTGGGCAGGCCGCCGCGCTCCCAGTCGGTGCGCGCATCTTCGCGACGGTGGTCGAAAAAACGGATGTTGTCGTTTTCCTGTTCCAGCGGTTTGATTTCCCGCTCGATGAAATCATCCAGTTCGACCAGATAGTCGGCTATGTCCTGCGGTATATCAAAATCCATGGTCGTTCCCCTTTAATGAGATTGTTGCAGCTGCATTTTCAAGCAGCACTGTTCGTTCCAACTGGTACCGCAAAACCTGGGTCGGTCTATGGGTCCATCGATTGGCGGCGCAGGCGCCGCATGCCCACCAGCCAGCGGTCGACGTTGTCTCCCTTGCGGCGCACGTACTCCTCTACCTCCGGGTGGGGCAGTACGTGAAAGCGTTCTTCGCGCAGCGCTTCGATGACGGTCCGGGCAAGTTGTTCCGGTTCTATGATGCCGTCGGTCTGGCCGTCGCCGAGGCCGCGGGGTGCCATGGCTGTGTTTACGCCCTGGGGGCAGAGTACAGATACCTTGATGCCTTCGTCGCCGTGGGTAATCGACAGGAACTCCGCCAGCTTTACCGCAGCAGCCTTGGTCACCGTGTATGGGCCGGACCCCATGGCGGCCAGCAACCCGGCGGCGGAGGCGGTGTTCAATAAATAGCCGTCTCCCCGTTCAAGCATGCCGGGCAATACGGCACGGGCTGCATACAGGTGGGACATCACATGTAAGTCCCATTGTTGCTGCCACACCTCATTCGACGCGTCGGTCAGCAGGCCTTCGCCCCCGGCCCCGGCGTTGGAGCAGAATACGTCCACCTGGCCGAACTGCTCAATAGTCGCGTCGACCAGCCGCTGTATCTGGGCCTCGTCGGTGACGTTGCAGGTCATGCCTTCGCAACCCAGTTCTGCTGCGGTCGCTTTGACCGCTGCTTCGTTCAGATCCGCCAGCATCACACCGCGCGCTCCTTCTGCGAGAAACGCCTCAGCCATGGCTTTGCCGATGCCGCCACTACCGCCGGTGATGATCGCTACGCGTCCGTTCAGTTCCATATCAACATTTCCTCAGTCTAAACATTCATGAGATGACCCGGCGGCATACGTCAGCCGGTCACAGGATATTGTATCGTTCATGGTCAGTCTGCGGTAAAGCGGTTTAATCGCTCGGTTGCCGAGAGAAAGTCTTCCATGAATTCATATACCACGGTTCTGGCTGATACGCTGTCGTTCATCAGTCCTACGCCCTGACCGACGAAATAGCTGGCGAGTTTACGTGCGCCGTCGTGACCGCCTTCGGCGAGCTTGGTAATGCGGGCCATGGCGGGCTCGGTGACAATGGATTGCAAAGGCATGGGCAGGGGGCGGGGTGCTTCTTCAGATTCCCAGGCGTCGGTCCAGGCAGAACGCAGCTGGCGGGAGTATTTTCCAGTACGGGCCTTGGAGCGCACGGTCTGGCGGGAGGAAGCCGCCAGCATTTTTTCTTTCACCACTGGCGATGTTTCTGCTTCGCTGGTAGTCAGCCAGACAGAGCCGGTCCAGGCACCTGCGGCGCCCATGGCCATGCACGCCGCCATCTGCCGACCGGTGACGATACCGCCTGCCGCCAGGATTGGCGTATTGCCGAATGGTGCAATGGCCTCGGCGACTTCCGGAACAAGCACCAGGGTTGATACATCGCCACAGTGTCCTCCGGCTTCGCCACCGGCTACTACCAGAATATCGACGCCGGCTTCCACCTGTTTCACCGCGTGTTCCCTGGCGCCGACCAGGGCTGCGACCTTCACGCCGGCCTGTTTACCACGTTCGAGCATGTAAGGTGGTGGTGTACCCAGGGCATTTGCTATCAGACCGATGGGGTGAGCAAAGGCGCCATCAAGCAGCGCGCTGGCGCCTGCGTCGCGCATGTTGTCGCCCAGGCGGGTACCCGCGGTACGGGACTTTTCTTCCAGAATGGCTGTGTCGATGCCGTGCTCTGCGACCAGATTGCGCACGAAATTGCGGTGCTCGTCCGGCACCTTGGCGACCATGCCTTCACTGCTGATGCTTTCGCCTTTTGATTCGAAGCTTGTGGGTACGATCAGGTCGACGCCGTAGGGCTTGCCGTCGATGTGCTCGTCGATCCATGCAAGTTCGATCTCCAGTTGTTCAGGTGTGAGCCCGGCCGCACCCAGTACGCCCATGCCACCGGCTTTCGATACCTCTACCACCACATCGCGGCAATGAGTAAAGGCGACGAGGGGGAACTCGATGTTCAACAGGTCACAAATTGAAGATCTCATAGGCATATGCGAGTTCGAAGTAGTAATCGTTCATGATGCGGTAATCTGCGGGGAGTGTCTAACTCACGGGGCTTAAGCTGTGGCATCGAGGTCGAGAGTGTCAATATGGGGTTTCCGCAGGTGGAGTGACGAACTTGAAGAGTAAGATGTATGGTTAATGGTTTGATTGCCCCGGAGAGTGTGTGATGAGTAATGAAGCTGGCAGCGCCGCCCAACTGGGTTTCGACCCCGATGCACTTCGTGAGAAGTACCGTGAAGAGCGTGACAAGCGCCTGTGTGAAGAAGGCAATGAGCAGTACATCGAGGTCAAAGGAGATTACTCGCATTATATTGACGATCCGTATCTCGAGTCTGTCATCGAGCGTGAGCCGCTCACCGATGAGGTGGAGATCGCCATCGTCGGAGGCGGATTTGGCGGGCTCCTTGCCGGTGCTCGGTTGCGCGAAGCCGGCATGCAGAGCATTCGTATGATTGAAAAAGGCGGCGAATTCGGCGGTACCTGGTATTGGAACAGATATCCTGGTGCGGCCTGCGATATTGAAT
This sequence comes from uncultured Pseudomonadales bacterium, assembly GCA_964393625.1. Taxonomy (GTDB): domain Bacteria; phylum Pseudomonadota; class Gammaproteobacteria; order Pseudomonadales; family Azotimanducaceae; genus UBA4421. Next base: position 114,960 of record CAYMUT010000009.1, read on the forward strand.
CATACGTCTACCTGCCGCTGCTGGAAGAAACCGGCTACATGCCACCGAAGCGCTATATCGAGGGTGCTGACATTCTCGAATACAGCAAGCTCATCGCCGATAAATATGATCTGTACAACGACGTGCTGTTCCAGACAGAGGTCAAAGAGGTGCGCTGGGACGAAGATTCGTCGCGCTGGATCATCTCCACGAACCGGGGTGACGCAATGCGGGCACAGTTCGTGATCATGTCCAACGGGCCGCTCAACCGCCCCAAACTACCGGGCATTGCGGGTATTGACGGCTACAAGGGCCATACCTTTCACACCAGTCGCTGGGATTACGCTTACACAGGGGGTGACGCCCACGGCAACCTGAGCGGCCTGGCCGACAAGCGTGTAGCCGTGATTGGCACCGGCGCTACGGCGGTGCAATGCGTGCCGCATCTTGGTGAAGGCGCCAGAGAACTGTTTGTGTTTCAGCGCACGCCGTCGTCCATTGACGAACGCAATGACCGGGATACGGATATCGACTGGTTTGCTCAACTGCAACCGGGTTGGCATCAGGGGCGCATGGAAAACTTCAATACGCTCGTGTCCGGCGGCGTGACCGATACTGACCTGGTGAACGACGGGTGGACCGAAATCATTCGTAACCTGCTGCTGATGGTGCGCGAAAAGGGCGAGGAAAACCTGTCGATGCAGCAGTTGGCCGAGAAGATGGAACTGGCTGACTTTCAGAAGATGGAAAGTATTCGTCACCGCGTGGATGAGATTGTCGGAAACAGGGAAGTGGCAGAGCATCTGAAACCTTACTACCGGCAATTCTGTAAACGCCCCTGTTTTCATGACGACTACCTGCCCACCTTCAATAGGGAAAATGTGCACCTGATCGACACCGACGGTCAGGGGGTGGAACGCATTAGCGAAAACGGCGTCGTAGCGAACGGCATCGAGTACGAAGTGGACTGCATCATCTTCGCCACCGGATTTGAAGTGGGTACCGGGTATTCGCGCCGCTGCGGCTACGAAACCGTTGGTCGTGGTGGCCAGACCCTGACCGACAAATGGAGCAATGGCGCACGCACCTTCCACGGCATGCACATTCACGGTTTCCCTAACAGCTTCCAGATGGGTCACATACAGACAGGCTTCACCGCCAATTACCCGCATGCGTTGAACGAGCAGGCCAAGCACATCTGCTATGTCATCTCTCAGTGCCTGCAGGGTAATCACAAGATCGTCGAAGCGACCGCGGCAGCAGAGGAGCAGTGGGTGCAGACCATCATCAGCATGGCGCGGATGAATGAGAAGTTTCTTGCCGACTGCACGCCGGGCTACTACAACAACGAAGGTAACCCGTCGGCACGTTCACTGCAGGACACCAATTACGGTGCGGGTTCACCGGCGTTTTTCAAAGCCCTTGAAGAGTGGCGTGGTGAAGGGCTGATGAAGGGTATGGAGTTGAGCTGACGGCACGGCACCGCAAAGCCGTCACTCCAGGGATTGGCCGCTTTCGGTAACTGCGCGCTGCACGTTCTCCAGCAGCGTCGCTATGCCGAAGGGTTTGTTCAATAGATCGGCATGTTGCCATTTCTGATCAATGTTGAGATTCTGCAGATCTGCGAACCCGGTCATGAATAGAAATGTCTGACCGGGGCTGAGAGTATCGATGCGACTTGCCAGTTCAAATCCGTTGGCGCTGCCGCGCAACATGATGTCCGAAATCACCAGATCGAATCGCCCGTGTTGTTCGATCTGTTCGATCGCTGCGACGTCACCGTTTGCCTCGAACACATGATAGTTGTGTTGGCTCAGAACCTTGCAAATGAAGCGGAGCAGGGAATCTTCGTCCTCAATGACAAGGATCGTCGCAACGTTTTGATCGGCACTGTCGGACTTCGTCGGGCCGGAATCGGCTGGTTCAGCAATGCCGTCATCCCAGCCTAGCCCGTAACCGGCACGCGGCAGATACAGCGATATTCCGGTGCCTTCGCCAACCGTGCTCTGCACATTTATGCCGCCTCCTGATTGCTGTATGAAGCCGTGCACCATACTCAAGCCCAACCCGGTGCCTTTGGACGCCTCCTTGGTGGTAAAGAACGGCTCGAAGATGCGTGTGATGAGGTCCGGTGACATGCCGCTGCCGGTATCGGATACGCAGATCTCTACGTATTCGCCCGCATAGACGCTCAAGGCATCAGCCTGCTCATTGCCCAGCGTTGCATTGGCGCTGGTGATCGCCAGCGTGCCTTCCCCTTGCATCGCATCGCGGGCGTTGATCGCAAGGTTCAGTAGAGCGGATTCAAGCAGACTGGGGTCAATATGCACCAGCCACAGATCACTCGGCTGATCGACCTGCAGTTCGATGCCGGGCCCCAGGGTCCGGCCCAGCATCGAGGTCAAGTCCGTGATGCAAGATGCTATATCGACGGAATCCGGGCGCAGGGCCTGACGTTTGGAGACCGTCAGCAACTGGTGCGTCACGCCGGTCGCATTGTCGATGGCGGCGACGGACCGCTCGAGCAGTTCTGATGCTTCCTCATCGAGATCAAAGCTGGCTTTCAGCAGTTCCAGGTTCCCCTGGGCGACCATGAGGATGTTGTTGAAGTCATGAGCGATACCGCCGGTGAGCTGGCCTACGGCTTCCATCTTGTTTGCGTGTAAGAGTTGATTCTGCAGGTTGCGCATGTCAGATACATCGCGCATGGTAAGTACCCCACCGACCAGATTGCCGTCGGCATCGTGCATGGGGCCACCGCTGGTGACGAATCGTCTTGCCGCGCCCTCGCGTATGCTCACCATCTCGACGTTCTTTATGCGTTCGCCCTGCCAGGCCCGGTACAGAGGAATCTCTTCGGTGCGCAGTGGCGTGATGCCATCGGCGTGCAGCAGAGAAAACGTGCTTGCCCACTGCTGTGCAGGCACTGGTGCCAGGAATCCCTTGTCCAGAACTGCCGGGTCGTCGTTGTAGTAAAGTTGCCCGTCCGCGTCACAGGCGACGATTTCATCGTCGATGTTTTCCAGTACGCAGAGCAGAAACTGCCGTTGTTCGTTCATCTGTTCGCGCTCTATGGCACGGCCGAACTGCAGGCCGACGAGTTCCGCCAGTAGGATGGCTTCGGGCGGCAACGCCTCGGATCTGTTGTCCCATAATTCCACGACGCCAACGACCCTGTCACCGCTGAATATCGGAGTCATGATGGCCCGATGAATACCAACCTCTGCCGCGCTCAGCGCTCTCGGCGGAAGGTCATCGCCAGGTACATTGAGCACTTCTTCAAGGTACAGCGTCTGAGTGACACCGTTGGCGATAACTTCGCCCACGTAGTACTCGTTGGGCCGGAACGATATCGCTTCAGAAAGCTCGATGAAGCTGCGGAATTCGCCGTTGCTGCGGTCGGCCCAGACTCGATAGCTGGTAAACGGGTTTGCCGGATCGCGCCCCTGTTGCAGAAACAGATGACCCAGCTGAAATTCGAACTGCGCAATGACGAGGTCAAGGCAACGCTGGACCGCTTCCGACAGACTGTCGGCATCGTTGATCTGCCGGGCCAGCCATTTTTCGGTCTGTAGCACTTCGAACAGATTGCTGAATTCTTTGGCCCGTTGCCTGTCGAAGATGGCGCCCTGCATCATGATGCTGGAGGTGCACAGCGCGAACATGTAGATCAACCACACCCACACCAGGCCGCTAAATGGCTCTTCCCCGCTCAGCAACATGAAGATGGCAGGTGGCACCATTACCAGCAGGATGAACACGGTTGCGAACAGAGGGATCGCGCAGAGCAACACAGCGCCGGCGCTGCCCACACCGCCGACGGCCAGCAGAATTGCCAGGCGCATCTCGATCGGTGCGTGTGGCATGAACAGAGTCAAAGCACCCCAGATGCCGCCCAGCAGCATGACCCGGCTCAGGCCGTGATACAGGCGCCTTTTGCTGCGATGTTCGCGGGGCTGGATGCTGGGCCGAACGGCGCGCAGATCATTGATGCTCAACAGCGCCAGCGTCAACAGCGCGGCGCCCCATGCGAACAGCCAGTTGCTCCACTGACTGCTGGCTGCGTACGCAATGAAGCCAAGTCCGACAAAGTTACTTATAAGGAGCGTGACGGGCAGATGCTGGTTTATCATCGCCATGCGGCCCTGCTGAACACCCGCGCGCAGGTCTTCCAGTACACTGCGCGAGCCTCGCAGGAGCTGATTGGCTATGCGACGCTTATTGGCGGTGTCATTCACTTTGTGTAACACCCATTGGCATCCCTACCAGAAAGAATAGCAGTTTATGCGATTATTACGGTATGCCGACTAGACTGAACAGAATGGAAACGAAACACAAATGAATATCATGGAGCCTGCCTTTGTGATTCTGGCCGTGGCCTGCATCACTGCAGTGTTGCAGCTTGCCGGCGTGATTGTAACAGCCGGTGTTCTGCGCGTGGCCGGCGTGCGCAGCGGGTGGACGTTGGTTGTTATCGCTATGGTGTTGCTGCTGGTTGAGCGCGTTGTCTCGCTCGTTACCCTGGCCGATCTTACCCCGCCTGATGCCTATGCGTGGAGCTTCCAGATGAGTAGTTTGTTGATATCTGGTCTGCTGATGGTTGGCGGAATCCGCATGGTCCCGCGATTCGTGGCGATTGCAGAGGCCGAAGCGCTTATGCAGGAGCAGGAAACGGCGTTTCACGGCGTTCTGGATAACATGGCCGACACCTACTATCGCACAGACCCCGAAGGCCGCATTGTGCTCGGGTCCAGGGCAGGCGAGCAACTGCTGGGTCTGCCGATACCGCAACTCATTGGTATGCACCTGGCAGACTTCTACGCTGATGCCAACGACAGAGCTGAGTTTCTCAAGGCGCTGCAGGACAGCCCGGATGGCGTGCAAGGTTACGAGGCCCTGATGCGGCGGGCCGATGGTTCTGAAGTATGGGTGGAAACTTCAGCGCGATACTACAAAGACCTTAACGGCAACGTCGCAGGTGTCGAGGGTATCGGCCGCGACATCACTGAACGCAAGGCGGTGGAAACCATGACCCAGCGCCTGGGCCGGATCGTGGAAAACTCGGTTAACGAGATCTTTGTGTTCGACAGCGAGTCTCTGCGCTTCACCCTGGTCAATCGCGGGGCGCGGGAAAACCTTGGTTACACGATGCCTGAGCTGCGCCAGATGACGCCCGCAGACATCAACCCCGAATACACTGAGCAGCAGTTTCGTGACCTGGTGGCGCCTGTGCGGAGGGGCGAAGTGAACCTGCTCGAGTTCGAGACGGTTCATGAGTGCAAAGACGGCAGTCAGTACGATGCTGACGTGCTGTTACATATTGCACCGGCAGAGGGTAGTCCGGTGTTTTTTGCGATCATCATGGACAGCACCGAACGCCGCCGTGCCGAAGAGCGGCTGGCTCATGCTCAGAAGCTGGAAGCGGTGGGGCAGCTTACCGGCGGTCTGGCGCATGATCTGAACAACATTCTGACTGCGGTTATTCTCAATCTGGAGATGGCGCAGTTGAATTGCCAGGGTAACGCTGATCTCGAGCGTTATGTCAAGGAAGCCCACGATGCTTCGTTACGTGGTGTGAGTCTGACCCAACGCATGCTTGCGTTTGCGCGCAAACAGGCGCTGGCGCCGAATGTGGTAAATATCAACGACCTGGTAGTCGGCCTGACGCAGCTCATGGAGCGGACCATCGGACCAACGATCCCTATTGCGGTATCAGAGTATGAGGGACTTTGGCCATGCATGGTTGACCCTTCGCAGCTGGAAAACGCGCTGTTGAATCTGGCCATAAATTCGCGTGATGCAATGCCCCAGGGCGGACGTCTGGAAATAGCGACGAGTAACGCATTCGTGCACGGCGATGAAGCGCAAGACCTGGAGGTACCAGAGGGTGACTATGTGTTGCTGAGCGTAAAGGATATTGGTTCTGGGATGCCTGCCAATGTGGTGGAACGGGCGTTCAATCCGTTCTTCACCACCAAGGAGGCCGGGCATGGTTCGGGTCTGGGTCTCAGTATGGTGTTTGGTTTTGCCAAACAATCCGGGGGCGGTGTGCGCATTGCCAGTGAGCTTGGCGAAGGCACGTGCATCGATATAGTGCTACCCCGTTACGTTGACGCCTGATTGCGCTCAAGCGTGTTCCCCGCGCTGGTGAAGGCCGTCAGATTGAGATCGGCTCTAACCTGCTGGCCAACCTCTGTGGTCATGTCGTCCACAGGAATGCCTATGGAGTCGGCGATCCGTACCATGCGCTGGAAGTTTGCGGCGACGCCGGCCGCATCGACCAGCACGCTGGATCCTGCCGCGTCAAACAGCGCCTGACGGGCCGCATCCAGCGCAGCGGCGTCACGGCGCGCCAGGCTTTCGGCGAATTGCATGAGCTCGCGGCCGAATTCAATGCCTATGGCGGCACCTGAGCTGTCCCCGGCGATGCCTTGTATGTCTATCTCAGTCTCGGTGATCTTGGCGCTCACACGGAGCATCGTAGCGTGTGCGCTGGTTCAGTAAAAACACTCGTTGACCGCTGAGACACGGCCGGCAACCAGCTCCATCTGCATCCGGTTGATGGTGCGGGCCTCATCTTTGACCAGGTTCTTCATGCCCGCGAATGACAGATACTGGGCTCCAGCCAGCTCGCGCCAGGCACGCAGTGCATCGGGTACCAGGGTCAGTGCACGCAGCACGTTGGGGGCCCACCCGTCCTGCCAGAGATCGGCTTCCTTGCCAGTGGCGCCCTCAGGTGGAATTGTCGGGACGAAGCCCATATCTTCGCTCAACACAGTGGGCGTGTAGTGGTCCGGTTCACCGGGTTGGGCATCGGGTAGAGGTTCTACCGGCATACCCAACCCGCGATGAAATTCGTCGATGCTGAATACGGCAACCACCACGCCGACCAGTTCGACATAGGCCTCTTTGCTCAAGCCATTGGCGGCGTTGTCGTCTACATAGCTGCGGGTAATGCGACTCTGATCGGTGATGATGCGATGCACCGCATCAGTTGCACGATCGGGCAGGCTGCCGCTGTGCTCATGCTGGCCGGTAACGCTGTAGGGTGAGAGCGCCTGTTTGCGTTCCTCGCAGAATGCACAAGTCAGCGCATTGCGGGTCTCCTGGGCAATGGCGATGCGCTGGGCGCCGGTCCACCAATTGCCGGCATTGCCGAGGCGCTGCCAATAGGCTCTGTGCGCTTGGGCAATATCAGCACGGATCTGATACGGTGCATCGCGGTAGTCGAAATGGGTCATGGTGCCTCTCCCTCTACTTGAAATGAGTCTACAAGGGGCTCCGGTAATCTGCCAGCGTTGCGGAATATCCCGTTGCAAGACCTTGAGAGCATGGCAAGGGCCATTGGGTGACGGAGCGCGCTGAGGTGAGCTACAGTAGCGACGCGACAGGATATCAGGACCAGGATGAGCGGGCAGACCAATCACGAACAGATGCACCCGGTGGGTGACGACCCAGCCTGGAGTGAGAGTTATTACTTCAACTTCGTTGATCCGGCCACCAATCTGGCAATGTTCACGCGTATGGGTTTTCGACCTGGCAACGGCTGGGCCGATGCGCTGCACGTTGTCTATCTGCAGGGCAAGCGCGTTGCATTCACATACGGTCGACGGGACATCAAATCCGATCTGATGCGCTATGACGGCGATCTGACCGCGGGGCACCTGACGTTGCGCTGCGATCAATCCCATCGGCGCTGGCGGGTGATCTACGATGGTCCGGCCCAGGATATACACGATGCGGAGATTCTCCTGACGCGCAGCAAGGCTCGTCCCGCGGGCTGGTATACGCCGGCGCATCTCGGCATGGAGGTGACGTTCGACTGTCTGACTGAGCCGCACTACTCGGGTATTGTCGAAGGGCCAACAGGTCAGCGCGGACATTTTGAACAGAGCGGGCGTGTGCACGGTGTCATCCGGCTGGACGACCAGCAATGGCAGGTGGACGGATACGGTGTGCGCGATAAATCCTGGGGGCCGCGCGACTGGGGCGCCGGGCGGTCGCAGGAGCCATCGCCGCAAGGCGCTGAGCAGCGATCAGGGCCAACGCCGTTTGTGAACTGGTTTTCAATGAACTTCGGCGGGCATGCTGCGTTGGGTGGCTCGTGTTTCAGGCATGCCGATGGTGTCATGCGTGGTGAAGGCTGGCTGCAGCGTGACGGCGCCTCCATGAACTTGCACGATGTGGTCATCGCAAGCCGCTACGCTGAGGACTCGATCTTACATACCGGGTTGACTCTGACCGCCCGCACCGAAGAGGGTGAGGCGGTTGAAGTCAGCGGTGAGGTGCTGAACGTTTGCCCGACCAAGATTCCAATGGCCAACGGTGCGACGTTCGTCAACGAAGGGCTCACCAGGTTTCAATGGGGCGAGCGCACCGGTTACGGCATCGCCGAACACTGGCACGCCGTGACGCTATGATGGGTGGTGCGGTTGTAGGCTACCTACTGCGGAAACCAGTAGGTCAGGTATTCAGCATATAACACTCGCCCCTCCATGCCTTCTGCCTCGATCTCGTGGCAGATGTTCAGCAGGTACTCGCCGTTGCCTTTGTCCTGAGCATCGAGCAGTGACATGTGCGAGCGTAATCTTACGCCGTCGCCGATGATCACCGGCTGCAGTACCCGGACCTTATTAAGACCATAGTTGAGAGGCTTGGCGCCGTCTTCGGGCCACAAGCCTGCATCGCGGTAGAAATGGGATAACATCGCCACCATGTGAAATCCATGGATCAGCGTGCCGCCGTATGGTGTGGTTTTCGCGTATTCCGGGTCGCAGTGGCCGGGTGTCCGCCATCGGGTGACTTCGCCGAATACGTTGACCTGTACCTGATCGATAAACTCCCAGTTGCTCACCCCGAGAGGCTGACCGATCATTTCCCTGGCTTGCGCCAGACGGAAAGGCTTGTTGGATTGCGTCATGGTTCCCCTGCGCTGGAAGATATGTCGAATGATCTTACCAATTTGGCCGGGCTTGCGTCGGCCGCAGTCAATCGGACATCATGTCGCCAGATTCAATACCTTACCAATGCAAGAGGGCTCAAGCACGTGGCAGATCAGGACCAGTCGACCAACTACGACGACGTAAAACAGTACCGGTTAGATCCGGAAAGGGAGCAGGAGCTGGTTCGCTCGGCCGGGGAGTGCGTGTTCTGCTGGGCAAACAAAGAAGGGCATCCCCTTGGCGTGATTACCGCCTATGTGCCGGTGAACGGTAATATCTGGATGACTGCGACCCGGGAAAGGGTGCGCATTAAGGCTATCGCCAGAGACGGCCGCTCAGCCGTGGTTATAACAAGTACGGGAACGCCAATGGGCGGCGGCAAGACGGTGACTTACAAAGGGCATACCGTCATTCACGATGACGCTGAAACCAAGAACTGGTTCTACAACCTGCTCGCCCGGGGTATGGCTGCGTCGAAAGACGAGGGCAATGAATTCACCAGAAATCTCGACCCGGACATGTTCGTGAAGTTTCTCGATACGCCGGAGCGGGTAGTGCTTGAATTCACTTCCGAAATGTCTATTCCCTTCGACGGTGACAAAATGGCCCAGGGCACCGCCGCGGCCTATGCCGCCTTCGCTGAAGACTCAGATTGATGAGCGGTTGAGATCCGGCGGCTCGACGGTGAAGGCGGGAATCTCGGCCCGGGTCTTGACGCGTATTTCGCCGTTGGGCGCATTCTTCAGCAAGTCGACGATTTCCGCGGCCATCACTGATGCAGGCATGACGCCGAACTCAGGGCCACGGTAGTCGTCCGGGACAATCTGAGTATCGGTTACGCCCGGGCAGATCACGTTGATTCTTACGTTACTGCCCGCATTGGCGGCAGCCACGGCGCGACCGAAACCGATCAGTGCGTATTTGGTGGCGGTGTACATGGGATCCACCGGCACGACACTGAGCCCGGCGGTGGACGCCGTGATGGTGATACCGCCGCCTTTCTCGCGCATTTTCGGCAGCAGGGTTTTCATGCCGTGAAAGACGCCGTCGAGATTGACCCCGACGATTTTTCTATACTGCGCCTCGCTGACGTCCTCGATGGCGAGATATGGGGTATTGGTCGGAACAGTCATGATGCCTGCATTGAGGTGCGCGAAGTCCGGCACGCCCAACTGCTCGATACAGGAAGCCACCGCCTGTTGCACGCTGGCCAGGCTGGTTACATCACAGGATATGAAAACGCCGCCGGTTTCATTGGCCAGTGCTGCACCGGCCGCTGCGTTGATGTCGCAGATGGCGATTCTTGCGCCGCCGTCGGCCAGTTGTCGGGCTACTTCTGCGCCGATTCCAGTGGCGCCACCGGTGATTAAGGCGACTTGTGACATGTGTTGCTCCATCTATCGGTCAATCCAGCTCTTTGTCTGCGCACAGCGCTTTCTCAATGAACAGAGTGGGTATGTTGAGGCCCGTGGCAATATCACACAGCAGGGATCGTTCCGTTGCCGTGATCTCGCCGTCTGCCTGGGCAATTGCGCATAGATCGCGCACGACCTGCATGCGCTGGGGGATCGAAGCGAGCTGTCTGACCTGCGCGATTCTGTCAGGCAGATCAGACTGCAGCCGCTCGACATCGAGTTTGTCGGTCAGCGTAGCGTTGCCGAAGAAACTTTCGAATGCCTCGATTTCGGCATCTGAAGTCCCGCCGCTGCGCTGGGCGATGATCACGGCGCCGGCGAACAGCAGCCGGCGCATGGCTTCCGCCGTATCGGTTTTGTCTTCGAGGTAGCCGGGCTCCATCAGGCTGAGGATTGACTCCACGCCCATGTCGAGCTCATTGAGAGAGAGGCCGCCGCCAGCCATCAGATCTGATTCGTGAAACAGCTTGAGTGCTTTCACCCGCAGGGGGCTGAAGGGATGCGTCAGAAACCAGTCTTCCGTGGGCGCCCCCTGGCCCGGGCCGCTGTCTTCGAGCTGCATTTCATCGACCTGGCTCAAGAACTCCTGAACGGTGAAATCAGCGTAGCTGCCGCTCAAGCCGCTGGCCAGTTTGAAAAGCGCGTGGGCCACGGCGGTGAGGTTGTCAGCGCACCAGGCGCCGGCGCGATCGGCGGAAATCTCTGCATATCGGGACCAGCGGGTCAGGGTTAATGCCAGTTTCGGATTGGGCCGATGATTGCCCCGCAGAATGTGGCCGATGGGAATGTCATGATGCTGGAACAGGTGGTGGCCGAGCTCGTGGCCCATGACGAATTTGATCTCCGGCGCGGTGAATGCCTCGAGAATCGACGAGCTGAACATGATGAACAACCGCCCGTCTTCCGGCTGCACACAGGCTGCGTTGAAGCTGGGGCTGGGGAAGACGTACAGTTCGAGGGGAATATCCAGTTGCAGCTTTTCCTGGCATTCGCTGGCAGTAGCATGCAGGTCTTGGGCCATGTATTGACTCAGCCGTACCGATGTTGACAGCAGGTGTCGCCGTACACCGAGGTTGCCTTTCTCCCGCTGCTGGGCCAGCGAGGCGTTGACCCGCTTTACGTCGGCATCTTCCAGCAGCAGATCGAACAGATTGCGGTCGTGCTGGCTGCGCAGCTGATCAGATTGTTTCATTCCGCCTCTATGCCCATGCGGGCGCTGATGACCTCGGCTTCATCCAGCCAGGTCGCAATGCTTGATTCAATGCCCTGCCGCCAGAAATCCGGGTCGCGCGGGTCAAGGCCGAAAGGCGCCATGAGTTCCACGGCGTTCTTGCTGCCGCCGGCGCGCAGCAGGTCCAGGTACATCGATTCGAATTCTGCGCCGAACTGTTCCTTGCGCGCATACAGTGATTGCGTGAATAACTCGCCGAATGCATAGGCGTAGACGTAAAAAGGGCGCAGGAAATGGGTCACGTAGGACCACAGGTTGTCGACATTGTCGTAACTGAACAGGTCACCATCGGCGCCGTAGAAGTCTCTGGTCACATTCATCCAGACGTCATTGAAATCCTGTGTGACCAGCTTGCCGTCGCGTCGGCGTTCATGGATCTGCCGTTCGAAATTCGAAAAAGAGATCTGGCGCACCACGGTGTTTACGTGATCCGCGGACTTTTCCATGAGCAGGGCGAGTTTCTGCTCGTCGCTGTCGCAACGTTCCAGCACGTACTGGAAGGTGGTCATTTCGCCGAATATGGATGCTGTTTCCGCATAGGCCATGGGCGCGCGGAACATCAGCGCGCCCTGGGTGTCTGCGGCCAGCATGCCGTGGGCGCCGTGGCCGACTTCGTGGGCCATGGTCATGACGTCACGTGCCGAGCCCATGTAGTTCAGGAAGTTATAAGCGCGTGATTCGCCGCTGGGCAGCAGCACCGAGTAGTTGAAGGCGCCGCCGCCCTTGCCCTGGTAGGGTGGTGCGTCGATCCACTTGCGCTCGAGCATGCGTGCCACCAGATTGCGCAAAGTGGGCGAAAAAGACTCGTAGGCGCTTAGCACCGTTGCTACACAGTCATCCCAGGCGACCTGCTGATTCTCAGCGAACGGCATGGGCGCGTTGCGGTCCGACCATCTGAGCGGTTTGCGCCCAAGGTGCGCAGCCACCAGACGGTAGTAGCGTTGACTCTGCCTGGCGCCGATTTCCGCAACAGCGGTGTGCAGCGCCTCGACGGTTTCGTCGTCTACGTGGTTGGATATGTTGCGTGCTGATAGTGGGTTGGCGTAACCGCGTTCCCGGTCTTCTACCGATTTGGCGCCCAGTACGACGTTGAGCGTGCGCGCCATCAGTTTGTCGAAGCCCTGTTCGGAAAGTCCAGTGCTGAAGGCGCTCAGCGCCGCGGCGCGCCGGTCTGCATCTGTATCGTTGTTGGCGACGTGCAGGATCTCAGGCAGGGTGAGGGCGCCATCATCCAGGTCAAAGCGCAGTTCGGCTTCGCGCTCGTCTATATAGTCGGACCACTCTGATGCGCCGTATGGCGAGCGCAGCACAATGGCGCGCTCTACATCCTGTTCCAGCAGATAACGTCGATTCTCCCTGATGTGGTCGAGCATCGGCTGGTGCCGCCTGACCCGCTCATCTGTGGCCAGCAGTCTGTTGTAGTCTTCATCGTCCATGGCGGACAGTTCATGTTCGAAGAAGGTCAGGTAGTTGGCGCTCGCCTCGGCATAAGCTTCCTGCACCTGGGCCAGCCGTTGTTGTATGCGCTGGTTCGTCGCATCGGTGCTGCGCCGTAAAAACAGGTACACCATCAGCTGATCGCCGGTACAGGTCATCTCGGCCTGTGTATCCAGGGCGTCCCCCAACGTGCTCGTCAGTTTGCCTGCGTGGGCTTCGTTGAACGATTTCATCGTGCCCAGCAGGGCGGCGAGATCGTCTTCCAGTTTGGGATCGTCGATATCGGCGTAAAGGTCGCTGAGGTCCCAGCGTACCTCGGCGGCAGCTTCGTCTATTTTCTGCTGTTGGGTCATGTTGCAGCCCGTGTTTGTGTTGCGCGTATGATAGGCCAGCGGATGGCGCTCAGCACCATAAAGTCTTGTCTCAGCTCGAAAAACTGAATCAGTTGGCGGCACCGGCTGCGGAAATGACTTTGGTGGGCGTGATGAAGGCGCGGACCTGTTTTGCATCCATAGGTTGCATGCTCATCTCCCGGATCAGGTGTCAGTTTCGGCCGCTGACCCCTTAAACAATGCCTTTGCTCTATACATGGCGACGGTGGGAAGCATGAAAACCATGCCGCTGATGATGGCTCCAACAACGCCACCGCCGCGGCTTCCGCCGCCGTCCGCTCCCTCGATGAGGTTGAACACCACCATGGCGATGACTACCTGGGCGCAATACACGGCGCCCCAGGGCCACATCCACGGCTTCATCTTCCAGATGCCGTAACTGCCGGCACCGTAAATGAGCCAGTGAAGCGGCTCTGTCAGTTTCGCTGCCCAACCGGTCAGGGTGAAACCGAACCATATCTCTTCCCATCGTTCGAAGGGTTTGGTGAACATGTCAAAAGGCATGTAGATGAAGGTCATGTACAGGCAGAACAGCCAGATGAGGTTGAGCCACCATGGACGTTGCTGCCAGATCTGCTTGAGTTTATCCATCTTAATGCTGTGCTCCTTCCAGTCATGCGGGGTGCCAACCGGTTGCCCTGTGACATCGCTTGAGCGACCATGTTTTGCGGCGCTGCTTCGCGTGCTGGTCACGTGTTGTTACATGAATTGTTCGAGGAACAATATGGCTGGTGCGTTCGATGGTGTAAAGCTTCTGGATATCGGGGAGCACCGGGCGGCGCGGGTTTCGTGAAAAAAGACATATACAGAGAGGTGCACAATGACGCTGGATTTTTCCGGTAAGACAGCGATCGTAACCGGTGCGGGTAACGGGCTGGGGCGTTCCCATGCGCTGTTGCTGGGGTCCCTGGGCGCCAACGTGGTGGTGAATGACCTGGGTGGCTCCGGTGCGGGTGAAGGCCGTGATGCGACGGTGGCCGACGGCGTGGTGGCCGAAATCAAAGCCGGTGGAGGCAATGCCGTTGCCAATCCGGATTCGGTTACCGATGGTGAAAAGATCGTACAGTGCGCCATGGACAATTTCGGCGGGATCGACATTGTCATCAACAACGCCGGCATTCTGCGCGACAAGTCGCTGCATAAAATGGCAGACGAAGACTGGGATCTGGTTTACCAGGTGCATCTGCAGGGGGCCTATAAGGTAAGTCGTGCCGCCTTTCCGCATATGCGCGATGCAGGCTTTGGGCGTTTTGTCATGACCACATCGGCGGCGGGGATTTACGGCAACTTCGGTCAGGCCAACTACAGTGCTTGTAAACTCGCGCTGCACGGGCTGTCCCAGACCATTGCCGTTGAAGGCCGGGCCAAGGGCATACAGTCGAACACCATCGCGCCCATAGCAGCATCGCGGCTCATGGGTACGGTTATGGATGAACAAGCCATGAAACTGCTCAAACCAGAGCTGGTCAGCCCATTGGTGGTTTGGCTGTGTCATGAGTCTTGCGATGCCACAGGCGGATTATTCGAGGTGGGCGCCGGCTGGATAAGCAGGGTCAGGTGGGAGCGCAGCGAAGGTGCCTACTTCGACCCCCAGGGGTTTGGTATAGATGACGTGGCGGATGCCTGGAGTACCATCAACGACTTCACCGGTGCTGAGCATCCCACCAGCACCGGCTCGACGTTTAAATCAATACAGGCCAATCCTCACCTGGCCGCGGACTGACAGGAGTACACATGTCCTTAACGAGCACCTCGTTGATGAGCACGGAGGCGGACGTTTTGCGCGATGCCTTGACCGGTTTCATGGATCGGCACATCTATCCGAACGAAGGGCGCTATCACGAGCAGTTAAACAATATGCCCGACAGATTCGGCACCGTGCCGCTGATGCAAGAGCTGAAAGCCGAGGCCAGATCCGCCGGCTTGTGGAATCTGTGGATGCCCGAAGACCATGGCGGCATCAGCAACGCCGACTATGCGCCCCTCGCAGAAATAATGGGTCGGGTGCTGTGGTCTCCGGAAGTTTTCAACTGCAGTGCACCGGATACCGGCAACATGGAGGTCTTTATCAAGTACGCCACGCCTGCCCAGCAGGAACAGTGGCTGCAGCCCCTGCTGGACGGCGAGATTCGATCGTCTTATGCCATGACCGAGCCCGATGTGGCCTCATCTGATGCGACCAACGTGCAGACCCGTATAGAGCGGCAGGGCGATGAGTACGTTATCAACGGGCGTAAATGGTTCATTACCAATGCGCCCTATGAGCGTACCAAGATCTTCATCGTCATGGGCAAGTCCGACCCGGATAACCCGAACCGACATGTGCAGCAGAGTCAGGTGCTGGTGCCCTCAGATGCGCCGGGCCTGACCGTGGTGCGCCCGCTGACTACGCTGGGATACGACGACGCACCATCAGGGCATGCCGAAGTGGTGTTCGAAAACGTGCGTGTGCCGGCGGAGAACATTCTGCTGGGCGAGGGTCGCGGATTCGAGATTGCCCAGGGAAGACTTGGGCCGGGGCGCATCCACCACTGTATGCGTCTGATCGGCAGCGCGCAGCGCGCGCTGGAGTTCGCCTGCCGGCGCTCGGAACAGCGTGAAACCTTTGGCCGTAAACTGTCCGAACACCAGTCGGTGCTGGAAGATATTGCCAAGTCGTTCGCAGAGATCGAACAGGCCCGGCTATTGACCATGAAAACCGCCCGGCGTATGGATGAAGTGGGCGCGAAAGACGCGAGAGATCTCATTGCTGCGTCCAAAATCACCGTGCCCCTGATGGCCCAGAACGTGATTGACCGCTGCATGCAGATTCACGGGGCTGGTGGCCTGACCGCAGATTATCCCATGGCTGAAGCGTTTAACTACGCGCGCTGGTGCCGCCAGGCCGATGGGCCCGATCAGGTGCACATGATGGCGCTGGGTAAACAGCTGGTGAGAAGGTATGCGGGATAGCGCTGGGGTCTTTGTTCAGGCTGGACGCAGCGGGTAAATGGCTTCTGGTTCCGCACCGCAGCTGGGAATCACCGTGATCGGCTCTGCTGACCGGGTGACCTGTATCGTTTTCTCGCCCGTGGGGGTAAGAAATGTAGCGGAGGTCTCATCGCTCGAGACCAGCCGTTCAACATCTTCGAGTTGCGTCTCAGCCACCTGGGCCACTGCCGGATAGGCCGACCGACCGCGCAGATACCTCAGGCTCAGCTGGTTCTGTTCAACCTGTTCAACAAACTCATCAACGGCATCTACCGACAGGTGTCCGTACAGCGCACCCTGGGGCAGGGTGACCACGTTTGCTGCATAGCGATGTCCTCCCACGTGGCTGGTTTCCCAGGCGCGCTCGCCGACGGCGTTACGCAGACGTGCATAGACGGGCAGGCCGAATCTGGAACAGCAAAGGTCCCGGCGGCCGTTGCTGCAGACGAAATAGTGCTGTTGCGTGACTTCAACGCCGGGAGTCTGGTCGGGATCTAGGGCGCACAGTTCTGCGTGGCTGGCGACGTCGTAGCGTTGCAAAGCGCCATTGCGCGCGATGAAGAAAGTGATGTGTTGATCTCGTGAGCGCCGCTGGCGTATGAACTGAGGGCGTGCTTTGCTGCCCTGGGCAGCATAGCGCTGCAGCAGTTCATCAAGCCATACATTGACCGGCGCAGGCAGCTCGTTGTCCTGCAGCGCCTTGGCTTCCCAGGTTGGCCGATATTCCAGCAGCAACCACACATCGACCTGGGGAGCGGTACCCAGCAGAGGCTCGCTCTGATCGACGGCAACCTGTGCGCAATAGGTTCGGGAGTTGTCGGGCATGTTTGCTTTCTCGTCACGCAACTGATGCTGATCAAATCGGCTACAGCCGATCCTTGCTGCTCCTATGATACATTTATGCACGCGGATTGCAGTCTACGGGGGAAGTACATGAGCAATGTATCCGAGCAGGAGCTGGCGGAGTTCGAGACCGAGGTAACTGCCTGGTTCGAGGAGAATACGCCGGGCGACCCCGGCTTTCTGCTGCCGGAAACCTTCATGGAAGTGGGTACCGATGAGCAGTTCGAATTTCTGCGTGACTGGCAGCGACAGGTCTACGAGGCGGGCTATGTGGGTATGGCCTGGCCCAAAGAGTACGGCGGAGGCGGCCTGCCCCAGGTTTATCAGGACATTGCCACCAGGGCCATGGCACAGGTGCGTGCGCCGTTTCTGCTCAATACCATTGGTTTAAACTGGGCCGGCCCATTGATACTCAATATGGGGTCGGAAGAAGAGAAGCAGCGTTACATTCGCGGCATTCTCAGCGCTGAGGAAATCTGGTGTCAGGGTTTTTCCGAGCCCGACCATGGTTCGGATCTTGGCAACGCGCAGTGCCGGGCGGTCAAAGACGGTGACGAGTACGTGGTCAACGGCTCGAAGATCTGGACGTCGCTGGGCTCCTACGCGAAATACATGATCCTGCTGGCAAGAACCTCCACCGAAGGCGATAACAAGTACGCGGGATTGAGCTTTTTCCTGGCGCCCATGGATGTTTCCGGCATCGATCCCCAACCCATCAAGAAGCTCACCGGCGAGTACGGCTTCTGTCAGACTTATTTCGACGATGCACGCATTCCTGCGTCGACGCTGCTCGGGGGTGAAGGCAACGGCTGGCAGGTGGCTATGCTGACCCTGACTTTCGAGCGGGGTGCGACCGGTGGTCAGGCTGGTGGTCTGGCTTCCATGGAATTGAACATCAATGATGTGGTCGAGCTTTCCCGGCGCGCCAGACGTAACGGTAGACCTGCCGTTGAGGACCCCTTCATCCGTGACGAACTGGTGCAATTGATGATCGAATCCAGGGGCAGCCAGCTCATGGGTACGCGCAGCCGCATAGCCGCGCTGGCGACGCCGTGGCCGTCGGCCACCGCGATGTCTGGCAAATTGCGCGGGTCTGAATTGAAACGTCGCATGTGCAAGCTGGCGCTGGCCATGCAAGGTGCCAACGGTGCGCGGTTCGTCAGTACGGACGCGATTGATGGGGGTATGTGGCAGCGCTCCTATCTCAACGCGTTTTCCGCAACCATCGGCGGCGGCACGAGCCAGATTCAGAAGAACATTCTGGGCGAGCGGGTGCTCGGCCTTCCCAAGAGTTAGGAGGCACCGTGGCAGAAATCGAATTTTCAGAAGAGCAGGCTATGTTGCTTGAGACGGCGGAGAATTTCTGCCGTGACCGCGCACCGATTGCGCTGGTCCGCAGGAATCTGAGTGAAGTTGACACCCACGATCCGCAACTGTGGCGGGAGATTGCAGAATTGGGCTGGCTCGGCATCAGCGTGCCGGAGGCATATGGTGGGCTCGGTCTCGGGCTGGCAGATGCGGTGCCGGTGGCAGAGGCCATGGGACGTCATCTGCTGAGCACGCCGTTTCTGGCAACCACCCTGGCAATTCAGGCGTTGATCAGTTCCGCCAGCGACGCCCAGCAGGAAGCGTGGCTGCCCCGGCTCGCGGAAGGCGACATCGCGACTGTCGCGCTCACAGAGCAGGATGGCAGCTGGCGCCTTGATGATGTGCAGGCGACCGGCACTTTGCAGGGCCAGTACATTGCACTGACCGGGCATAAATCCATGGTCTTGGACGCTGCCGCGGCGGATCTGATCGTCGTGTCGGCAAAAGTTGATGGCGCTACCAGGCTGCTTCTGCTCGAGCCGGATCAACTGCCAGCAGATGCCGTAATGCGTCAGGTTGCCATAGACGAGACCCGGCGCTGTTACGACCTGCGGCTCGATGGTGCAAAGGTACCCGGTACGGCGTTGTTGCCGCGCACCGATCTCGGTGCGATTGAGCAGGCGGCCTTGTTGCTGATCTCTGCGGAAATCTCGGGTGGTATGGTCGGTGTGCTGTCGTTGATTGTGGAGTACTTGAATACGCGCAAGCAGTTCGACCGTTTGATCGGAAGCTATCAGGCGCTTAAACATCCAACTGTAGATATCCTGCTGGCAGCAGAAGCGTGCAGATCACACCTGTATCATGCAGCGACCGCAATCGCGGCTGGCGATGAGCGAAACGCCGAGGTGGCGGTGCGCATGGCCAAGGCCCAGGGCAGCGAAGCATTTGCCTATGCGGGCGACCGGGCAGTGCAGTTTCACGGCGGCTTCGGATTCACCTATGAATGTGACGCCCAGTTGTACCTGCGGCGTGCGCTGTGGTGCCAGTATCAGTTTGGCGATGATCGCCACCATCGTCAGTTGCTTGCGCCATTGCTGCTTGATGCCGGCTAGAACCCTTAAATTACAATATGTGCCTAAGGAGAATTTCGAATGATCGATCCGGATGAGTTAAAGCGATATTCGTTCTCGGTGTGGAGTTTTAAACAGGGGGAAATGGTTTCTCTGATGATCCATATCGGCGACCGATTGGGGCTGTACAAGGCCCTGAATGGAGCAGGGCCGGTCACAGCGGCAGAACTTGCCGGGCAGACGGGTCTGCAGGAGCGCTGGTTGTTCGAGTGGCTGCGCGGACAGGCCGCTGCCCGTCTGCTGGATTATCACGACCCCGACCGTTTCGAGCTGAGTGAGGTAGGCGCCGCGGTACTGGCTGATGAGGAGCACAGTCTTTCTTTTGCCGCCGGCGCATTTGCCGGGCAGACGCCACCGGAAACCGTAGATAAGATCATCAATGCCTTTCGCACAGGCATTGGCCTGACATATGAAGAACTCGGCCCTAATGCTGCGCACCGCACCGAGCGCATGCTCGGCCCCTGGACCAAACAGGAGCTGGTGCCGCGGATCTTGCCGGCACTGGAAGGCGTGGTCGACAAACTGGAGGCCGGCGCAGTGGCTGCCGACGTTGGCTGTGGTGGCGGAGTAGCCCTCATGACCATGGCCCAGGCCTTTCCAAACAGTGAGTTTCATGGCTATGACCCCAGTCAGATCGCCATTGACCGGTGCCGTGACAAAGCCGCTGATATGGGGCTCGATAACGTACAGCTGCATGTCGCGGGGGGTGAGCAGCTTCCTGATGAAGCAACCTTTGATTTCCTCATCACGTTTGATTGCCTGCACGACATGACCCGTCCGGACACCGTAATTGGCACGATTCGTCGCGCCATGAAAGATGACGGCACCTGGCTGATAAAGGACATTCGCAGTGCGCCGGACTTCAAGACCAATATGCGCAACCCGTTGCTTGCCATGTTTTACGGGTTCTCAGTGTCTGCCTGTATGTCGTCTGCGTTGTCCGAGCCCGATGGCGCCGGTCTTGGTACGCTGGGTTTCAACCCGGAGGTCGCCGAGCAGATGATAGAGGAGGGAGGCTTCAGCCGCTTTCAGCCCCACGACTTCGACGACCCCAGCAACCTTTACTATGAGGTTCGTCCGTAGTTAATGAGTGCGCACGTGGGCGACGATCCTGAACCGCCCGTGCTCGGCCTGATCGATCGGGCGGATGCCAGAGAGTTGACCGCGCTGGTCAATCAGACCATGCCGTTTGGCCGATTCAAGGGGACCCGTTTGATCGATCTGCCGGAACCCTACGTTGTGTGGTTCAAGAATCAGGGGTTTCCGCACGGGCAGCTGGGCCGGCGCCTGGCGACGATGTATGAAATCAAGGTCAATGGCCTTGAGCCGCTGTTGCGTCCTTTGGTCGAAGAGCATCAGTCCGGCATCGCCAAGCCTGATCGTCCGGCTGGTTCATGACCCATCCTGCCAGCGCAGCACCCCCGCATCGACACCGCAGCGCCGGCAGCGTGTGTTGTCGAGGTTCAGCATGCGCCGATGCCGCCTTGCAACGACCTGCTCGCAGCTGGTGCAGATCAGCTGCCAGCGGGGAGCTGGCATGGTTGCGGTGCCGTTTGTAGTTTCTGTGCGGGCACCGATTCGGCGAGCGATGCTCTGCCAGTGTTTGTCATGGCCATGATCGGGTCCAGCGAGAGCGTGAGCGATTTCATGCAGGAGCGTTGCGTTGAATTCTTCGACATCGTTGCATGCCAGCAGATGTTTCGAAACGGTAATCTCCTTGCGTGCGTAGTTACAGCTGCCGCAGCGTTGCCGTGCATTGTCCAGACGGAACCGCCAGTTCTGCAGATCGAATCGATCCAGCTCCGCCCGGGCATGTTGTTCGGCAATTACCCGCGTCGCGGTGGTCAGCCGAATTGCAGTGCTACTTACTTCCATGCCCAACTGGTGCCCCGCTAAAGTACGAGCTGGGTCTGCGTCACGTTGGCGACCAGTTTGCCGTTTTCATCAGTAATCCTCGTTTGCCAGACTGACGTTCGTCTTCCGGTGTGGATAGCTGTTGTCGTTCCACGAACGGTGCTGCCACGTGGCGCTGCGCCAACGAAATTGCTCTTTGATTCGATGGTCGAGGTGGTTTTTGCGCCTTCGGGCAGTGCCAGATAAGCGCCGATCGCGCCAAGACTGTCTGCGAAAGCCATGATTGCCCCGCCGTGTAAGCGCTTGCCGGTGGTGCATAAATCATCGGTCACCTCCATGGTACCCACCACGCCATGCTGATCGGCACTCTCGATGGCAATGCCCAGATGCTCAGTGAAGGGCATGGTAAACGGCACGGTGGACATAGCGCGCTCCTCGGCGGTGTTGCTGTGAAGATATGAATACCCTACCATCCGCGCGGCCCGATGTGGGGCTCGATTGGGAGTCTGGCTCTGATTTGCACAGCCTCAACTAGACTTAAAGCGCCGGCGGGTGTGCTGGTGTTTGCTTCTCTGTTGTTTGCCCTGCCGTTGGCAGCGCAACCCCAGAGGATCGTATCGATGAATCTGTGCACCGACGAGTTGCTGTTGTCGGTGGCGGTTCCGGAGCAGATTGCGGCTCTGAGCTGGCTTATCGAGGACGATCATCTCACCTGGTTCAGTGGCGATGGCGCAGACTATCCTTCTGTGCGTGGCGGCGTCGAGGAAATCGTGGCGCTTGGGCCTGATCTGGTGGTCGGTGGCGAGTACTCCTCTGCGGCGACGGTCAGCCTGCTGCGTAAACTTGGTATTGCGGTGGAATTGTTCGAACTGCCCAGATCAATGGCTCAGATCCGCGAGCAGATTCTGAGAATGTCCAGGCTGTCGGGTCAGCAGGCGCGCGGGCGAAAGGTAGTGGCCGAAATCGACGCTCGTCTGGCTGACCTTGTGCTACCCGACCGCAACGTCAGTGGTTTGTTGTACAGACCCAATGGTCTTACAGCGGATCGGGGTAGTCTTGCCCATGACGTAATGCGGTTAGCCGGAATTTCCAATAGGGTTGCCCAGATGAACATTTCCGGGTACGAGCGCGTTGAGCTGGAACAGCTGCTGATGGCGGATCCGGCATTGCTTATTGTCGATCACCATGACCGGGGTGCGCCGTCGCTGGCAGTGCAACTTCTGCAGCATCCGGCACTGCAACGTCATGGGCGGTGGGATCTGATCGAGGTGCCGACTCAGGCCTGGACCTGTGGCTCAGCCAGGACCGTGCGTGCGGTTGAAATGCTTGCCCAAGCTGCTCATGAAAGCGTCATGCGACGTGAGTAACCGGGTTATTCCATGAGCCAGAAGGTTTTGCTGCTGTGTCTGTGGGTTGCTCTGCTTGGGAGTGCGCTGCTGTCGCTGCTGGTCGGCCAGTTTGTTTTCAGTGTGAGTGACTTGCTGCAGGCGCTGCACAATGCGCCTGAAAGCCCTGCAGAGACCATTCTGCTGGAGATCCGCGTGCCCCGAACCCTGTTAGGTATGCTGGTTGGCGCCAGTATGGGTATGTGTGGCGCTGCGCTGCAGGGACTATTGCGTAATCCGCTGGCGGAGCCCGGCATCATTGGGGTTTCAGGGTGCGCGGCGCTTGGCGCAGTGCTCGTGTTTTATTCCGGGCTCGCCGGTGTGGCGCCGCTGGCACTACCTGCGGGTGGCATTCTTGGCGCGCTGCTGGGCGTGATATTCATCTATCTGCTGGCCGGTTGGCGGGGCAGTACGCTGACCGTAATTCTTGCCGGGGTGGCGGTGAATGCATTTGCCGGGGCTCTCACAGCGCTCGTGCTGAACCTTGCAGAGAGTCCCTTCGCGTTTTTCGAAATCGTGTTCTGGCAGATGGGCTCTTTAGCTGATCGCAGCACCGATCATCTGTTGCTGGCTGCACCGCTTTGTGCGGCCGGTATGTTTTTGCTGCAGTTGCAGCGGCATGCGCTCGCCACACTGACGCTTGGGGAAGATGTCGCGGTCAGTCTTGGCGTGGGCATTGATCGATTGCGTGCCGTGGTGGTGCTGGGGACTGCTCTGGCTGTTGGCAGCGCGGTTGCGGTAAGCGGCGTTGTCGGCTTTGTCGGGCTGGTTGTGCCACACCTTTTACGTCCACTGGTGGGCCACCATCCGGCCCGCCTGCTGAGTGTGAGCGCGCTGGGTGGCGCGGTGCTGGTGTTGCTGGCCGATGTGCTGGTGCGCCTGATTCCCACCGCCACTGAGCTGAAGCTCGGTGTGGTGACGGCCCTTATTGGCGCACCGTTCTTTGTATATCTGGTTCTCCATCTGCGCAGGGAGTTGCGGTGAGTTTGCAGGCTCAGCAGGTCGTAGCAAGCATCGATAATACGACGGTGCTTGGTGGACTGAACTGTAGCGTGCAAGCGGGGCAGGTGCTCGGCGTGGTCGGTCCTAACGGTGCGGGTAAATCAACATTGATGCGGGTGCTGGCGGGACTTCTCGAGCCTGATTCCGGCAGCGTCTTGATCGATGACCAGGATATCGCGGGGCTGCCCCGTCGCGCGCGCGCGAGACGCATCGCTTATCTGCCCCAGCAGGGCGAAATTCACTGGCCGATCAGTGTCGCCAACGTAGTGGCACTGGGCAGATATCCACATGACGAGCCGGGCGCTGGCAGAGGCGGCACCATGGCTGCCCGGATCAATGACGTGATGGCGAGAACGGGCGTGGCGCAGTTCGCCCATCGCCCTATGCACGCGCTTTCCAGCGGCGAGCGTGCACGGGTGCTGTTCGCCAGAGCGCTGGCGGTGCAAGGCGACCACCTGTTGGCTGATGAACCTGTGGCAGCGCTGGACCCACGTGCGCAACTGGAGATTCTGGAGTTGATGCGTGCGGAAGCGGCTGCGGGTCGCGGTGTGGCGGTTGTACTGCACGATCTGAGTCTGGCCTTGCGTTTCTGCGACCGGTTGCTGATGCTGCAGCGAGGCCAAGTCTATGCCTATGGTTCGCCGGCGGACGTCATGACGCCGGATGCTCTGCGGGAGGTCTACGGGGTAGAAGCGCTGGTTGGCAAACAAGGCGGACAGCCCTATGTGCTGCCGTGGCGGCCCTCTGTCAGGTAGCCATCATCACCTCGAGATTGGGTCCTCTGCGCAGGTGATGACCGCCATCTACCGGCAGCACGGCTCCGGTGATCCATGAAGCCTCGGGTCCACAGAGAAAGCGTACCGCCTGGCCGATATCGTCGGGCATGCCCACCCGGTTGATGGGCATACACGACAGGTAGTCCTCGCGCATGGCCGGAGTTTCGTGTAACCCGCTGGAAAGGTCCGTTTCCACCAGCCCCGGGCAGACACTGTTGACCCTTATGTTAACGCCGCCGAGTTCGTCTGCCGTGTTGCGCACCAGCATGTCAATGGCCGCCTTGCTGGTGCAATAGGCGCTCATGAGCTTATGGGTCCGTAAACCCGCTATAGACGAAATCGAGCACATGGCGCCGCCGCCATTCGCGGCGATGGCACGACCGGCATGTTTGAATGTGAAGAAAGTCCCGTTGAGGTTGGTGTCCATCACCCGCTGCCACTCACCTGTGTCTGTGTCGAGAAACGGAGCAGCGGTACCGGTTCCGGCGTTGGCAACGGCGATGGTGAGCGGTGCGGTTGTTGCGGCCGATGCTATGGCGGATTCAATGGATGTTTCGTCGGCGATATCGGCAACAACATAACAAGCAAGCTCGCCTATGGTTTGCGCCGCTTCGGCCAGTCGTGCTTCGGTACGCCCCACCAGGGTTACTCTGGCACCGTCAGCTGCAAATGCGCGGGCGCATGCCAGTCCTATGCCGCTGCCGCCGCCGGTGATCAGTGCATGTTGATTCTCGAGAAGGGCCATAGTGATCCTCGCAGGTGGTTGTGTTCGTGTACATGCGAATGAACCATAACTGCCCGGGTGGTGGAAAGGAAAGCCATTGCGGGTTGGTAATCTTTCGAACAAAACGCTAGTTTTTGCCCGACGGAATATAAAGCGAGGGCTGTATGGACAATATCGAGGTGGTAATGGACTTCATTCAAGCGTGGAACGACAAAGACTGGGATGCGATCGAAGACGCTTTCACCGATGATGTGATCTATCACAACATTCCCATGGAACCGCTCAATGGCAAAGCCGCCGCGGTAGCAGCCATTCGCGCCATGCAGCCCCAGGAAGTGGACTGGCGGGTGCTGCACATTGCGGCCAATGGCGATGCAGTGCTGACCGAGCGCGTTGACGATTTTGTCATGCAGGACGGCAAAAAAGTTTCGCTGCCTGTGATGGGCACCATGGAGCTTGAAAACGGCAAGATTAAAGCCTGGCGGGATTACTTCGATCTGCCCAGTTTTACCAGCCAGATGTCGTAGGGGACTCAATGAATTTTGATTTTTCAGACGATCAGAAACTGCTCTCTGATCAGGTGCAGCGTTTTCTTGATGAAACCTGCAACGCCGGTGCGGTGCGCCAAGTTCTCGAGCAGCCGGCGCGGAATCTCCCGGAAGTATGGCGGGGCCTTGCTGAGATGGGCCTGCTGGGTACTGCGGTACCGGAATCCATGGGCGGCACCGGCGCGGGCTATCTGGAGCTTTGCCTGGTGGCGCAACAGATGGGTGCGCATATTGCGCCGGTGCCGTTCGGCTCGACGGTTTATCTGGGTGCTGAAGCGCTTGGGCAGTTCGGCACACCAGCGCAGCAGCAGCGTTGGTTGCCGGGCATCTGCGCTGGTGAAACCGTAGTGGCGCTGGCCGCGGTTGAGGGGCTTGAGCAGCTCAACCCTGAGCAGATCACCGCATCGGTCAACGACGGCATGCTTACCGGCGTCAAGAGTGTGGTGAGCGATGGCAATCTGGCGGGGTTGTTCGTTGTGCTGGCGAATTCCGCGGAGGGTTCAGGGCTGTATCTGGTGGAGGCCGGTCCGGGCGTCACCGCGACGGCGGTGGATTCTGTGGATCTGACCAGAGACACTGCCCGAGTTGGCTTTGACGGAGCGCCCGCGGAGCTGCTGAGCGGCGATGGCTGGAATGCTCTGCAGCGTCTTTATCAACGTGCCGCGGTGCTTTACTCCTTCGAGCAACTCGGAGGCGCCCAGGCGGCACTGGATATGGCCGTAAACTACGCAAATGAGAGATTTGCGTTCGGTCGCGCCATCGGCTCGTTTCAGGCCATCAAGCACATGCTGGCGGACATGTACGTGGCGACGAAGCTCGCGGAGTCCAATTGCTACTATGCCGCCTGGGCGCTGGCCAATGACGCGCCGGAATTGCCGCTGGCCGCGGCCACCGCCAGAGTGGGGGCGAGCTCTGCTTTTCAATTGTGCGCCAAAGACAACATACAGGTACACGGCGGTATGGGTTTCACCTGGGAGTTCGATTGTCACCTGTATTACCGTCGATCCAATTATCTGGCCCTGGAACTGGGCGGACCAAGTGAGTGGGAAGCACGTCTCGTAGATGCGTTACCCCAAACAGAAGTGGCATAGGGAGGAGTAGAACAATGGATTTCAGTGATAGTCCTGCAGAAGCCGAGTTTCGTGCGGAAGTTCGTCAATTTATCGCGGACAGCGCGCCTCACTATCTTGCAGAGCATCTGGCAAAAAGTGGATTCGGCAATACCAATACGGGTGACTACGACACCCTTGAAGAAGCCAAGAAGTGGCAGCGCACCAAGGCCGAGGCGGGCTGGGCATGCATACAATGGCCGGTAGAGTTCGGAGGGCGTGGCGCAAGCCCTATTGAGAACGTGATCTGGGCTCAGGAGGAAGGCCTGTACAGCAGGCTTTCCGGGACCTTCATCATCGGTCAGGGGATGTGTGCGCCCACCATGATGGCTTACGCGTCGGAAGATCAGAAACAACGCTATCTGCCTAAGCTCGCCAGCGGTGAGGAAGTGTGGTGTCAGCTGTTCTCAGAACCCCATGGTGGCTCTGATCTGGCCGGCTTGCGCACTCGTGCCGTCAAAGACGGTGATGAATGGGTGATCAACGGCCAGAAGATCTGGACCTCCGGGGCCCAGCATTCCGACTACGGTATTCTCATAACCCGCAGTGATGCGAAGGTAGCCAAACACAAAGGCCTGACCATGTTCTTCCTCGATATGAAGTCGCCAGGTGTGCGCGTGGTGCCGATCAAACAGGCCAATGGCAACAGCGAATTCAACGAAGTTTATTTCGACGATGTGCGCATTCCTGACAGTCAGCGTCTCGGTGAGGTCGGTGGGGGCTGGCGGGTATCACTGACGACGCTGATGAACGAGCGTCTGGCCATCGGTGGCAGTATCGCCACTGGATTTCCGGAAATTCACGAACTGGTGCAGAAGGTCTCGCTGGGTGGCCGGCCCGCGCTGGAAGACCCTGGGGTCAAATCCAGGCTGGCAGACTGGTACGTCAAGGCTGCGGGTCTGCGCAACACCGCATCGCGCATGATCACCGCCCTGTCCAAGGGCGATACCCCCGGTCCCGAAGCCTCCATGGGTAAGCTGGTGGCAGGTAACATGATGCAGGATATCGCCAAGTACGCCGTCGACCTGCAGGGGTTCGGCGGTATGCTGGTGGATCCGGAAGTGGCGGAAGGCGCCGCGCGTTTTCAAGCCATGCTGCTGCGCTCGCCAGCGGTTCGCATCGAAGGCGGAACCGACCAGATCCTGCGCAATATCATTGGTGAACGGGTGCTGGGGCTTCCGGAAGACATGCGCGCCGACAAAGGTATGCCGTTCAATGAGATTCCAACTGGAGGAGCATAATCAATGAGTTACGAAACAATTTTCACGAAAATTCGAGACAGCGTGATGGTGATTACGCTGAATCGGCCGGAGCGGCTCAATGCCTGGACCTACCATATGGCCAAAGAGCTGAATGCTGCGGTAGAAGCCGCCAATGCAGATGACGATGTCGAAGCCATTGTGCTCACAGGGGCCGGCAGAGGCTTCTGCGCAGGCGCTGATATCGAGGCGGTGTTCAAGGCTCAGTCCGAGGGCGAAGACGTGGGGCAGAATGAGCGGCCGCGCAACTGGGTGGATCTGGTACGCAATGCCAAGCCCATGGTTGCTGCCATCAATGGTCCGGCCATCGGCATGGGGGTCACCCAGGTGCTGCCCATGGATTATCTGGTCGCTGCCGAAAACGCCAAGCTGTCTGTGCGGTTCGTGAAAATGGGTCTGGTACCTGAACTGGCGAGCTCACATTATCTGTTTGCCCGGGTAGGTTTCGGCAATGCCAGCGAGCTGATGTTAAGTGGCCGAACTGTCAGCGCGGCGGAAGCGTTGGATATGGGCCTGGTAGATCGGGTCACGACCTCGGAGGACCTGCTAGATACCGCCTGCGCCATTGCTGCGGGCATGGGTGAAAACCCCCAGAGCTCACTGCGCTTCATTAAAGATCTGATCTCTGCGAACGCGGTGGACAGCGACTATATCGCGGTACAGAAGCGCGAGATTGAAGCACTGAACCAGGCCTACGCGTCGGCGGAGCACAAAGAAGCCATTAGCGCCTTTCTGGAAAAGCGCGAACCCGACTTCAAGGCTGCACGAGCTCAATCCAGCAAATAGCCTTTCTGGCCCAAGTATGCAGCGACCCGGCCGGCGACGTTGCTGCGTATGTTGCCGTGGAACAGACTGTAGTCGTATACATGCATGCTGTTGCCCGGCATGCGTGATGGGAATGCATCTGAGCGCAGCTCGGCAACGGTGAGTTGTCCGTTGACACATTGCGCATCGGCCACGGCGGGCACAACAGGCATGGCCGTGTAGTCTTCCCCGTCATCCGCAGGGCCGTATGCAGGGTAACCGATGCCGCCCAGGTTCATTTCGTGTCCGGCGTAACCCCCGTCACTGCGCCAGGTCAGAGGGTTGGTGCAGACCAGGCCCTCAACGTCGCCGAAGATGCCGGCGCCTGCCCCATCGACCGCGTTCCAGCCCATTGCGCAGTTGATTTGGGTCGGATGCTCGCACAGGGCTACGCCGCCCAGTTGCTCCTGGGATACCGAAAAACCGACCAGGTACGCAGCAACCATACGCTCCAGTAGGGGCGTTGTGGCAATGCGATCAGCGAGTAACTGTGCCGCGTGGCGGGTACCTTGTGAATGCCCGGCCAGAATGAATGGTTGCCCGGCGTCCATTTGACTCAGGAAGTGGTCGAAGGCCCGGTCGACGTCTTGATATGCCAGATCCAGCGCGCGCCCGCCGTTTTTGCCGTTTTCTATGAACGAAAAAAATGTCGCCTGGCGGTAGCGCGGTGCAAAGACGTCACAACAACTGTTGAAAACGCTGGCCTGGTGCCGCAACACCCGCTGATCGACGATCCAGTTGGCGCTTTCTTCGTCTAAAGGTTGATTCCAGTTGTCCGGGCTCATGTAGGTAGTAGGGTGGATGAAAAACACCGGCACGCCGGTTGCGTTGCGGGTGAAGCTCGCGGGAATCTGATCTGCCGGGTCATCTTTGTCCGGCCGGGCGGCCCAGTGTGCGGATGAGTCGTAATCTGGCGGCCCGGGCGCCAGGCTTTCATCAAAGTCGTGATCGGGTCCTATCTGAGAAGCCATCAAGGCGAAAAACAGAGGTTCACGAAATGTATAGCCCGTAAGCAGGAGCAATACGACAATGACGAGCAGGCTAATCAGAAATTTGCGCATGAGCTGATCTCCAGGTGGTCGCGGTAATCATGGGTTAGCTGGGTGTGATGTCAATGTCGGATCGGGCGCGGCCCAGCTTGCCGCGGAGTCTGTCCAGCAGCTGGCAGTGGGGGCGAGCCAGTCGCCGTCATCCAGCGAGCCCGCCTTGATCCATATGCAACCGGGATTGTTTTCCGCCACGGTAAACAGCTGTGAGCCACAGGCTTTGCAGAACTGGCGGCTTACCTGCTGGCCCGAGCCGGCGCTCAAGGTGAATTCGTTGATATTTCGCCGGCCCTCGATGCATAGGTCCGAATCGGCCAGACCGAATACCGTGGCGAAACCGCTGCCAGTGGCTTTCTGGCAATCTTTACAGTGGCAGTGCACGGTGGCAATGGGCTCCGCATCAAAGTGGTAGCTTACCGCGCCGCAAAGGCATCCGCCGGTTCTCGCAGTCAAATTCTTCTCCTCACCCGGGTCGATTGGTACGCCCTTCAAACAGATGATTCGGCCTGATTTTTTCGTATTCGGCGAGCACCGGCGCAAATTCCTCCGGTGTGCTGGCGTGGATGATGATGCCGTCTGCACCGGCGGTGAACTGATCTACCCAGCGTTGCGCACAGGTACGGGCATCGCCGACGGCGGCGGGCCGCCATTCTTCGGGTATCAGTTTTTCCACTTCGGCGATCTGTGCCGTGCTGGCGACGCTGTCGATAGCGCCGCCCACGGACGTGACCGCCTTGTCGGCGCGGAAGCGCGCAAGCACTTCAGGGTCCCAGCCGTTGATCTGTACCAGCATGTCGCCATAACCGGGTATCTGCAGGTAGGTGGCAAGACGGGCGATGATGAACTTCAGATAGGTTGCTTCATCCACATCACAGGCGGTGGCGAATACCGACCAGAGTTTGCCGGAGCCTGCCGGTTTTCCTGCGGCGGCTTCGCCCTCACGGAATTGAGCGACTGCATTTGCAAGCGCCTGGTCGGACATGAAGGTGTGCAGATGCGCGCCGTCGTAGACCTGCCCGGCGTGCTTCAAGCTGTTGGGGCCGAAACCCACGTACAGTACCGGAATGTCAGCATCGATATAGGGCGCCAGGTTGAGGCCGGCGTATTGCCCGAGGGGGCCGTCATAACCTGTTACCGCCTCACCTCTCCAGAGTTTGCGCATGATGTCGATGAAATCCCGCTCGCGGGCAAAGGTGGGATGATCTAGCCCCCAGGCGTGCCAGCGTGGTGCAAAGCCCTTGGCCAGTCCGAGGGCGAAACGCCCGTTTGACAGGGCGTTCAACGTAGAGCCCATGGAGGCGGTAATCACCGGATGGCGGGTGTTCAGATTGGTGCCCGAAGTGCCGATATAGATCGACTCTGTCACCGCGGCGCAGGCGCCACACAGAGCGCCGATCTCTTTGTAATCCGAGCGTTCGGAAATCATCACGTTGCCGATACCCAGTTCTTCGGCGTCCTGGACCTGTTTGAGGATGTCACGGGGCGAACGTGTGTGCCCCGGCAGCCCGTAAAAGCCGAGCTCGGGGAACTTTGAAGTATTTTCGAGTGTTGTCATCGTTTATCTCAGGCCTTGCATATACTCGTTGAGGAACACGCCATTCGGATCGGCTTTGTCCCGCGCGCTCCACCATGATGCCCAGTCCCGGTGGCGCTCGGCAAGTTGTGCGCCGGACAGGTAGTTGACCTTGCCCCAGTGGGGGCGGCCCTGGTAGGCGAGGAAAATTTCCTCGCAGGCGCGAAAGTAGGGTTCGTCAGGCTCGTCGACGCCCTGGTGGACGGAGATGGTGACGGTGTCGCGCCCGCAGGCCGCAGACATCCACACGTCGTCGGCGGCCTGGCAGCGATACTCCACCGGCCAGCGCACGTCGGTGAACCGATTTGCCAGCAGCTCGCGGATTTCGCCCATGCAGGCTGCGGCGGATTCAGCGGGAACGCTGTACTCCATTTCAGTGTGTTTGTGGGGGCGATGGTTGGGTAAGACTTCGTAGCTCCATGCGCAGCGGCTGCCCTCATCGGCCAGCGGGTAAACGGGCCCCTCAGTAGTTTCATTGATCGACTTCACCACTGCGGTGTTGGTCTGCGGGTACCAGAAGAATTCGTGATGGCGGTTGTTCTTTGACCCTTCGGGGAAAGCTTCAAGGGCTTCATCCAGCGTCGTTTCCCGGCTCGATTCGATCAGGCGATAGGCCGGGCGTAACTGCATCTGTAATTGCGTGATGATGCCGATGGAGCCGAGATTCAATTGCGCTGCCTGCCAAAGTTCCTGGTTCTGCCCGGCGCTGCATTCGACGATTTCGCCCCCAGCCAGCACGATCCTGGCGCCGATCACTGATGATGAAAAGTTCTTCAGGCCGGCGCCGGTACCGTGGGTGCCGGTTGCCGTGGCGCCGCCGATCGCCTGCTCGTCGATATCCCCCTGGTTGCTCAGGGCCAGGCCCGCATCATGCAAGGGCCGTCCCAGGGCATAGATCCTGGTGCCCGCCCAGACCCATGCCGAGCTGGCTTGCGGGTCTGTGGAAATGACGCCGCTCAATCCGCGTAGATCTATCAGCAGATCGTCGTGCTGCACCAGCGGGGCGTGACTGTGGCTCGACCCAGCCATACGCATTGTGGCCTTGTTACCCACGGCACGTTCGGCAATGGCCTGTACGTCGGCTTCACTGCGAGGAAAATGCAGTGCATTGAGTCGGCTGGTCAATGCGCCGGACCAGTTGCTCCACTGGGGCATGTTTGACTGCTCCTGGAATCGGGTGGAGATTTACTATAGAGGCATCGCGGAAAAATGTAGATACTTCGGCTGGAATTGACAGTTCATGGCGAGGCCACGCATGCCGAGATTAAAGCAGGGACGCCGGGCAACTGGGTCAGGCGCGCGCGGGCTATGCCCGGGGTAGCCAGCTATTATTTTCCAGGCATTGCAAGGCGTTGCGGGCTTCGGGGCTTTTGAAGCACTGCGCAAGCACCTCAGCGAAGTACCGCTACCTCGGGAGGAAAAACGCGACATTGATTTTTTCCGCAATCTTGACGAGTAGGTAAATTACCTTAGATATCCGCACTCGTGCGTAGGGCAGTGAGTTCATCCTCGGTGTAGCCTAGTTTGCCGAGTATCTCCCCAGTGTGGGTGCCAACCGGGCCGCCGGGCCAGTCGGTTCTGCCTGGCGTGGCATCGAGTTTGGGCAGTATCGCCGGGATGTCGATTTCACCCTGAGCGGTCTGCACCGTCTCGAACATGCCGCGGGCCTGGAAGTGCGGATCTTGGCTCATATCAGCCACATTGTAGATCGGGCCCACGGGAACATCCGCTGCGTCCAGCGCGCTGATCACCTCGGCGCTGCTGCGCCCCTGGGTCCACACGGCAATGGCGCCGTCGATATAGTCCTGGTGTTCAACGCGCCCCGGATTGTCCGCGTAACGGGGGTCGCTGGCCATGTCATCGCGGCCCATGGCTTGCATCAGGCGTATGAAGATCGAGTCACCGTTTGCGCCGATGACCACATGTTTGCCGTCGCCGCACAGATAGGTGTTGGTGGGGACGATGCCGGTGAGGGTGGAGCCGGAAGGTTCGCGAATGGCGCCCGCGCCAGAGTATTCCGGCACCATGCCCTCCATGAGGTTGTACATTGATTCATACAGCGCCACGTCCACCACTTGCCCGCCAGTGCCGCGATGCTGCTCGCGTTCCAGCAGGCTGAGCAGAATGCCGAGCACCGCGTGTATTCCGGAGACGGTGTCACCTATGCTCAGATTGGGACGCACTGGCGGTCGGTCTTCGAAGCCGTTGACGTAGCGAAAACCACTGAATGCCTCGGTCACTGAAGCGTAGCCGGGTTTACTGCTGTACGGACCGGTCTGACCGTAGCCGGAGATACGTGCAAAGATCAGATCTGGATTTTCGGCTTTCATGTCTTCAGGCCCCAGGCCCCATTTCTCCATGGTGCCGGGTTTGAAGTTCTCGATGACCACGTCGGCGCTGGCCATCAACTTCTTCACGACACCACGACCCGCATCGCTGCGCAGGTTGGCGGTAACGGATTTCTTGTTGCGTCCCAGTGAACGCCACCAGAACGCGGTGCCGCTGTCGTCGAGTAGACGCCAGCCTCTGATGGGGTCCCCGGCGCCCGGCGGCTCTACCTTGATCACTTCGGCGCCGAAGTAGGCGAGCATGGTACCGGCAAAGGGGCCGGCCAGCAGTTGGCCCACCTCGATAACGCGGATGCCGTCCAGTGGTCTGTTTGTCGTCATGTCAAAGATGGTTCGTTCAGGTGGAAATTGTGCTCAGTCGCCCCGATACCAGATCGGCGAGGTCCAGGCCATTTCATGGATTTCATCAGGATATGCGCCGTTGGTGCACACTTGTGGCCGGTCGCCTTCTTCGATACGCGCGCAATCATAGGTGTGCCAGCGCGGTGTACTGGGCTCTACCACGCGCAGATAGTAGTAGGCGGATTGCGCCGGGTCGAAGTCGGCATCGGTGTATACCGTGCACAAGCTGGCAGCGCCGTTGTCGGCTTCGGCGATGGGCGTAACGGAAGTATGCATCTGTCCGTCTGCATCTACCCAGCCTTTGATCAGCTGCAACGCCTGCAGATCGAGGCTTTGTGGATCTTTCGCGGCATAGGCGAGGAATTGTGGCTGCTGTGCGGATGCGCCGGCCGGCAGATCACCACCCATGGGCACGCCGCTGGCATAGCCCGCTTCAGCCCGGGCCGGGTCGTCACAGGCTGCAGCGGGAATATCCCACCCGGCGAACAGGCGCGGCACAATGCGCGGGCCCGAGGTGCCGAATACCTCGCGGCGCAGCATGGCGTCGAAGATCGCATCGCGGGTGTTCTGCTTGGCCCACACGCCGGCCAGGCCGCCCGGATTACCGTCGATGCCGCTGGTAAGCAGTCCTGGCTGCAGCCGTTCCATAGGCGTTGCTTCTCCTGTCACAGCACCGCGCCAGTCTGCTTCAGATACGCCGCCAGCGGTAGCGGTATGGGTGTCGGTAGAGGCAATGACGCCCAGTTTGATCGGGTTGAAACCGGTGTCACGCTCTTCTTTCAGGCCCACGGCAAGAGCGGAGCGCTGAAAGTCGGTGGCATCGATACAGCCGGCGCCCAGCATGCCGTTTTCGCCTTCCTGACCCGGTTCGCATTCGGTGGTGGTCGCCGTTGCAGTGCCCATCGTCAACTGGCCGTTAATCATGGTGCGGCTGGCGTATGCTTTTTCTTCGCCCATGTGGCGAACGGCTTCCAGCTCACATAATTCATCGGGTGCGCCAAGAATGCTGGTCAGCCCGTTGACGCATTCCGAAGTGCCCTTGTGCTGGAAAATCTCCATGATGGGTTCGCGCTTGAGCCGTGTCCGCGCGTAGCTGCGTTTGTTTTCCAGGGTCGGGTCGAGTTTGCGGTAGGGTGCCATGCGACCGTTGGCGAGGTTGGTATTGTGTGGAATGGTCAGATAATCACAGCCGCCGGCCTCGCTGCAGACTTCATCGAGGCCTGCCCAGAGTTTGCTGTCGATGGGCGCGTCGATGTAGCTGACCGGAAGATCAGGCACATTCTCATTGCGAAAGATCACGTTGCGATGATAGTTCGAAGTGCCCGGCGTGCCGGTGTATTCATAGGCGATGAAGCTGGTGAACTCGCAGGGTTTGTTGGCTTCGTTGGACATGCGTTGAATCGCCTGCCACGGTGGTTTTGCGTAGCTGGCGCAATGCACGCCGTCCTCACCACAGATTAATGCAATGCGCTGGGGCGTCTCTGTGGTGATCACCGAACCCAGCAGCAGCATACCCTGGCGCTGGCTGGCGCGGGTGTTGACGCAGAACTCGGTGTCGTAGCTGGGCGAACCTTCAGTGCGGCACAATGCTCGTTCCCCGAGGAACTCGCCGTGGTCGGTAACGCCGAGGAAATCCAGCGGCCGATCGATCTGGGTGGTGCCCACCGGATTGCCGGCTTCATCAAGGGGCCAGAAAGGAATTGCCTCACCCTGGGCATAACGCTGAGCATCTGCTGGAGTGGCGCCGGTGGAATTGGCCGCTGCATCGAATGAATAACTCGTATGTACGTGTAGATCACCGAACAACGGCATGCCGGTTGCGGCGTAGTTTTCGCAGCGCTCATCGGCGGCCGGCGTGGTTTGCGCGCTGGCGCCTGGCTGGTCCGCTGCCTGGTCCGCCGCATTGCTGCTGGTGTCCGGTTGTGATTCCGGTGCGGAACAAGCGCTCAGTGCGAGTGCGGCGATGAGGCCACAGATCGTGATTGAAGTGTTTGACATTGATTCCCCCTTGAGGTCGTCGCTCGCCTTGTGGCGCAGCGGTGCATACGACAGCGATAATGTATCATGCCGGGAGCAGAATTTTGCGGATATGAGCGAGGTAGACTTGACTGCGATCACCTGTGTGGAGGATCTGCGACGGCTCCACGAGCGGCGTGTGCCGCGCATGTTTTATGACTACGCAGCGGCAGGTTCCTGGACCGAGGCAACCCTGCGGCGCAACGCCGCGGCGTTTGCGGAATTGAGTCTGCGGCAGCGCGTGGCGGTTGATCTGTCTGATCGTACATTGAACAGCAACATGCTGGGCGAGCAGTGGACGATGCCTGTTGGTATTGCACCGACGGGTCTTGCCGGTATGCAGCACGCTGACGGCGAGATTCTTGGCGCGCGCGCGGCAGAAACCTTCGGTGTGCCGTTCACGCTGTCCACCATGAGTATCTGCTCCATCGAAGACGTTGCCGCTCACACCAGCAGGCCGTTCTGGTTTCAGCTCTATGTCATGAAAGACAGGGATTTCATTGCCCGTCTCATTGAGCGCGCCAAACACGCGAACTGTTCTGCCCTGGTGCTGACCCTGGATCTGCAGATCATGGGGCAGCGCCATGCAGATGTTAAAAACCAGATGACCGCGCCGCCGCGGCTGAGCATTCCCAATCTGCTGAACATGGCGACCAAGCCGCGCTGGTGTAAAGGCATGCTTGGCACCAGGCGTTACAACTTCGGCAATATCATTGGTCATGCCAGCGGCGTCAGTGACCTGACCTCGTTGGGGAGCTGGTCGGCGGAGCAGCTTGATGCAACGCTGAACTGGGATGACGTCGCCTGGGTCAAAAAACTGTGGGGCGGCAAACTGGTGCTCAAGGGCATTATGGATCGCGAAGATGCCCGGCACGCGGTTGCCAGCGGTGCCGATGCGCTCATAGTCTCAAATCACGGCGGTCGTCAGCTCGACGGGGCGCCGGCTTCGCTAGATGTCTTACCGCAGATTGTCGAGGAAGTGGGTAGTGCCATGGAAGTGTGGTTCGACGGCGGCATCACCACCGGTCAGGATGCGTTCAAGGCGCTGGCAATGGGCGCCAGCGGTGTTTTCATCGGTAAGGCTTTTCTCAATGGGCTGGGTGCCATGGGCGAGGCGGGCGTGACCCGGGTGCTGGAGATCATCCGCAACGAGCTTGACCTGACCATGGCGTTCTGTGGCTATACCGACATTAACGATGTCGACCAACGTGTTTTCTGGCGCGGCTCGGCGGAGAGCGCAAAGCAGCCATAGCTCGCGAAGTCTGTCAGTCTCGGGGTAAGCGGACCTTGGCGGTGCCGAATACACGGGTTTCGTCGGCGCTGTTTTTGACCGTCATGTCGAGCTCGACCAGCCCCTCGTCTTCATCGATGTCCGTGACTACCGCACCGATGATGCACGGTTGTTCCGCCATCATGGGGGCCCGGAACACTGTGTCGATATGCTCGATATGGGCATCCGGGCACCACTGATGAATGGTGGCGGTCAGAAAGCCCATGCCCATGATGCCGGGCACCAGAGCACCTGGCAGACCCTGCTTGCGGGCGCGTTCGTGGTCGGTGAAACGGCCTCTACCGTCGCCCCAGCCTACCGCAGCGGCAAATGCGGCGGTTTTTTCCAGGGAAGTGTCGGGTTCGAAAGTAGGCAGTTCGGCGCCGAATTCCACATCGTTGATGGTCTTTACACTCATGAGTCTGATTTCTCCCGTATGACCATGCGCGAATCCGTCGTGGCCAGGTGGTTTTCGTCCTCGTCGTACAGTTCCATGCGCGCGACCACGAGAATCATGCGACCCGAGCGACCTTTCTTGTCGTAGATGTCGTGCAGGTGTGTGCGACCGATGATCTTCTGGTCTGGTCGCACGGGCATATAGCGGGTGACCGCTTTGCCCCCATCCATCGGGATGCCCCCCAGAGATGGGAAGTCGATGGGCAGGTGCCGGCCTGAGGCGAGGCTGCACAGTACCGCAGGCGGCGCCTGAAAGTCCGGGTGCGCGGGGTCTGTGAATTCAGGTCGGGTTTCACCAGATGCCCGGGCTGCAATGGCGATGTTCTGCGCCTTGAGAATGAACTCTTTTGAGTCGAAGTCCTTGTTAAGGAAGTTATTCTTCAGATCTTCGATGTCGACCATGAAATGCTGCCGGGTTGGTGTTCAAGGCCCAAGATCATACGGTCTGGTCCTGTTGTTGCAACACCTGTTGGGCGTGTGTTGCATGTCGGGATTGGAAAGGCCATGCTTTTGCGCTGTGCAATTCACTGAGGGATAAACCGTGGGACCATTGAGCGGCGTTAAAGTTGTTGAGTTACAGGGTATTGGGCCGGGGCCGTACTGCGGCATGATGCTGGCGGATATGGGGGCGGAAATCATCCGGGTAGACCGGTCGGCGTCGGTGGGTGGGCCTGCAAACACCACCGACATACTGGCCCGTGGGCGCAAGAGCATTGGTGTCGATCTGAAAAATCCCGATGGGGTAGAGACCGTGTTGAAACTGGTGGAAACCGCCGATGTATTGATCGAAGGTTTTCGACCGGGTGTCATGGAGCGCCTCGGACTGGGCCCGGATGTCTGCCTGCAGCGCAATCCGCGACTGGTATACGGCCGCATGACTGGCTGGGGGCAGACCGGCACCATGGCCCAGGCGGCGGGACACGATATCAACTACATCTCTTTGTCCGGCGCCCTTCATGCCATTGGCGAGAAAGATGGTAAGCCCGTGCCACCGCTCAATCTGGTCGGCGACTTTGGCGGCGGCGGTATGCTGTTGGCGTTCGGTATTGCCGCGGCGCTTTATGAAACTTCCAGATCCGGCGCAGGTCAGGTCATTGATGCCGCCATGACCGATGGTTCGGCGCTGTTGATGAATGCCATCTTCGGCATCATGAATACCGGCCGCTGGTCTGAAGCGCGGGGTACCAACCTCCTCGATGGCGGAGCCCATTTCTACGGCACCTACGAAACCGCGGATGGCAAGTGGATCTCCATTGGCTCCATTGAACCGCAGTTCTATGCGTTGCTGCTTGAAAAAACAGGCCTTGACCAGGACAGCGGCATGTCCAAGCAGATGAGCCGGGACGACTGGCCCATGCTGCAGGAGAAGCTCACGGGCGTGTTCGCCAGCAAGACCCGCGACGAATGGGACGAAATCATGCTGGGCACCGATATCTGCTATGCGCCGGTGCTGCAGTTCGAAGAAGCCATCGACCATCCGCACAATGCGGCCCGGGCGACGTTTGTGGAGCAGGAGGGCGTTAAACAAGCTGCGCCAGCACCGCGCTTTTCACGTACCGAACCGGAGCTGCCTCCTCAGGCCGTTGCGCCTGGCGCGCAGACCGACGAGGTGCTGGTCGGGCTCGGCCTTGACGAGGCGGCAATCGCTGCGCTGAAAGAGTCTGGCGCCGTCAAATAGGCGCTACGCTCCGACCCTGAGGGGGCAGAACGAAGCGCCTTTTGCTGCATCGATCAGAAGTTGATGCGCACGCCGCCTTCTATGGTGCGTCCCGGTGCCGGCGCAAAGTCCTTGATAAAGGAAGTATGCAGGCGTTGTTCATCGTCTGTCAGGTTCTTGCCGTTAAGGAAGATGCCGACCACGCTGTCGCCCACGGGGATGTCCATGCCCAGGTGCACGCGAAGATCGTCGTAAGCGTCAGTGACGAACTCGTTGTCCGCAACATCGTCCTGATCTCTTGCGTGAATATAGTCGACTGACGCAGTAAACCTCTGGTGTTTCCAGGTCAGACCCAGACCATAGCGTAGCGGTGGAATGCGTGGCAGATTGTCATTGTCGGTACCGTCGACTTCGGCGCTGACGTAGTCGAGCATACCGCGCAGTGCGAGAGAACCCTGGTCCCAGTTCGCCAGGTTTCTGCTCAGTTCCGCATCGATGCCGTGGAAGGTGGCATCGTTCTGCTGGTACACATACACAGGCAATTCGTCTTCTTCTTCGCCAGTCGCGGCTTCGAAGATGAAATCGGTGAAGCGGGTGTAGTAAAGCGTAGCCTGGCCTTGCCAGCGTTCGCCATTCAGGTTGAGCGTCGCCGAAAGGCCAGTGGCACGTTCGTTGTCCAGATCTGGGTTGCCCACTTCGAAGGTGTTGGTGGCCAGATGCGGTCCATTTGAATAAAGCTCTTCGCCGACGGGGGCGCGTGAGGAAATATCAAGCAGTACGGCGACCCGGGCCATATCGTTTAAGGGCTTAATGACCCCAAAGGAGGTGGCAAAGTCGGTAAACGAGTCGCTGCTGGCCGCCTCTGGATCATGTTCTACCCGGCCGACACGCAGACCGGACTCTATGCTGAAACTGTCAAATTCGCGTTCGAAAGCCCAGAAGACACCGGTGGTATCGGTGTCAACCGGTGCTATGAAAGCTTCTTCGCCAATTGCAGAAAATTCCCGCGTGCTGCGCTGGAAGCCAATGACGCCGTTCCATGGTCCGGTCTCGTAAACAAGCTCGGTGCGCAGTTCCCAGGCCTCGTTGTCGAACAGGGTAGCCACCTCACCGTCGGGCTCAATCTCTGCGTGCTCATAATCGTTGATGCCCAGGCGAACGTTGAGGCTGGTGAAAATACCGAAAGGGTTCTTGACGCCGAGCTCGGCATCGATACGGGTTTGCTCCATGTCGAGCATCGGCGTTTCGAAGGCGCCTTCTTCGCCGTGTTCATCGTGCTCTTCCTCGTGACCCTCTTCCTCTTCACCCTCTTCGTCATGGCCTTCTTCATGCCCATGGGAATGACCCCCTGGGAGCCCATATTTACCCTCCAGGCGGGACACTGACAAACCGGCGAAGCCCCATTCACCGATGTATGAGGCGCCAAATGCATGGCTGTCGAAATCGAACCCGCTGCCGGGCAGGAAACCGCGGGCTTCTTCTTCCTCTTCGTGGTCTTCTTCCTCTTCACCTTCAGACGCGCGCAGCCGCTTGGATTCTGCAAAACCGGGAATTTCATATTCGTCGCCGTCGCGCCAGGAACCGTCAAGGTGCCAGGCGAAATTGCCGATTCCGCCGTTAAGTTTCACGGCCGTTGAATTGCCCTCGGTATTGTCGTCGTAGCGGGTTTCAATACCGCCGCTGATGGTCTGCTCAGGCGCCACGTGGGGAATACGCCCGGTGTGTACATCTACTACACCACCTATAGCGCCAGAGCCGTAAAGCAGTGCGCTGGACCCTTTGAGTACTTCGACCCGCTCGGCAATGAACGGGTCAACTGTGACTGCGTGGTCTGTGCTGGTGACCGACACGTCCATGGTATCGATACGGTCTTCCATGGTGCGTACTCTGGGTCCGCCAAGCCCGTGAATCACAGGGCGGCCTACCGCGTTGCCGTATGAGGCGGAGTGAATCCCGGGCTCCCGGCTCAGGGTGTCACCCAGATTGGTGCCGAGCTTTTGCGCGAGTTCTTCGCCTTCGAGAACGTCACTGGCCTGGGCGAGCCCTTCACCAGACAAAGGGTGGGCGGTGACGACGATTTCTTCGATATAAACTGATTCTTCGGTTGCGTTACCGAGCGCCGGGGTCGCAAGGGCGACGCCAATGGCGATTGCGCTGATCTTTGACTTAAACATCTTTATTCCTGACAGAGGCGCCGACTGCAGCGCAGCCTGGCACCAGGTTTTCGTATTGCGAAATATTGTGTTGCTTAGGCTGTCAGGCTTGGGGTGGTGCCCGGCTGGGGGGCAGGATAGTGGAGGAGGTCGTCGCGCGGTCCGGCTCAACCGGGTTGACCGGCGAAGTATACGTCGGTGAAGCGTTGCATTGGGTTGCAGCTTCGGTTGCGCAGGGCGCATCGGAATGAACGCAGACGACACAGCTTTCTGCGGCCTCTCCTGCAGGGTGCAGGTGCTGGTCCGCTGCGATCTGCGAAAACAGCAAGGCGCAGGCAAACAATGGCGCGAGCCATAGTTTGAAGCCTGGTCTGTTAGCGAACTGATCCATCAACGCGGTATACCGCCTCGGGTGTGTCGAGTGTTGCACATTCTGCGCATACCGGCAGTTGAGTCAAGTGGAGGTTGAATTTCGGCTCGAGCCTGCCAGCCAGGTCAATCGCCGAGCTGGTCGGCGATTTCAGCGTCGATTCGCTGTTTGGCGCGCTGGTAGTCCATGTCTGCAGCGTTCGCCGCGGCGACGATGTCGTCGTGTTCAGATTTCCAGCGACTGTTGCCGTCGGGTTGCACCACCCGCTTTATGCGGACCTCGCCCAGTGAAGTCGTGAAAGCAAGCTGCTCTCTGGGCAGAACCCGTTTTTCGAACGGCATCACGCGCAAGCCGATGGTGCTGGAATGATTCAGAATCGTATCGGCGACCTGGTCGGCAACCTGCGCGTCGCACAGCGCCGTAATGCAATGAGCCGGACGGCCTTTCTTCATGATGATCGGTTGCAGGTAGACGTCCACCGCGCCGGCGTCGAACAGCGCCTGCATCAGCGGTTCGTAGACTTCCGGAGACATGTCGTCGATATTGGCTTCAATTTTACAATTCTGATCACCGAGAGGGCCTGACGAGGCTTCGTATGTGCCCAGTGCGACGCGCACTACGTTTGGAATCTCGAAATCTTTATGGCCCACGCCGTAGCCGATTCTCTGGGGCTGGAACGTGCCCCTGGGTCGGTACTCATCGACACTGGCTGCGAGTATCGCGGCGCCGGTTGGGGTCGTGGATTCGCCGGATACACCGCCGTAGGTGCACGGCGCCCCAGCAAGCATTTCCTGAGTAGCAGGGGCCGGTACCGGAAAGCGTCCGTGGGCGCAGTCGACGAAGCCGCTGCCCACTTCGATGGGATTACAAAGAATGATCTGTGGTTGCAGGTACTCAATGCAGAGTGCGGCGGCCACGATATCGACAATGGAGTCCATCGCACCGACTTCGTGAAAGTGCACTTTTTCCGGGGGAATATTGTGGATCTTTCCCTCTGCTTCAGCGATAGCGGCGAATATGGCCAGCGCCCGGGCCTGTGTGCCGGCGTCATAGCCGGCCTCCTCGATCATTTTCACGATGGTACTGTGGTGTCGGTGGTCGTGGCTGTCTGCGGTAGTTACCCGGGCGGTGGTGCCGGCGATGCCCATCTTGCTGCCGGGTTCCAGTGAGAGGTTGAATTCAGCAGTGACCGGGAGCTTTGCCAGTTGTTCCCTCAGCCAATCTTCGGGCACGCCAAGATCGACCAGGGCTGCCAGGTGCATATCACCGGACAACC
>CAYMUT010000010.1:0-154220 GCA_964393625.1 uncultured Pseudomonadales bacterium
GAAGTGCAGCTGAACGTCATCGCAAATCGGGTGCTGGGACTGCCCGACTAGCCAGATGTCTT
Organism: uncultured Pseudomonadales bacterium; assembly: GCA_964393625.1. Lineage (GTDB taxonomy): Bacteria > Pseudomonadota > Gammaproteobacteria > Pseudomonadales > Azotimanducaceae > UBA4421. The sequence goes on from CAYMUT010000010.1 coordinate 63, forward strand.
GGTTGTGTTGCCGGGCGGGGCCATTGTGGTGGCCGGGCAAGACACGATGCTGGGATCTAAATCATTGAATTTTCAGGTAATTGCCCCAATATAGGCTGCAGGCACAACAACTATCGGGCACGCCATGGAATTTATAATCTTTCTTGTCATTCTTGCCGTCCTGGGTTTCTGGGTCGCGTCCATCTACAACAAACTGGTGGCGCTGAAAAACCGTTTCGAGAATGGCTTTTCCCAGATCGAGGTGCAGCTCAAGCGTCGCTACGATCTAATCCCCAATCTGGTGGAAACCGCCAAGGGCTACCTGAGTCACGAGCGCGAAACCCTGGAAGCTGTCATCAGCGCTCGTAATCAGGCCATGGCGGGCCTGCAGGCAGCGGCCGCCGACCCGGGCAACGGGGATGCGATACGTGAATTGGCCAGCGCCGAAGGCATGCTGGGCGGTGCCCTGGGTCGGCTCAACGTAGTCGTGGAAGCGTACCCTGATCTGAAGGCCAACCAGAACATGATGCAGTTGACCGAGGAACTCACCACCACCGAAAACAAGGTGGCATTCGCGCGCCAGGCTTACAATGATCAGATTACCGAGTACAACACCTATCGGCAGTCGTTCCCCCCAGTTGTGTTTGCCGGAATGTTTGGCCATAGCACCGATGCACAACTGCTGGAATTCGAGGACTCTGCCGAGATCCAGGCGGCGCCTGAAGTTTCCTTCAACTGATCCCGGCATCACGAGCACTGCATTAGATTCACATGAACTTCTTCCAGGCTCAGGACACCGCGCGCCGCAAAACCTGGCAGCTGGGACTGCTGTTCGGCGCCGCGGTTGTGACACTGGTGGTGCTGACCAACTTGCTGGTGGCCGCTGCTTTTGGTTGGTTCGGCTCTCAGCAGGGACTCACCATGGCGGAATCCATCGCCCGGGTACCCGCCGACAGCTGGCTTTGGGTCACGGTGGGGGTGATCGGCATCGTCGCCACCGCCAGTCTGTATAAATTCGCCACGCTTTCCGGCGGTGGCAAGATCATCGCCGAAGCGCTGGGCGGACAACTGATCCGCCAGAGCACCCGCGATCCGGAACAACGTCAGCTACTCAACGTGGTGGAGGAAATGGCTATCGCGTCTGGTCTATCGGTACCACCGGTCTACCTGATTCCCGAACCCAGTATCAACGCCTTCGCCGCGGGCTTCACGCCGGACGATGCGGTGATAGGCATTAATCAGGGCACCTTGGACCTGCTCGACCGGGCGGAACTGCAAGGGGTAGTGGGTCACGAGTTCAGCCACATACTCAACGGCGACACCAACATCAATCTGCGTCTCATTGCGATACTGCACGGCATTCTGTTCATCGGCATGATCGGCTACGGCCTGCTGCGGGCCGGCGGCTACAGCCGCAGAAACGGCATGCCGCTGCTTGCGGTGGGCGCCGGGCTCATGGTGATCGGCTACGGCGGCACGTTGTTCGGCAATCTGATCAAGGCGGCGGTGAGCAGGCAGCGGGAATTTCTCGCAGACGCATCTGCCGTACAGTTCACCCGGGACCCAAGCGGCATAGCCGATGCGCTGAAAAAAATTGGCGGCTTCAGTTACGGCTCGACCATCGCCAGCCCCAAAGCCGAGCAGGCCAGCCATATGTTTTTCGGCGCCGCAGCGCCCAAGTTCGCAAACAGCCTGATGGCGACACACCCGCCGCTGGAGGCGCGCATAAGCGCCATCGAGCCGGCCTGGAACGGTGCGTTTCCGGCGGTAGCCAGCACCGGTACTCATGGGGCCACGGCAAGAACGGCCAACGCCACCGGGGGCATATCCGGTACTGCAGGATTCGCCAGCGGCGCGGCTCACGCGATCACCGACCCCGAACAGATCATCGCCATGGTGGGCACACCCGATCAGACAAGCCTGGAGCAGGCCCGCGTGCTCATTGCTGACAACGACGAAGCGCTGACCAGCGCCGCGCACGATCCGTTTGAAGCTCGGGCCATGATCTACGCCATGTTGCTGGATGATCGCGTGATCAGTGCTCAGTACACCTACATCGACGCCAACGCCGAGCACGGCGTGCCCTTGCACGTACGCCGTTTAGAACCTCTGCTCAAAAACACCGACGCCGCGCACAAACTGACACTGCTGGAAATGGCGATACCCGCACTGAAGGAACTCAGCAGTAATCAGTACAAGCGCTTCACCAGCAACACCGCGCAGCTCATCACCGCAGATGGACATGTCGACGTCTTCGAATGGGTGCTGCATCGTCTACTGGCAAAAGAACTCTACCCGCACTTCGAAGGGCCGCAGAACGTGCATGGGCGCATCGGCAACATCCGCCGCCTGTCGGACGAGGCGGGCAAGCTGTTATCCATTCTGGCGAGTCACAGTCAGAGCAGCGTGCAGGCGCAGATCGATGCCTACCAAGCCGGCGCGGCGGAACTCGGCATCGACGTACCGTTTTCCCAGCAGACGCAGTTTGACTATCAACGCATGAACCAGACCCTGAGCCAGTTGCGAAAACTCAAACCCCTGGTCAAACCAGCGCTGATCAAAGCTTGCGTGCGTACCGTGCTGCAAGATGGACAGCTCGACCCCACCGAAGCAGCATTGCTGCAGGGTGTTGCAGCTACCCTGGATTGCCCCCTGCCCCCATCAATCTACGCAAAAAAAGCTGCATGAGAAGCACACTCGAACTAAACTGCGGCTTTCCAGCAGCCGTTACAGACTTTGAGCGCATCTGAAACGTCGGGACAGGATCTTTCCATTGAAAGCCGGGGCGAGCAGCTCGGCGCCCTCGACCTCGGCTCAAACAGCTTCCACCTGCTGGTCGCCCAGGAATCCCACGGGCGTATCCAGTTCATCGACAAACACAAAGAAATGGTGCGTCTTGCCGAAGGCCTGCGCGACGACAATTCCCTCGACCCGACAGTCGCCGAGCGTGCGCTGGCAGGCTTAGAGCGGCTCGCCCAGCGGCTGCGTCCGCTGGACCCACAGAACGTTCGCATCGTTGGCACCAATACACTGCGCGCGGCGAATGCCACCAGCGACTTCCTGGGGCAGGCGGAAAAGATCGTCGGCAACAAAATCGAAATCATCTCCGGGCACGAAGAAGCCCGCCTGATTTATCTCGGCGTATGTCACGACCTTGGCGGTCAGGACACCCGACGTCTGGTGGTGGACATCGGCGGCGGCAGCACGGAAATGATCCTGGGGCGCAAGGCAACACCGGAAACGTTGGAAAGCCTGCACATGGGTTGCGTGTCGATGTCACAACGATATTTCGCCGCGGGCAAGGTCGACAATGCCTGCATGGAACACGCCATCAACGACGCGCAGGTGGAGCTGGAACCCATCGCCAGGGATTACATCGATCAGGGCTGGGACAGCGCCGTGGGCGCGTCGGGCACCATCAACGCGGTTAGCGCCGTATCCAATCAGCTCGGCCATGGTCACGCCATAACCAGCGACGCCCTGGCCGATATCCGCGCCCGCATGGTCGACTGCAAAGACATCACCAAACTAGCGTTGCCCAGCCTGTCAGACGAACGGCGCGCGGTTTTCCCAGGGGGCGTCGCGATTCTCACGGCGATCTTCCAGGCGCTGAAGATCGACCAGATGGCGGCGGCCCAGGCGGCTCTGCGTGAAGGAGTGATCTACGACCTGCTCGGGCGTCAGCACCAAGACGATGCGCGCGACCACACCGTGACGAGCATCATGCAGCACTACCGCATCGACACACCACAGGCCCGCCAGGTGCGCGAAACTGCCATAGCACTCCTTTCTCAGGTGGCAGTGCCGTGGCAACTGACGGAACCCGGCCATAAGCTGCTGATCGGCTGGGCGGCAAATCTGCACGAAATCGGCATGGACATATCCCACTCAGGCTTCCAGAAGCACGGCGGTTACCTGCTGGAAAACATGGACATGCCCGGCTTCTCGCGGACGGAGCAACGCCAGCTCGCGTTACTGGTGCGCACACACCGCCGCAAGCTGACCGACGAGCTGTTCGCGGACTTCCCCCTGAAAGCTCGACACCTGACAACCATTCTCAGACTGGCGACCGTATTGCACCGCAATCGCAGTCATGATGCCCTGCCGCACATCCAGGCCACAGCGGAGGGGGATCAGTTAAGCCTGTCGCTGCCCTCCGAATGGTTGAAAATCCGGCCATTGACGGTGGAAGACCTCAAGCAGGAGACTGCCTATCTCGCGGCGGTGGGGATTACGCTGGAAGTTGTCAGCCACTGAAGTGGCACCCGGGCTGAAGCGGCGCCTGCACCTGAGCTCATTCTGCCAGCCTGTTGAGCAGCACTTCCTGCGCAGCTTTGCGATTACGTTTGTTCCGCTTCAGCGTGTAGCTGCCGTCGGCATTCAGTTCCCACGCCTGGGCATTGTCGGCCAGGTAGGCATCTATGGTCTCATCGAACACACGCTGTTTGAGCTTCTTATCTTCCACCGGAAAACAGGTTTCAACCCGGGAAAAGAAGTTTCGCCCCATCCAGTCCGCACTGGAAAGATACACGCGGCGGTCACCGGCATTTTCGAAGCAAAAAACCCGGGTGTGTTCGAGAAAACGCCCGACAATTGAGCGCACGCGAATATTTTCTGAAACACCCTTGACCCTTGGGCGCAGCGCGCAGATACCTCTCACCACCAGTTCCACCCGCACGCCTGCCCTGGAAGCCCGATACAACGCCTTGATGATCTGCGGTTCGACCAGCGAATTCATCTTGGCATAGATGCCCGCGGGCTTGCCCTTGCGGGCATTGGCGGCTTCCGCGTCGATATATTCGATCATGGTGGAATGCAGGGTGAACGGGGCCTGCAGCAGCTTCTTGAGCTTACCTTCCTTGCTCATCGCAGTGAGTTCCTGAAAGACCTTCTGCACGTCTTCGGTAATACTCGCTTGGCAGGTAAAAAAACCGTAGTCGGTGTAAAGTCTTGCTGTGCGGGTGTGGTAATTGCCGGTACCCAGATGGACGTAACGGCGCAACGAGCGGCGCTCGCGGCGGATCACCATGCACATCTTGGCATGGGTCTTGTGACCGACGACCCCATAGACCACCTGGGCACCAACCCGCTGCAGTTTAGTGGCAAGCTCAATATTGGCTTCTTCGTCAAAGCGTGCACGCAATTCAATGACCACCAGTACTTCCTTGCCCCGAGTGGCCGCCTCGATCAGCGCTTCGACCACGGCTGAATCGGTACCGGTCCGGTACAGCGTCTGACGAATGGAAAGCACTTTGGGATCCCGCGCGGCCTGGCGTAGAAAATCAACGAACGGCACAAAGGACTCGAACGGATGGTGCAGCAGCAGATCGCCACTGCGAATGGCGTCGAACATGTTATCGACATTCCGCAACCGGCCGGGTAGCGAAGGCGTGAAACCGGGATACTTCAGATCCGGGCGCTCTACCAGATCGGGAATCGCCGCCAGCCGCATAAGGTTTACCGCGCCGTTGCAGTAATAGATGGAGTCATTCTTCAGGCCGAACTGTGCGGCCAGGAAGCGCACCAGTTCCTCCGGCGTGTCATCGCCTACTTCCAGCCGCACCGCATCACCGAAACGTCGGGACGATAACTCTCCTTCCAACGCACGCAGCAGGTCATCAATCTCTTCTTCATCGACGAACAGGTCGCTGTTGCGGGTCACACGGAATTGATAGCAACCTGTCGCCCGCATACCCGGGAACAGTGCGGAAACATGCGCCGACACAATGGACGATAGCAGCACGAACTCATGACCGCCGGTGGAATATTCGTCTTCAATGCGCACCACCCTGGGCAGTGAACGCGGCGCCTGGACGATGGCTTTACCACTGCTGCGGCCAAACGCGTCTTTGCCCTCCAGGGTGACGATGAAGGCAAGACTTTTGTTGAGGGGTTCAGGGAACGGATGCGACGGGTCTAGCCCCACCGGGCTGATGATCGGCGCCAGTTCGCGGTTGAAATAGCGTTTCAGCCAGGTGCGCTGCTTGGAGTTCCAGTCTTCATCACGCAGGATGCGGATACCCTGCTTGTCGAGCTTCGGCAGCAACACGTTGTTGAGCACCGCATACTGCGCGCCGACCAGGGTCTGCGCCTGGTTGCAAATGCGGTGCAGCTGATCCGTCGCAGATAGATTGTCAGGGCCCCGCTGGGTGCTGCCGTAGGCCTGCTGCTGTTTGAGCCCGGCCACGCGGACCTCGAAAAACTCATCCAGCACGGAACTGGCAATACAGACAAAGCGCAGGCGCTCCAGCAACGGTACACTTTCGTCTTCGGCCTGGGCAACCACCCGCCGCATGAACTCCAGCTGAGACAACTCCCGGTTGATGTAGAGATCCGGATTATGTAATGACTGGGGGTCCATGTTCGGGGCAGGATACTTGAAACTGGCACAAACCACAGATGTTAGCATGCGCGCCCAGCCGAATTATGACCATTGCGTAAATGCGAGTAGCAACGCCGTATCGAGGAGCAAAGACAGGACATGAACCAACGGGACCACATCTACCGCAGCAGCACCGATCAGATCGTTGATTTCGCCTTTACCGAGGAGGTAGCGAAGGTCTTCCCCGACATGATCCGTCGCTCGGTAACAGGCTACGAGACGATCATCCCGGTAACCGGTTTGATCGCGGCGCGACATCTGGGAGAGACCGGCACGGCCTACGATCTGGGCTGTTCACTGGGCGCCACCACGCTGGCAATATTGAGCCAGAGCGAGGCGCAGGACATCCGCATCGTCGGGGTCGATTCGTCACTGCCGATGATCAAAGGCGCAAAGAAAAACATCACAGACCCCAGAGCGCAGTTCATACACCAGGACCTGCGCGACACCCCGTTAAACGATGCCAAGGTGGTCATACTCAACCTGGTGCTCCAATTCATAGAGCCTGAGCATCGGGTGCAGGTGATCGGCAAGATCCACAGCCAGATGCGCGACGATGGCTTACTGATCCTGACGGAAAAAGTACGCCACGAAGACGCCTGGCTGCACCAGTTCTACGACGACACCCATATGGCCTGGAAGCGGGCAAACGGTTATACAGACATGGAAGTGAGCGGCAAACGCACCGCTTTAGAAAATGTCATGAAGATCGATACGGAAACCATGCATGCCGAGCGCCTCGCTGAGGCCGGGTTCGGGCGAGTGCTGCAGTGGTATCGGTGTCTGAACTGGGCCTCGTTCCTCGCATTCGCTGACAATGCTCGCTGAACTACCAGCGAATCTGCCCGAGTGGCCGCTGGCAACAGCTCAGGCCCGCTACTCGGCACACCACCACGGCGATTATCCCCGCTGGGCCCGAGCGCTTGCAGAGCTGCCGCCGATGTCTAACGCCCGCTGCGAATATGGCGATACGGTCACCATTTCAGGCAATGTAGACGTGACGCGCCTGGAGGCCTGCCTGGGCGCGCTGCACCCCTGGCGCAAGGGACCGTTTCAGATCGGGCCGCTGTTTATAGACACTGAGTGGCGCTCTGACTGGAAGTGGGCACGCCTGCGCGAAGCGCTCGGACCGCTTTCCGGCCGGATGCTCGACATCGGCTGCGGCAACGGCTATTTCGGCTGGCGCATGCTCCAGGCTGGTGCCGACGAGGTCATCGGCATCGATCCGACCCTGCTGTTCTGCATGCAGCACCTGGCGCTCGCCCACTATGCCCATGACCCGAGGAACTGGGTGCTGCCACTCAAGATCGAGGAAATTCCCGTCACCGCACGCTTCGACACCGTGTTCAGCATGGGTGTGATCTACCATCGCCGGGAACCACTGCAGCACGTGCAGCAGATCGCCTCACTTACGGTTCCCGGCGGACGCGCGGTACTGGAGTCGCTCGTGGTGCAAGCAGATGAAAACCTGGTTCCCGAAAACCGCTACGCGCACATGCGCAATGTCTGGTGCGTTCCGACCCCGGCGCAGATGGGCTTGTGGATGGAGCAGGCAGGATTTACCGACGTCAGCATCATCGACATCTCCGCAACCCGTATAGAGGAACAACGCAGCACCGACTGGATGCGATTCGAATCTCTCGAGCAGGCGCTGGACCCTCGGGACTCGAACAGAACCATAGAAGGCCACCCGGCACCAGTGCGGGCTGTTGTCACCGGCATACGGAGCACGTAACTTACGCCCCATGTTCGGCATCATTCCTTTCAACTTCCGATTCCGCGGCAAAGTGGGTCGCCTGCTCGACATCTATTACTGCTTCATCGATGCCGGCAACGCGGCGCTGCACCCGACCCAGATCGCCAGGCAGACCGGAATCGGTTTCGCCGAAGTGGCCCGCCGTCTGAACGCCACGCCGGAACTGTTCGTCAAGCTGCCCCGCCGCGACGGCATCACCCGCTACCGTATCACCACCAGCGCATCGGCCCGCTCAACAGAAGAGGTGGAAGCGCTACTGAAGAAATACGCCCAGCGCGAGTCACTGTTACTCTATGCGTTCGGCGCCATGGTGTTCGCCATGCTGGTGATCGTGGTACTGACCATTGCACCCAACGTCTAGACGCGCACTTTAGGAATTCCATATGCCCGAATCACTCAGCCCACAAATGCGGGAGCTCATGACAATCTGCGAAGAGTTTGCCCGCCAGGTACTGGCTCCCAGCGCCGAACTGGAGCCTGCTCTCGCCCGGGCACAGATCCGGGAAGCCGCCAAGGCAGCCGGGCTGTTCGCCATGACCCAGCCTGCAGAGTTTGGCGGCAGCGCCGCCAGTCAGCTGGCTTTGTGTGTAGCCCGGGAAACGCTGGCGGCAAGTAATCCACGGCATCTCGATGCGGTGTTCGGGCCCAGCCCCGGCGTGCTGGGTAACGTCGGCGAGCCGCTGAAGAGTGCCTATCTACAACCGGTTCTTGCGGGTGAGAAGCGCGGCAGCTTCGGCTTCACCGAGCCGGATGATGCAGCACCGACCAGCGGTGTTCTGCAGGGTGACAACATAGTGGTCAACGGCGAAAAGTCCTATGTCACCGGTGGCGCCGAAGCAGATTTCATCAACACCCTGGTGCGCATCGACGGGCGCGGACCCTCTATGGTGGTGATCGATGCAGACCTGCCCGGAGTGGAAATGATCCGGCGTTTTTCCTCACTGGACGGTTCTCATCATGCCGCATTCCGCTTTACCGATGTCAGCGTCCCGGCAACACAGGTCATCGGCGAACCCGGACAGGGGCTGCCCAAGGCTATGGGTCAGATCGGTGACACCCGGCTTGCCATCGCCTCTCAGGCCACCGGCTACATGCTGTGGGTCATGCAGTTGTTGAACGACCATCTGCAGACCACGGACCGCAGCGGCGCACCCCGAGGCGATAAAGATGTGGTGCGCTGGCGTTACGCCGACCTGCGGGTACAGGCCTACGCCGCGCGCAGCATGTTGTACCGCACGGCGCGCCTGGCGGAACAGGGTGAGAACATCGTCAACGAAGCCATGGCCACCAAGCTCTTCACTACCGAAACCATCGGCGAAATCGTCGACATCGCGATTCAGCTGGTGGGCGGAGGCGCACTGGTGGAAGGCCATCCACTGGAACGACTGTATCGTCAGGTCCGTGCGTGGCGGCTGGCCGAAGGCGCCAGTGACGTGCTGCGTCTGAACATTGGCAGAGGCATACTGGAGCTCGATAAAGGCCGGATATGACAGGAAACTCGGTGAACTGGAGAAAATAATGACACCCGCAACCCTCAGAAACCTACTCGCTCCGTTAGCGGCATTGATTGTGCTGGGCGGATGCAGCTTCGTGCAGTTGTCCGACGGCGGAGCCAACGTGGCGCAGCTCGGTGCGGCAGATGCCATGAACTGCACCGACATGGGCACTGTCACCGCCAACACCCGCGACAAGGTGGTGGTCAACCGTTCCAGAGATCAGGTGCAGGAAGAGCTCATCGTGCTGGCGCGCAACGAGGCTGCCGGTCTGGGGGCAAATGCCATCGTCCCGGTCGGCCAGCCGGAAAACGGCAGTCAGCAGTTCGCAGCTTACCGGTGCGACTGACAAGATTTATCGATCGTCACTCTTCAAGCCGTGCTGCTCACGATTGAGTTCGCGGCTGGCACTGGATTTACGCACAAGCACGTACACTGACCCCACCCCACCATACCGGGACTGGGCTGAGCAGAAGGCGATCACCTCAGGGTGTTCTTCCAGCCAGTGGGCCACGTAGCTTTTGAGGCGCCCGGGGGTGGAGCTGAGTTCCCCCTTGCCCGGAGAAATCAGCAGGCTGCGCCAGTCCCGGGCGCCGGCCTGCTTAACAAAGCGATAAACCAATTCACGGGCTTCTTTGACGGTCTTGCGGTGCAGATCCAGGCTGCCTTCGATGGCATAGCCGCCGCGGCGCAGCTTGTCAAAGACCGCGTTCTGCACACCATCTTTCTTCCATTCGAGAAACTGCAGGGGTTCAACCGGGCGTACTTCGCCAAGCGTAAGAAAATTCGGGTCGAGCAGATCCTTGCCCACACCCATTGCCGCATCGCGGCGCTGCAGATGAGCCCGGGTGGCTTCCGCCGGTCTATCGCGGGCAACCTGCCGGCCCTTATCGAGAGGTGCAACATCCCGCATCGCCGCACGGAAATCATCGAGCTGTTCTTCCTGCCCATCGGCACAACCAGGGGTACCAGGCTGATCTTCCTGCATAATCTTCTGCTAATCGCTCACGCGAATACTCGGAAACGCCGCCGAACGGGTATCCGGAATCGAGTGATTGTCAGGGGCATGATAGGTGAATACCGGCGACAGTTTCACGGAGTCGGTAGTGTTTTTGCCCGCCGCATGAAACAACCGGCAGTGAAAAAACATCACATCACCGGCATTGAGTTCCACCGGCACAGCCTGCTCGACGAGCAAGCGGTTTTCCTCGAGCTCGGGGCGCAGGAACAGGTCTCGGTCGAGCCGTCCCGGCTCGAACTCCCGGCGATGGGTGGCGGGGATGACCTGCAGTGCGCCGTTGTGGTGATACTCCTCGCCCAGCGCAAACCATACGGAAATGAGCTCCGGTCGGTCGAACCGCCAGTAGCGGATGTCCTGGTGCCATAGGGTCGCGCTGCTGAAGCCCGGGTGTTTGGTCATGACGCAGTTGTGATGGCACTGGGAAAGCAACGGTTCACACCCCATCAATCGGGTAAGCTGCTCGCGCACCAGCGGATGCCTGGCCAGCGCCTGCAGCAACGGGGAACGTGCATAGGCATGCAGCAGCCGCCGTGGTGTTTCACCACCCGGCGCGCTGCGGCTGGGCGGAGAGCCTGGATACCCTACATCCGCCTCGAATTCCGCTGGTCCCACCAATGGGTCAAGGGCTGCCTGGATAACGTCTTTGAGTTCGTCTATCTGTTCCTGGGCGAGCACGCCGCGACGCACAAGATACCCGTCGCGAAGAAAAGCGGCCTCATCGTGGTGGGCGATATTTTCAGGATCAACCATGACTGGTTACTTCTTGCAGACCCGCATCAAGCAGTGCTGCCCCATTGACAGTTACCACCAGCCGGTCCTGGGACGCCCAGTACCGCGCCTCGACATAGTGGTGCTCTTCCCATTCCAGTTCCACGTTGGTCCACACATACTGGGGCTCGCGTTCACCCGCTTCCCGGCGTTTACGCAGGCAATCGTCCAGGTATAGTTCAAGACCACCATCGTCGGTCAAGCGAATTTCGAAGGGCTTATAGCGGTGCTGGAAGGTAATGTTGCCGAGCAATGTCGTTCCTCAATGCGAACTGCCGTGGCAATTCTAACTGATATACGGGGGATACCAATGACCACACCGACCGATCGTTTCGCCCGGGTGCTGCGCACCCCGGAAGTGCTGACTATGTCGTTCGGCGCCATGATCGGCTGGAGCTGGGTACTGATGACCGGCGTGTGGCTGACCGAGGCAGGCACGCTGGGTACCTTGCTCGCATTCAGCGTCGGTGGTCTGGCCATATGCCTGATCGGTCTGACCTACAGCGAGCTGGCCGCCGCCATGCCCCGGGCCGGGGGCGAGCACATCTATACCCACCGGGCGCTGGGCAGGAACTGGAGTTTTGTCTGCACGTGGGCACTGCTGTTCTCTTACCTGAACGTGTGCATGTTCGAGTCGGTGGCGCTGCCAACTGCAGTGGAATATCTGCTGCCACAGATCAGAATGGGTACGCTGTGGGAGGTACTGGGCGCCGAGGTGGATATCGGCTTCGCCCTGGTTGGCGCACTCGGCGCGACCATCGTCACCTGGGCAAATTTCATCGGCATCCGCACCGCTGCGTTCATGCAGTCGGTAGTTACGGGTCTGATTCTGCTGGCCGGTGCAATACTGATCAGCGGCGCCGCCTTCAACGGCGACGCGGCGAACGCCGAACCCTGGCTCGCCACGCCCGCCACCGGCGCTCTGGCGGTGCTGATCATGGTCCCCGCCATGCTGGTGGGATTCGACGTGATTCCTCAATCTGCTGAAGAGATCGCCTTACCACCGAACCGTATCGGGCATCTGCTGGTGATATCCGTATTCTGTGCGGTGGCGTGGTACATTCTCATTACTGCCGCCGTGGGGTTTGCCATCCCGGCTGCGGAGCTGGGCAATGTGCAGATGGCCACGGCCGATGCCGCAACCTCGCTGTGGCAGAGCGAGTGGGCGGGCACGCTGCTGGTACTGGGCGGTATCGGCGGCATTCTTACCAGCTGGAATGCGTTCGTGGTCGGCGCATCGCGGGTCATGTTTGCCCTGGGCGAATCCGGTTTTCTGCCCGAATCATTTTGTCGACTGCATCCAAAATACCGCACACCCTATGTAGCGATCTGCACCATCGGTCTGGCGTCGATCATCGCCCCGTTGTTCGGCCGCACGATTCTGGTGTGGCTGATCAACACCAGCAGTTTCGCAGTCACGATCGCGTTTCTGTTCGTGGCCATTTCCTTTCTGGCGTTGCGCAGAAACGAACCGGAAATGCCGCGACCCTTCATGGTCAGTCACCCGAACCTGGTAGGCTACGGGGCGGTGGCCATGTCACTGGGTCTGCTGTCTGCGTTTCTGCCATGGAGCGACAGCGCCCTGCAATGGCCGGATGAATGGATGACCATTGTCGTATGGAGTGTGCTTGGCGGGGGATTACTGGTGCAGCCGCAGAAGACCTAGCGGCGCCGAAGACCGCGCCGCCCTTAAGGTCTGCTTCACGCCGCTGAGCCGAACATACGCTGCAGATGCGAATCGGAAAGCGGCTGGGTAAGCTTTGACACCGCCACCGTCAGCACCACAGAAACGACCTCGCCCATGGCCGCGCAGGACCAGGGGTTGCGCGCTTCGATCTCGAGCCACATCGCCGCATCACGAAGCACCCCCGGCGCAAACCACTCCGGGTTGATTACCGCATTGAACGTGATGATGAACACCAGCCCGCCGCTGAGGAGCCCCGCAAAAGCGCCCGCCCGGGTTACACCGCGCCATACCGCGCCCAGAATGAGCGGCCCGGCAAATGCCGCCATCATGCAGCCGGTGCCGATCCACACGATGATGGTGACATTCATATCGAGCATTGACCAGGCCAGCGCCGTGCACAACAACATAATGACCACAGTGGCGATACGGCTCATGTTCAGCACGCGCCGCTCCACTTCCTCGTCGCTCAGGTTCTTGCGGAATCGCGGTACGAAGCTCAGGCGGTAAAGATCGTTGGCGATGATCTGGGAAGAAGACACCACCAGGCCGTCGGCAGTGGACATCACCGCGGCAAGAATGCCCACACCCAGCAGCGCAGCCAGCCAGCTCGGGAACAGCTCGATGAACAGCAGCGCCAGTGCTTGATTACCGTTGATACCGTCACCCAGGATCACCCGGGCCATTATGCCGCCCAGCCCCAGCATGCCGAGGATCAGACCGAAGGCGAAGGCCAGACGAATAAACGAACGACGCTGACGCGGCTCCTTCAGCGCCCATAGCTTGTTGCCGATGTGCGGCAGCATGCCCAGTGGAATGTGCGCCAGCAGCACCGCCAGCACCGACCACCACGAGTGATACAGCACATCGTCTTTGTTGATCGCCATGACCAGGTCTTCGTCCTTGGCGCGCAGCTGATCGAGCATGCCGGAAAGCCCGCCGTCGATACCGAATCCCATCAGAAACAGCACCATGACCAGCAAACCCACCGCGACCATGATGAACCCCTGCACGCCGTCAGTGAGGATGTCGGCATGGGCACCGCCGAGCACTACATATATCATCAGTACCGTGGCAGTTACGCCGAGCGCCAGCGCCGGCGACAGCCCCAGCATGATCTCGAACATGACAATGCCGGACACCAGCTGCCCGGCCAGATAGAAAAACAAAGACAGCGAAAATAGCGAAACCAGAATACGGATCAGATCGGACTGATAGCGCGCGCCGAGATATTCCGGTATTGAGCGGCTGCCGAATTCATGACCGCTGTTGCTGACCAGGCGCAAGCAGATGAGCACGCCCAGATACACGCCAATGGGATAAAGGAACACCGACCACATCGCTGACAAGCCGGCGTTGTAGCCGATGCCGGGGAAGCCGACGAAGGTTGCGCCGCTGGCGGTTGTCGCGGCGAACGCAAACGCCAGGAACAGGGGCCCGTACGCATTGCGGGCGGTGGCGAAGTCATCAGCGCTGGCGACCTTACGCTGACCAATGACGCCAAACGCCACCATCATGACGATATACCCCATCATGAACACCCAGGACCATGCCGTCAGATCCATGCGCTCTCCCCTGTCACATTATGCTTGTGGCGAAAGGGTATCAGGTTTTTGTGCATGTCGGGCCAGCCATCCGCCCTGGAGCAATTGCCCTCAGAACAGATCCTGCTGCCGATCAGCGGGATCGCGCGGCGGTTGAAACAGGTCCGTGCGCAGCGCCGGGAGATCGGCATCGCTCAGACCGGCTTTCGCGACGGCGGCTTTGAAGCGCGCGCCAATGAGCTGCGCTATCTGGCCCTGCCCCACCATGCGTGTGCCCCATTCCGACCGATAGACCCGACCGCCGCGAGTATCGCGTATGGCCGCCATGACGCGTTCAACTTTCAATGGGTAGTGCGTCTGCAACCACTCTTCGAACAGATCGGCAACTTCCAACGGCAGGCGAATGAGAATATAGGCCATCATCTGGGCGCCGGCATCTGCACAGGCACTGACGAGGCGTTCGACCTCCTGATCATTTATGAAAGGTATGATCGGCGCCAGCATTGCCCCTGTGGGAATGCCCGCTTCGCGCAGTGTGCTGATCGCGCGCAGCCGCGCTGCCGGGCCCGCGGTACGGGGCTCAAGGCGCGTCTTCAACTCATTGCTCAAGGTCGTCACGCTGACAGAGACATGAACGAGCTGTTGCTGGGCCAGATCCCGCAGTAGATCCAGGTCACGCAGAATGAGCGCGCTTTTGGTAACTATGCTGACAGGATGACGGACCTCAAGCAGGGTCTGCAGAACCTCGCGCATGACGCACTTTTCTTTTTCCAGGGGCTGATAGGGATCGGTATTGGTGCCCATGGCAAGGGTACTGCACCGATAGCGAGGTCTGGCGAGCTCCTGCCCCAGGCGCTCGGCCACATTGGTTTTAAAAAACAGACGGGTTTCGAAGTCAAGACCCGGCGAGAGATCAAGAAACGCGTGAGTAGGCCGGGCAAAGCAGTATATGCAGCCGTGCTCACAGCCCTTGTACGGGTTGATCGACTGACTGAATGGGATATCCGGCGAGGTATTGCGGGTAATGAGCTGAACAGTGCGGTCAGGCAATGCCTGATTGCCTACCCGGGACGGCTGCAACTGCTGCTCCCAGCCATCATCCACCGGTTGATTGACCCTATGCAGAAACCGGCTTGGCGCATTGCTTACCGCCCCCCGGCCTTTGAGTACACGCAACCCGTCATTGACCTCATCGCCAGCCTGCGCAGATCCTGCCCGGTCCTTTACCTTCTGACCTTTAGGTTCGGTCTGGTCGTTCATTAGTCGTGCGCCTGCGCTATCGGGTTGGTATTTATACCTGTATATACATACAGCATCAAGTGTGCAGTGAGACTGCTAGACTATGCCTCTTCAACAGCCACTTTTTTCACCATGCGCGCGCATAACCTGGCAATTGTGCTACTTCTATGCGGCTGTGCCGCAACCGATCAAAACGCACCCATCGATGCGCTGCGGGAAGACCTGCGCGCGGAGCTTGCCGCTATTCATAGGGGCATCGAAACGGGCAGTGCCAATGCGGCTAGCCAACGGGGCATTGAGATCGCGCAGCAGAGCCTGGGCGCCCAGGTAGCGACAGTAGGTGAACAGGTAGAGGCGCTGGCCGGCAAGCTCGACCGGCAATGCCGGGAAGTGCAAGCCCGGCAGCAGTGCAACGATACCCCACAGAGGGTCGTGGTCAGCGATGCCGACAAAATGCTGCTCGGCGAGATCGAAAAAGTTTGGTTGGCGCCGCCAGGCCTGCAGATGATTGCGCGCATGGATACCGGTGCAAGCTCCAGCTCCCTGCACGCCGGCAACATCACTGAATTTGAGCGGGATGGCGAAGACTGGGTGCGTTTCGAAGTCACCACCAACGACGTTCCAACCACCGTGGAGCGACCCGTAACCAAACACGTCCGCGTCTACCAGCAAGCTGACAAACAGGGGTCACGTCGACCAGTAGTGGAGCTGCGAATACACCTGGGAAGCGTGCAGGACACCTTCGAATTCAGCCTGGCCGACCGCAGCCATCTACAGCACGATTTGATTCTGGGTCGCAACTTCCTCACCGACATTGCCCTGGTAGACGTCGCCAGACAGTTCGTGCAGCAGACCCGCAACGATTCCAACTGACAACGCCCACCGCGCGGCAGCGACAGGCAAACGACCCAATAGCATGAACAGAAGCGCGCCATTTCTTTTTCTCGTTACGCTACTGGCTGTTGCAGGCATTGGCGCGGCGGCTTTGCGCCATGATATCTACAACATTCCCTGGCTGCCGGGCACGGAGACGCGCATCTGGCAGGTCGAAGCACGCATCGAGTTTGTTGCCAACGGTGACGCCTCACAGGTTCATCTGACACTGCCACCGGAACAACAGGGGTTTGCCGTAGTCAACGAATCAGCAGCCTCCACTGGCTGGGGATTCTCGATTGAGGCAGATAACGCACAGCGCCGCGCACATTGGACGCAGCGCAATCCAGCGGGCAGGCAGGTGCTTTTCTACAAGTTGGATCTCGCAGTCAGCGACGCCGACAACTGGCAGCTGGCGCCACCGTTTGAAGTAGCAGAAGTAATCTGGGACGAGCCCTATCAGACCGCGGTGCGCCACTTGCTGGCAACAGTGCTGCCGATTACCGCAGACGCACACACGGTTACTACACAGCTGATTCAGGCACTGCAGCGCTCGCCGCCAGATCAGAACATCAATCTGCTGAGCACCACCTACTCGGCACCGCAACTGCTGACCCGGGTGTTACGCTCCGCCCGCATAGCAGCGCGCACGGCCCAGGTTCTGGTATTGGAAGATGGCCGCCGGCGCCAGTCATTAGTCGATTACGTACAGGTGTGGGACGGCAGTCGCTGGCGCCTGTACGACCCCCATGCCGGCGAAGTTAACGATAAACAGAATCTGCTGCTGTGGCAGGTGGGCGGCCGCGGTGTACTCGAGGTACTCGGCGGCACCAACAGCCGGGTGGGGTTTTCCATCATCAGCCAGACCCGCTCTTCGCTGCTGGTGGCTCAGGAGCAGGCCAATGATCTGGCGCTGTCGCTGTACAACCTGCCCATTGCCGAACAGGGCATGTTCAAACTGATCATGCTGCTGCCGGTAGGGGCACTTGTCGTGGTGCTGCTGCGGGTGCTGGTCGGCATCCGCACCTCCGGCACATTCATGCCGATACTCATCGCGCTGGCTTTCCTGCAGACGGAACTGCTGCCGGGGCTGACCAGTTTCATCATTGTTGTGGCGATCGGGCTGTTCATACGCTCATATCTGTCGGCGTTGAACCTGTTGCTGGTGTCACGAATCGCCACATTGGTGGTGCTGGTCATTATGATCATTTCACTGTTCAGCATCGTCAGCTTTCGGCTGGGCCTGATCCAGGGGCTGAGCATCACCTTCTTCCCCATGATCATTCTGGCGTGGACCATCGAGCGTATGTCGATCACCTGGGAGGAAGAAGGCCCCAAAGAGGTTCTGATACAGGGCGGCGGCAGTCTGTTTGTGGCGGTGCTTGCGTTCCTGCTGATGGACATGTCCATCATTGAACATCTGGCGTTCAACTTTCCCGAGCTGCACCTTGTGCTGCTGGCCTTCATGTTGTTACTCGGCCGTTACACTGGCTATCGCCTGCTGGAATTGCGGCGTTTCAGGGCGTTCGGTGAATGAGGCGGCTTATCAACCCATTGAGTCTGCGCGGCAACGGCGTACTGGGGATGAACCGCCGCAACGTTTCATACATCAACCGATACAACGCCCGACGCAACTACCCCCTGGTGGATAACAAACTGACCACAAAGATGGTAGCCACAGAAGCAGGCCTGGCGGTGCCCCACCTCATTGGTGTGGTGCGCACCCAGCGTGAAATCGCGCTGGTGCAAGAAACCCTGGAAGAGCTAAATGAGTTTGTCGCCAAACCCGCCCAGGGCAGCGGCGGCAAAGGGATTTTAGTGGTCGTCGAACAAGCGGAACAAGAATACCGCAAGGCCAGTGGCGAACCGATCTCGCTAGAGTCGGTGCAGCGCCATCTGTCGAATACCCTGAGCGGGCTGCATTCGCTGGGCGGGCGTACGGATGTGGCGTTTCTGGAGTCGCTGGTACGGGTCGGCCCCTATTTCCATCAGTTCAGTCACGAAGGAGTGCCGGACATCCGCCTCATTGTTTTCCAGGGCTTCCCCATCATGGGAATGCTGCGGCTGGCAACGAGAGATTCAGACGGCAAGGCAAACCTGCACCAGGGTGCCATTGGCGTGGGCCTGGATATCGCCACTGGCAAAGCCATACGCGCAGTCATGAACAATGCGCTGGTGACCCATCATCCAGATACCGGCGTTGATCTTTCACAAATAGAGATTCCAGACTGGCAAGCGTTGCTGCACCTGGCGGCACGCTGTCATGAGGTGACGGAACTAGGGTATCTGGGCTGTGACATCGTCATCGACGAAACCCGTGGGCCGCTGATCCTCGAGCTGAATGCACGGCCAGGTCTTTCGATACAGATCGCCAACAACGCCGGCTTGTTACCCAGGCTGCGACTTGTCGAAGAGGCGCAGATCAAACGGATGTCTATTGAAGGCAAAGTCGCGTACGCTGTAGAGCAATTCGCGCACGAGGCCTGATCAATTATGGCGCAAGGGGAGAACATGATCGTCGTCAACGCAACCATTAAAGCCACTCAGCAAACCATCGAGGCGATGAAAGATGCCATCGCCACCATGGAGACCGCCAGCCGCGCCGAGCCCGGTTGCCACGACTATACCTTCAGTGTAGAACTGAACGACCCCAGCGTTATGCGCATCACCGAATGCTGGCAAGACATGGATGCTCTGGCCGCGCACTTTGCCATGCCGCACATGGCGGACTTCCGCGCCGCGATGGCCGCCAACCCGCCGGAATCTGTGGAGGCAAAGTTCTATGAAGCTACGCCCACTGCACCACCGGGTGGCTGATCACGCACATTGATTTCAGGCGCAATTCCTGGGTGGCGTGGGCGATCAGGCAATGAGCTATTCTATCTCCCCCATCAGCCAATCGAAAATCCTCGGGTTTTCTTCCACGGGGTAAGTGTGCGACAGATCATCGATTTCGCGATACTCCACCTGCGCGCCTGCAGCGCTCAGCGCTTCGTTGGCGGTGCGCGCGACGTCTATGGGGAACATCCAGTCGAGCGCGCCGTGCATCAGATAGACAGGCAGATCACGCAATCTTTCCGCGTCGGCGATCTCCGTGATCATAGGGTGGAACGAGGCTGAACTCGGCGCTAGATGAGTAAACGGAGATTCACTCTGCAGGCCTGACACGTAACTGAATGTGCCCCCATCGCTCATGCCTGTGAGCAGCATGCGGTCTTCGTCCACGCTCCAGTGCTCGCAGGCGTATTTCACCATGGCGTCGAGCCGGGCAGAGTCGACGTCCGGCCCCATCAGCGACCAGGTACCCTCCTGAGAAGTCGGACTGATGAGAATCGCATTGCGCGAGCGTACTGTGCGCAACCAGGTCCACAGGAAGCTGCGGCCGTGACCACTGCCGCCGTGCAGCGCAACGATCAGCGGGACCTTGTCGTCATCGTAGTACTCCGGCACATACATGGAGAAACCTCCCCGTTCATGACTGGCGTCAGCGGCGTGCATCACCCCGACGTTGTCACGGCTGGCATCGGCTTGAGCAAGACGAGCAAGCAGATCCTGATCGTCGCGTTGCTGGGGATCGAGGAAAAAGCGGCTGACCGGGGGCAACATCAGCGACATGGGATATAACGCTTCCGTGGCCTTGGTGTTGAACCCCATGGCGCGATACGCGGCCATGGTGGGGTTGCTCTGATTCTGCGCGCTCAAGAATTCGTTGAAGCTGCGCAGAACCAGTTCTGCCGAGCTGTGAGCGTGATCGGCGAAGCCCCCCAGGTGATCGGGCCACTCCACCTGGGAGAACGCTTCGAGGCCTTCTTTGACGGGCTCGCGGTAAGGCGTGAGCTGTTCTATGAGGCCAGGCAGGTTGGGTGGATGCATGTGCCGGCCCGCCAGCGCCAGCATATCTATGCCGGTAAGCAGGGGCGGTATCAACGCTGTGGTGGCGTCGAGGAGTTGTTCGGTTGACTCGTCGCTGTGATCGTTCATGTGAGCACTATACCGGTTATGCAGGCGGGAGTGGTGTGCTCGGAGAGGCTAACATTCATGCGCTTCGCCATTTAAGAATCGCCACCGAGGCCAACCCACCGCCACCAGCCGCGTCTCCCATCACCTTTTCTTGTATAGTTCATGCAGCACCTAGCAGATGAGAGTGCAGCTAGAACATGAGCCAAGCCGTCAATTTCTTCGCCGCCGAAAGCGAACCCTACTACCTGCCTTTAGCAGACGAAGTGGAAATCTTCCGCGCCGCCTATGGCGCGCGTCTGCCGATATTGCTGAAAGGCCCTACCGGATGCGGTAAAACCCGGTTTGTCGAGCACATGACCTGGCGTTTGTATCGGGAAACAGCCAACCCGCTGGAAGTACCCCTGATAACGGTTTCATGCCATGAAGATCTCACCGCTACGGACATGGTGGGCCGCTATCTGCTCAAGGGCGATGAGACCGTGTGGACAGATGGCCCGCTTACGCGCGCGGTTCGCAGCGGCGCGATCTGCTATCTCGATGAGATCGTCGAGGCGCGCAAAGACACCACTGTACTCATCCATTCACTGACCGACCATCGCCGGATTCTGCCCATCGACAAGACTGGAGAACTGGTACAGGCTCACCCTGAGTTTCTGCTGGTGATTTCATACAACCCCGGCTATCAGAGTGTGCTCAAGGATCTCAAACCCAGCACCCGGCAGCGCTTTGTCAGCCTGGAGTTCGACTATCCTGAAGTCGAAACCGAAGCGCAGATCATTGCCCACGAGTCCGGCGTGGAGGCGACCCACGCGGAACGCCTGGCGGTCATTGGCGAACGCGTGCGCAACCTGAAACAGCACGGCTTCGAAGAGGGCGTCAGCACCCGGCTGCTGATCTACGCTGGTGAGCTGATGTCGGCGGGTATTGAGCCACGGCGCGCGGCGGAGGTAGCCATCGTCACGGCAATCTCAGACGATTCCACCGTGCAGGCCGCGGTGGCAGATATCGTCGACGTCATTCTGCCTTAGCCAGCCACCGCGCAACGCCATGGTTCGACTGGCCGACTGCGAAGATACCCTGGCGCTGTTCACCGAGGGCATCGCCGGTCGTTATTACCACATCAAGGCCGGCGCGGAGTTCAGTAATCCACGCAAGCTTGCGCTGTCTGCCGAAACCGCCCGGCAGACTACTGATGCAGTATTCCTGCCGGAGCGTGTCGATGCAGCCGATGCGAGCTGTTACCGCGTGCTTGTCATGGAGCAACTCGGTCTACGCGAATGTGGCACGTTCGGTTTCCGTATGAACACTGCCCTGGAGCAGATCGCCGAGCTGCGTGAGCGATACGTAGAACCCAGGGGTGCCACTGCCCGTACCGGGGATTTTCACCTGCTGTTCGGCACCTTCGAACATCCAGGTCTTGCAGTAGACCTGTTCAACCTGCTGGAAAAGTCCAGGGTGCAGGGCCATCTACTGCGTGAATATCCGGGGCTTACGCGGCATATGAACAGCTATCACCAGCATCTGCTGCTCAGCGAGCCCATGGCGGAAGAACCCATTACCCTGGCGCTGCGCTATCTGTGGGGCGATCGCACGCTGGCCAGCCCGCTGACCCAGGCGCTGCTCGATTTACAAGCGGCCGGCACAGATGTTTACGACTCCGTGCGAGCTATGTGTGTGCTTTACGACGAACTTGCACTGCAGTACGTGTTCCCTGTTAAGGGCACATATGAAGTACAGGAAGAATCCCTGCCCGACTGGCTCGGGCGGGAGCAGCGCATCGAGGAATGGGAACAGGATCTGCAAGACCTTTCCGACTCCATACTGGCCGCGGAGATGCTGGAGGCGGAATTGTGGGATGTGGAGCGTGACGAGAGCGGTGAAGGCACCGTGCGCGAAGCGCAGATCGACGTCAAATCTCTCGGCGACGAGCGCGATACCCTGCAACGCCGCATCGACATGGAAAAGTCTTCGGTCCAGCATGCACTGGGCGCAGACCGCGCCAACGCGCGCAGCTTCCGTTACGATGAGTGGGACTATCTCGAGCGCCGCTATCTGACCCATTGGTGTCGGGTATATGAAGAGGTGCTCAGCGGTTCAGCCGAGGACGATACCACGTCGCTCAAGGAAGCGATCGCGCGGTTTCAACCCCAGGTGCAGAAGCAACTGGAACAGATCCGGCCCACCGGGTTACAAAGGGTTACCCGGGTGCAGGACGGCGACGAGCTGGACCTCAATGCCATCATCGACGCACGTCAGAACATCCGCGCCGGCCAGACACCGGATGAGCGCTTCTATTCCCGCAAGGAACGCATGCACCGGGATGTGTGCGCGATATTCCTGGTGGACCTGTCCGCCTCCACCGACGACCCCATAGAACCACCGCAGCCCTTCGACTGGGAGAGCTACAACGAAGAAGAGGCCAACCTGCGGGACCCGTGGTTTTCCGAAGACGAGCTGAATTTCGATGAAGAGCCAAAGCGCAAAATAATTGATATTCAGCGGGAAGCCATGGTGGTGATGGCCTCCGCGCTGGAAGCCCTGGGCGACAGCTACGGTATCTGCGGTTTTTCCGGGTATGGTAAGGACTGCGTAGAGGTCTACGTGGCCAAGGAGCCCAATCAGGGCTTTTCCCACGGTACCCTGCAGTCTATTGCGGCGATGCAGCCGAAGCGCTCAACCCGCATGGGTCCGGCGATTCGTCACAGCACCCACAAGCTCATGAGTTCAGGCCACGCCATGAAGGTGCTCATGGTAATCAGCGACGGCTTTCCGCAAGACAGCGACTATGGCCCGGAAAGGGGCAATCACGAATACGGCGTGCAGGACACCGCCAGGGCGCTCATCGAGGCCCAGCAGAAGGGTGTGGAAACGTTCTGTGTAACCGTCGACCGTTCAGGCCAGGACTATCTCAAACGCATGTGCCCGGACAGCCGCTATCTGGTCATTGAAGAAATGGAAGACCTGCCGGAGCAGCTGTACAAGGTGTACGCTGCTCTCACTGGCAGATAACACAAAAGCGCGCGCCCGCTAAGCGAGCGCACAACATGCTTGAGTGTCAGTCGTCGCCGCCGAAGGCCATGAACAGGTGGAGCAGCGACATGAACAGGTTATAGATCGACATGAACAGCATCACGGTGGCGCGGATGTAGTTGGTCTCGCCGCCGTGCACGATGGCGCTGGTCTGCCACAGGATCAGCGCGCTCATCAACAGTACGATACCCGCGCTGATCGCCAGTCGCAGTGCGCCAAGATCGAAGATCAGGCCGAGAATGATCGCGCCCAGCATGATCCACAGGCCAACGTTGATGAAGCCGGTCATGAAGCTGAAGTCTTTCTTCGTGACCAGTGCGTAGCCGCTCAGGCCAATGAAGGCAAAGGCCGTCAGACCCAGGGCATTCATTACCGCAGCTGCACCATGGGGCACCTGGGTCACCATCTCGATCACCGGCCCGACAAAGAAGCCGATGAAGCCGGTCATCAGGAAGGCGGCGATGATGCCAAAGCCGCTGTTAGCCGTAGCGTGCACGAGGAAACTGAGACCGAATACGCCGATCAGAAATATCCATGGGCTCATATAGCCCACACCCATGGCGACCGCCACACCGGCACAGGCAGCACTGAACGCCAGCGTCATACCCAACAGCATGTAGGTATTGCGCAGCACCTTGCTCGTTTCAAGTTCGGAAAGGCCCGCTACGCTGGCCTGAGAAATCGTTCGTTCTTCCATAGTCTAGAATCACCAAGTAAGTAGAAGTACCTGGCGCCTATGATGGGGCCTGGTGCGGCGAATGCAAGTCTTGTCGGACAAAATTCGGCAAGTGTATTCCCATCCTCCCACCACTAATTTTGCCGCTTTCGCCACGGATTTCTGTATTGTTGCGCGTATCGAAATCGCTAATACAAGATCCTCAGCGTGCAGGAGAAATATGACATTGTAATTGTCGGTGGCGGCATCATCGGCTGCAGCATCGCCTACCATCTGACGCGCGACAACCCGGAGCGGTCCGTCTGCCTGCTGGAGCGCGCAAAACTCACCAGCGGCACCACCTGGCACGCCGCCGGACTGGTGGCGGAACTGCGCGCCTCGGCCAATCTGACCCGTTTGGCGAAGTATTCCGGCGAGCTTTTTGAACAGCTCCAGGCTGATGGCGAACCTCTGGGGTACAAACGCGTCGGCGCGCTGAGCCTGGCAAAGAATGCCGACCGTACCTATGAACTGCAGAAACAGGCCGCCATGGCGCGCCACAACGGTGTGGACTGCAACTGGCTGAGCGCTGCCGCCATCGCCGAACGGTGGCCTCACATCAACACCGAGGACCTTACCGGCGGCGTTTACATGCCCAACGATGGGCAGACCAATCCGGTGGATACCACCCTGGCGCTGGCCCGGCTGGCCAAAGCCCAAGGGGCTGTCATTCGCGAAGACACACCAGTGACCAGCCTCCTGGTGGAAAACGGTCAGGTCCGCGGCGTGCGCACTGCGCAGCAGGAAATCCCCGCAGAGCAGGTGGTTGTCTGTGCGGGATTGTGGACCCGCCAACTGGGCCTGGATGCAGGCGCCAACTTTCCCCTCTACCCCGCCGAGCACTTCTATGCCGTCACTGAGAGCATGGCAACCGACATCAGCGACTGGCCCATCGTGCGCGTACCCGACGAGCGCATTTACATAAAACCCGACGCCGGCCGCCTGCTGATCGGCTGCTTCGAACGTACCGCCAAACCCCTCGACCCGGCCATCCTGCCCGACGACTTCAGCTTTGCCGAGCTACCATTCGATCTGGAGCACTTCGCCCCCTACCTGGCCAGCGGCCTGGAGCGCATTCCCCAGGCCACCGAAACAGGCATACGCACATGGTTCAATGGTCCTGAAAGTTTTACCCCCGACGGCCGCTACATGCTGGGCGAAAGCCCGGAGATTGCGCAGCTGTTCGTGGCAGCCGGCTTCAACTCCATCGGCATACAATCCGCCGGCGGCGTAGGCAGGGTCATGGCGCACTGGCTGACAAACCGACGCCCGCCCATGGACCTGTGGGAAGTCGACGTGCGCCGCTTCGCACCCCTACACAATGACCCGGCCTTTCTGGTGGAGCGCACCAGCGAAAGCCTCGGTCTGCTGTACGCCATGCACTGGCCGTATTTTCAGCACACCAGCGCACGTCAGCAGCGGCTTTCTCCGGTGCATGAGCAACTGGCATGCGCCGGCGCCTGTTTCGGCGAACTGGCGGGTTGGGAGCGGGCCAACTGGTACGCGGAACCCGCCACCCAGCCGCAATACGAATACAGCTATGGCAGGCAGAACTGGTTCGAACAAAGCCGCCGGGAATACCAGGCGGTTCGCGAAGATGTAGCGCTGTTCGATCAGACCAGCTTCGCCAAATACCTGGTGAGCGGCAAAGATGCCTGCAAACTGCTCAATCTGCTCAGCACCGCCAACCTCGATGTGCAACCAGGCAGCGTCGTTTACTGCCAGTGGCTCAACGACAACGCCGGTATCGAGGCCGATCTGACCATCACCCGACTGGATGAGACGAACTACTGGGTGGTGTCCGGGGCAGTATGCGCGGTACGAGACCTGCATTGGCTGCATCGCCATGCAGGGAGCTACGACGTTGAAATCACGGACATTACCGGGCAATACGCAGTGCTCGGCGTTATGGGCCCTCAGGCACGGGCGCACCTGCAGCCCCTCAGCGACGATGATCTGGGCAACGATGCCTTTGAATTCGCGAGTTCTGCGGCGATCGAGCTTGGCGGCGTAAAGGTCCGCGCCACACGGATCACCTATGTCGGCGCCCTGGGCTGGGAGCTGTATGTGCCCTGGGCAGATGCGCCGGCACTCTACGACGCGATCACCACGACGCCGATTCAGCATGCGGGCTACCATGCCATGGACAGCCTGCGCATGGAAAAGGCGTATCGCCACTGGGGGCACGACATCACCGACGAAGACACCCCCCTGCAAGCCGGACTGTCGTTCACTGCCGATTGGAACAAACCCTTCATCGGCCGCGACGCGCTAGCGGCACAGAAAGAAGCGGGTTTCGACAAACGGCTCGCCCTGTTCCACCTGCAGGACCCGACGGCGCTGCTGACCCACGACGAGCCCATCTGGTGCGACGGCACAACCGTCGGACACATCGTGTCATCCGCTTACGGCCATGGCTTCAACGGTTGCCTGGGTTTCGGCTATGTACAGGGTGAGCGTGGCGTCAGCCGCAAAGCACTCCTGGCGGGTGACTATGAGATCGAAGTCGCCGATCGCCGCATATCGGCCAGCGTGTCTCTACGCGCGCTGTACGACCCCGACAACAGCGAAATCCGTTGTTAGTGCTCCATCCATAATTACCAGGTGAAGGGAACACTCGTGATCGACCTGTTCGTATCCGACCGGCGCGCCCCAGCTGCAGAAGCAGCCCTGGTCATGGAAGCCGTAGGCATCGATTATATCCTGACCCGGCATACCCACGGGTGGTGCGTGCGCGTGCCGCCGGAGCTGGCGGAACAGGCCCACATGCAACTACAGGCATACTGGAATGAAAATCAGCCCTCTCAGATCAAACCTGTTCCCGCCCACATCATCGACAGCGGCTGGGCCGGGGTTCTCGGTTATCTGCTGATCATCTGGTGTATTCCCGCGCTGGAGTTCTACACACAGGCTGACTTCCGCGGCATCGGGCGGCTCGATGCCCAGGCCGTGGCCGCCGGAGAGTGGTGGCGCACGATCACCGCGTTGACACTGCATGCCGATCTCGGGCACATCGCATCGAACTCGCTGTTCGGTACGTTGTTCGGCTTGTTTGCAGGGCGGTATCTGGGCTCGGGTCTCGGCTGGCTGCTGGTACTGACCTGCGCCGCAATAGCCAATCTCCTCAACGCGCTCGTGCAGCCCGGCAAGTTCTACGCCATCGGCGCATCGACGGCGACTTTTGCGGCGCTGGGATTAGTACCGGCGTTCGGCTGGCGGCGGGGTTTCTTCCGTGGGCGGGACTGGAAGCGCGGTTTCGCGCCGATTTTCGGTGCCATCGCGTTACTGGCATTCACCGGTTTCGGCGCCGAGAATGTCGACGCACTGGGTCACCTGTTCGGGTTTATGGCCGGCATCGGCATGGGGTTGCTGGTGGCGCGCATCGATCTGCGCGGCATCAGTCTGATGGATCAGCAACGTGCAGGAGGGGTAGCCGCCGGCTTCGTAGCATTAGCCTGGATCGCGGCATTCTGGTAGCAGGTCAGGGGGTCAGGCCCATCCACTCCCGCACGTGGGCGACCACCAGATCGGGCACTTCCAGCGGCAACATGTGGCCGCCGTCAATCTGTGCAAACTCACCCCTGGGGAACAGACTCGCGATCACGCGGAAGAACTCCTCCGGGAAGAAACCTCTGGCCGCATGCACGAGACGCACAGGCACATGCACGCGGGGCGCGTAGTCCAGCACACCCAGGCTGCCGGTAGTCTGAAAAACATGCGCTTCGACCTCGGGCGGGCACTTCAGCGCAACGGTACCGTCGGGCTGATCAGCCATACCCTCATTGATATACAGATCGAATGCGGCGCTGTGCCATGGCGCAAACAGCGGCTTGTCTGCCCAGGCATTACGCGCTTCATCCCGTGAGGACCAGGCAGAACGGCGCCGCAGGGTCTGGGCAACCAGCTGCTCGCGCTGACTGCCGGGTTCCGCGACCAAGGTCAGGCCCAGTGCTTCCACCAGATCAGCGGTCGGGTGCACTGGCGGGTCGAGCATGACAATGCGTTGATACAGGCCGCTATGGGCCGCTTCGGTACCCGCCGTAACAATGCCACCGAAGGAACTGCCGAGCCCCAGGGCTATCGAGCTCTCGCCAGTTTCCGCCAGCAGTTGCCGGGTGACCTGAGAAAGGTCGCTGACGAAATATTCCCAGGAGTAGTCGTCCGGAACCTTGAGATGCGGGGAATCACCGTGACCACGGGCGTCCATCGCGACCACGCGATAGTCTCTGGTCAGCTCCCTGGCCACCAATCCCCAGGTCGCCGCACACATACCATTGGCGTGGTGCAGTAGCGCCAGGGGCCCTTCGCCACCGAAATCCCAACCGGCGATTTCTATGGTTGCGCCGCTCGGCGAAGGGTTATCGACCTGCCAACGACGGGCGGTGGCATAGCTTGTCAGTTCCATCAAGGTTATTCCAGGGTATACGATTCTTATTCACCACGGTCCAGCAGATCCTGCAGCGCGGCCATGATACTTGGCCCGGCTTCAGCACCCACGGACACCGATTGCAGATATTCCGCGTGAGGGTAAGTCGCTTGTTCTTCGAAGTAATCAGGCTTGAGGATATAGCCGATGGCGTCCTGAGTCAGCCCCAGGATGAACGTGTGCTCGACACCGGCGAGCTGCCGCGAGGCGAACGAATACGCCGGCGAGGTTTCGCCCGGATGTGTCACGAAAAGCGCGTTGCCCAGACGGAAGGTCGCCACACTGGTGCGCATGGCGCCGTCATAGCTCGGCCGGTCGAGAACACCGAGCCACATCATCAGGCGAAAGCCCCAGTTGTCCAGGGGGATGTCGACGACGCTGTCACGAAAATCGAGCCCGGCGGCGGGATTTGGCTGCGCAACCTGCAACGCCTGCAGTGCCGCGTCAGCGAGAGATTCGCCCAGCGCCAGGGCCCGCGCATGAGAACTTACTGCCTGCAACGGCTGCACCCAGCCGCCAATGGCGCCCTGTAGAAACATGTGTACACCGGGCAGCGCATCTGCCATGGCGCGGTAGAACCCGGCGGCGTAATCCGCCGACACGAGTGTATTGTCGCCGTCCAGCACGGTCGGGTGGCAGGCGTAGTTAGTCAGAGTCACGATGGACTGACCCTGATCGTCGAGCATTTGCAGCACCGCCAGACGCTGATCCAGCAGTCCGGGTTCGCTGCGATTCTCGACCCAGTCAAGGGGAGCTGCGACACTGGCGACTCGACTCACGGCAGGCCGACGCTGCTCCACCAGTTCGATGACGAGCTGAACTGCTCGATCAACCAGAATTGCCATGTAAGCTTCGTCGCGTCCGCTGCGCCATAGATGCGCGCCCCATAAACCCACAACATCCGGGCCTGCATGGGTGTGGGTTGACGAAACCACCACATGCACTTGCGGCAGCGATGCTGCAATGCCCTTTTGAATCTGAAGAATGTCCGGGCGGGTCAAGCCGATGCAATCTATGCTCAGCAGCACCAGCAGTGCATTTTCCACACCAATCACAGCCGCTTTGACCGAGATGTCGTCCAGCACCCCGGTGGCGCGACGATCTCTACCGTAACCGGCGAGGAATGCGCCTTCGGGCGGATTGACGATCACCGAGCCGGCTGCCGCGGAAAACGCAACACCCGCAGCATCATCTGCACCGAACGCCCCCTGCCCAGTCAAAGCCAGCAGCACGCCAAAAGCGCGCCAGAGTAATCGGCGCATCATGCACAACGATCCTTTTTCAATTGCCAATCTCTTCGCCTCGCGATTTCCCGAGTTTACCGGGATTTGCACACCCAGGGGTGCAAAACCTACACCAACCGCCGCGTAATTAGGTATGCTCAGGACTTGCACTGTTGCACCAAGGGAATGGGTATGCTCGACGCCGACTCGATCCGAGTCTTTGCCATGATGGTCTTAGTGGTGGCTGTACCGGCCGGCGCCTGGTTGGGGCAGCGCTGGTATCAGCAACCGCAACGCGTACTTGCGCGGCGTCTGAGAGCGCTCAGCCATGACATGATTACCAGTGCGTTCCTGCCCGACGGGCTGGGCGGTGAGATATACATCGATCGGCTGCTGCTGACCCACCATGGTCTGCTGCTGCTCGACCTCAACGACTCGCGTGGCACAATCTTCGCCGGGGAACAGCTCAACATCTGGACCGCACAAAGTCCCGCCAGCCGCATCACTTTCGACAACCCCCTGCCCTTGCTGCACGACCGTGCCGCGGCCATCGACCAGATTGCACCGGGCGTGCCGGTTCATGCCCGCATCGTGTTCGCTGATGACACTGTATTCGCTAAGGGCAGGCCAGACGCGGTGACCACGATTTCTGCATTATGCGAGGAGTTCGGCAGCGCAGCTGACCCGGCGCCTGCGGAAACGCCCCCATATGCCGGCCAGTGGGATTCGCTGCGGTCTGCCGCGTCACTGCCTTGAGCCGCAAGCCGGGCATTGCACTATTCGATGACGCTGCTATTGTCTTAAGCAGGTTGAAGTCACCACACTGGACACTTGGTGATTTCGGCAATCACCAGGAACTAATGAGGCTATTGAGCAGGGAACCCCCATGCCGACCAACACTCCGAAACACGTACTGTGCGCCGTTGAACCAAACGACGAATCCCGCGACACCGTCGCAATTGCAGCTGGTTTCGCCAACGCCAGCGCTGGCGATCTAACGCTGATCCACATCGTACCGCCGATGTGGCAGCCCTATGCAGATCTGAACTTCACGCCGGTGATCGAATCGCAGATCGCTCTGGAAGAAGGTCTGATGAATTCCGCACGGGAACATCTTCAGAATCTGGCCGCAAATGCCGGCGCGACCTGCAAGGAAATCATCGTCAGCAAGGGTCAGCCCGTTCACGATATCGCGGAAAAATCGAAGACGCTGGATGACGTGCTGATCGTCATGGGTGTGCACAACCGCCGCGGCTTGCGTCGCCTCACGGGCTCAACCGCACACGGCGTGCTGAACGCCACGGAAGCACCGATTCTACTGACTCATGCAGATGACGATCAGTCCACCGCTTATGACCGGGTACTGATCGCTGTAGATACCTCCAGCGCCATGGACGACGTGCTGGCGCATGCGGCGCCCTTCATCAAGCGGGCCCAGCAGATCATGGTCATCACCGTAGTACCGTCGCTCGCCGCTACCATGGGCAGCCTGCATGGTTCCGCATTTTCTACAGGCTGGCCACTCACCGACATGCAGACAGAAATGGTCACCGCGACCAGGTCGACAGTTGTGCAAGGTGCCGCCAAATACGACATCGCGGCGGATACGGTTAATGTGGTAGAGGGCGACCCCGCTCATGAAGTCTGTGCCGCAGCAGAAGCCTTTGCGGCAGACCTCATCATCATGGGTTCCGGCAAGCGCAGCATTCTCGACCGCTTCCTGCTTGGTTCCACCGCCCATGGCGTGCTCAACAACACACCCTGCGACGTCTACATCGCCCGCTGACCGCCTGGTTCCAAGTTAAGGTTCTGTTCAGGTTGGGGGGAGTAACTTAGACGATAAGCATCTACGGCTGTTTTCTGGCAAGGGGGTAAGATGCATGGTGTATTGTTTAAAATCTGGATTCTGCTGCTGCTGAGTACGCTGGTGCGCGTGGGCGCGGCAGAAGAAGAGCAGCTCAGCGTTGAGCCCGTCGAGCGGCTGAGCACTGAGGAACTCCAGGAACTGGTAGCGCCGGTGGCACTGTACCCGGATGACCTGATCGCCATTGTACTACCTGCCTCAACTTATCCTCTGCAGATTGTCGCCGCCAGCCGCTATCGTGAGGCAGCCGCCGAGAACGACGGGTCCGATCAACAGCGCGAACCCGATGAGGAATGGGATGAATCCATTGTCGCACTGCTGAACTACCCTGAAGCGCTGGCGCTGTTGAACGAGGACCTCGACTGGACCTGGCGCCTCGGCGAGGCCGTTACACTGCAGCAGGAAGACGTGCTGGCCGCGGTTTCCGAATTCCGCAGAATCGCCGCAGCGGCAGGTAACCTGAGCAGTGACGAACACCAGGAAGTGGTGACCGAGGATGAACATGTCACGATACGCTCACGGGATCCGGAAGTAATCTACGTACCCTATTACGATCCGGAAAACGTTACGGTTCATCAGATCCAAAGGGTTTATCACTACTACCCCGACCCATATCCGGTCTATTACTACCCCTACGCCTACGGTCACCGGTTTTACGATCATCGCCTGTTCTGGGGCATCAACTCCTTTTTCCTGCTGTCATGGTCTAATTCCCACCTCTATCACCACTATCACGACCACTACCGGCATCCGTATTATCGGCGCAGCTATCATCATCGGCACTTCAGGCGCACCCACAGATATCATGCACCCCGTGCCCACGAACGCCGCGCCCGCAGACATCACCGTGAGCGCCATCGCGATGATCGCAGAGATCGCCGCGACCCGGTCATGCCCTGGCGCCCCCATCAGCGATACGCCGGCGTGAGGCCGCACCAGCGACATCACGATCTGCGCCGCGAGCGTACCAATACCGAATCCAGGCGGCGCCGGGCCGAGCGCAGCAACGCATCCGGGCAGCCCCGAGCGGGTCTTCGAGACCCACGCCCTCGCGTGACAACAACCCGGCCGCAACATCGATCTTCGGTGCATCGCGACCCCGCTAGGGAGGTTCGTCATAGACCACAGCGCTCCAGCGTCCACCGGGAGACACCGGTTCAGCGCCGCATTCAACGCCGCGCGCAGATCGCGAACAGGCAGCCACAACGCCGCGCGAATCATAATGGCCGCGCGAATCGTAACGACGCGAATCGCAATGACAGGCAACGGCCGGTAATGGACAACCCTCAGCGGCCGCGGGTGAATCGACAGGCACGTGTTGATCGGCAACCGCGCATAAACCGGCAATCGCATCCCGCCAGGCAACCCCGTGCAGAGCGGCAACCTCCCGTTGCCCGGCAGCCGCGCATGGATCGGCAGCCGCGCGTCTCAAGACAGCAGCACCGCGCTCAGCGGCATCGGCGATCCCAGCCACGACAACGGGCGGGCGGCAGACCGGAGTTCCGCTCACACGAGCGAGCCCGGGCCCTGCGGTAGTCGTCTGTTGAGCGTGCTGCTAGCGAGCCACCCCGGACCACTCGGCCCGAACACCTCCACCGACAGTGCGCTCAAGACCATATACGACCACTACCATGGCCGTACCGGCCAGCGGGCACCAGTAGAAAAACGCGATGCCCTGCAGGCTCATCCATACGACCAGGCTCAACGCGACAACTACACCAACCAGAATTGTCTGCCAGCGGCCCACACCGATGCGGGCCAATACAATACAACCGAAAATGGCCCCATAAACGTAGTTGGGCAGCTTGAAGGTCAGGTTCAACAACCCTTCTGCGGAATACCGAGCGAAAAACAACGCTACACCAAGAAACACCAGCCCCCAGCCCATCATCAGCAATCGCGACACCAGCAGATAATGCTCTTCCGAATCACCAGGGCGCACAAAGCGCGCATAGATGTGTGTGAGCGACAGGTCTGCGCTTTCCGCGAGCGCTGAATCCAGAGTGGAAATTGCCGCGGCAAATATGGCCGCGATGAAAAGCCCGGATAATCCGACGGGTATTTCGGTCACAATGAAATGCGGGAAAATGCGGTCTGGGGTATCCACCAGCGCTGCGCTAACTTCAACGGGCAGGCCATGCTCGGCGTAGAACACCGCGAGCCCCAGGCCTACCGCGAGAATCACCAGGTGCATGACATAAAACAACGCTGCGAAATTGTACGCTTTGATTGCCTCTCCGGCGCTACGACAGGAGCGCACGCGCTGCCAGGTGCCCTGGGTACTGCCCTGGGCGATGTTAAGCGCTATGCCGCCAATGATCCCGGCCCAGATCGTGTAGCTGCGGCTGGAATCGGTGGAGAAATCGAACAACACCAGCTTGGCCTGACGATCGAGCAGCGCCAGCGCCTCGCCGATCGACTGCTCCACGTTCAGCGCAATAAAAACCAGCGCAAAAACTGCCCCCGCTCCGAACAGCACAAACAACAGAAAGTCGGTCCAGATAACGGTTTTGATGCCGGCGAGTGCACTCCACAACACACTGATGGCGACCACGAACAGAGTACAACCGGGCAATCCCCAATCGGTGATTACATCGAGCACCAGACTCGCGGTGAGCAGTTTTACCCCGGAGTTGATGATGGTCAGCAGCAGGCCCAGATACATGGAGGCTTCGCCGGTGAGCGGGTCCAGGCGCT
Organism: uncultured Pseudomonadales bacterium; assembly: GCA_964393625.1. Lineage (GTDB taxonomy): Bacteria > Pseudomonadota > Gammaproteobacteria > Pseudomonadales > Azotimanducaceae > UBA4421. The sequence continues at coordinate 34,717 of CAYMUT010000010.1, forward strand.
TGCCGATATACTCGTAGCTGGTGCTGACGCCCCGAGACCGATAAAACGGCCTCGCCAGCATCAGCCCCACCGCGATCTTGCCCAGCGCCAGGCCCAGAACTACCTGGAAATAGGTCAGGTTGCCATCTGGCGCAAATACGGCCGCAGGCACGGAAACAAATGTGACAGCGCTGACCAGGGTCGCGAGAATACTCGCAGATACCGCCCACCAGGGCAGCGAGCCATCTGCCTGGAAGAAGCCGCTACGGCTGTCGATCGCCCCACTGAAGTAGTGACCCAGCCAGGTAACGCCGCTCATCACGGCAACGATGACGACAATATCGAGCACGGCTAGCCCTGCGCCGTCCGCAACGCTCGGCATTGTCAGCTTATGAATCCGGCGGCAGGAACACGGGCACGAATTCGCGTCGCGCGATCTTCCAACCCGCTTCGGTCAATACGAATTCATCGTGGTACTCGCCCACCGCGGCAAAGTCACTGACTTTGGCCGGCACTGTCCCCGCAGGAGCACTGTAAACTGTTACATAACTCACGCCAGTGGCTTTGCGCGCGCTTTTGGGAAAGATGCGGATCGTGCTCATCATGTGGCGAAAAACCGGACCGTCGCCACCATCAGCCAGCCGATCATGCAGCGCTTTGCGCCCGATGAACGCCTGGCCCATGACCCGCAGTTCACCGTCTTTCGTAAAGACATTGGCAAAACCTGCGGCGTCCGGACGGTCGCGGTAGTAGGCATAGTCGAGCACCAGGTCAGTACAGGCGGCCTTTATCGCTGCCTGATCGGCGCTCGGCAGCGCGGTTGAACTCTGTGCCAGGACAGATCCGCTCATAAAAACCAGCGCAATCACTGCAAGTGCCTTCTCTACCATGATCATGGCCGTTCTCCTCATGACCCTCATAACGGGCTTGTTACCCCGTCTTAATCCAGCCGAACGATGCGTGTACCGACATTACCCCCGGCCAACAGGTCAACGAACGCCTCCGGGGCAGCGGCGAGGCCGTTTACTTCGTCGGTAAGGCTGCGCAGTTTGCCGCTTGCCAGCCAGCCATGCAGTTCCTCACGCGCGGCAGCGTATTTGTTCTCGAAATCAAACAGCAGAAAGCCGCGCATGGTGATGCGCTTGTTAATCAGCAATCCCGGTATGCCCTTCGGGCCCGGCTCGGGCCTGTCGGTGTCGTATTGAGACACGACCCCACAACAGGCGATACGACCGCCGACATTCATACGAAACAGCGCGGCGCCGAGAATCATGCCGCCGGTGTTATCGAAGTAGACATCGACACCATCCGGCGTGGCCTCCTTCAGCGCACTGCGGAAGCCGTCATCGCGATAATTCACCGCCGCATCGAAGCCCAGTTCAGTCTGCAGAAGCGCGCACTTGGCATCGCTGCCCGCTACGCCAACCACCCTGTTGCCTTTGATGCTGGCGATCTGGCCAACCAGATGCCCCACGGAGCCCGCTGCGGCAGAGACCAGGACTGTTTCACCCGGTTGTGGCTGACCTACATCCAGCAGTCCAAAATAGGCGGTAAGACCATTGACCCCCATCGGACCCAGATAGTGAATGGCATCGTGCGCCGCAGGAATCAGGGTGACGTTGGTTGCACGGTGCACCGAATATTCCTGCCAACCCGTGGGTGCGACTACTTTTGCGCCCACCGGCACCGCGTCATCTTCACTGGCGATCACTTCACCCACGCCCGTGCTGTTCATGACCACACCGGTCTGCGGTGCACCGGCATAGCTGGCGCTGCCCTGCAGTCCGGCGCGAGTACCCGCCGTAATTGCAAATGCCATGGTCTTGACCAGTACCTCGCCCGCGCCTGCCCTGGGCCGCGGTACGCTGGTGAGACGATAATTATCTGCCTGCAACTTGCCCTGCGGCAGGCTGTCTATCAGTACCTGTTGATTTTCAGCCATGTTGTCCTCCCCTCTTGAACTTGCTCTGCTCGTGACTACTGGTTCCGTGCCGACACCAGCCAGGTGGCTGCTCCCAGATCGAGTCCTGAATCCGTCATACGCTCAGAGAGCGCGTTGCGAACCGCGGCCAACGCCCGCTCGCGGGAATCACCTTCCAGTTCCGCCAGCGCCAGCGCCGCCGGCCCGATTTCACTTTGGAATGCCATGGCTTCATCGAGACTGTCGGCTACGTGTACCGTTTCGCGCACATCTTCAATCTGAATGTCTACGAATCCTGCACCCTCGAGTATGCTATTCAGGTAGTCCCGGTCCGCAAACGCGAACGGTCCCGGTGCGCGCGGGTCGACGGGTGTTGGCGATTCCGGCAGAAAGGGCTGCAGCGCCATGCCGCCGACAGACACCCATGGATTTTCTCTGGGCGCCTGCCAGCACAGAAACACCATGCGACCATCGTCCGTCAGACCCGTGCGCATGTTGGCAAACGCCGACAACGGATCGGCAAAAAACATTACGCCAAAGCGAGAGAACATCAGCTGGTGATCAGCAGTGTACTGCTGGGTGGCGGCATCGCCTTCCGAAAACGCCACGTTATCCAGGCCAGAGGCCCGCTCCTTTGCGAACGCCAGCATTGGTGCTGAGATGTCTACCCCCCATACGCTGGCGCCACTGGCAGCCAGGGCCAGGGTTGTCGTACCACAGCCACAGCCCACATCGATGACGCGCTCTCCCGCCCGAGCGGCCGCGGCGGCGACTGCTCGAGCAGACAGCGGTTCCAGCATACGGTCTAAACGCTCCTGCGCCGCGACCCAGGTAGCGCCTGCCTTGCCGTTCCAGTAATCGATCTGCTGAGAATTGTCACTCATGCCTTGATTTGCCCGTGCACTGATTCTGAGTCCCTTAGGTTACACTAACCCTTTGCCAACCGGGGAAGAACCATGGGTAAATTGCCTGGCCTGATCAGTATCGCCGGCTTGTTGCTGCTGGGCGCGTGCAGTCCGCAACTGACCGATGTCCTGCATACGACCAGCGGTCCGATACAGGGCGTAAGCTCTGATCAGAGCCACATTTTTCGCGGCATTCCGTATGCAGCTCCACCCGTGGGTGATTTACGCTGGCGCCCCCCTCAGCCCCCCGCAGCATGGACGCAACCGCTGACGGCAACGCAATACGGCCCCGCCTGCTGGCAGGAGGCGGGCTCAGGCAATGCGTCGTTTCTGCAGCGGTTAACCGAAGGCGCCGGCATGAACGTCTTTGCGCAGTGGTTGCTGGGTACATCGCTGTCGCTCATGGAGATGTCTGTAGCGGAGGATTGCCTGACCCTGAATATCATCGTGCCGACAGACGGCGACAATCTACCGGTAATGTTCTGGATACACGGGGGTGGTCATCAGTTCGGTGACGGCGGGCAGACCTACGAATCCACCGCGCTGGCCGGCCGGGGCGTTGTGCTGGTCACCATCAACTACCGCCTGGGGTTGTACGGTTTCATGTCCCACCCGGAACTGGCGGCGGAACATCCCCACGGCTCCAGCGGTAACTACGGCATGCTCGATCAGATCGCCGCCCTGCAATGGGTGCGTGACAATATCGCGACATTCGGCGGCGACCCCGACAACGTCACCATATTCGGCGAGTCCGCCGGCGGCCATTCCGTGGGGCAACTCATGGCATCGCCTCTTGCGCGAGACCTGTTTCATCGCGCCATCGCGCAGAGCGGCACGGGCTTCTACCAGTTCCAGGCCACCGACGCGGCACATGAACGTATGAGCGGTTTCGACGCCGGTCGCAAAGTGGCCGAGGTGCTTGGCGTCAGCGGCGCCAACGAAATCTCTGCGCTGCGCGAGCTGAGTGTGGAAGCGTTGATGCCTGCCGCCAGCGATGCGGAAATTGCCGCAACCCTGCACCCACAGATCGACGGTTATGTATTGCCGCGCTCCACGGCGGAAGTCTTTTATGCGGGAGACCAGGCGCCGGTGCCGCTCATCGTGGGCTCGAATGAGGACGAAGGATCGGTACTTTATTACTTCGGCATTGCGCCCGTGGACGGCGGACCAGCGCAGATGCCGGGCAGCGTCACCGAACTCGATGAACTGCTGCAGTCCCAGTTCGGCGATGCAGCCGGTGACCTGGGCGCCTTTTACGGGGTCGACGACGACGGCGATGTGAACTACGCGGCGGAGCAACTGGTGGCTGACACCTGGTTCGGTCGTCATGCCTTCTATATGGCCCAACAGCACAGCGCCGCCGGACACCCGACCTACCTCTACTTCTATGAGCGGCGGCCTCCGTCGGACACTCAAACCATCGGCGCATCCCATGCACTTGAGCTGAATCACGTATTCGGCGGATTCATTCCCATGTGGCCCAGTGACGATCGCGATACTCAGCTTACCGATGAGATGCAGCGGTACTGGACGAGCTTTGCCGATACCGGTGTACCTGGTGCACATGGCATTCCCGAATGGACACCTTTCGACTCCCTGCAATCGATGGAAATAGTGTTCGGTCACGAGCAGACCTTCGGGCGGCCAGCGGCGCGCAAAGACCGCTACCTGTCCATGCATGGGCAGTTCGAGCGACGCCTGCAAAGCGCCATTCAGGGGCCGCCGGGGCCCCCATCAGGCTAGGGGATATCCCGCATAGCCGCTTGCCGCCTGGGCATCTAAATTTACCTGATGAAAGCTGAATTTTCCGAACAACTGGTGCGCCGCTACAACGTCAACGGCGCACGCTATACGTCTTACCCTACCGCCAACGTTTTCCATGCTTGTGGCCCCGAAGGCTATGTGCAACAGGTCGAGGAAATCGCCCACGGCGTGCCGCTGTCGCTTTACCTGCATGTACCGTTTTGTGCGACGATCTGTTACTACTGCGCCTGCAACAAGATTGTCACGGGCAACCGCAAACACAGTGAAGCCTACATCGACCGGCTGATCACCGAAATGAGCATGCAGGCTGAGCATCTGCACGGCGATCATCCGGTAGAGCAACTCCACTTCGGCGGCGGCACGCCGACCTTTCTGGACGATGACCAGTTTCGCCGGGTGTTCGCGGGGCTGCGGGAAAACTTTCAACTACTCGATACCCCCAAGCGCGACTATTCCATCGAGATCGACCCCAGGGCCATGGCACCGAACCGTATCGAAACCCTGGCGGAGCTGGGTTTCAACCGCATGAGCGTGGGCGTGCAGGACTTCGACCCAGCGGTGCAGCAAGCGGTCAACCGCATCCAGTCAGAGGCGGAAACCGCCACTGTAGTGGAAGCGGCTCGCGCGAACGGTTTCGGCTCGATCAACGTCGACCTGATTTACGGCCTGCCGCTTCAAACCGTAGCCGGCTTCGATCGCACCATCGACAGGGTACTGGCGTTGGATCCTGATCGTATCTCCCTGTACAACTACGCGCACCTGCCGCAGCGCTTCAAAACCCAACGGCAGATAAAATCCGAAGACCTGCCCGACCCTCAAACCAAGCTGACACTGCTGGGCGCGGCCATCGAGCGCTTCAATCAGGGCGGCTACGACTATGTGGGCATGGACCATTTCGCCAAACCAACCGACAGCCTGTTGCAGGCGCGCGAAACCGGATCACTGCACCGGAATTTCCAGGGTTACACCACCCATGGTCAGTGCGAATTGATGGCCCTGGGGGTCAGCGCGATCAGCAAGGTTGGCCAAGCGTTCGCGCAGAATGCCAAGACTCTGGATGAGTATTACGAAGCCATCGACGCAGGACACCTGGCTACCGATAGAGGTTATATGCTCACCAGCGATGACGAGGTTGTGGCAGATGTGATTCAGCGGTTGATGTGCGACTTCCATGTGGACACTGCGGCGTTGCGTGAGCGGCATGACATCGATTTCTGGGTTTACTTCGGGCATACGTGGGATGCGCTGTCGCAGATGGCTTGTGAGGGTCTTATTAACTTGTCGAAGGAAGCTATCGAGGTCACGCCAAAAGGAAGGTTTCTGATACGGAATGTGTGCATGGTATTCGATGCGCACCTCGGTCCGGAGATCAAGGGCTTCTCAAAGACCGTCTAAATGGAGCATCGGTTGAGGGCGTTGTGCGCCCGGGTGCCGATCTGCAACCCACACAACGTCAAATCGCGTTATGATCCCGGGTCTGGAGTCAGAGCAATGAGTTAAAGATGGCGCGCAAACGATGGGTTACGGAGATGGGCATGGGCGTCGACGTTCATGGTGGTGATTACACAAAGGCCGCCTGCCGGGCCGTACAGGACGCCATTCACCATTCCAGCCTGAATTTTTTCCGCGCACTGGGTAAATCGCCGGGCGACATGTTCATCACGGTGAAGATCGGTGCGGCCGCGCCGGATCAGGTAGATCAGCAAGCCATTGCCGCGCAACTGCCGTACGGCACCGTCGAAGTGGAAGTCTGCCAGGGCGGGCTGGATGTACCTATCGATCAGGGTGACGATCTCATGGTCATCGTCAACGCCGCTGTGCTGGTGGCGATGGAAGAAGTGCGCCGTTAAAATCGCCCCAGGCCAAGCAAACGCCTGTTATGTCGGCCCCGGCTACAGCAGGTCGATGATACGACTGTATTTGATGGCAAATTCCCGACGCTTTTCAATGGGGCCACCGACAAATTCATCGTCGACCTCGTTATACACCAGATACAGCCCCGCATTAGCCGACTGCAGCCAGGAAAAACGCAGATTGGTCGCTACCAGATCCGTACGGTCGTCATACTGCACCAGGGCCTGCAGCAGCACTTTTGGCGTGAACGAATAAGATAAGCGCAGCCGCGCAACATTCACCTCAAACGCACCGTTTTCCACCGGTAGATCAATATCGTTGTAATCCCAGGTCAGGGACGAGCTGAAGCGCTCTCCCGGCCGGAAGCGTATGGTTCCTTTGAGCCCGAACCGGTCGCCACCAAAGAAGCCACCATGCTTCATTTCGGTGGAAACACTGAAGGTCTTGGCTTCGTCGGTCTGAAAGACCAGATCGATCTCCTCATCGTCAAACTCGCCAGGCTGCACGAATGTGCCAGGATTGATCTCGAACGCTTCCTTGACGCCTTCATGCAGGAAGTTCACGCCACTGTGTATCTCGATACCGTTGTGCCATTCCCAATGATTGTCGACGTGCAGAAAGCCCGACTCGTAAAAACCCTCATCGTCCCAGAAACCCCGATAGGAAATATGCGGACGCATTTCGTAAAGGCCCCAGAAGTCTTTCACCCGGGTGCGATTAAACAACAGGAACTGGGCTTTTTCGTAGTTGGTGCGCCGCAGAAAGCCCACCTCCGGATTGAAGTTTTCACCCACCTTGGTGTAGCCGATATTGTTGCTCCACGCGGGCGTATTCTGGCTGGCAGAGACCGAAAACGCGTGATCATCGCCACGCCGACCCGGGGTTTCCGTCTGCGCCACATAACTGCGCAGGGTGATCTCATCACCGATCCCCCACTGACCATCAACCGCGTAGCTGCGATTGTAGTCAGAGTCCTCATCGCCGGTGATTGCCCCATCGCCCTCACGATTGACGAATATCGCACCGATAGAGGAGCGATTAGGCAGTTCCTGATTAACCCGCGCTACAGTGTAATCGTTGGCAGGGGCTGCGCCGGCAACACCTTCGGACTGCATATGCAGGAAGCCCACATTGGTAGATGGCCCTATCTTGCCCGAAAGCCGAATACCACCATCTATAGGAGTCTGCACGCCGCCGCTACCTACGCCGATGCGTCGGCTGAAAAACAGCTCCAGCTCCCGAGGTGTACCCACCGCGAACTGGCCGGCGTTTTCCAGAAAGAAGGGGCGCTTCTCCGGGAAAAACAGGCTGAATCGGTCTAGATTGACCTGAATCTCATCCACCTCTACCTGGGCAAAGTCGGTGTTGTAGGTCACGTCCAGCGTAAGACTGGGGGTAATGGAATACTTGGCGTCGAAACCAAATTCTTCTTCGTAGCGGGTGTCATCCAGTGCGCCGCCGCGATTGGCCCTTGCCAGACCATAGGGTGTGATCTTGAAGTTGCGCTGCGCGGGCAGGTGCAGATCGGTAAGCGCACCCGCCTCAGACACCCGGTACAGGTTGAATTGACGCGACAGTGGTGCCCAGTAGGCCACTTCGTTGTTGCGGCGAATATTGCGCTGGAAATTGATGCCCCATTCCTGCACGGGTTCCTGACCGTAACGCAAGGACCGAAACGGGATTTCGAATTCCGCGCTCCAGCCGAAGTCACCGACCCGGGAGACCACGTTCCAGGAGGTATCCCAGTTGAGGTTGAAGGCACCACCGCCAGAACCAAAACTGCCGCTGCCTTCATTGGTCACCTGGCCGTCATACGCCACACCAGATGGTGTGGTGCCGAACACGAAACCGTTCTTGCGGTCGCGAAACACATCCAGAATGAATTGGAAGCTGTCGGTGTCCTCCAGCGAGGAATCTCTACGACTGTCGGTGACCACGATACCCGCCGGGTCATCGTCGTAGCAGACCACGCCGATGTACAGCGCATCGTCAGAGTAACCCACGTAGACCTCTGTAGCCTGACTGGCAGGATTACCCGCTACCGGACGAACCTGCACGAACTGCCGGGCCGGTGTCAGGTTTCGCCAGGCATCATCGCCAAGCACATCGCCGTCTAGCTGGGGTGCCAGTGAAAGCAGTTCCGCCGAAAGCTGCGGCGGCTCCGCATGAGCGAAAGCCCACGACACCATAAAGCAGCACGCGACCCATAGCCCTCTGAAAAGGGTTCCAGATTTTTTCATTTTCGAGTTTCTTACGCTGACATGACGCGGGTTAGAAAGGCGTCTATATCCAGATCACCGTCTAATAACCCGCACACTGTATCTACAAAGGGCGCCTGCAAATCGGCGCCCTCGAACATTACCTTGAACATGCGCGCGGCACGCACACCTTCACTGACCATCACCATTTCGCCCTGCGCTTCTTCAAGGGTCTGACCGCGGCCGAGACGTTCACCCATTTCACGGTTCCGCCCGTGGGGCGAGGTGGCCGTTACGAAAAGGTCGCCGATACCGGCGGCGCTCAAAGCAGTATCTGGCGAGGCACCAAGCCTGGGCAACAGTCCCGCCGCTTCCCGATAGCCCGCGGTGAACACTGCCGCTTTCAGATTATCACCACCCCGACCATCTTCCTTCAAACCATCAACCACGCCGCAGGCCAGTGCGATGACGTTCTTAAACGCGCCCCAGTATTCAGCACCCAGCGGATCGGCAGCCGCCGCGAGGGTCAGGGTAGGCGTGCTCAACTCACTGGCCATTTCTTCAGCAAGCGCTGAGTCATTACTCGCTACCAGGGCCGTGGTGTATACGCCACGCGCCAGCTCCGGCGCGATGGTTGGGCCCATCATGACACAAAGCGGATTATGCAGCTGCGCGGCTGCAAGTTTTTCTTCTATGGCGTGGGAAATCAGGCGATCTCCCGGCGCCAGCCCCTTGGCCAGATCCAGCAGCACTTCGCTGCCCTGCAGAGCCGGCAACAGGTCGTCGACCACATTCAGTACCACCCCTGAAGGCAGCGCCAGCACGACAATTTCCGCACCCGCAACGGTCTCGCCGATATTCATCGAGACCCCCATGCCCGTCAACTCTACGCCAGGCAGGTACTTTTCATTGATGCTGGTAGCGCTCATGGTGTCGAACACTTCCTGTTCCACCGTCCAGCCGGTGACTGCGTGTCCGGCGCCTAGCCAGTTGCATGCGAGGGCTGTACCGAAGTTTCCCAGACCAAGTACCGCGATGCGTTTCAATATTCATTACCCATTGTATTTATTGCCCATTGTTTTCCTGCTCGAATTCTTCGAGCTTGATGAGTAACCGCACCAGATCAGCCAGTGATCTCGAGCCCGTCTTCTGCATGACATTGCTGCGGTGAATTTCCACGGTGCGCTCGCTGATGCCCAGTTCGATGGCAATGACCTTGTTCGCCTGGCCCGTGGCCACCCGATGGAACACTTCCTGCTCACGGGGCGTTAGGTCTGCCACGCGCTCGCGCAGGGTCGCCAGGTCAGCGGCCTCCAGGCGATGACGCGCATCCAGCGACAACGCTTCCTGAATGCGATCAAGCAGCTCCTGATCGCGGAACGGCTTACGCAGGAAGTCCAGCGCGCCCCGGCGCATGGCCTCTACTGCCATGGGGATATCTCCATGGCCGGTAATAAACACGATAGGGACGTCTTCATTCATGGCCACAAGTTTTTCCTGCAGCTCCAGACCACTCATGCCGGGCATGCGAATGTCGAGCACCAGGCAATTCACGGTCTGATTCGGAAGATCGTCGAGAAACGCCTGGGCATCAGGATATGTCTGGTAGGGTATGTCCAGAGTTTCCAGCAACATGCCGATGGAATCGCGCACAGCTTCATCGTCATCAACTATGAATACCTTGTCCCCGTTACTCATGCTGGTCTCCCGCAGGCAGGAAAAAATAGAAGGTACATCCGTGACCTTCGTTGTTCCGAAAACTCAATTCTCCGCCATGCTCACGAACAATGGAGCGGCAGATAGACAACCCCATTCCCATACCTTCTTCTTTCGTTGTATGGAAAGGACTGAATATAAGCGGTTCGTTGCCTTCATCAACCCCCGGCCCCTCGTCGACCACGGCAATTTCAACCCCGCCGCCACGCGAGCGTGTATGCAGTACGATCTGTGGACCGTTACCGAAGTCGATCTCGGCCATGGCATCGATGGCGTTACGGATCAGATTCAGCGCGACCTGCTGCACCTGTACCGGATCACAGTAGATCAGCGGCAATCCTTCCTCGAGGTCGACCTTTAGATCCATACTGTGCAGACGCGCGTCCGCCGCCCCAAGGTGCATGAGATCGCGCATCAAGGCGTTAACATCGACCATCTCTTTCTGGTTGCCTTCATGGCGTACGAATCTCTGGATGCGTTCAATGACCGCACCAGCGCGCAGAGACTGATCACACAGCTTGCGCAATCCATCACGTATGCGGTCGAGGTCGCAATCGTCCTTATCGAGCAGTTTCTGACAAGCCTGGGCATACGCAGCGATGGCGGTCAGCGGCTGGTTGATCTCATGAGCAATGCTGGCGGTCATCTCACCCATGGTGCTCAAGCGGCCGACCCGGGCCAGGCGTTCGCGCTGCTCAAGAAGAGCCTCTTGATTGGCCTTGCTTTCCGACAGGTCACGGATGATCCCGGCAAAATAGCTGCCGTTAGCGGTCTTGATTTCGTTCACTGCGAGATAAATCGGAAACACCTTGCCGGACTTGGTCTGCGCGGTGAGTTCGCGGCCGACACCGATGATCTGCGGGACGGCGCCCTCAAGGTAATTGGTGACATATTGCTGGTGCATTGAGCGGTAGGGTTCGGGCATCAATATGACCAGTTGCTGCCCAAGCAACTCGTCGACGGTGTAGCCGAACAGTGTTTCTACAGCTTTGTTGGCCGACTGAATGGTGCCCCGGGCATCTATCGTGACAATGGCGTCAACAACCGAGTCAAGCACGTTCAGTGCATTGTCTGCCAGCCACTGCTGGGTAACTTCCACTACGTTATCCCTAAAAAAGCCAGTTATAGGTGCTTTATACGTGAGTGCCCCAATTAAGGCCACTCCGGTCCCGCTACAGCGCATTCAGGCCGCCATCGATCTGGAACTCGCTGCCCGTGGAATAGGAGCTTTCGTCGCTGGCCAGGAACAGTGCCATGGCGGCGACCTCTTCAGCCTGGGCAACACGTCCAAGCGGCGTGCGCTGGGCCAGCCTTTCAACGCCTTCGCTGATTTGTTCCACCATGGGTGTCTCGATGAGGCCTGGATGAATGGAATTGACCCGCACACCCTTGCGTGCCAGCTCTACTGCGGCGGTCTTGGTCATGCCGCGCACCGCCCATTTCGAGGCGCCATAGGCAAATGAGCCCACTGCGGCACGCATGCCCGCCAGGGACGAGATGTTGACGATGGAACCGCTGCCGCCCTTGATCATCTGCGGCGCCACGGTGCGCATGCCCAGGAAAACGCCGGTGGCGTTGATGTCCATGATCTGGTTGTACTCATCAGTGGATGTATCGACCATTCGGTTGGTGCGGAAAATGCCGGCATTGTTAATGAGCACATCAAGACCCGCGTCGGTCTCGACGATTTCGCCGACAATGTCCAGCCACTGGCGTTCATCACGCACGTCCAGGTGGCGGTACCGGGCACCGATCTCATTTGCCAGGCGCTGGCCTTCATCGTCCAGTACGTCGGTCATCCATACCGTACCGCCCTCGGCGGCAAACAGCCGCGCTTCCGCGGCGCCCTGCCCGCGGGCCGCCCCGGTGATCAGACAAACCTTTCCCACGAGTCGTGGCATGGTGCTCTCCCCTTCCAAGTTGAAAGCGCCATGTTAGCGGATTTACCCGTTGGGGACCGCCTCCGAGCCTGCAGTCCCCAAGTACTCGGCGGCCGGGCGGAATATGCGATTGCCCGCTCGGCTTTCGATGAAGTGGGCAACGTAGCCAAAGCACCGCGCCATAGCGAAGCCCGCGGTGAAAAAATGCTTCGGCAGGCCCAGCATGCGGTAGACGAGCCCCTTATAGAACTCCACATTGGCATGCAAAGGCTTACCGGCTTCTTGCATACGTTGGCGAAAGCGCTCATCAAGCGCCACCAGGATTTCATATTGGGCAGCATGCTCGCTTGCCGCGCTCAACCGATACGCCCACTGCTCCAGCAACACCGCCCGGGGATCTTTAACGCGGTATTCACGATGCCCCATGCCCGGTAGTTTAGCGCCACTGGCCAACAGGTGATCGACATAGGCTACCGCCGCCCGCGGGTCAGCCAGTTCGTCCACGATGTCCATCACCGCCTGATCGGCACCACCGTGCAGCGGGCCGGAAAGTGCGCCGAAGCCTGCAGCAATGGCAGCATCCACCGGCGCCAGGGTCGAAGCCACTACTCTGGCGGCAAAGGTGCCGGCGTTCAGGCTGTGCTCAAGCTGGAGAATCTGCGTGGTGTTGAACGCATGGATATGACGATCGTCAGTAGTGCCGCTCAGCGCATTCAGAAAGCGCGCCGCATAGGGCAGGTCATGGTTGAGCGTGATCGATCGGCCGAGCAGATGATGCAGCACCACTGCAGGCAGCTTGGCGCATAAATATAAACCCTGATCCGCCTCACCAAAGCCTAGCGCCGGCGCCTCGGAAAATGCGGGCGCCATGCACTGCAGCACCTTCATCGGATGCAGGTGCCGTGGCAGCGCCAGAACCCGCGCGGCTTCATCGGCATCAAGATTGGCGTGGGCGCTCAGAATCTCGCCCAGACCGTCACCAAGCTCACCCCGGAGCAGCAGATGAGCGGCACGCTCGAACGATTCACTTACCAGTTCCTCTATGGGATGCCCCCGATAACTAAGCACGCCCTGCGCCTGGACATCGCTGAGCACGGTTTGCGCAACGATCACGCCTTCCAAGCCATTATTTACTCTAACCATGATGTTACCTTTGCGTGATACCTACACAGCAGGAAAGTACCCTCCCAGGCCGCGCAGATGCAGGCCGGCGTGCTTCTAAAAGAATCAGTATTTCTAATATAAATCCACATATACATGTTTTCAGGTTGTTTATATAAGTCATACTTATACTAATCTTCCAACTTTTCACTTATGCTCCAACCATATTGCCAATCCATCGGAGCCATGCCCGAGTGCAGATCGAACGCCAGGAAATACGCGTCTTCGACGCCATCATGGAAGCAGGCGGTTTCAGCCGCGCCGCCGAGCGGCTGAACATTTCCCAGTCTGCAGTCAGCCAGTGCATGGCCAACCTCGAACACAAACTGGGTACCGGGCTGATCGTACGCGGGCGCCGCCCGGAACTTACCGAGGCAGGCCGCCGCATTTACTCCTATGCCCGTACCGTGTTAAGCGAAGAACACGAGGCATTGCAGGATATCGAGCTGATACGCTCCGGCGCTCTGTCGCAGCTCAGTCTGGCCACCAATTCCATGGTCAATCGTTACTACGCGCGGCAGTTGATGCTGGATTTCTGTGAGCAGAGCCCGCTCACCCGGCTCAAGCTGGATGTGGCGCCGAGCAAGGAGATCATCTACGGCGTCGACGAAGGCCGCTGGGAACTGGGCTTCGGGCCCTTTCAATCGAACATGCCCGGGCACTTCGCCACGCGCGTTTACTTCGAGGAACAACGGGTGCTTGCCGTACATGAACGACATCCCAGGTTCGCCGCACTGATGCGTGATCCAGCAGCAGAACTGGCCGACACGGTGCTGCTTAGTTCGTACCTCGATTCCTATCTGGAGAATTCCGCGCGGCGCCAACAACCGCCGCGTTTAAGCGCGCGCTTCTCCGCCGTATGGGAAGTCGGCAACCTGGAGCTGCGGCTTGCCCTGGCCGAAGCCGGCAAGGGTGCCGCCTATCTTTCCGGCCGGGTTCTGGAAGACAGCCCCGGCATGCACGCGATCAGCGGGCTGCCCGAGTCGAGTATTCCGCGGCAGGTCGGCATCTACTACTCTCGACACGAACCCCTTTCCACTGCAGCCCAGCGTTTCCTGGCAATCTGCGATCGGCGTTTCAACACGGCTCCAACGTTTACCCGACCAGGTGCTGCCGGGGCTGCCAATGACATATAATCCGCCGCCACAAGTTACCCGGGCAACTGCAGGACTCGAACATGGCCGATTACCGCTCCAAAACCTCCACTCATGGCCGCAACATGGCCGGCGCCCGCGCGCTGTGGCGCGCCACGGGCATGCAGGATGACGATTTCAACAAGCCGATCATCGCCGTGGCAAACTCCTTCACCCAGTTCGTACCCGGTCACGTGCACCTGAAAGACATGGGCCAGCTGGTTGCTGAGGAGATCCGCGCAGCCGGCGGCGTGGCCAAGGAATTCAACACCATCGCGGTAGATGACGGCATTGCCATGGGCCACGACGGTATGCTCTACAGCCTGCCCAGCCGGGACATCATCGCAGACTCGGTGGAATACATGGTGAACGCGCACTGTGCCGATGCCCTGGTGTGCATTTCCAATTGTGACAAGATCACACCCGGCATGCTGAACGCGGCGTTACGGCTGAACATCCCGACCGTGTTCGTTTCCGGCGGGCCCATGGAGGCTGGCAAGACTTCACTGGCCAACAACAAGCTGGACCTCATCGACGCCATGGTCATCGCCGCGGACGACAGCCGTAGCGACGCAGAAGTCGAAGCATATGAGCGCTCGGCCTGTCCGACCTGCGGCTCGTGCTCCGGCATGTTCACCGCCAACTCCATGAACTTTCTCACCGAGGCACTGGGCCTGTCGTTGCCCGGCAACGGCAGCATGCTGGCCACCCACACCGACCGCAAAGAGCTGTTTCTGCGTGCCGGCCGTCTGGTAGTAGAACTCTGCCACAAGCGCTATGAGCTCGATGACGAAGGCGTTCTGCCCCGCAACATCGCCACCTTCGAAGCATTCGAAAACGCCATGATGCTGGACATTGCCATGGGCGGCTCGACCAACACGATTCTGCATCTGCTGGCCGCGGCTCAGGAAGCCGGAGTGAACTTCACCATGCGCGACATTGACCGGCTTTCCAGACAGATCCCACAGCTGTGCAAAGTCGCGCCCAATACTCCGAAATATCATGTCGAGGACGTGCATCGCGCCGGAGGTTGCATCGGCATTCTTGGTGAACTGCAGCGCGGCGGGCTGCTGCATGGCGAGTGCCGCACGGTGCACAGCGGCACCATGAGCGAAGCCATTACCACATGGGACGTTCGTGTGACTGACGATGCACAGGTCAAGCACTTCTATAAGGCCGGCCCCGCCGGCATACCCACCCAGGTCGCCTTCTCTCAGGATACCCGCTGGCCGAGCCTGGATGTCGACCGCACCAACGGCTGTGTGCGCAGCGCAGAGCATGCGTTCAGCAGCGAAGGCGGTCTGGCGGTATTGTTCGGCAACATTGCCGAGAACGGCTGCGTGGTGAAAACCTCCGGTGTCGATGAGAGCATCTGGGTGTTCGAAGGACCAGCACACATCTGCGAAAGTCAGGAAGCCGCCGTCGACGACATTCTCAACGACCGGGTCAAACCCGGCGATGTGGTGATCGTCCGCTACGAAGGACCGCGCGGCGGTCCGGGTATGCAGGAAATGCTCTACCCGACCAGCTACCTCAAGTCCAAGGGCCTGGGCAGCCAGTGCGCACTGCTTACCGACGGCCGATTCTCTGGCGGCACGTCGGGTCTGTCTATCGGCCACGCATCGCCGGAAGCCGCTTCTGGCGGCACCATCGGCCTGGTCGAAGACGGCGACACGATCCGCATCGACATTCCCGCACGTTCCATCGATGTGCTGTTGAGCAACGAAGACCTGGCACGCCGCCGCGCCGCGATGGATGCCAAGGGCAAGGACGGCGCCTGGCAACCGGCAAAACCGCGCCCGCGGAAGGTTTCTGCGGCGCTGAAGGCTTATGCCAAGCTGGTGAGCAGTGCGGATCAGGGCGCAGTGCGGGATCTATCGAAGCTGTAAATCTGCTATATTCAACTGTCTGTTATTGCCATTGAGTAGCGCAAATGTCTAAGGCAAAACTGATCGAACTGGCCAGGCGGGACCTGCAGCACGGCCGCGACGGCACCATGCACCAGGCCGATGATATCTACCAGGTGCCGGCCGAATACTATTCCGCTCGCACCCGCTGGCAGAGCGAGATAGACCAGATCTTTCTGCGCGTCCCCCTGCTGCTCGGCGCCAGCGCCGAAATGCCCGAGGTTGGCGATTACAAAACCCTGGAAGCCATCGGCACCCAGGTGCTGCTTACCCGTACGCGCAGCGGTGAAGCAAAAGCCTTCGTCAACATGTGCTCTCACCGGGGCGCAAAGCTGGTAAATGAAAGCAACGGTAATGCGCACAAATTCACCTGCCCTTATCACGGCTGGACCTTTAGCCCCAATGGCGAGCTGGTCGCGGTGTATTCCGCCGAAGACTTCGGCGAGATCAACAAGAGCTGCCACGGCTTGACGGAGTTACCTTGCCTGGAGAGAGCCGGTCTGATCTGGGGCAATCTGCGCCCCAACGCCTGCCTGGATATAGAACAGTTCCTGTCCGGGTACGATGAGATGCTGGAACAGTTCGGCTTCGCAGGCTGGCACCACCAGCACACCCAGACAGTCAACGGCCCGAACTGGAAGGTGGCCTATGATGGTTACCTCGACTACTACCATCTACCGATACTGCATCGAAATTCCTTCGGTACCGATATCGGCAACAAAGCCAACTACTACTACTGGGGGCCTCACACTCACCTGGGCAGGCCCGATACTTTCTGGGCAGAGTACGAAAACCTGGCCGAAGAGGAGTGGCCGCTGCCCACTTTGTTACAGGGCGTATGGACTATTTTCCCCCATGTCAGCATCGCCAGCTTCGCCGGCGGCGGACGTTCCGTGATGATTTCTCAGCTGTTTCCCGGCGATTCGCCGGGCACCTCCACGACCAATCAGATCTTCCTCATGGAAACCGAGCCGCATACCGATGAGCTGCGTAAAGAAGCCGCCGAGCAGTTCGAGTTTTTGAAATTCGTAGTGGAACAGGAAGACTACGCAACGGGCTTAGCCCTGCAGAAAAACCTCGAAACCGGCGCGCGCAGTCATGTGCTGTTTGGTCGCAACGAGGAAGGCGGACAGACCTTTCACCGCTGGGTGGACGACATTGTGAATGCTAACGACCAGGAATTACCCGGCCTCTTCAGCCGCGGCCGTTGACCCGTCATTTTCCAGGTGAACTTCAAGACTCCAGATGCACGCGCAAAAGCACAAGCAGCATTATCCGGCAGATCGAATCGTCGATGACCGGAATTAGGCCTTGAATACGCCGCGCGCCCTTACGCTGCTCTGCGCATTCGTCTGGATCATCTGCGCGATTCGACCGCTGAACGTCGAAGCCTGGATACTCGAGCAACTCGCCACGGTAACTGCGCTGCTGACCTTGGTATGGGCGCTGCGCGGCGGCGTGGTGTTTTGCAGAACATCCCAGTACTGCATCGCGGCGATGATCATCTTTCACACCATCGGCACCCACTTCACCTACTCATTGACACCTTACGATGAGTTTGCCCGGAGCGTGTTCGGCTTCTCGATCAACGAGCTGTTCGGCTGGCAACGCAACCACTACGATCGCTTCGTTCATTTTCTGTACGGCCTGTTTCTCGCGCTGCCCGCTGCACAGGTTCTGATGCAGCGGCTGCGCATGTCGGCGAAGAGTGCGAGCTTCCTGGGCGCCCATGTCATTCTGTCTACGTCGGCACTCTATGAACTGGTGGAATGGCTTGCAGCGCGATTGTTCGGTTCGGATCTGGGCAACCGGTATCTGGGCAACCAGGGCGATATCTGGGATGCCCAGGCGGACATTGCCCTGGCCGGAGCAGGCTGCACCGTGGCTTACATCTGCTGGCTGCTAATCAGGCGCCGCCGATGAGCCGCGATGCAGCCATTGCGCTGCTTCCCGACGCACTGCTCGACGAAGCCGCGTATCCGCACCGTTGCAGCGCGCTGACAATGATTGAAACACATATGTCGTGGGTGTTTCTGACCGGCGCGTACGCGTACAAGGTCAAGAAGCAGGTGCGCTTTCCGTTCGCCGACTTCAGCACCGGTAAGCTGCGCAGGTTCTTCTGCTTTGAAGAACTACGCCTCAATCAGCGCTTTGCCCCAGCGACTTACGTCGCTGCGCTTCCTGTTGTGGCCGGTGGCAGCAGCGGTTTACGCATAGGCCACCCTGACGAGGCCGATCAGGCGGTGGAATGGGCTGTGCAGATGCGGCAGTTCGACCCGGCAGATCAGGCCGATCATCTGCTCGAAGCAGACCAGCTAAGCACCAGAGAACTGTACGATTTCGGACACATGCTGGCCCGGCAACATGCCGAAATCCCGCCGCATCTCGGCAGCTACGATCCAGCCGCCCCTATGCTGACCAACTTCGAAACCCTGGCCGGTACCCGCTCAGCACAATCCTACGCCGGGCAACTCGCAGCGCTGCGCGAGCATCTCGACACACGATTGCAGGCCCAGGGCACTGCCCTTATGGCCAGGCGCGAAGACGGGTTCGTGCGTGAGTGCCACGGCGATCTGCATCTTGCCAACCTGGTGCGCCTGCAGAATGGCTTGTGCGCGTTCGACTGTCTGGAGTTCGACGCCAACCTGCGCAACATCGACGTAATGTGCGATACAGGCTTTCTGTTCATGGACTTTCTGGTGCGTGGCCGCAGCGACCTTGGCTACGCTTTTATCGACGGGTATCTGAACTTTGCCGGTGACTATGCGGGTACAGCCCTGCTGCCCTTGTTTACCGAGTACCGGGCAATGGTGCGCACCAAGGTCGCCGCCCTGCGCCTGGACCAGGCGCCGGATGACACCGCCACGGCAGAAAAGCTGCATCAGCACATCGACTGGACGACGGCTTACAGCAAACGCTCAGCAGGTCGGCTCATTGTCATGCATGGCGTTTCCGGCACCGGCAAGTCTTACTGGGCCGGACAACTGGTCAGCGCCCTCGGCGCCTTCCGCCTCCGCTCAGACGTGTTGAGAAAAGTCAGCTATGGGCTCAGCGTCACCGCGGACGGCACCGCTGAGGCCGGCGAGTCGCTGTATTCCTCCGCTACCTCTGCTCAGGTGTATGAATATCTGGCGAGTTATGCCGAACAGCTGTTGCAAGCCGGCGAAACAGTCATCGTCGATGCAGCCTGCCTGCAGCGCAACCAGCGACAGGTTTTATACAACGCCGCCGTACGTGCCGACGCACCTTATACCCTCGTGTCGCTGACTGGACCGAGGGCGATACTGGCCGAAAGGATTGAGCAACGCGCGATCAGTGGTGGCGACCCCTCCGATGCAGATCTCAATGTACTCGACTGGCAGTTGAGTAATCAGCAGCTACCGCAGCCCGATGAACCTGTCTGCGCGGTAGACACCACCGCGCTGGAATTAGAAGAATTGCTGACCCGGCTCCTTTGAAAGATTATTGCTCGCTCGTCAGAGGCACAAACGCCACCGGCAGAATGTCGCGCTGCTCGACATTACCGGTGTCGGTTTTCCTCACCAGCGTGAGCATCTGTGCGCCGTATGGTTCACCCACAGGCAACACCAGCACACCGCCCGGCGCCAGTTGCTCGACCAGGGCCTCAGGCACTTGCGGCCCTGCCGCGGTAACGACAATGGCATCGTATGGGGCGTGCTCAGGCCAGCCCGCGGCGCCATCGCCAACCTGCGTATGCACATTGGTATAGCCCTGCGCATCCAGAGTGGCGGTGGCACGCCGGGATAACGCCGCTACGATCTCAACGCTGTAAACCTCATCCACCAGCTCAGCCAGTATCGCCGCCTGATAACCTGAACCGGTACCCACCTCCAGAACTTTCATGTCCTTGCCGGGACCAATGAGCTGAGTCATCAGCGCCACGATGTATGGCTGAGAAATGGTCTGGCCAAGACCAATGCTCAAGGGGCGGTTGAAATAGGCGCTGTCACGCCGGCCTTCCGGCACATACAGGTGTCGAGGAACAACGCTCATGGCAGCGAGTACATCACGGTGCAAATGCTGTTCGCCGGTATAGTGGCTGGTGGCCGGGAAATCCGCCGCCACTTCATCGAGCATCTGCTGTTTGTGAAGGTTTGTGGTGCCGGTCATTGAAATACCTGTTTACCCCACGTTCGCCATATTACTCCATAGGCTGGTGTATCACGACTTCAGCAGGCAGGTACAATGTGCACAGCATGAAGCGTTACCTGCCCTGGTGGCTGAAAATACCCGCAAAGCTGCTTCTGTCGAGGCTGCCCATACCCTATCGCACATTCGAGCGACTGGGTATGTTCCGTCATGGTGCGATGACCGACACCGACTATGCCAGCCGGATCTTTACCGATCACCTGCACCGGGCTTACCCTGGCGGAAACCTCGACGGTGCCGTGTGCCTCGAACTGGGCCCCGGCGATTCCCTGGTCAGCGCGTTACTTGCCTGCGCTCATGGCGCATCTCACTGTTACCTGGTCGACAGTGGCGCTTTCGCAACCCGGGACATCGGTGTCTACCGGTCTTTCGCTGACTCTTTGATAAACCAGGGTATGCAGGTTCCCAGCCTGGCAAACTGCAGTAGCGTGGTGCAGATACTCGAAGAACTCCATGCCACTTATCTGACCAGGGGGCTGCAGTCACTCACCGATATCTCTGAAGGGGGTATCGATTTCATATGGTCCCAGGCGGTGCTGGAACATGTGCGCTGCGATGAATTCGATGCCACTCTGCAACAACTGGCGCGTGTCTTGAAGCCCGATGGCGTCGCCTCCCACCGCATAGATCTGCAGGACCACCTGCAGCACTCGCTGAACAACCTGCGCTTCAGTGAGGCACTATGGGAAAAGCAATGGATGGCGTCTTCTGGTTTCTACACCAACAGGATCCGCTTCAACGATATGGTCATGCGATTCTCCCGGGCGGGTTTCCAGGTGGAAGTCGCTGATGTCGATCGATGGGCATACCTGCCGCTGCCTCGACACCGCCTGCATGAGCAGTTCGCAGACCTTGATGAGCAGGACCTGAACGTACGCGGATTCAATGTCCTGCTACGACCGGGACATGCTGCATAGACTGCCTTGCGGAGGCGAGCGGGTTAAGGTGCGCCACTATTCCGACGAGCCCGATCAGTGGCCCGGCGGGTTTTCATTGCAGCGCTGGCGATGTTTGTGATGCATGCGCTGTAACTGGGTGCGCAGGTCTTCGACTTTGCGCCGTCGCTCTACGTCGGTAAAGCTGGCGCTATTGCCGCGAAACACGGCGTCGACATCAGCCTGGCAGTCGGGATCAAAAATACAGACGCGATCACGGCCGGCGTGCTTTGCCTGATACAAGGCGCGGTCGGCACATTCCAGCAGGGTCATCTCAGACAGGCCTTCGGGCGGCCGGCAGGCTGCGCCGACACTGGCAGTGATGGCAGGTATCGGCAGCTCGTCGCGAGCACCCGAAGTCTGCACGGCTGACCGAATGCGTTCCGCAATCTGCAGGCACTGATCGATTCCCGTATCCGGCAGGAGTACAGCAAACTCTTCGCCGCCAAACCGGCACACCGCGTCTGGATTGCGGGATATTTTGCTGATTACCCTGACGACCACCCGCAACACCTCGTCACCCACATCATGGCCGTGGTTGTCGTTTATGTGTTTGAAATGATCCAGATCAAGCATCAGCAGCGAGACGGGTTTGTGCTGTTCAATGGCAACGGCCAACTGGCGTTGCATCTGATCCATGAAAGCCCTGCGATTGAGACAGCCGGTCAGCGGGTCCGTGGTCGCCAGCTCCAGCAGCTCGCGGTTTTTGCGCTCAATATCGCGCTGAGTCCGATTCAGTTGCTCCAGCCGCCAGACGAGTTCGGCATTCTCATTTTCGAGACTTGCCAATCGCCCAACGCGCGTGCTCCGAGTTGCTTTGACAGACACCCGCTCATAGACATATGCGCCGACGGCCAGCAGTGCGGCCACCAGCAACAGCACATTGACCGGCAACTGGCTGAGCCAGGATATGCCGACGATTTCCATCACGCCGATAATCAGCACCAGCCCGGTGACTAGAAGGGCGCCGATTCTTACCACTATCGCTACAGGCACTGCAAACGCTTCGTATGCTCGCGGGATTGCTTCCTCTTAAGCGTAGCAGCGCCTGGAAATTTCTCCTGTGCGCATCGTGACCTCAGCCCTACCGGCCACCGTATAGGCGTGTCAGCCTCTGCTTATGCGTCTGATATGCGCGCTCTACACCTTGGCGCTGGCCTCGGTGTTGACGTTAACGTAAACGTAATTTAACCTGCTCCTGCAAATCTGCTGGAGGGGGAGGCAGCATGATGCACTACCAGTTTTCAATCGGCGATCTTGCGCGGGAATTCGACGTCACTCCGCGGACATTGCGCTTCTATGAGGAAAAGGGGCTATTGAATCCCGATCGTGAAGGCCAGAACCGCGTTTATGGCGCGTCAGACCGGACACGCCTGCGCCTCATTCTGAGAGGTAAACGGCTGGGCCTTACTCTGGATGAAAGCGCCAGTCTGATTCTGATGTACGACCCGGCCTCAAATAACCAGCATCAACTCAAAGCACTCATTGAAAAGATCCGCGAAAGCCGTGTACGCCTCGAGGAACAACTCAAGGATCTCCAGCGCATGCTGAGTGACGTAAGCGAATGGGAACAACGAAGCATGCAGGAATTAGATGCACTGCGCATGCACAAGCAAACCAACCAGAGAGAAAAATGAACGCACCATTCACCATGCTCGACCATAATCTGGGCGATGAACTGAACATCCTGCGCGACGCCGTTTACCGTTTCGCCCAGGATGAAATTGCCCCCCGCGCGGCACAGATCGATGCCAACAACGAGTTTCCGCTGGATCTGTGGCAGAAAATGGGTGCGCTGGGCATTCTCGGCGTCACCGTGGCCGAGAAATATGCGGGCAGCAACATGGGCTATCTCGCCCACGTGGTGGCCATGGAAGAAATCAGCCGCGCGTCAGCATCGGTGGGGCTGTCTTATGGGGCCCACTCGAATCTGTGCGTCAATCAGATCCACAAAAACGGCACCGAGGAGCAGCGGCAGAAATACCTGCCGAAACTTTGCTCGGGAGAACATGTGGGGGCCCTGGCGATGTCAGAACCTGGTGCCGGCTCAGACGTGGTGAGCATGAAACTGAAAGCCGAAAAGCAGGGCGACGTATATGTGCTCAATGGCAACAAAATGTGGATCACCAACGGGCCCGACGCCGACACTTATGTGATCTACGCCAAGACAGACATGCAAGCAGGCTCTAAGGGCATCACCGCATTCATCGTCGAACGTGATCTGCCAGGTTTTTCGCAAGCCCAGAAACTCGACAAGCTCGGCATGCGCGGCTCCAACACATGTGAGCTTGTGTTCGAAGACTGCCCGGTACCCGCGATCAACGTATTGGGTAACGAAGGCGAAGGCGTGCGCGTGCTCATGTCGGGGCTCGACTATGAGCGTACCGTGCTTTCCGGCGGGCCGGTAGGCATCATGCAGGCCTGCCTGGATATCGTCGTACCCTACGTACACGAGCGCAATCAGTTCGGCCAGGCCATTGGCGAATTCCAGCTCATGCAGGGGAAGCTGGCCGACATGTACGCGGTGCTTAACGCCAGCCGGGCTTATCTGTACGCCGTGGCCCGAGCATGTGACGCCGGGCAGGAGAGCCGCAAAGATGCCGCCGCGGTCATTCTCTACACCGCAGAGCAGGCCACTCAGTGCGCACTGCAGGCTATTCAAGCCCTGGGCGGCAACGGATATATTAACGAATATGAAACCGGGCGCCTGCTCAGAGATGCAAAATTGTATGAAATCGGTGCAGGCACCTCAGAGATTCGCCGCATGCTGATCGGCCGCGAACTGTTTGCCGAGTCCGCATAACAATCAACACAAAGCCGGGGAGCGAAGCACCATGACTCTTTCATCCGCACACGCCCGGGGCCGCACCCACGACCTGATCACAACCACCATTGGTCAGCATCTCGACGCCGTGGCTGCCCGCGACCCGTCTCGCCCGGCGTTAATCATGCCGCACCAGAACATCCGCTGGAACTACGGCGAGTTTGTTGCGGAAGTCGACAAGCTGGCGATGGGCATGCTGGCGCTCGGCATCGAACCCGGCGACCGGGTCGGCATATGGTGCCCGAACCGCTACGAATGGGTACTCACCCAATTCGCTACCGCCAAGATCGGCGCCATCATGGTCTGCATCAATCCCGCTTACCGTTTGTACGAGTTGCAGTACGCACTCAATAAAGTGAGCTGCAAAGCCATCGTCACCGCAGAAGCATTCAAGACCAGCCACTATCTGGCGATGTTGCAGGAACTGGCGCCGGAACTCGATGATTGCGAACCGGGTCAGTTGCAGTCCGAAAAGCTGCCGCATCTGCAGATCGTCATTCGCATGGGCGAGCAGACCACGCCCGGCATGTTCAATTTCGGCCCCGTGTGCGACATGGGCGACGAAACACAAGCCCAGCAGCTTGCCGCAATCAGCGCGGGGCTCGACCCCGCAAGCCCCATCAACATTCAGTTCACCAGCGGCACCACCGGTATGCCCAAGGGCGCTACGCTGAATCACACTAACATTCTGAACAACGCCTACCTCTCGGGCCAGAACATGAACTTCACGGCAGACGATGTGTTGTGCATTCCGGTGCCCATGTATCACTGCTTCGGCATGGTATTAGGTACCCTGTTGTGCGTTTCCCACGGCGCCACCATGGTATTACCCTGCGAAGTGTTCGAACCACAAGCCGTACTGCAGGCGGTGGCTGACGAAAAGTGCACGGCACTGCACGGCGTACCCACAATGTTCATCGCCGAACTCGATGCACCGGACTTCTCCGGGTACGACGTGAGTTCTCTGCGCACCGGCATCATCGCCGGCTCCACCTGTCCGGTAGAACTGATGAAGCGCCTGATCAACGAAATGGACCTGACCGAAATCGTCATCGGTTACGGACAGACCGAGTGCAGCCCCATCGACACCATGACCGCCATCGACGATTCCTTCGATGCACGGGTTACCACCGTTGGCCGGCCTCACACCAACTGGGAGGTCAAAATCGTTCGGGAAGACGGCAGCACCGCCGATATTGGCGAGACCGGCGAAGTCTGCGCCCGCGGCTATGGCGTCATGCAGGGCTACTGGGACGATGAAGACAAAACCGCCGATACCATCGACTCGGAAGGCTGGCTCCACTCCGGCGACCTGGGCGAAATGGACGGCGATGGCTACATCAAGATCACCGGCCGTATCAAAGACATGATCATTCGCGGCGGCGAAAACGTATACCCACGGGAAATCGAAGAGTTCCTGTACACCCACCCCGCCATTCAGGAAGTGCAGGTCTTTGGTGTACCTGATGAAAAATATGGCGAGCAGGTAGCCGCATGGGTGCAGCTACGTGACAACACCAGCCTTACTGAAGAGCAAGTGAAAGAGTACTGCAGCGGGCAGATTACGCACTTCAAGATCCCTAAATACATTAAAGTGGTGGATGAATTTCCCATGACGGTAACCGGCAAGATGCAGAAATTTGTCATGCGTGATGCCTTTACCGAAGAATTGGGCCTGACTCAGAGCTAGCGTCCCGCGATTCGATCGAGGCGCTCTTCCACAGCGTCCAGAAAACCATACATATCCACAATCTGTTCGGCTGCGGGCTTAATGGTTTTGCCTTTCAGGTCGCCGGTGATGGTGCCATTGTCGATGGTTTCTATCAGAGCCGCTTTCAAAGCCCGGGCATAATCGAGCAATTGAGCGTTGTCTCCCCGCTCCGCCAGTGTCTGCAATGCATTGGCCAACGCATACAGCAGCGCAGACGAGTTGAACAAAGCGGTCTTGCCATCTGACTCGAGATAAACCTGATAAAGGTCATGGGCGGTGCCATGGGGCGCTTCGAACAACATGGTTCCGTCTTTGCTTTCGATGCTCGAACTTGCCGTCGCAAGACTTCCACCCAGCGCCGCGGAGATATCGGAGAAGATGTCGCCATCAAGGTTCTGCGCCGGGTACAGCGCGTTGCGCGGCGGGTCGGCAATCATTTTCTTGAGCTGACTGGATGGCCGCATGATCATGAAAGACGGCGGCGGCGTACCGCCAGTCGCCAGCACCCGCCGGGTCAGCGAAATCACCCGGCTGAACACCTCGTCATACTGCATGTATTCACGCTTGAGTCCGAAGTAGACCTCTTTGTTGTTTCGCGAGGCATCGCGAAAAACCTGGGTGACCCAGTCTTCTATCGCTTCCCGGTCATTGGACATCAGCAGTACCGGGTCTCCGGCCCGCACATCCCGGGCGTGCTTTTCCTGACCATCGACAATGACTTTGAGGATGCCGTCTTCAACGACCGGCGCGTTGAAGCTACCGTACTGGTCGCCACCGCCCGCACTCATGCGTGAGATCGACACATGAGATTTACGCTCGGCAATACCAAATTCCTTGAGCTCCTCCACCAGCTTGTATAGCTTGCGACCGGTGGTGTTGTCCGGCACACCCCACAAAGCACGCTGGGGCGGGTTGGACACCAGACGGGCGGCCTGGGCGTCGATCAGTTCATAGTGATATTCAAGCCCGTGCTCAGCAAACTGCGCTGCGAATTCCTCATCGAAGACTTGCTCGATGGCGCTGCGCATGACCCCATCGTAACCGGGTATCACTGTGTCTTTGAGCCCCAGGTAAGCGTCGCGACGCTCATCAATGGCCCGATTGAAAAACCCCCTGGCCCAGCGCGCCACGCCTTCGATATCGTTGCTCGCGAGCAACCATGGATCCCCGAGGTTGATGCGACGCCGATGCAGTTCGACCGGATCTCCACTACTGCCGACGAACATGAGTTTGAGTATGCCGGTTGCTTCGGACAGCTCGTTATGGCTATCAACGACGCCGCCGGAATCCATGGTGTGGACTTCGATATCTCGACCGATCCAATCAGGGGGCTGCACAATCAGGTTCTGAAAGGGTATGTCTTCCCGGGTTATGTTGCCGGCAATACCTTTGCGGATCGCACCGTTGGGAGATCTGGTAGCCAGCGGATCGAGCTCCGCCTCGTTCACATCGGGGTGTTTTGCCAGCAAGGCGTCGAGCTGCTGACGATTGACCGTCATGCCCGCGTTCTTGACACCCACGCCATAGGTCTTTAGAGCAACGATGGCCTGATGTACCACCGCACCGTTGGTTACCAGTCGTTGTTCTGCAGACAGGTCTATTTCCTGCAGGGTAATCGCGAGACGCGCCCGGACGAACTGATCCAGAATTCGCTCAAAGGCGACCTGGGCCATCTCGTCACCGTGCAGGACTACCAGCGTTTGTTCTACTTCAATGCGGTCCATATTCGAGTCGGCCGGATAAATCGCGCGCACCCTATCAGGTTAGGCGCAACTTGAGAATCGCAACTTGAACCAGCGACGACGCAATGTTCGCCGCTGGCAAAACGAGCCGAGTTGCACCCATCCAATCCTGCACGGATCGTTGCGTAAAGGTGACGGTAGTGCGCTAGCGCGCGGTGGCGTACGTCAGCAGGCGCTGCATCAGCAGGCCTGCGCCAATGATCGTCAACAGGAAGCTCACGATACCGCCAAGCAGCGGCAGGTTGACCAACACCATCACAGCCAGCAATCCCACCATTAACACGGCAACTGTATTTCCGGCTTTATCGGAAGAGGCCAGCAACCAGCGCCCAGCGAGCACCGCCACCATGATCTTGGCGCAGTAAATTACCGCCGCCCAGAACACGAGCCCGATGATCGCCACCGGCAATCCGACCAGGGTAATCGCGCAGATCACCGCAACCACCGGCAGGCTGATGATCGACACCAGGCCGATACCGGCTGTTTTCGCGCCATCTATGCCATCGTCAATGGTCACGGTCTGCAGTCCGGGCCACAGCCACAGGAGGATCATGCCCCCGATGAAGGCGGCAACCAGCTGCAGCAGCTGCGCCAGATAAAACCTGCCGGAAAGATAGCGGTTACGCGGCTCTGCGTCGTCCGGCTGATCGAGAAAGGCAACCTCACCGTTAACCATGGCGCCGTCCAACATCTGCAGGTTGTCTTCATCATCGGTATGCACCCGCAAGTCACCCTGCACCGCGGCCTCGCCCAATAGACGGATCTGCGCCGCGGCCACTTCTACATCACCACCTATGGCAGCGTCGAGTTCCAGAGTTTCTACCGCAGTCACCAGGTCGTTGCGGATCGGTCCACTGACAATCAGCCGCTCGCCAGCCAGAATGCCGTTGCCACCCACTTCAGCGCCATCTTCGACGTCGATGTTGGCAGCCGCGCCGATCAGATTCCGGCCAATCACGGCGTCGCGTACCGAGATGCTCTGGGCGGCGCTATAGATCGTGCCGCCAACCCCGCCGTTGACGGTGACCGACTCACCAAACGCGGTCAGATTGCCGCCAACCGAGCCGTTGACCACAATACGACGGCCAAAAGCGAACAGATCGCCGGTGACATCACCGTCGATCATCACGGTCGCGCCGCCTGCCACGAGGGTGTCATCTATGAGTTCCCCCTCAGCAAGGATGGCCATGGCGTCATCATCGCCCTGCAGCACCTCCAGGGCATGGGCAGATTCCGGAACCACCATCACGCAGATCGCCAGCAACGCCAGCAAGCTGGCGTGGCCCCGTAATCTGCGCAGATAAAACCCCGCCAGGCCAAGCCCAGCCGCTAACAGACAGGTGAGAATCACACCCAGATATTGATCAAGCATGGTTGCTCCTTCTTCGTAAATGGTAAGTACCAGGCCCACGGTCAGGTCGAAAACATCGGGAACCGGCAGGTCGAACCAGCTCAGCACTTCGAAGATGAGCCCCTCGAAAATCATCTTCCACAGAAACTGCACAGACCAGATCACAAACCCGGTAATGACGTTCAGCACGGCGAAACGGCCAAAGGTCATGGATCGAGTGAACCTGATAGCCGGAATCGGCGGCACCACCACCGGCTCGGCCAGCGTGCGCTGCAGCAGATCCCGTTCGGTGCGCAATGCCTCGACCCGGGCCCGGCAAGCCTCGCAGCCTGCCAGGTGATGATCGGCAGCTTCATCAAGCGTCTCGTCATCGCCGCCCATGGACAGCTGCAGATCTGTCAGATGCGTCATGTCGGCATCTCCTGCAACGTCTCACGCAGCTTTTTCTTTGCACGTAACAGCAGCACTCCCACGTGATTGCGCGAAATCGCCAGTTCTTCGCTGATCTCGTCGTAACTGGCCTGTTTGTAGTAAGCCAGTACCAGGGGCACGCGGTATCTATCCGGCAGCGCCTCTACCGCACTCAGCAATGATTCGCTGCGCTGCGCGTTCACCAGGTTGTCTTCCGGCTCGTCCGCCTGGCCGACCACCGCTTCCAGCTCATCCGCCTCTTCGCCGAACAGCTGTTCGTCGCGACACTGTTTGCGCAGCACGTCGATGCAGTAATTGCTGCTGATCGTCGCAATCCACTGCCAGAAAGGGCGGCTGGTGTCATAGCGTTTGAACTGCCGGTAGGCGCGCATGAAAACCTCCTGAGTCGCATCTTCGGCAGATGCATCGGCATTGAGCAGGCGGCGGCACAGGCCATAGACCCTGGGATAGTATTCCCGGTAGAGGATTTCAAAGGCCGCATCCGCCGCCATGCTTCTGTATCCCGTTCAGTTAACGGGTATTACGAGAGTGGTGCGGATTTATTACAGAAATTGGGGGAATTTCTGTAGAAATTCACTCTGAACCGGCCGGGGCTGGCGTTTCGGCACCACGCTCGGCACGCCACTCTTCCTCCAACAGGCGCGCGCCGCGCAGAATACCGCCCATGGCGTAGTTACCTTCGTGACAGGCGTACTCGTATACTTTGCTGGCGGGTTTCGACTGCCACAGGTAGCGACCACTCCACGGCGCATCCCAGACGGTTGCGTCGCTAACGGTGAAGTCGTAATAGATGCTGCCGTCTGCCTGCAGAGTGAAACGTTCGACAACACTAAGGTTCTCATCGGCACCCGGCAGACCACTGATCGGCTTGAAATGCTTCGTTTCGACCACCAGCACATCGCCTTCCCAATAACCGACGGAATCGCCCAGCCATTTTCTGTTTTGCGGATCGCCGTGCTCTGCGTCAATGGGAATAATGCGCGCGTCGTGCACCATTTCCTGCAGAATCATGACATGGGTATCGGTCTGGACGATGCGTTTATAGTTGTTGTACAGACTGGGCAGCGTGGGCACCGTAGCGGCAAAGGAAATCAAGCATCGTTCCGACGGCGCCAGGGATTCCGGGCCATCGAAAGGACCCGGGCCAGCGTGCGCCAGCCACGAAGCGGTGCCGGTGTTTTCGTGCAGAAAGCTCTGATAGAGCTTCTGCATCTGATTTTGCAGGTCGCCTACCGCCGGCGGGTAGCGGCCATTGGGCGGATCGTAGATGATCGAGGTGGGCACCTTGCCGTCAACCTGCCCCAGCGAACTGCCCGGGTCTACCCAGAACAGGTTGTAGCCACCCACACCCCCGGCACCGGCAGTGTTGTTGCCGTCACCCCCGCTGGGTGGTGCTTCGCGGTCGGGGTCGCTTTCATTGCTGATGGCCCAATCTGCCGCGACACCAATCACCCAGTTCAGTGCATTAGCGACCCAGGGATACAGATACTCTATCTCACCCATCCACTCCGGGCGCTGGGTGGGCGTGAGTGTGCCGGTATCGTATACACCTGACAGATCCGGTTTGCCGGAGGCGGTGCGTTTGACGTCGGCGTCAGCGAACTGGGCAGGCAACAGCAGAACCGTGGCGATTAAAAAAGCGGCTTTTCGCATTCTGGTACTCCCTCGAAGTGTTGGGCCTAACGCTCCATGAACGCCCGATCATATACCTCTATGGGGGTGAAGATCACCTGGGATTCGTGCTGCGGCCCGGGATTGCTTAGAATCGGGCTTCAAAAAGGGGAATCGCATGCGCTACACCAGCATCCTTGTCGCGGTCTTTTTGCCGCTTGCTATTCATGCCGCAGCGGCACAGCCGCTGGTCGCAACTTCACAGGGCAGCTACATCGGCACATCTGCAAAGGACCATGTCGCTTTCAAAGGCATACGTTACGCGCTGGCACCCGCAGGCGATCTGCGTTGGGCCGCTCCGCAGAGCCCGCCATCCCACGATCAGGCTCAACTTGCCGACCAGTTCGGAGCACTGTGCCCGCAACCCCACCGCGCGGCCAACACCGAAGCGCCGCGCATGAGCGAAGACTGCCTGTTTCTGAATGTCTGGACGCCGGATCTCGACGACGGCAAGCGGCCGGTCATGGTGTGGATTCATGGCGGCGGTTTCCGCTTCGGCAGCGGTAACATCGATGGATCGGTGTTTACCCGGCACGATGTCGTTGCGGTATCACTGAACTATCGGATGGGGCCCCTGGGCTTTTTTGCACATTCCGGACTCGGCGGCAAAACCGCCAACTTCGGCCTGCTGGATATGATTCACGCATTGCAGTGGGTACAACAGAACATCGAAGCGTTCGGCGGCGACCCGGACAACGTCACCATATTCGGTGTGTCGGCCGGCGGGATGGCCGTCGATATGCTGATGAGTTCCCCATTGAGCGAAGGCCTGTTTCACAAGGCAATCGCCCAGAGCGGCTATGCCACCTGGCCGCTACCCCGTACCCGTCACGCCCAGGGACCCGCGCCGAACGGCTGGGGAGACGCCGCAGCACCCGTCGCTGAAGATATCAGCAGGGCAGTCATCGAAGCGATCGCTGCAGATGCCGAAGACCCGGCGTCCATGCGCAACCTTCCAGCCGACCAATTGATTCACGCTCTGGAGGGGTTTCAACTGCCCATCGTCGACGGTTACACCCTGCCGCGCGAACCCGGCATGGCTTTTGAAAAAGGTGAACACCACGCTGTGCCTTACATGACCGGCGGCAACAGCAACGAAGGCACGGTAATGCCCGGCTCCGGCGTGAGTTTGGCCATGTATGCCGGGTACTTCAGCGACGCGCTGGCCCAGGTCAAAGCGCTCTACGCTGAGGATTTCGCCCGCGGCGAAGATGCCGGCTGGCAGCGCATGTTCGGCGACAACCGTTACCTGCTCTCTGCAGAGATCACCAGCCAGGCAATGGCAAAAGCAGGCCAGCCCACCTATCTGTACTACGTCGATCTGATTCCCGCCGCCTATCGCGGTGAATGGATCGGCACGCCCCATGGCAGGGATGCATTCTTTCTGCTGAACGGACACAACTCCGAGGACCCTGCGGTGCGGGCACTGGCCGGCCGTATGCTGAACTACTGGACGAACTTTGCACGCACCGGCAACCCATCAAAGGACTGGCCCGCCCGGGCAGGCGATCCACCACACTGGCTGGTGATGTCCGACACAGACAGCGTCGCCCGGGGCGTGATCGCCGACAAGCTGGCGCTGCTGGTACAGCGCTACCGGCACAGATAAGATGAATTCATCATGCGCCCCAAAGGCGCTACTCATAAACCGGGGGATTACAGGCATTGAGCTACGAATTACCGATTCCAAATAAGGGCACCCACACCCAGCCGTTCTGGGAGGGAGCCAAACAAGGCAGGCTGATGCTGCCGCGCTGTGTCGACTGCAACCGGGTGCACTGGTACCCACGCCACATCTGTCCGAACTGTCATTCCGACAATCTGGAGTGGATCGAAGCCAGCGGCGAGGGAACAATCCATACGTTTGCCGTGCAGCATCTGGCGTTCGGCAAGTGGGCCAAGGAGGCACCCTTTGTCACCGCCTATATCGATCTGAAAGAGGGCGACCGTATGGTCACGGTATTGCGCGGCGTCGACCCGGAAAAACCTGAAGAGATTCAGGTCGGCGCGCCGGTCAAAGTAGAATTCGAACAGGCGGATGACGATACGTTCATCCCCTTCTGGCGCGTGGTGGAGAACTGATTATGCCTGGGACCTTATACAAATCCGCTGCCATCGTCGGCGCTGCGGAAGCCAACGAAATCGGATTTCTGCAGACGCCCGCCACCTCGCTGCAACTGCACATCGAGGCCATCAAAAATCTGAGCGATCAGACCGGTGTACCCATCTCGAAAATCGACGGTGTATTCTCCACAGGCTGGTCCACCGAACTGTGCGAACACCTCGGCATCACGCCCAAATACATCGATACCACCGCCGTGGGCGGCTGTTCTTTCGAGATGCACGTGCACCACGCCATGGCGGCAATTCACGCGGGTATCATCGACATTGCACTGATCAGCCACGGGGAAAATGGCCATTCCGCCGGCAAAATCGGTGGCCGCGCCACCGCCAACTACGGCCGTGGCGCCGGCGCCCTGTCGCCGGCCGTGGAAATGAGCATGGCCTACGGTCTGGGCAGCGCCCCCTCGAATTATGCCCACGCCATGGTGCGCCATATGCACCGCTACGGCACCACACGTGAAGACTATGCGCACATCGCCAAAGTCTCCCGGGACTGGGCCACCCTCAATCCGCGCGCGGCGATGTACTCTAAAGAAAAGCATCCATTCGGCGGACCGATTACCGTAGAACAGGTGGAAGAGTCCCGACTGATCGCCTGGCCGCTGACCATATTGCACTGCTGTATGGTGACCGACCACGGCGGCGCGGTACTGGTGACCAGCCCGAAAGTCGCCGCGGGCCTGAAAACCAAACCGGTGTGGATCGCCGGCGCCGGCGAGAGCATGAGCCACGGCAACATGCTCGAGATGCAGGATTTCACCGCAACATCTGCCGGGCGTTCTGCCGAGGCTGCTTACACCATGGCGGGGCTGGGCCCCGCCGATATGGAAATGGCACTGATCTACGACTCGTTCACCATCACCGCCGCAATCACCGCCGAAATGCTCGGCCTGGCAGCGCCGGGGGAAGGGCATATGTTATGGAAAGACGGTCGCGCCGCGCCCGGCGGCAGCTTACCCATCAACACCAACGGCGGCGGTCTGTCATTCAACCACAGTGGCATGTACGGCATGCCGCTACTGATCGAAGCATACCGGCAGCTGTCCGGCACCGCTGAAGACGGCGTCAACGGCGACCCCGGCAAACAGACCAGCGCACGCACGTGCGTTGTCAATGGCACCGGCGGGGCGCTGTCGACAACCGGCACCCTGGTATTGGTGGCGGACGATTAGTGTGTGGCATCAGGCCTGAGCAGGGTCAGCGGCCCGCATAATGCGCCAGATACCCAGGGTAACGATGGGCAATGCGTAAACCAGCATGAACCCCCAGGCCAGCGTACCGTAGCCGCTGGCGATGAGCGTTATGATGCCCATAGTGGAAGCCACACCGCTTGCCGACAGCACCACGCCGACCAGTATGCCCCGTGCCCTGGGGGAGAGCTTGTCTTTGCCCTGATCGGTGCGCCAGCCGTTGATGCGCTCGATCACCCCCTGCAATATGCCCATGGCAGTCTGAATTATGGTTCCCACCAGCAGCACACCATAAACCGCAAGCAACCAGGGCATCTGCATCTTCTCCAGCAGCATCGGCAGAGGCACCGCCTGCTGCAGTACATGCGGGTATTCGCCAATCAACGCCAGGTGCATGAGCAACGCCGGTAATGCGCCGGCAACAGCGGCAATGAGACCGCTGATAAGCGCCTCGCTGCGGGTTTTTATACCCGACACGGTGTACAGCAGAACAGGTATGGCAGCGATGTTGTACAGCGCAAACTGCACACCACCAATACCAAGATCGTCGGGCACCGGAGTACCGGCGATGGAGGCAAAAATGCCGTCGCCGTTGCCCGCAACAACCAGCGCCACGGTGGC
Source organism: uncultured Pseudomonadales bacterium (assembly GCA_964393625.1). Taxonomy (GTDB): domain Bacteria; phylum Pseudomonadota; class Gammaproteobacteria; order Pseudomonadales; family Azotimanducaceae; genus UBA4421. Next base: position 69,906 of record CAYMUT010000010.1, read on the forward strand.
AATGAGGAAAATGCTGAAGATCGCCGCCCACGCCGTCAACAGGCGCTCCACTGCTTCCTCACCAATCAGCAGTACCACCACCGTCACTGCGATGACGCAGATGCCGGTCAGCACGGGCGGAACACCAAACCATTGTTCGGTCATGGTCGCAGCAGCTGACATCACCACCGCCAGCACCAGGGTCATCAGGGCAATGGCCAGCAGTTCAAAAACCCACCAGCCCCGGCCCAGCAGCGCCTGAAAGAAATGCCGGTAGTCGTAGGTCTGAAACACCCGCGCAAATTCGAAACTCGGCAGCAGGATCAACGCCATGGCGAGAAATACCCAGCCCACCGACAGCAGGCCGCCGCTGGGCCCGGCCACGCTGATGAATTCAACGACCTCGCGGCCGGTACCGTAGCCGCCGCCCACCAGCACCGCCTGGAACACCGCCGCCGGCATCACATAGATTCTTATCCAGCGTGGCAATGTCAGTTACCGATCATGCACGCGAACCGGCAGATCGGTAATGCCGCGTATGAAACTGGAGTTCAGGTACGCCGGCTCACCGACCAGTTCTACATGCTCAAAACGCCGCATGATCTCTTCCCACAGAATGCGCAATTGCAGTTCAGCAAGACGGTTGCCCAGGCAGCGATGAATGCCGTAACCGAACGACAGGTGCTGGCGCACTGCGGGCCGGTCGATGATCAGCCGCTCAGGGTCAGACCATTTGTCTTCATCGCGATTGCCGGACAGATACCAGATTGCCACCCTGTCCCATTTGCTGATCTGATGACCGCCAATCTGCGTGTCCTGCATAGCGGTCCGGCACATATGCGCTACCGGCGACTGCCAGCGGATGATTTCAGACACCATGTTGGGTATCAGAGACTGATCGGCACGCAGTTTGTCGTACTCCTGGGGATACTGATTCAACGCCAGCACCCCGCCGCTCATGGAGTTGCGCGTGGTGTCGTTGCCGCCCACGATGAGCAACAGCACATTGCCCAGGAACTCATTGGGCGGCATGTTTTTCGTGGACTCGCCATGAGCTAGAAATGAGATCAGATCCGCCCCGGGCTCGCCCATATTCTGACGTGTCTGCCACACATCATTGAAGTACTCGAAGCACTTCCAGAGCTCCGCGAAGCCCTCCGCAGGCGTTTCGAAGTAATCCGGGTCACCGATACGCTCGACGGTATCCGACCAGTGGATCAGCAGATGCCGGTCTTCCTGGGGTACGTCGAACAGCGTAGCGAGCATGCGCCCGGTGAGCTCTACGGAGACTTCACGTACCCAGTTGAAGGTCTCGCCTCTGGGCAGAGCGTCGAGAATGTCCCCTGCGCGCTGCCGTATCAGCTCGCCCAGCGCCGCCAACCGCGGTGGCGTGAACATCGGCGCAACCACCTTACGCTGCTCGTCGTGCAGGGGCTGATCCTGCATGATGAACATGGGCAGATGAAACAGATCCGGCGGCGGCTCGCTCAGCGGCTGACCGCCCAGCCGTATGCCGCCATTCATGATGTCTGAAGAAAACAGTTGCTGATGGGTGTCGACATACTTGACGTCTTCGAACCTGGTCAGCGACCAGTAGGGACCGCACTGACTCTCCTGCACATAATGCACCGGCGCCTCATGGCGCAGCCGCTTCAGCACATCCAGTTCTTTATTCTGCTCAAACCAGTCGCCATTGCCGGGATCGAGTTCGCCCAAAGGCATGGCGTAGGGGTCGGCATCCTGCGGCAGCCGCCAGCGGGCCTTGACCTGCGCATTGGTGATTTCGGGGTCGACCCCCTCACCGTCGTAACCGCCACTGTCGGGGGCATCAGACATCAACGTTTCCTCCAATTTGATCTGTTGCCTGGAAGGCTATAAAAGTGGCATAAAGTGTGTCAACGATTCTGACGTCAGCCTGGGAGACACATTGGAAGATCTTTTACCGATACGAGGCGCACCGGGCTCACCGTACACCCGCAAGATGCTGGCCCTACTGCGCTTCCGGCGTATTCCCTACCGCTACCTGCAGGGTCAGAAAACAGCCCCTGATTTACCGCCACCCAAGGTCGGGCTGGTACCCATCCTTTATTTCGAGGACAACAATGGCGAGATCAGCGCCGAAGTAGACAGCACACCGCTGCTCCGGCGCCTGGAAGACGAGTACCCCGGCCGGTCGGTCATCCCGGCGGATCCTGCCGTAGCCTTCCTCGATTATCTGCTTGAAGACTACGGGGATGAATGGCTTACCAAGGCGATGTTCCACTACCGCTGGTACTATCAGGACGATATCGAAATGGCCGGCTCCGTGCTGCCTCACTACGCCGACGTGAGCGAGCCCGACGATGCGATGGAGGCGGCAAAACAGGCCTTCGCCAAGCGCCAGATCGACAGGCTCTACGTCGTGGGCTCTAACGACACGACCGCGCCCGTTATCGAAGACAGTTATATACGTTTCCTCAGCTGCCTCAACGAGCACCTGAAACACTACCCGTTCATCATGGGGCATCGCCCGGGGTCCGCCGACTTCGCCTGCTTTGGTCAGCTGACGCAACTTGTTCAGTTCGACCCGACCCCCAGCAGAATTGCCGCGACCCGGTTCCCCAGAGTGCACGCCTGGGTCAGTAAGGTCGAAGACCTGTGCGGTCTGGAGGTGGATCATGCCGACTTCGTCGATGCCGAAGCCACCCCGGACACGCTGAAGGCTCTGTTGACGGAGCTCGGCCGCACCTATGTGCCGGTGATGCTGGCTAACGCCCGGGCATTGGATCAGGGGTTGGACAGAGTCATCACCGAAGTCGAAGGCAAGCCCTGGAGCGCGGAACCCTTCCCCTACCAGGGCAAGTGTCTGCAGTGGCTGCGGGTGGAGTACGCCCGGCTCAGCCAGGAAGACCGCGCTCGGGTAGATACCATGCTCGAAGGAACAGGCTGTGAGCAGCTGGTCGCTCCTGCGGGAACACCGGAGGCCAGGCAATGAGCGACTCATCGGATTCCGCTGCCGCCAACAGGTTTCTCATCAAAACACCGCCGGTGTTCGACACCGTCGCTGAGGAGCGCCGCCATAGAATCGAACGCCTCGCCGGCGTGTGCCGGATATTCGGCGAGGCGGGTTTCTCGGTGGGCCTGCTCGGTCACATCACGGTGCGTGACCCGGAACACACCGACCGTTTCTGGGCCAACCCCATGGCCGTTTCCTTCAACCGTATGACCTCATCCGATATCGTCTGTGTCGATCATCAGGGGGAACTGATAAGCGGCGCCGCACCGGTCAACCCGGTCGGCGTACTGCTGCACGCCGCCATTCATCGCGCCTACCCGGAAATCACCGCCGTCTGCCACGCCCATTCCGTGTATGGCTCAGCCTGGTCTGCATTCGCCCGGCCTATCGATCCGATCACCCAGGACACTGCGATCTTCTATGGCGACCAGGCGATCATCACCGAACCACGCCTGGCCCTGGACGCCGACAGCGCCGATCAGTTTGCCGCCGCTTTCAACGGCAAATGCACCGGTATTCAGGCAGGACACGGCTTGTTCACCAGCGGCCAGACGGTAGACGAGGCTGCCTGGCGCTTCATAACCATGGATCGTGCCTGCCATGTGCAGTTACTGGCGGAAGCGGCGGGCTCGCCGGAACTATGGCCTGAACAGATGGCGCTGGGCATTCGACAGGGTCTGGGCAACCCGGACTTCTGCTGGCTGTCATTCCAGACGCTGTGGGACGACCTCATCGCCCGGGACCAGGGCTTTCTCGGCTGACGTTGCCGACGCGCCCAACCGAGGTTTATTCGAACTGAAGATGCCGCCGGGCGGTGGCCAGATCGCAGGGCGGCTCCTCCCCGAACACGAAGTCGTGGGTTTTCCTGTAGGTGTGCACCTGCACCACAGGCTCGGTGAGCGCCGCCGGATCGTGAATCTCTACCGTCAGATTCATACTCAGCCCGTCCGGCGCCAGGGTGTAGGTCTCGACCAGGCGCTTCGCCTCACTGGAATCAATGCCCCGGGTAATGCCCCAGAATTTTGCTGGAAACCCCTGTGACTCAATCACCAGTTTTTCGGCGTCGCGACGGGTAATCCGTGAAATTCCCATATCCGCCAAGACCGCCCGGGCGGCACCAGCATCATTGAACAGCAGGCGCCGGTCTGTGGAATGCTCGATCACCACATCGATGCCATCATCTACATTGCGCCAGCGAGAAATGTAGGGCCACTCCAGCATACGCGGCAGGCCGCGGGGTTCGCAGCGCAGTGACGGATCGTCTTTGATATCGAACGACGCCACCTGAGCACTTGCCGTTGCTGTCAACGGCCATTCGGCGGGTGCGCTGAAACCGCCCACCAGATTCTGCCGTAGTGAGCGCTCAATCTGCCAACTGCCGGTGAAATCGGTAGAGGGTGCGATGGGCTGGCGCAGACGCCGCCTGACTTCCTCAGTGGGTTTGAACGAGTGAAAGGTCGCACCATCTTCCCGGGTGACGTGGTTGAGCAGTGCAAAGCGGGTGTGGCCGTCTCGGTGCGGGTTGGCAACGATCCGCACCGTCGCGCCAACCTCAAGGGTATTCCTGCGCCAGCCGTTGCGCACCAGGCCGGGGATAGAGTGGCCCTCGAAAGTCCACACCTGACCATCGTCGAGCTGCAGCTGCATGTAGAAGTGAGGATTGGTCCAGCCAACTTCGACAACTTCCCCCTGCAATGCAATCTGCGCCTGCAGGTCGAATGCAGCCCGGGAGTGATGTGCTTGCGCAGCCAGCGGCAACACAAAACCAAGCACCCAGGCGACGGCACGTAACACGGCAAAGCGCTGCCGTCGTTGCCCTTGAGCCGCAACCTGAACAATAGGGGTCATAAGCCCGGTCTCGAGTCCTGTCCTGGCCATATGCTAACCACTAGCGCCACGACAATTCCATACCCGGGCTGTAGAATCGACCGATGGAAGTTAACGCGCCACTCAATCATCCTGATCGTCTGCTGCCGATCGAGCCTGAATTGCGCAGTATTGCCCGTGGCTTGTACGACGGTATCTGCGACCTGCCCATCATCAGTCCCCACGGTCATACTGACGCGCGCTGGTTCGCCGAAGATACGCCTTTCGACAACCCCGCGGCGCTGCTCATACAACCCGATCACTACGTGTTCCGCATGCTCTACAGCCAGGGTGTCTCCCTGGATGAACTGGGTATTGCCGATCATGCGGGCAACACGGTGGAAGTTGATCCTCGTGATGTCTGGCGTCGCTTCGCCGGAAACTATCACCTGTTTCGCGGGACGCCGTCGCGGATGTGGCTGGATCATGTTTTTGGCGAAGTCTTCGGCCTCACTGCACCGCTGTCGGCGGACACCGCCGACCTTTACTACCAGACCATACAGACAAAGCTGCAGACGCCGCAATTCCGGCCCCGCGCACTGTTCGAGCGATTCAATATAGAAGTGATCGCCACCACCGAGTCACCACTCGATTCTCTACGGCACCACAAAGCCATCGCCGACAGTGATTGGAGCGGCCGGGTGATCACCACATTCCGTCCGGATCCGGTGGTCGATCCGGAATTCGAGGGGTTCGCCGACAACCTGCAACAGCTCGGTGAACTGACGGGGCAGGATGTTGAGTCTTACGCCGGCTATATCGAGGCGCTGCGGCTGTCGCGCCAGGATTTCATCGCCCACGGCGCGACGGCTTCAGATCACGGGCATCCCAATGCGCGCACCGTCATACTGACGGAGCAGGATGCCGACGCCCTGTTCCACCGAGTCAGACAGGCACCAACGCCTGCAGAGGCCGACCTGTTTCGCGCCCATATGCTCACCCGCATGGCCGCCATGAGTCTGGACGACGGCCTGGTCATGCAGATTCACCCCGGATCGTACCGCAATCACAATCAAACACTGTTCCATCGCTACGGACGCGACAAGGGTGCGGACATTCCGACCCAGACCAGTTATGTGGAAGCGCTGCGGCCTCTGTTGAACGCTTACGGGAACAGCACTGATTTCAATCTCATCGTCTTCACTCTCGATGAAACTGCCTACAGCCGTGAACTTGCGCCGCTGGCGGGTCATTACCCCAGCCTGAAACTGGGGCCCGCGTGGTGGTTTCACGACAGCCCCGAAGGCATGCGGCGCTTCCGTGAGCAGACCACGGAAACCGCCGGTTTCTATAACACCGTAGGGTTCAACGACGACACCCGGGCATTTCTGTCTATTCCCGCCCGCCACGATATGGCCAGGCGTATTGACTGCGGTTTCCTCGCACGCCTGGTCGCTGATCACCGCTTGCGGGAAGCAGAAGCCCATGAACTGGCCGGCGAACTCGCCTGCGGTCTGGCCCGGTCTGCGTACCGCCTGCAATGACCCCGCCCCGGCTCAATCAGGCGTTGCTCACGCAGCTGAGCGAAATCGCCAGACCGCGGTACGATCGTACTGCCCTGGGTGCGGGTATCGTGCACATCGGTGTGGGAAACTTTCACCGGGCACATCAGGCACTGTATACCGATGATGTACTGAACGAGGTGGGCGGCGACTGGGGCATCATCGGCGCCAGCCTGCGCAGCGCGACAGCAGAAAATGAGCTTGCGCCACAGGACGCTCTGTACACCGTCAACGCCAGGACGGCGACCAGCACAGAGCATCGCATCGTAGGTTCCATAACCAGAGTCATCACCGCCGCAACCGAAGACGGCTATGCTCAGTTGCTCCGAACCCTCGCCGATTCGAGCATTCACGTGGTCACGCTCACCGTGACGGAAAAGGGCTACTGTCATGCCGCTGGCGGTCTGGATCAAAATCACCCGGACATTCGGCATGACCTGGCCTCCAGCGGCCTTAAGCGCAGCCTGCCAGGCATACTCAGCGCCGCTCTGCAGGCCCGGCGCCAGGCAGGCGGCGCGCCGATATCCCTGCTCAGTTGCGACAACCTGGCGGGAAACGGACAGGTGCTGCGACGCGTAGTCATCGAGTATGCCCAGCGCACCCAGCCGGATCTGCTGCAGTGGATCGAGGAGCATGTCAGCTTTCCGAGCACCATGGTCGACCGCATCGTGCCCGCCACCACTGCCGAAGACCGTGCACAACTCATCGATGCGCTGGGTTTCGCCGATGAAGCCATGGTCTGTTGCGAACCATTCAGCCAGTGGGTCATCGAAGACCGGTTCTGCGGACCACGCCCCGCCTGGGAACGGGCCGGCGCGCTGCTGGTCGATGACGTCGCGCCGTTCGAGAACGCCAAGCTCAGACTGCTCAACGGCCCTCATTCGGCCAGCGCTTACCTGGGCGTTCTCAGTGGTTATGACTACATCCATCAAGTGATGGACAACCCCACCCTGTCCGATTTCGTGGGTAAACTGGTTGACCAGGAAATCCTGCCCGAAATCGCCACAATCCCCGGCTTCGATCTATCGACATACGTCGAGCGCGTCTTCGAACGTTTCGCCAATTCGGGAGTGGCCTACGCTACCCGTCAGGTCGCTACCGACGGCTCTCAGAAACTACCCCAGCGGCTGGTTCCGGTGCTGGCGGAGCGCCTGGCCGCCGGCCGGAGCATCGATCGACTGGCACTGGTGATCGCCGCCTGGATCAACCACCTGCAGGATCCGGCGCCGGATCCGCTGGGCGAGCTGTTGCAGCGTCTGTATCAATCCATATCGCAACCCGAAGCGCTGGTAGAAGCGATCTGTGAACAGACACCGATTTTCGATGCCCTGCACGACGTTCGCGGTGAGTTTCAGTCTGCGGTTGCCACGGCGCTGGGCTCGATCCATTCAATTGGCCTGGCCGCCGCGCTGCAACAGGCAGACTAACGCCAGCTTACGCCCCGCAGCTGACCACACTAAGGATCATCTACCTCGAAGTGAGTGGCGGCAGCCCGGGTCGAAGCCTCCAGATGCGCACGCATCGCGTTACGCGCCGCATCGGGGTTACGCGAGGCAATTGCCTGCACAATCGCCCGGTGCTGCTCAATAACCGGAAAAACACCCTCGGCCATGATCATGCGATGGAAACCACTGCTCAAATGTGAGTGGCGACGCAATCGCCACAGCCAGTCCACGGCGCTGACCGTGGCCGCGTTTTCCGTACCCCGGGCAATGTGATTGTGAAATTGCAGATCAACCTCTTCCAACTCCGCGGTGTGATCGAGGGCCGCCATATCATCGACAAGACAGCGCAGCGCATTGATCTGCTGATCGGTCATGCGCTCTGCCGCCTGCGCGGCAGCTTCCGGCTCCACCATAAGGCGCAGTTCGAATATGTCGAAGGGCCCGATGCCTTTATCTTGGACCAGTGCCGGCGCGCTGTGCTGAGCTTGTTTCACGTAGATGCCGGAGCCGGTGCGCACTTCGATGAGGCCGGAAAATTCCAGAGCAATCATGGCCTCGCGAACCGTGGGGCGAGATACCTGCAGCATGTCAGCCAGATCCCGCTCCGACGGTAGTTTTTCACCGGCTTTGACCTGACCGCTGGTGACAAGCTCGGCAATGCGTCGGGCAACTCGCACATACAGACGTTGGGTCACCTCGATGGGCTCCAGTTTCACAATGCACGCCCCTCCGCCAGCGCCTGGGCCTGCATACTCAGTCGTGCCGCTTTGAAAATGTGTGCCTGACTCATGGCCCGCTCAGTGCCATTCAGCACATCGAGTATCAGTTCGCCGAAAAATGGAAAACCCACCTGATCGAGACAATCAATGGTCTCAACGGCACCGCTATCGGCCTTGAGAACCAGCGACGCCGGCGCCTGACGGCCCAGATCCACATACTTGCGCACTTCCAGCGATCCAGCGGTGCCCACCACGAAGGTGCGTCCATCGCCCCACACCGGCATACCGTCCGGCGTATACCAGTCAACCCGGGAATAGAATGATGCGCCGTTGTCGCCGGTCAGAGAATATTCGCCGAAGTCTTCCAGACCCGGCTTGTCCGGGTGAGAAAAGTTCTCTACCCGCGCAAAGTTTACCTGTGCGTCATCACAACCGGCGTAGGTGAGAAACTGTTCCACCTGGTGAGAACCGATGTCGGTGATGATCCCGCCGTAGGCGGTTTTGTCGAAGAACCAGGCCGGTCGCGTGTCTTTGGAGAGCCGATGAGGAGCTAACGTGACCACCTGCAGCACGCGGCCGATCTCGCCGGCGGCAATGATCTCGCCAGCCCGCCATGCGGCTTCGTTGTGAACCCGCTCGGCGTAGTACACGAAGTAGCGCCGCCCCGTCGCGGCGCAGACCTGCCTCGCTGAAGTCAGTTGGTCCAGCGTGGTGAACGGCGATTTATCGGTAAAGTAGTGTTTGCCAGCGCCCATGACCGCTTCACCGATGGCGCTGCGCCGATTGGGTATGGCGGCGGCGGCGATCAGGTGCAGCGTCTCATCATTCAACAGCTGCTCAAACGATTCCGCCACCTGCACACCCGGGTACCGCTCAACAAACGCCGCTACCCGCTCCGGCTGAGGATCATAGGCATGGGTCAGCGTGCCTCCGGCGCCAAGCAGGCCGTTGGTCTGGCCGTAAATGTGACCGTGATCGAGATAAGCCGCCGCAAAACGAAACTCCCCGGGTTCAACCACGGCCTGGCGTCGACCTTGGGGGGCGTAGTTTGCACCGTCAGAAATGCTCATCTGCCATCACCCTCGCGCCATCTATATCCAGCCCAGGCCTACGCCGGTGCTGTAGGTGACGCTGGCGAGCACGGTGACGATACACACAAGCATGGCGCCGTTATAGGCGGCACGCCGCGACCCTGTGGGCATGGCGTCACCGAGGTAGCCAGGACGGTTGTTCAATACCAGCCAGCCGATATAGGCGATTGGCAACAGAAACCCGCAGATGGCGGAAGTAGGCAGGATGACGTAAGGGCCCATGCTCGTCCACAGGAACACACCGAGCACCGCGGGCGTGGGCAGCAGGCACGACAGCCGATAGGCAAGGGAGTCGTCGGCAAAGCCAAACATTTCCCTGGCCGCGGCGCCGCAGGTGAGCATATGCATGACAAGAGACCCAACCGCCATACCCAGCACACCCAACGGGAACACCAGCCGGCCGGCGAAATCCCCCAGACCGGCGGCGGCGAACATGGCGCCAGCCTGTTGAGGGCTCAGACGGGCCTGCAGGGTTCCCTGGGCATCGTGCAGACTGCCGGCTGCAGCCAGTGAGATCAGCATGGTGACAAGCAGATAAGGCACCACCAGCCCAAGCACGATGTCGTAGCGGGACAGTGTCCGTTCATCCCGCCCCCAGCCCCGGTTCAACAGGGTATAGCCATATACGAAGGTCATATTGATGCCCACCGCGGTACCCAACGCGGCCATCAGCGTGGTAACGCCAAATGCATCGTCGGGTAGCGAATGGGGCACCAGCCCCCACAACATGGCCGCCCAGTTGATCTGCCCGTTCAGTCCTGCCTGAAGCACGACCCAGGCGAAGCTGACAATGACCACGGTGCTCAGAATCTTGATGCCGTTCTCAAACAATCGCACCGCGCGGCCGCCGCGGCTGTAGTGCCAGACGGTATAGGCACAGACCGCCCAGACCAGCACGGCCAGCACAAACAGATAAGCTTCGCGCTGGGTGGTCTCGGCTTCTGCTTTGAAATGAACACCGCTGACCACACTGATCGCTTCTTCCAGCATGCCCGCGCTCAACGGGTAGTGAGAGAAGCCCCAGATAATGCTGGAAGCCAGCGCGGCAATGGCCCAAAGCCAGGCAAGCGGTACTGAAACATGGCTGCGCATGGCCTGAAACGGTGCCTCACCGGTAGACAGCGTCTGATGAGAAAGCGCAAACAGCATGACACAGCCAATCACCATGGCCACCGGCTGAACCCACAGAAACTCGTAACCGAATACCGTACCAAGGGTCAGGGAAGTAATGGCGGAACCGCCACCCAGGGTCATTGCGCCCTGCAACCAGCCGGGTCCGCCGGCGCGTATGTTCTGCCAGATGGAACTCATCGGTAGGATGCATCCATATCGATATGTACCTCGATGGTCTGGGCTTCACGAAAGCCCGATGCGGCAACTCGAGCATCGAGGCCGGACTGATAGTGCTCAGCGTCCAGGGGTAGCGAGACGCGGCGCTCTTCCCAGGCCGACAGCAGCATGGCGTTCGCCAGCTCTACCGAGCCCACACCTTCGGCCAACGGTGTCGCCAGCGTACTGCCATCGAGCACTGCATCGACTACGTCCTGCAGCACACAGGCGTGTTGATTGAGTTCTGCCCTCACCAGGACCTCCTGCTCTGCAAACTCGGGAACGCCGAACATCTCACGGGTAGACGCACAGTGTTCAGAAACGCTCTGCTGTGAAATCTCCACGCTGAGCCTCTCGCCATCGAAGCTCAACGTACCCCGGTCACCCACGATGTCGAGCCGGTTCATGCCTGGCGCCTCGCCGGTAGAGGCAACCACCACGCCGGTGGCGCCGTCGGCATAGCTGAGCATCGCCGTGACTTCATCTTCCACATCGATCTCGTGGAACTTGCCGAAGCGCACGTCTGCGACTACCGACTCAGGCAGGCCCAGCACCCACTGCAGCACATCGAGATTGTGAATACACTGATTCAGCAACGCACCGCCGCCCTCCCCCGGCCAGGTTCCCCGCCATGAACTGACAAGAAAATAAACGTCCGGGCGATACCACCCGGTCATGATCCAGTTGAAGCGCACGACGCGACCGAGATCACCAGCACTGACGATATTCTTTATCTCCCGATACACCGGGTGATAGCGCTGATTCAGCATGACCGCAGCCTGCACTCCATCCGGCACCGCTTCTATCAGCCTGCGGGCCTGCAGGGCGGACATGGCAACGGGTTTTTCCATGACCAGATGACGGCCCGCCGCCAGCGTGTCCATTCCCAGGTTCGGGTGAGTCATGGTGGGCGTCGCGATGAGCACCACATCAGTGGTATCGACGTTCAGCATGTCTTCCAGTGTCGTGTAGCGAGTAACTCCGGCCGGCAAAGGTGTATCACCAGCGGTCACCACCCCGGTCACCCGGGCCCGCTCGACTGCGCCACCGGTCAGCGTGGCAACATGGGTCTGACCAATATTGCCGTAACCCACCACGCCGAAGCGCACTTCGTTCACGGTCCTACCCTGGGTAACGTCATGCCCTGAGGCCCTGGATTGAACACCACCGCAGGCACAGACCCATCATCAGCAACGACAAATTCAAGCTTGAGCCCCCTGGGCTCGAACAGGAAGTGGTCTTCTTTGAGCTCGACCAATGGCCCGTTGAAGATACCCGAGCCGACGCTCAACTGCCTGCCGTCATAGCTGAACGTGATCGGCGAGTCGGGACGTCCGAAACTGCCCTCATACATGGCGAAATGCGTGTTTATATCGACCTCTTGCAGCTCCGCCGCCGTCCACAGCGTGTTGCGGTCAGCCGTCTGTTGGCGAACAGTTGCGATAAACTCCGGGCTGATGGCACGGCCGGAATGACCCCAGGCACGGCGCAGATACGTCAGTAGACCGCTGGCCAGGCGGTCGTCGAAGCCGGCGTAGTCCTTATGACCCGGCATCGCCGAATTCCAGGTTTTGCCCGCAACCTCGATAGGGCCCTGCAAGCCATGCAGCACAATACGCGCAAGGCGTTCGGGAGCCTGGGTTACCCAGACAGAATCAGCCAGCGGGGGACCAAGCGCACCCACACCGGCGCCGTCGGCGCCGTGACAGTTTGCGCAGCTGCTGGTGAAAAACTCCTCGCCCCGGGCCATAAGTTCGCTCTGCTGCGGCGTCAGCGGTTTGGCGTCAGCAGCCAGAGTATCGCCCGGCCAGGTAAAGCCACGGCGGGCTTTCGACACCAGGGGCCACAGGGTTTCGTCGGTAATGCCGAACAGCTCATGGGGCTCGTTCAGTTCAGCCCGTTGAAAGCCTGGTTCCCGGGTGGTTTCAAACAGGCCGTTCAGTATCGCGCTCTGCACCCACATCTGCGAAGCCGGCCGCCGGGCGACGTAACTGAGAAGTGCCGCCGCGCCCGCACCCTCGGCGCGAAACAACTGTTGTGTGAGGTGCGCGAGGAAGCCGGTTGACGCTTCATGAGCCAGCGTCCATTGGCCGCTTTCGACCAACTCGCGGATAAGCGCCTGCTCGCGACCGCGCACCGCCGCAGAGACAAAACTGCGTACATGCGCATCCTCCCTCGAGGCCAGCAGCGCCCGCTGCACGGCACTCAATGCACGCTCATCGTCCATATGGTGGCGCAGCGCAGCCAGGTTATACAGATAGACCCGGCTACCCGCATTAAAGCCGGCCAGCGCATCGAGCAGCTTTGCAACCGGCAGCAGATGGCCGCCCGCCAGCAACGCCGCCTCCGCTACCCGCTCATGCCGGCCCAGTGCGATTTGTATCACAGAGGCATCTAATTCATCGCGGCCGGCCAGTGTCCATAAGCCGTGCACCGCAGCCTGTGATGGACCCTCAGCAACCAGTTCGCGCAACGCCCCGGCAACATCGGGCTGGCCGCTCCGCAGCAACAGTCGCTGCGCGGTGGCACGGCGCCATATGTCCCCGGCGCGCAGCTGCGCAACCAGGCCGGCCGTATCCAATGCCCGCCAGTCCGGTTGCCCGGGAGCAGCCTCAGCATCGGTTGTCGAAATGCGCCAGATGCGGCCCATGCCTAAGGGCCGCTGCAGTTCCCGCTGTAACGCCTGGGCTTTCAGCTCATCTGACAGATAGACGTGGTCCTGAATGACGCCGCGATAAAAATCGATCAAATACAGGGCACCATCAGGGCCGTTCAGCACGTCGACCGGGCGAAACCGCTCGTCGGTGGAAGCAAGGAAATCACGTTGGCCCCAGCGTTCATCGGGGTAAAGCCGGTGTTCCGCAGACACATCAATGCCATCTGTCTGCAGTTTGAAGGCAGCCACCAGATTGGCCGCGGGCTCAGCAACAAACCCATCGGGATCGTCCGCGCCGAACCGTCCGCCACGATACACCACCATGCCGCTGGCCGAAGTAGCGCTACGCAGACGTCCATCTTCGCGCAGCACGCCGGGCACGTATGCGCGGTTGACACCCGGGTTCACGCGAATGGAAAACACTTCGTCATCAGGGCTGATGCGGGTATTCAGCCCAGGGCCGCTACGGTTGCCTGCAGCGATAACCGCCTGGGCGTCGTACAGATCCCCCAGCAACAGATTCGAATTGGTGTTGTAGTAGAGTCGGCCATGGTCATCCTGCGTGATGCCCCACTGCCCGCGGAACAGCGTCGGTTCTTCGACCAGGGCGCCATCCACCAGCTTCAAACGGCGGTTTGACTTAGCCGAGTAGAGCCAGTTATCCAGGCCCACCAGCAGCCCGTTTTCAGCGTGCTCAACCGAGCCCTGATGTGCCCCATAGGCCCCAAGGTACTGACGCGCGCTGCAATCGATGTCATCCGACCAGCCGGTGGACGAAGGGCACAGCCACAACTTGCCCATTTCGCCGATCAGCAGGCCTTCGTTGACGATACGCAGGGCTCTGGGCAGCACCAGATCATCGATCAGCACATCGCGCTGATCAAAGCTGCCGTCACCATCGGTGTCGGAAAGCCGTACCACCGCGCCGATGGGTTCTTCTTCGCCGGTACCCTCGGTGTCGGTCATGTAGGCACGCATTTCGGCCACGTAAAGCCGGCCCTGTTCGTCCCAATCCGCAGCGACCGGATCTTCAACCAGCGGTTCCGCGGCCGCCAACTCGATGCTGAAGCCGGGCGCAATGACGAATGTATCGAGCGCCTGAGCCGGCGTCAGAACCGGCGCCGGAGGTGTTTCGAGAGTCTGGTAGAAAGGACGATCATCGGCAGGGGCAGCCTCAACCGGCGCACTCGCCGGATCAGAACCCTGCTTCGCACAGGCGAACAGGACAGTGCAAACCGCCAGAGCAGCAACCAGGCGCGCCATGATCAGTAGACCATCTGTTGCAGATACGCATAGGCGCGTTCTGCGGTGCGCATGGGCTCCGGCGGGTTGTCGCGCTCAACGAAATAGTACTCGGTACCAGACGCCTCAGCAGCTGCAACAAACGAAGGAAAATCGATGAGGCCGTGACCGACATCTTCGAAGTCGCCATCTGCATTTATGTCTTTCAGATGGCAACTGGTGACACGCCCGGCGTTGGCCGACAGATACTGCAGCGGATCCCGGCCAGCCTTGGTGACCCAGTAAACGTCGAGCTGCCATGACATGATTTCGGGCTCGAGAGATTCGAGCATCAGATCGAAGGGCACCACGCCATCTACCGGTTTGAACTCCCAGTCGTGATTGTGATACCCGAACTGCACCCCCGCAGCGGCGCATAGTTCGCCGGCCTGGCGCAGCAGATCGATACTCTCCTGAACTCTGGCACCCGTCGCGAAGGCATCAGGCATCAGCGCTGGCAGCACCAGATGCTTCTGACCCAGGGCTTCGGCCCCCTGCAACCCGAAGCGGATGTTATCGAGCAGATGATCCGGCCCCGCATAGGTTCGAAAGGCCGTCATCTGGTCCTCACGGGACATCGCGGCAAAGCCCTCCGGCAACTTCGGTGAAATACGACCCACCGGTGCAGTGAGGCCGTTGGCCGCCAGCAGTTCAGCCACCAGCGGGGCCGGTCTGCCGAGGAAGCCGAGCGCAGAAAACTCCACCTGGCGGTACCCGATGGCCGCGACCTGTGCCAGCGTACCTTCGAAATCCGCCATAAGCAGTGGCGTAATGGTCGACAGCTGCAGGCCGAAATCTGTGAGTTTTCGTTGCTCCGGAACAGGAGCAGATCCGCTATCGGACTGCTCGCCCGGCGCACACCCGGCTGCCATCGATGCCAGCATGCCCAATGGCAGCACCCCCAACAGGTCTCTCCTGATCAACTTAGCGTTCCTCTAGTGTTTCGTCACACCATTAAAACGTGAAGCCGAGGCGTAAGCCAGCATAACGGTTAGCTTCGCGCGGGTACGTGTGAATGTACACCGGTGTGCCACCCCACAGTCCACCGAAGTTGCCGATGCCCTGGGCATACTCTTCGTCGGTGACGTTGTTGACGAACAGCGTGGCGCGGTAACGTCCTTTTTCGCGCTCAATCAGACCCACGCTCAGGTTGAGTAAACCGTAAGATTCCTGCTCGGAGCCGGGATCTGCCAGCAGCGAAAAGTTGACGTCGTCCTGCCACTGGTATGAGGCATTGACGAAGAAATCGAACGGCAGATCACCCGCGGGAATGTTGTACTCCGCCGACACGGTGAACTTCAGATCTGGAGAGTTGTTGAGCTCCTCACCCGACAGGTCCTGCGCGAATGAACCGGTGCCACCGCCCATACTGTCGAGGATCTCGTTACAACCCAGCGTTTGCCCGGACCAGCAGTCTGCCCCTGCAAACTCGTCAATCTCAGCGTCTACCCAGGCTACGCCGCCCACGATGCGGAAGTTTTCTGACAGCAGCGCTACGAAGTCGACTTCTATACCACGGGTTTCCAGCTTACCCACGTTGGTGATGCCGAGTTCTACTACACCATCCACGATACGCGCCTGTTGCGCCTGAAAGTCGTCGTACTTGGCGAAAAACACCGTCGGGTTAAACTGCAGGCGGCCATCAAAGAACATCGCCTTCATGCCGATCTCCACCGCGTCAGAATCTTCTGAACCCACCGGATTGTCGGAGGTCGACTGATTGAAGCTCGAAGAAATATCGTAGCCCTGGCCCTTATAGCCAATGGAATAGGTAGCAAAAAGCATCACATCTTCGTTGAGGTAATGCTGAATGCCAATGCGGCCCGGTACCGCGGTTTCGGTGTCTGAACCCGAGAAGGAAGCGCCTGAGAGGAGATTGTCGAAGCCATGAGAGATCTCTTCGCGATTAAACCGCAGCCCGAAGATCAGGTCGGTATTCTCGGCGATACTCCAGGTACCCTGACCATAAAGGGCGACCGACTCGGTGCCGGTTTCCGCCAGCCAGTCGGCGCCGAACAACGGGCCGCGCATGAAATCGCGATCGAAGTTGATGTCGGAGTAATACAGGCCCAGCACGTATTCGAAATCGTCGGACGCCGGCGATATCAGACGTAATTCCTGGGTCAGCGAATCGAGTTCGAACCCGCCCCCCTGAGATATGCCGCCACTCAGGGCGCCACCGGTGAACAGCGACAGAAAGTCAAAATCGGTGCCGTCCACGTCAGTGGTCACTTCGTAATCCCATTCGCTGTAAGAGGTCACCGACAGCAGCTCGTGTTCACCCAGCGCCCAGCTCAGGCGCAGCGAGGTGGACCAGTCATCGGATTCCGTGGATACCGGGTCATCAAGGCGTACTTCGTCATTGTCTTCACCAGGCCTCAGATCCTGCAATACTGCGGCACCCGGAATGGCACCGAGGAAGGCGGCTCCCGGAGCAACGTCGCGATACGGACGCGCGCAACATTCTACTTCGGAATCGCTGAAGGACGCATTCAACGTCGCGGTAAACGTGTCGCTGACATCCCACACCAGCTTGGCACGGGCGCCGCTCGACTCGGAACCGTTTACATCGTCACCGTTGCTCAGGTTTTCAATGTGTCCGTCTTCGCGGTCCTTGACATAGCCGCTCAGTCGAAAACCCAGTACATCGCTGATCGGACCGCCAACGGAGGCGGAAAATGAAGTTTCATCGTCGTCGGTAGCCAGCGCGTCGAAGCTGAAATCGAATTCCTCGCCGGGTGATTTGGTGAACACACTGATTACCCCTGCAGAGGAGCTCTTGCCAAACAACGTACTCTGCGGCCCGCGCAATACTTCGATGCGTTCAACATCCATGAGATCGGAAAAAGCCTGCGCCGAGCGCACCAGGGGCACATCGTCTACGACAACCGATACCGATGGCTCTATGTTGATACTGAAGACGTTGGTGCCGATGCCGCGCAGATTGATGCCGCTGTTGGTCGCCCAGTCTCCCTGATTGATGGTCAGTGAGGGCGCAATGCGGGTAATGTCCGTGAACTCGTCTATACCCATCGCTTCGATGGTCGCCGCATCGACGGCGTTGACTGAAACTGGCACGTCCTGAACGCTTTTTGCGCGTTTAGTCGCCGTAACCACCATTTCTTCGATGATGAGCTCGTCCGCTCGTGAGCCCTGCCCCACGATAAGCAGGGCAAAACCTGCAAGCGGTATGATCCGCCGTAAAATAGAAACCATCTGTATTCCCCCTTGTTTCAATATTTCATGCCGCATTCAGCGCTTTGGCTTGTTCGACATGAGCCCACACCAACTGGTAAATTGGTCAGGCCAGTCAGAAAATACGCGGGTTGCTTGATCAGGTCAACTAGGAATGGCGGCACATCCCATGTGGCGCCGCTTTGGGATGCATGCAGCAGAACATCGCCAGCATTATGCTGGTGATTCGCCCGAGGCCCCGCTCTAGATCGTTTCCACTTTGACCCGCAGGCTGCCTGGCCCACCCAGCTGCCCCGCTACCGTCGATTCCCCTTCCGCATAGCGGATGCTCTTCAGATGCCTGGTCATGGATGCCACAGCGATCTGCCCTTCGAGCCTCGCCAGATGCGCGCCAAGACAGTTGTGTATGCCGAAGCCGAAAGCGACGTGCGGATTTGGATTACGGTCGACGACAAACTGATCCGGCTTGCCAAAAACCGACTCATCGCGGTTGGCCGAAGCGATCAACGGCAACACCAGGGCCCCCTCGGGAATGGATTCGCCGGCGATCGAAGTATCGCGCGTTACGCGCCGTATGGTGGCAGAAAACGGAGAATAGTAGCGCAACGCTTCTTCAATGAAGGTCGGCATCAGTTTCGGGTCGGCCTGCAGTTGTGTGAACGTTTCAGGCATCTCGTCGAAGACCCTTACACTGGCCGTGATCAGGCCGGTAGTGGTCTCGTTGCCCGCAATCAGCAACAGCCCGCAGAAGCTCAGTACCTCCTGGTCGGTGAGTTTGCCGTCTTCGGTCTCGGTTTCAACAAGTCGGCCCAGCAGGTTGTCTTCAGGGTGCTCGCGCAACCTGGCGATGCGCTCCAGAAAGTACTCGTCCATCTCCTTTTGCGCCTTCTGCACGACGGCATCAGGCTGGGCGAACAGAATGTCGCCAATATTGCTGAAAATGGTGTCCGACCAGGTTTTGAACTGCTTGAGGTCACCGTCCACGACACCCAGCAGATGCGCAATAACGGTAACCGGCAGCGGTGCCGCCAGCGCGTCCACCAGGTCGAGTTCGCCCTGCCGGCAAACCCCGGCCATCAGCTCCTCACAACGCACCTCGATGAGCTGACGCTGATTCTCGACGAAGCGGGGCTTGAACGCATAGCTGACCAGCTTTCTCAATCGGTTGTGCACCGGCGGATCACTGAACAGCATCGACGGTCGAATTTTCTTCTCTTCTTCGGAGCGCAGCGACACATCCGACGAGTAGGTTCCGTGGTCTCGTAGAATTGCCAAGACATCGTCGTAGCGCGCCACCGCATAAGGTCCGCCGGTTTCTTCCTGGTAGACCGGCAGTTGCTGCCGCATCAAAGCCCATCGCTGATACGGATCATCCGGCAGTTGCGGTTTCGGATCATTCATAGGGATCACCTCGTAAAACTATGCAGTGCCTCAGCCATCGCCGAAGTCGCTAAGCGCTTCGAACACGGCGGCGCCCTGGCTCTAGACTGACACCCTCACTGAGACCCTGCGGATTTCTCAATAACCCAAGCATACTTGCGGCGTACCCCATCGCAAAATACGTAACCTCCCTGATGACGTACAATGCATGACGATCACAATTTCTACCTCACCGGCTTGGGGAACAGTCAATGAAGGTATTCATAAGTGTCGATATGGAAGGCATCTCTGGCCTGGTGCGCTGGGCAGATGTATCAAGCAACGGCATCGACTTCCAGCGCAATCGCCGGCTCATGACGCTGGACACTAATGCCGCCATTGAAGGCGCATACGCTGCCGGGGCCAGCGAAGTGGTGGTGGAAGAAAATCACGGTG
The DNA here is from genome assembly GCA_964393625.1 of uncultured Pseudomonadales bacterium. Taxonomy (GTDB): domain Bacteria; phylum Pseudomonadota; class Gammaproteobacteria; order Pseudomonadales; family Azotimanducaceae; genus UBA4421. Next base: position 89,779 of record CAYMUT010000010.1, read on the forward strand.
TGGAAGACCTGTGCGTGCTGTTGATGGATGAGATCGACCCTCGCTGCCGGGTCATCCGCGGCGCCGGCCGGCCCGGCGCCACCACCATGGCGGGGCTGGACGAGCAATGCGGCGTGGTACTGCTCGTAGGCCATCATGGCCGCGCCGGCAGCTTTCCCGGCATCATGGCGCATACCATCTCTTACGGGGCTTTCAAACTTGTAACGCTGTTCGGCGAACCCATCGGCGAGCCGGATTTTTTCGCGATTCGCGCCGGCGAACTGGGTGTTCCCATCGGCATGGTCAGCGGCGATCAGGTCGCCGCACAACAGGTGTTGGAGCGGTGCCCCTGGGCTGAAACGGTCATCCTTAAACAAGCACTGGGCAATCAGTCGGGCGACTGCATTCCGCCGCCCCGGGCCCGCGAGATGATCCAGCAAGGCGCCCAGCGCGCTGTGCAGCGCGCGCTCGACGGGGAGCTGTCTGTTTACACCCGGATTTCCGGCCCCTACGAATTTGAAGTCACGCTACGCCAGCCCGCCGCAGAGGCAATGCGCGAGAATCTGGCCTCTCTCGAAGGCTTCGAACTGCTTGACGATACGGCGGTCCGGGTCATGGCACCGAACATGGAACTCGGCTTCCGCCGGGTCGCCTATCTCGGCTATGCCGGCACGCCGGGTGTTACTCGACACTGACTGTGCGCTGCTAAATGCTTACATTGACACGACATTAGCGCACGCCCGCTATGTAATTCTGTGCATGCTCACAGCTCAGAAGTACTATGGCGAAAAGACCAACAGACAAACCGCTCAAACAGACGACTCGCAAAGCCAGACCACCCGCCAGAGCGCCACGGCGCATAACGGCCAGGCAGAGGTACGGAACACTGGGTTCATTCGACGTAACCTGGTGCTGACGCACACACGTCAATTGTGGTTTAAGTCCCACGAAATCTCCGCAGCGTCCCGGGCTGAAACCTTGTCATTACCCCTTCTGGGTATAGCCCTCGGCGGGTCAGACACCTAACATCCGTAAGGGAATGGTAAGCGAGGCGACGTGAGCAATGAACATTGCAATTAATCCAGACAGGCTATGGCAAAGGTTAATGGACATGGCCGCGATCGGCGCCACGCCCGCTGGCGGTTGCAATCGACAAGCTCTGAGTGATCTGGACTTCGAAGGCCGCCAACTGTTCGAAAAGTGGTGTGAAGATGCAGGCTGTACTATCGAACGAGATGCAATTGGCAATGTCTTCGCACGCAGGCCAGGTAGTCACCCATCGCTGCCACCAGTGATGAGCGGGAGCCATCTGGATACTCAACCAACCGGTGGTAAGTTTGACGGTGTATACGGTGTTCTTGCTGCTTTAGAAGTCGTGGAAACCCTGAATGACCACAAGATCGAAACAGACCATCCTATCGACATCGTGGTCTGGACCAACGAGGAAGGCAGTCGTTTTGATTGCGCAATGATGGGCTCGGCGGTATGGAGTGGCAGTCTCCCAACTGAACAAGCCTGCCAACTTGCGGACCTTGCAGGTGTGACCGTAGGTGAAGAACTTGAGCGTCTGAATCTGGTGGGCAAAAAGCCGTACGACCACAACATAAAAGCCGCGTTCGAGTTACATATTGAACAAGGGCCGATCCTCGAGGCTGAAGACATTCCTGTGGGCATCGTCACGGGGGTACAGCACATGTGCCGCTATCGCATGCAGATTCACGGCCAGGAAACACACGCGGGTCCTTCGCCAATGTCCATGCGCAATGATCCCATGATGTCCGTGGCTGAGTTTCTGACCGAAAGCTACAAAATCGCCGAGCAACATGCCCCCGACGGGCGGGTTACATTCGGCTATATCACCGCATTACCGGGGTCGCCAAACACAGTGCCGGGGACCGTCGAGCTGACGCTTGATCTTCGACATCCCAAAACCGAGTCATACAACGCGATGCAATCTTCGATCGAAGGTGCACTGCAGACGGCCGTCGAGCGATTCGGGAATACCGTGGAGAGTCACAGAGTATGGGAGGCCCCGGGTGTTCAGTTCGATGAAAACTGCGTCGAACACGTGAGAGCAGGCGTACAAGCTACGGGCTTAAAGGCGATAGAAATAGTATCTGGCGCAGGGCACGATGCCTGCAATATCGACGCTGTCGCACCTACATCAATGATCTTTGTCCCATGTGATGATGGCCTGAGCCACAACGAAGCTGAAAACATCAGCTCAGAGCAAGCAGCAAACGGTGCTAACGTGCTGCTACACGCCGTGATCGAAGCTGCCAGTGCAAGATAGTCTGAATCGAACAAGCGTTGTTACTGCTGCCGCCGCGACAGGCACTGCGGGGGTCATCGTGTTCGCATTGTTACCGATTTTTATCGGCCAGATCGCTGACAGATTTCACCTCAGTGAAGCTGACTCCGGCGTTACTGCAGCTGCCTACTTTGGCATATACGCTCTGGTTTCTCTAACGACCCCGCTCTGGATCAGACGCATAAGCTGGCGAGTCGTCGCGCTGATCGGTTATGGCGTAATGGTTATCGGACTGCTCGCTTTGTTGCTCTCAGGTGATCACACGATGGTGCTGGTATCACTTGCGATTACGGGCGCGGGTGCGGCCACACTGCTGCCTATCAGTCTGACCCTTGTATCAGACATGCTCCATACCGAACGGATTTACGCCATCACCATCTCTGTACAGCAATTAATTCCGGCACTTTTACTGTTCGGCATCAGCGCGGGATTGCTGGGAACCTATGCCTTGGGCAACACAATATACGCTGCGATCGCGATCACCCTTGCCTGCGTGCTCTTAAGCTACGACCTGCCAGCAGGTGACAAGAGCGAACAGGCCGCAGCACAGGGCACCTCCAGCCCACCACTTGCGTTGTTAAGCCTGTTAGGGCTCGCCTTGAATTTCGCCGGATTCGCCGCAATGTGGGCGTTCTTCGAAATCATAGCGGGGCAAGCCGGTTTAACCGATGAGTTCAGCTCTCGCTGGATCGCCGTTGGACTCTTAATGACGGCCGTCGGACCACTTGTGGCGGCATGGCTGTCCGACCGCATCGGCCGATTGATACCTTTGACCGTTCCAACCGCGATCGCCGCCGCCGCTACAGTATTTCTTTCCGGGGGCGTCACCGGGTCCACCTACGCCCTTGCGCTGGTCATTTTCCCCTTAGGTTATTACATCGCGTTGAGCTATGTGCTCAGCATCATTGCGGACGCTGATCCAGATGGAACCTACTCCAGCTTGATGTCATTTGCCTTGGCCATCGGCGCCATTTCAGGCCCGGCAATTTATGGCTATGCAAGAGAGGTCGGCAGTTCTGAGGTGGCCGTCATCTCGTTCTTTCTGTTCAGCGGGGTCGCATTACTGGCTTGGATTCAGCGTCGAATTTATGCGGCAACCACGGAAGTCACATGAGCTTTGATATTGCAGTCTTCACTAAAGCCGGGCCAAAAATGGAAGCGCAGATCGAATATTAGAACTGCACCGCCGAGCGCGTGTTTGCAGTGCTCGGCGACCCGACGCTGATCCCCAGCTGGTACGTACTTGCAGACGAAGAGATTCTTCATTGGGACCCACCCAGCCGTTATGTTTATTCCGCCAAAGGCGAAGGATTCCCCATCAGGGACTACGTCGCCTGCATAGAAGTACAACAGAGCAGCGCGACGTCAGGCACCATGTCATGGAAAATCTACTGCGATGAAATCGACGGCGAGCACTTTCAACGCGTTCTACCCGCAATGTTGCCAGCGATAAACGAGGTCAATACGCAAAAATTATGCCCGCTGATCGGTGGTGTGGATTGCAGGCTCATGAGTTACTTCGATGTTTGATCTGACCGGCAAACATGCATTCATCACCGGCGGGGCCAGCGGCATAGGTCTGGCGATCGCCAAGCGGATGAGCGGCGCAGGCGCAACAATCACCGTTTGCGACCTGAACGAGCCTGCTGATCCCGAGTCTGCACACCACTTTCTCGCCTCAGATGACGCATCGTATGTTAACGGACAGGTCATCAACGTCGACGGCGGCCTATCGTTGGGTTTTACCCAGGCGGGGTTGGAACTTATCGCAACCAGTGCGTAACGAGTTGTGAAGTTGCAGGCGGCAATGGCCAGGACCATCGCCGCCCTGAGCTGCTCAACAGCTCATTACCATTCGTAACCTACGGTTACGCCAGCCCACCTGGGTCGACCGTAACCCAATTGGTTGTAACCAAACGCGGCCGTAAAGTCGAAGGTGTACACCAGATATTCTTCTTCGAACACGTTGTTAACCCAGCCGGTTACGTTCCACTTCTGATCGGCACTGGTCCACACGACTTTGGCATTCCAAACCGAATAATCATCAGACTTTGATACCGGGTGATTCTGCAGATCGAAGTACTGCTCGGTCTGATAGAAACCGTCCCATTGCAGGGCAAGGTTGCTTTCGCCGATGGGGATGTTGTAGCGAATAATGGTGTTCAGCTGCAATTCTGGCGCCAGCACCATATCGGTATCTCGTATACTCCCCGCAGGTGAGCCTACATCCTCCGCATTGGCTTCGCCGATGTAACCTACGCCGATCAGCAGATCCAGGCGCTCGTTTGGTGAAACGACAAGTTCGATCTCACCGCCACTGACCGTCGCATCTGTATTGAAGAGAATCTGACCCAGGTTAGAGAACTGAAAAGCCTGGAAATCCTTGTAGTCGTAATAGAAGGCCGACAGGTTCAAGCGCCCCAGGCCACCCCACAATCTGGTTTTCAAGCCAACTTCATAAGCAGTAAGCGTTTCCTCATCAAACGCCACGGTTTGCGGAGTCAACGCATTGAACACACCTTGAAAATCCAGAATACCGCTGTTGAATCCGGCAGCTTTGGTGCCACGAGATACGAATCCGTAGATCATGGTTTCGTCGGACAGGTGCCAGTCCAGCTCAAGCTTACCGGTAATGTTGTCCGAATCGTTTTCTGTCAAGTCACCCACTGTCGCTTGCGTAAAATCTGCAAAGACGTTGCCAGGCAGACCCAGAAGCCCGGCTAGATCCTGCGCGAAGACTTCCATATCGCGCTCTTCATCGGTATAGCGCAGCCCGGCGATGAGCGTCAGACTCTCTGTAAGATCGGCTTCGACCTGGCCAAACACCGACCAGGACTTAGTGTCCTGATCCCACCAGTTACTGTAGAAAATGAAAAAGTCGCTGGCGCTACCCCGACAATTGTCGCGATTACAGGCAGGCACGAGGCCATCAGCCGTCAGCGGAACCACGCCCGCGTCAATGGTGCCACTAGCTTCGGACTCAAAGTAATAAAGACCTGCCACCCAGCGGAAACTGTCGCTGCCACCGGCCAGGCGCAACTCCTGGGTGAACTGTTCCACCTCAGAATCGAACGTCGGCACAATACCGGCGATGGGGCCTAAGTCCGTGTCCTCACCGAAGTAGCGTTCGTAGTTTTCAAACGACGTTATCGAGGTAAAAGTCAGCGATTCGTCAATATCCCAGTTCAGCTTGAAGCTGCCGCCGGTATTTTCCATTCGTAACGGTGCGCCCCGGTCATAGTCACCAGCCCAGGGATCACCATCGATATCACGATAGCCAAAGCCATCACACCCCGGGCAGGTCCCGTAAAGATCGACACTGGCCGGCAGTGGTACGCTGACGTCGCCAAGCGCACCAGTCGGTTGAGTGGCCTGATGCTGCCAGCTGCCATCAACTGATTCTTCTTCTGAGAAGTGCGCATTGAACAACAGCTCCACAGAGTCGCTGGGAGCCATGGCGAGTTGCAGTCGACCTGCAACATTATCTCCGTCGTTGGGGTCTTTGATGCCGGACACTCGGTTTTTCACATAACCGTCAAAGCTGTTCTGTGCTAACGACAAGCGCACCGCAGTTTTGTCTCCTAACGGTGCATTTATGGCGAATTCCGACTTCAGTTGATTGTTTTCCGCAACGGTGACATCAATATAGCCTTCAAATTCTTCGTAATTCGGCTTCACGGTAATGAAGTGCGCCAGGCCACCACTTGCGTTGCGCCCGAACAATGTCCCCTGCGGACCCCGCAGAATCTCAACCCGTTCGATATCGAACAACTGAAAGGTCGCTCCAGAGATGGCGCTTACGTACACCTCGTCGACATAGACCGCTACAGGTGATTCGTTGTTGTCGTTAAAGTCATTTAACGCTACACCACGCAGCGACAGGTTGGCATTGTTGCCTTCCGCGGTCGGTGTACCAAACGTCATGCCCGGCGTGTGTGCAACGACGTCGATACTGTTCTGGAACCCGAGTTGCTTAATCTGCTCACCGGAAAATGCCGTGATCGCAATGCCCACGTCTTCCGCGGACTGCTCGCGTTTTTGCGCAGTAACAACAATCTCTTCAATGAGCGCTGATTCCGCGTAGGCAACATTCCCCGCTATCAGTGCCAGTATCAACGGCACAGTTGTCTTTAAATATCGCATAGAACTCTCCTAATAATTATCTTATCTCATGCACTTGCAAAACGCCGGTTACTGCCCAATCAAACGAGCAGAACAATTCCCCAAATGCCCGCGTCAAGTGTCGATAGCACCAATTTGCACTGGTTAATGGCAACATTACAACACCCCTTGGCTCCTGACTAGAGGGCCTGCCGTTACCACTTCTGGGTATAGCTCTCATCTAGTCAGACACCTACCATCAGTATGGGAAACGTACGCAAGGTAACCCTGCGGATGAACATCAAGGTAACCAACACGGAGACCGTTACATGAGTTTAAAAACCAGGTCAGAACCTGCAGATTTACTCGAATATCTCTATTTTGAGTTATGGCGCGCAACCGGCGCCAGCGAAGAACATGCTCGAGCTGTGGCGCGGGGCGTTTCGCTGGGTGATCGCATGGGTAAGCTAACCCAAGGAATGGGTGTACTCGATGTGATTTTCTTGTCTTTGGAAAACGGCTGTCTCGACGTGACCGCAGAGCCCAAAATTGTCGACGAAGGACCGTCATGGGCACTCTATGACGGCGGTACCTCAACCGGATTCTGGACACTCGAACGTGCAACCAAAACTGCGATTGAGAAAGCTCGAACCCATGGGATCAGTATCGCCATGGGTCGCAATCATAACGATGCCGGGAGTTTCTTCACCTATACATCGTTGGCGCTAGAACAAGATATGGTTGCTATCGCAACCAACAACTCCGTACCGCTGGTGTCGCCATGGGGTGGTCGAGAAAACAGACTTTCGGGCGCGCCATTGTGCGCTGTCGCACCCGGTGGCGAAGAACTACCAATGGTCACCGATATTGCTTGCATCGAAGCGCACGACGGTAATTGGTCGGAAGCTGCCTACAACGGAGAGCGGCTGAGCGGAAAGTATCTGATCGACCCGGATACACTCGAGCTTACTGATGATCCAGCGCCTTATATCATTCCGGTAGAGGGTTATGGCCGGATCTGCGGCTCACGAGCACCCTCCGTGTTTGCCACACCGAGGCTGTACGCGCTCAATGTCTTGACCGAAATGCTGAGCACATTAATTGTACCGGGGGCCAGGGTCACTACTGATCTCCCTGGTGGTCCAGAACCTACACAGCGACGTAGAAGCGGCGAGGCGTCAGTCGGGGGTAGTTGTGTCATCGTAATAGACCCTTCCCACTTCGGACCTATCGAAGAAGTAAAAGCACGCTCTGATCGATTCGTCCGTGGGGTAAAAGCAACACCAACTCTACCTGGGGTCGAGGAAATTAATCTGCCCGGGGAACGCGGTTTCAAAAGTCGGCTGGCTAACGAGCCGGTTCAGATCCTTGAATCCCATTGGCAACCCTTTGTAGAACGGCTTGTTAAATATGGTTTGGATATCGATGACCTGCGCGCAAAATGGGAATCGGAAAATCTAACGGCCTAGCAGCAATTTTCGGGGCCGGCAAGGAACCAAAGTGCGATGACCGAAAAAACGCGTAACCAGCTTCTCGACGGCACGATCCGTGCGCTCCGCGCCGGTCAAGTGCGTCAGGCCGTTGCGAGATGTGAAGAGCTCAACCGAAAATGGCCAGAGTTCTCGGATGGGTGGGCGGTAGGAAGCCAGGTTGCACTGGAAATAGGTAATGTAGACAAGGCGCTGGAATTTATTGAACGGGCCATAAGCCTGCAGGGAGAACGTGCCTACTACCAGTTGCTCAAGGCGAAATGCCTGCTTGACATCGGATCCTTCGAACGGGCAATAGAGATCGCCGAGCAGGGCGGTGAAATGGGCTCTTCTGATGCCGAAGTTCAGAACGGCATCGGCTCTTTTTTCAGCTTGAATTGCAATGACCATGCTAGAGCTTTGCCGTATTATGAACGAGCTGTCGAACTGGCGCCGAACTCTGCGGACTATCTCTACAATCTCGGCGCAACCTATCGGTTCAATGGTCGCATTGATCAGGCTGAGCGAGCCTGGGATAGCGCGATTCGCTTAAACCCCACGTACTATGAAGCCTACCTCCTTCGCTCCGAACTCAAGACCCAAAGCATCGACGACAATCATATAGAACAACTTGAGTCCGTCGTATCCAAAGGAATCTCTGACTGGAACGACGAAGTGTTTGTTTGTTTTGCACTAGGTAAGGAATACGAGGATATCGGTAAGGAATCGGAATCCTTCACCTGGTTACAGAGAGCCTGTATGACGCGCAGGCGTCATATGAAATACGATCTGCAGGCAGATCTCGCGACAGTCGATAAACTCATAGAGACCTTTCCGGCCTCACACTTCCGCACAGGTTCAGCCGGGCATCGTACCGAGGAGCCTATTTTTATCGTCGGTATGCCCCGGACGGGTACCACTCTGGTGGAGCGAGTTCTTTCCAGCCATAAAGATGTAACTTCCGCAGGCGAACTCAATAACTTTGCACTGCAGCTCGTAGAATTCGCACAACATTCAACCAAACAAAATGGCATAGACAGATTTCGCCTCATCGAGATCTCCGCTGAGCTGGACGCCGCAGAACTGGGGCTCCGTTACCTGCAGAGTACCCGTCCTTTCACTGGCAAGACGAAACGCTTTATCGACAAACTACCACTCAACTTTCTCTACAGCGGCCTGATCCATAAATCACTGCCTCAGGCGAAAATCGTGCATGTTAAGAGGCATCCAGTGGACACATGTTTCGCAATGTACAAAAGGCTTTTTCGTCAGGCCTACCCCATGTCGTACGACCTAATCGAACTGGCGCGTTACTATGTTGCCTATCGACAATTGATGAGCCACTGGCAGGAAGTATTGCCTGGTGCAATCCATGAGATCGAATATGAGCAGTTAGTGGAAAATCAGGAACACGAGACGCGTCGTTTACTCGAGTATTGTCGACTTCCGTGGGATGACGCATGTCTTGCTTTTGAGAAAAACACCGCGGCGAGTACAACGGCGAGCGCGACCCAAGTTCGCCAACCAATCTACACGTCTTCCATAAGGACTTGGAAGCGATATGAGACTCATCTGCAGCCGCTCATCGAGGTGCTGAACAAAGCCGGAATTGAAATCTAGAGGGCAAATGTATGGACAACACGAGCAACGAACTTTGGGAAGATTTTGATCCCGCACAGTTTATGGACGATTTGAAGGGCGAAAATCTGGACCGAGCGATCAGCTGGCTCGCGGAAGGCTTTGTATGGTACGTCCCAGGCCCTGAAGAATTCGGCGGCGGTGCTTATCCAGGAGTTCAAGGCTTACGTGATTTTGCCGATGTGGTGGCGAAGTTTTTTCCACAACCGCTTGAACGTAAGTGGCACCGGGTCTGGCATGCTCGAGGGGCGACGATTCTGGAGACCAAACAGGAAGGTCCAGCCGTTACCGGGCGAATCTACAAAAACGATTACGTATTCCTGTTCGTACACGGTTCAGACGGAAAGATAATCGAAGTTCGAGAGTATCAGGACATCGAGCCCTTGAGATGGGCACTTGAGGGAATTTAGCCCCGCCTAGGATAGCAGCTTGTCGAAAGCTTCCGCGGTAGTGCCAACTGACGAGCCACCATCAATTTGGATCGCTTGCCCGGTGATAAAACCGCAATCGGGCGCGACAAGAAAGTGAATTAACGCCGCCACTTCATTCGGCTCACAGATTCGTCCCAGTGGATTAAGCAAACGTTCTCCGTGCAGCAGGTGTTCACCGCCCTCCGTATGAGCCATGGGTGTATTTACTGTAGTCGGGCAAACACAGTTCACCCGTATGTTTTTCGCACCCAACTCCAATGCTGCTGTTTTCGTCAGCCCAACAACTGCATGTTTAGAGGCCACATAAGAACCCAGTCTCACCGCACCCCGAACACCCGCGGCCGAAGCCGTGTTAACCACCCTTCCACCATGGGTCATGAGGTCGGCCGCATGTTTGATGCCATACATGGCACCCATCAGATTCACCTCCAGGCAAAACTCAAAATCTTGTGAACTGGAGTCTGCGATGCTCTTGTAGTCGGCAAACACGCCAGCGTTGTTAACCAAAATATCTAGCCGCCCAAAGTGATCTGCGGTGGACTGCAATAGCTGCTGTACGCTTTCTTCCTTTGTCACATCCACATGTTCAAACACAACACTCAACGATTCTGCAGTCTCAACGCCTTCTCGCAAATCGGCCATGACCACCCTTGCCCCGGCATCCCTTAGTCTCTTGACCGTCGCCAAGCCGATTCCAGAAGCCCCACCCGTTACAATGGCAACCTGTCCATCAAGTCCGAAAGCAGCATTCATGCAATTCTCGCATCGCTGGGTTTTGAGAGGACAAAATCTAACAAAGGGTTTCGATTATAACGAGTACCCATTAGGGGTAATGGATTAGACGGCGGGATATTCGCTAGATTACTTACAACACTGGAGATCAATGTGGAAGACCAAGACGCACTCTACCAAATGCCGGAAAGTGGCAGGACCTATGAAGATGTCATCGCCGAGGTGAGGCAGTTAAAGAAGGATATGACGCCTGGTCAAAAAGGAAAGCTGGCATCAACAAGTTTCCAGGGCCAGGAAGAGATGCAAAAAGTGGTTCACGACGCCTTCGTTGAATTCATGGACTGGAACGGACTGTTTTCCTTTCAGGAAGCGTCGGCGGCGAAGATGGAGAACGAAGTTCTCGATATGTGCATTGCCCATTTGAGCGGCGGTGAGGAGACTCGCGCAAACCTCACCGTCGGCGGCACGGAGAGCAACTTCAGCGGATTGCAAGCCATGCGCAAATGGGCCCGTGCTTGTAAGCCTGAAATTACCGAGCCAGAAATCGTAGCACCCTATTCAACGCACTCTACCGTTCACAAGACCGCGAAATACCTCGACCTCAAGGTTGTGACCGTTCCCCAACTTGACGACCTCAGCGCTGATATCCGAGGCATCGCTGATGCGATCGGTCCTGATACGATCGGGATTGTCGGTTCTGCACCCAACTGGCCCTACGGACAGGTTGATCCAATAACCGAATTTGGCGAGCTGGCACTCAAACACGACTTGTGGCTCCACGTGGACGCCTGTGTTGGAGGCTATATTCTTCCTTACTTTCGCCAACTCGGGGTGGATATACCCGCGTACGATTTTACCGTGCCAGGCGTGAGATCTATTTCCGCCGATCTGCACAAGTACGGTTATGCACCAAAGCCTTGTTCCACAATTCTGTGGCGTTCCCAGGAAGAACAGCAGTATCACATTATGCCTATTACAGAATGGGCATGCGGCATGTACTTGTCTCAGGGATTTGTGGGCAGTCGTACCCTCGGCCCTGTCGCCGGCATCTGGGCGCTGATGCACTACTGGGGCAAACAAGGATACCTGGAGAACGCCCGCCGCGTACTGAACGTTAAGAACGAAATCATAGAACGGTGTAATCAAATAGAAGGGATTAAGACCTGGTCGACCCATGGTCCCCTACTGATGATTGCGTCGGACGAATTCAATATCCAACTGGTTGTTGGCGGAATGGAAGAACGTGGCTGGCGACTACTGGGTGTGGCGAACCCACCAGCCATACATCTGACGTTAGATGTTATGGAGGCGGGGTTTTTAGATGCGTTCTTGAGTGACCTCGACGAAATATGTAGGGAGATTCGGGAAGGTATCCGCTCGGCCAAAGGCGAACTCGCCTATGGCGGCGTAGGCGCCCGATCAACCGCTCCGAAATGGCTACTGAGCGCCCTTGAAATTATGTCCAAAGGACAGAATCCAACTTAATTGCTTCTTGGAGAAACCGCATGAAAGTAAACAGACCAAAACAAACCGCACCTGCGAACCTTTTTACAAAGAGCAGCCTCGCTCTCGCCATCGCTGCCGCGAGCACAACACCCACTGCTGTCGTCTTTGCCGAAGCAGGCGTCATAGAGGAAGTGGTGGTTACAGCCACTCGAAGGAATCAATCTGTACAAGACGTGCCCTATAACATCAGTGCGATAAGCGGAAATGAGATGAGCAATGTCGGCGCCACCAGCCTGACGGACGTTGTTCGTTTGGTGCCTGGACTTGCATCGACTGATGTCGGACAGCGCCAGGCAATCAACAGTACCCTGATTCTGAGAGGCATCAACGCAAACAACCCCGGGCGCAACAGCATTACACAGAACATTACCGATCCCGCCGTATCCATGTACGTGGGTGAAGTGCCGATGTACTTCAACATCAGGCTGAGCGACGTCGAGCGTGTTGAGGTGCTGCGCGGTCCGCAAGGGACATTGTATGGATCAGGTTCCGTAGGCGGCACCTTGAGGTTCATCATGACTGAACCTTCATCTGAAGAAACTATCTTCGATGTGTCCTCTCGTCTCGCCGGCAACAGCGAATCCAGTGGTCTGGATTACAGTGTGGACGTCATCGCAAACCTGCCCATTTCCGACTCTGCTGCATTGAGGTTGAATGCTGGCTACCAACAATCTGCAGGTGTAGTAGACGCTAACAATCTAATAGTCACGGATGCCAGTGGCGTACCAGTACTCACAGGCGGCATCGATAGCGATGCTGTAACGCGCTCACAAAGCGAGACCGACGAATTCGATTCGTGGTACGTTCGGGGTGCCCTGCGCGTAGATATCAATGAGAACGTCGAGGCTATACTCACCCTGCTACATCAGGAAGACAGTGGCGATGGCGATAGCATCGGTCGCATAACAGATAACGACACCGATGTAGACGGTTGGGAACACACACAACACGGTCTTGTGCCGGTTGAATTTGAAAACGACATGGCCTCTTTGGAGATCACTGCAGATCTAGGATTTGCGTCTTTTACCTCTGCGACGAGCTTCGTCGACTCCCAGCAGGATTTGCAGATCGACAACGCCGGTCTCTATTCAAATTTATCGCCGCTGTATTTCGGATACCCGGAAGGTCAAATCCTGGCACCCAGTCTTTTCGATCAGGGTTCCGAGGTCTTAACCCAGGAGTTTCGTTTGGTCTCCCAAGGCGATGGTCCTTGGGACTGGGTAGTTGGTGGCTGGTATAAAGATCAAGAACAGGAAGCATTCTTCAACGACGTACTCCCTGGATTCGAACGTTGGGCTTCGGACCCAACCAGTTCCGGCAGTATTGTGGCTGCGTTGTACTATCCGGGGATGCAGACCGTAGCAGACGTCTTCGCCTACTTCCAAGGTGTACCGGTCGCAGAGGCCGACCTCCTGAACCCATATGTTCAGAACCGCACCATGGAGTTTGAAGACAAGGCCGTGTTTGGCGAACTCACTTATCACATCACAGATCAGTGGCAAGTTACCGGCGGATTCCGTGCCTTCCGACAGGATTTCAGTCAAAAGAACGCCATCGATTTTCCAGTCATCGGACCGTTCTTCCAGGTTCGTCAGAACACCGACGCCGACTTTTCCGATGAGATTTTCAAGTTCAATACATCCTATGACATCGGCGAAGATCACATGGTTTACTTCACCTGGTCAGAGGGCTTCCGTCATGGAGGCGCGAATGGATTCCCAACTGCTGGTACCGGCGCAGTCACGACGGTGCCTATCGAATACCAGGCCGACGAAGCGACCAACTATGAGATTGGTTTGAAGGGACGACTGTTCGACTCCAAAGTCCGCTACTCGGCTGCGATTTATCGTGTCGAGTGGGACAGCCCGCAGCTGGATGTATTCTTAGGTTTGCTGGCGGTGCCATCAGTTATCAATGGTGACGAAGCTGAAAGCGAGGGTCTGGAAATCGAAATCAATGCGCAAGTCACAGACAATCTCTCGGTGAACTTCGGCTACGGCTACACTAAAGCTGAGCTGACCAACGATGTCGACGTGGCAGGTGACATGGCGATGGACGGTGATCCTCTTCCAGGGGTGCCAGAGCATCAAGCATCTCTGACGGTCAATCATTTCGCGCCGTTGTCAGATGGCGAAGAGCTACATACCTACTTGAGCGCCTCCTATCGGGATGAAGTTGAAACCTCATTTAATCCAGTGTTCGCCGATTATGCTACTGTGGACGGCTATACAACCGTCAACATGGGAGTCAATTGGGTGTCAGACAAATATTCCTTAGGTGTTTATGTCAACAATCTGACTAATGAAGAAGGTTTGACCGGTGTAAGGCTGAGTGGGCCGACCTTTAATGATCATGGCTTCTTGATTCGACCCCGTAGCTATGGTGTCGCATTCAAATACTCTTTCAAATAAGTCGTGAAAGGCCTGTCGGGGAAGGTTGTACTCGTCACTGGCGCAGGCCACCCGAAAGGCATCGGGTACGCAATTTCCAGCAAATTGTGTGCCCTGGGTGCCACGGTTGTGCTCACGGATATCGCAGCGGCTGATGCCAAGCTGCAAGCTGCGGTAACCGCCTTGAAATCTGCAGACGGAGAGGCGGTGGGCATGACTTTGGATGTCACCGAACCATCGGCTATCACAACCGTTCTAGCCCGCATAAACGAACAGGTCGGTGTAATCGACGTATTGATCAACAACGCTGGCGTTGGCGGTGGCAGTGGCGAGTTTCTAAGAATGACCTCAGATCATCTCGAACTCGCCTATCGTGTAAACGTCGGTGGCATAGTAAACATGTGCCAGGCAGTCATTCCACAAATGCTGAAAAATGGCGGAGGTAGTATTGTTAACATCGCTTCGCTATGTGGCTTGGGTGCCATTGAAGGTATTCCCGCCTCGTACACTGTTTCAAAATTCGCTGCTGTCGGTTTAACTAAGGCCATCGCATTGGAGTTCGCGACACAAGGTATACGCTGTAATGCTGTGTGCCCCGGTGTTGTGAACACAGACATGCGGGACAAACTGCTGGATAGAATTTCTTCTGAAGGTGGCATTACCCGCGACGAAGCAGAAAGACTTGAAGATGACACGATAGCCATTGGGCGTGGTGCAGAACCATCCGAAATCGCGGAAGCGGTGGCCTACTTGGTATCTGACGCATCCAGCTATGTCACAGGTGTCGCGCTACCCGTGGCAGGAGGCTTGTCGGCGGGGCTTTAGAATTGCAAAAAACTGGGCCGGTTCCACAAGAGGACATCACTTGAGCAACTCAAATCTTGATAAATACAAAGAATTCGCCGAACGACCACTGACCGAGCATCGAAATCCTAAAATCGCGGACTTTTACTCACGACTGGTCACTGAGAATTCGCCGCTCTTGAATGATGCCTACAATGGCACAGAGACTTTTTTTGGCGCGCCGTGTGAGATGGATCTGAGCAAGTTGGACGTTGCGATCATCGGTGTGCCAATGGATACCAGCGCACCATTGCGCGCAGGTGCCAAGTTTGGTCCTCGAGAAATTCGTAAATGGTCAATCAACCATGGGCCCATTCACACAGCTTGGGATCTCATTCCTTTCGATATGTGTCGGGTAGCTGACTATGGCGACATCGATTTTTCTCGACCGCACGACACAGATCAGTCGGTGGAAGATATTCGCAATTTGTACACAGAAATGGCCAAAGCAGGCGTGACCACATTGACTGCGGGCGGCGTGCATACGCTGTCACACCCTGCCGTGTGCGGTCTGGCGGGCGATGAACCTCTAGCATTAATACACATCGATGCGCACGCGGACACCTACGCAGGGGACTTCCAGGGTGAGCGCCACAGCGATGCCGCTGTCTTTCGTAACGCAGTCCTAGATGGCGCAATCGACCCGGAAAAGACGATTCAAATAGGCATTCGTGGCAGATCTACCCCCTATTGGGACTTTTCGCATGACACCGGCATGCGACTGGTAACCATGGATGAAGTAGATGAAATAGGACTCGACGCGGTTATCGCAGAGGCACGATCTATCGTCGGAGATTCCCGCTGTTACCTGACCGTCGATTGCGATGCGTTTGATGCGTGCTACATGCCCGGTACGCAACTTCCAGAGCCTTTCGGGTTTACATCTAGGGAGATGTTGCGCTTAGTCCGCGGCCTGCGAGGTCTCAATTTTGTCGGCGCTGATCTGGTAGAACTCGCACCAGACTACGACCCGTCTAATAGCGCTAGCATGTTGGCAGCAGGCGTATTCTTTGAACTGCTGACATTGGTAAGCGAAGCTCACGTCACACGAAATCCAACAGATCTTAAAACGTCCTGGCTTTAGCCTGCCGATCGAGCATCCACGCCATCGGCACAATGATCAGGAAACTGGCAACTAAGAACCCGATTCCGACCCAGCTGACGATGTCGTAGTTGGTAGCACCCGACTGCCCAGCCAAAAAGAAGGCAATGATCGCCGGACCTGCAGCGAATCCGCCCATTTTGAATGCCGTGGTCAACACGTAGAAGCGCCGCGAAGGATCCATTTCAATCGACAGTAACAGCAGATAGGGCATGACAAAAATGTATCCAAACTGGGTCAACGATGCGGCTATAAGGAAGTACTGATCTTGGGCCCACAACAACATTATCAGGCCAACGAGAAATGCCAGGATGCCCAACGCGATGGGCAGGGTGCGCCCTATTCGCGTACTAACGCCGGTTGATGCAATTGCGGCAACGAACGAAACAGCTTGCGTGACGGCCAGTACGTCGCCGACATATTCGGCGGTGAGTCCAAACGAGGTGCCCACTCTTTCGATATATGACCAGACCCCGCCTTCTGCCAAAGTAAAGAACGAAAAACCCGCAAAGCAGATAAATAGCCCAATATACGAACGCGACGACCGTGTTGCCGAAGCTCGCGTTTCCTGGCTTGTTCTTTCGTCGCGCAGCCAATACAGAGACGGCAAGATGGCAAAGGCGACCACACCGTGGAGTATGAATAACGCAGATATACCATTTTGTGAAATGATCTCGGGTAACCAAAGGAAGATGCCGACGGACAAGCCGATGGTAAGACCAATACCCATGGAGAAATACCGATCGGGATTGGGTAGGGTCCCTAATGTCACCAGAGCAAGGGAGAACAGCCCGCCACTGCCCAGTTCCGTAACAAACCGAACGAGGCAAAGCACCGGGTAGTTACTGATAAAAAGGGAAGCAATGTTCCCCGAAACGACGATGACGATACTTGCTAAGCCAATCTGAACCCAGGTAAACCGATGCATCCAGAATGGCGCCGTTATCGATGCAACCGCGATGCCGGCAAGATCAGCTGTCGCCAGAAAACCCACTTGGCTGGCAGAAAACCCGAAATCGCTTGCCGCAGCACCCACAAGTAGCGGGACAAGCGTCATGCCAAGCGGTGCCAACATGTACATCAACACGCCGACACAAACAGTTTTGATTGATGACCGATCAGAATGCGCGACGTTTGGATGGTCCACTTTAGCCCCCAATCGATAAGCTACGACGTAGTTTGGCCATCAAATTCAGCTCGGATGGAAGCCTCACTCAACCCATATTTGCCTGCGATACCTTCAAAAAATGGCTGCCAATGGTTGGTTAACACCTCAACTGTCTCATGACCTTGAGTAAGATTGTTGTAGGCGGTTTCACCAGGCATTCTGATCCTATGCCCCGGTCGAGCCTTAGAGTCTTTGACCGCACTCACAAAATCATCTGATCGAGCTTTGACTGCATCTAACGGCCCGAACACAGCAGGGTTGATGCAAAGATAGTAGCTGCCGCCCACGGTCGTGGTTGCTTCACCCCTCCCTTGCAAAGCTGCTTGAAAATCGTCTGTGTCAGAAATGTTATTAACCGTTACGCCGATTGGATTCGCCACTGCAGTCATGCCTTCATTCCAGAGATTCAAAGCATAGGTGCGGGACGTCTCTATCTGACCACCGCATGAATATCCCCAGACTCGACCATATCCTTCATAAGGTTGCGCGTAGGCTTCGGCATCATCAGACAACTCACCAGTTTCCGGGTCAATCAACCACTTGTCGTTCATTGGCTTGTTATGAAGAACTGCTTCCGAAATATCAGCATCATAGAATTCGGCAAATTTCAGGGAAGCCCAAATGGGTGGCTGTGTACCGGAAGGTATAATTGCATCAAACGGAGGGCACGATAGTAAGTTCTCCATTCCGCCGAATGGCGCCGCCAACGGAGGTGTGTTGTTAGAGGTCATCGCCAGCATGTCGTGCTGATACGCTTTGTAGACATAGGACGCAAAGCTACCAGCATCGTTGTGATTGCCACCGTATACGATGGCAATACCATTTGAACGAGCTTTTTCGATCGCGATGTCTGCCATGACATTTAACGCGTAGTACCCCGTGGAGCGATTACCATCGACTACCGCCCACGCCGGACCTTCGTTGACGACCTCCGGTGTAGCAGACATATCCAGTACACCTAGCTCGATGGCGAGGTCGAGTACTTCATAGACGCCCAGTCCCTGATTGTACTTACCTTGAACATGGGCAAACGTTATCGCATGCGCGATATGTTCGGCGTGTTCTGCGGATGCCCCTGCCGCACTCGCCACTCTTGCAAGTGCAAACTCAAGAAAGGCAAGGCTCTCAGTACGCATTTCTGTGGACATGAGCTCTCCTCTAAGCGTTCAGATAACCTGCTGCTTTCAGTTCTTGCGTAACTTCCACAATGCTTTCTTGAAGTGCATCGCCAATTTCATCCACATGTTCTTGCGTTAGAATCAGCGGCGGGGAAAGCACCACAATGTTACCAATAGGCCGGACTATGACGCCTCTAGCGCGAGCACGTTCAAACACCCGATGGGCGGAAGTTGCCGCAGGATCTAAGGGCTCTTTCGTTGCCTTGTTTGAAACAAGCTCAATTCCCGCCATGAGCTGACGCCCACGTACATCACCTACCAATTCCAACTCAGTCAGTTCCTGGAGTTTTTTCTCAAAGTAAGGGCCAATTACCTGAACCTGCTGACAGAGTGATTCCCGTTCCATTATTTCAACGTTTTTGAGCGCAGCAGCACACGCAACTGCGTGACCTGAATAGGTAAAGCCAAGTGTTAGCGCACCGCCTTCTACCTGAGGTCTGCTCAAGGCTTCATAAACTTTGTCAGAAACCAATGTTGCACCCAGGGGGATGTAGCCTGATGTAATTCCTTTCGCGCTGACCAAAATGTCGGGCACATAGTCAAACTCAGCCTCTGAGGCAAACCAATGACCCAGACGACCAAACGCTGTGACCACCTCATCAGCGATGTAGAGAATTCCATGTTCCTGGCAGACTTCCCACATTCTCCGGTGGTAGCCGGATGGGGCAACCAGTACACCCCCAGCCCCCATAATGGGTTCAGCAATGAACGCAGCTACGTTATCCGGCCCTAACTGTTCAATTCGGGCTCGAAATTCCTGAACCAGATAATCGCAGTATTCAGACTCATTCATACCCTCTGGGCGTCGATACAAATTCGCTGCTGAAACATGGCTTATCACATCTTCAGCGATTCGATTGAAACCAATCTTGGTGGCATGAATGCCCGTTAAGCTGGCGGCAAGATAAGTGCTGCCGTGGTAGCCATCCAGGCGAGAGATGATCTTGGTTCGTAGCGGCTCACCGTTCTGAGCGTGATAGTAGTGTGCGAACCTGACTGCGATGTCATTGGCTGTTGACCCACCCGTGCTGTAAAAGACATGGTTTAAATCCCCGGGGCTCAATTGAGCCAGTTTTTCTGCAAATATGGCGGCCGGTTCATTGGTTGAGTGGCCGAACGGGTTGAAGAACTGCATATCCAGTATCTGTTGGCGTACTGCATCGGCGATCTCCGCACGCCCATGACCAACATTCACACACCACAGACCAGCAATCGCATCGATATACCTCGACCCTTCGTTGTCTATAACATGAACTCCGGAGGCCCGCGAGATTACCTGGCTGCCCTCCTGCCCGAACGTAGAAAAGTCCGTATACGGATGGATAAAGTGGTCCTTATCCATTTGCCACACATTTTTCTGCCCGACGTTACTCATGCGGTCTGCGCTCTCCAAAGGGTGTATCTTCTGTCTGCATACAGGTATCAAACACTTCTATGAGTTTGACGCCCATTCCCCCGAGTGGGTACATTGACTTGCATGAGAAATCAGGAGCACGCTAATCAAAGCTGAACTGAGCGAATTGCTTGTGCCTTTAGTGAATCACTTGGGCAGCGATTGCTATCACTCGGCGTTGGCTGATGTCGCCAACGCGCTCTTGGAAAGCGAGTCTTGCCTTATAGCTCAATTTGAGGCCAACGGAGGTGCAACCCCACTCTATCACAATCTAGCCGCTGACCTTACGGAAACTTCAATCACCCCGTACTTTGCGGGGGCATACCTTCTAGATCCCTTCTATACATTGTTGCGAAACAACGCTGATAGCGGCATTTTCCGTTTAGCAGATTGCGCTCCCGACGACTTTTTCAACAGTGAGTACTACCGTAGCTACTACCTCAATACGGGACTCGTGGACGAAATTGGAATTTTATTCCGGATATCACCGGATACTTGTGTACTAGCTTCCTGTGGAAATCGCGGCGACAAGCAATTCACGACATTGAAGATCAGCAAGCTGCAGAGTGCGATCAGGGTCCTGGAGGCCCTGTGTCGCAAGCACCGGGCCATGACCGAACATGACGCGATGCCCGCACCACTGAAGCGTCCTCTTGACGTGGCCTTCAGAAATTTCGGTAAGGATGTATTGAGTAAACGCGAACGGGAGGTGGTTCAGTTCATCCTCAAAGGACACTCAAACAAATCAATTGCGAAGTTGCTTGATATCAGCCTGGATACCGTCAAGGTCTACAACAAGCGTTTCCATGCCAAACTGAACGTATCGTCCCAGGCGGAATTGTTTTCGCTTTTTCTTGAGGCGATCTCGACTGCCCCGCTTGACGATGAAGCAGACCCGCTCACCCACCTGGGCTTTGAACCCACTGAGCAGGCAGCCACCTCGAACTAGTCGTCAGAATCGCGTTTCGAACTCGCTGCGCAGCAGTTCTTCATTCAGACCGTATTGTCCCGCGATGTTCTCGAAGAACGGTGCCCAATGATTTTCAAGCACATCTACTTCACGCGACTCCTCCTGCACTGCTGCGTACCCGGCAGTACCAGGGACTCTGACAGCGTGGCCGGGGCGCGGGGGCGTCTGCTTGATTGAAGAAACGTAATCGTCAGATCGAGATTTCACAGCTGAAGTTGGTCCGAAAGCGCTTGGATCAATGCATAGATAGTAGCTGCCGCCTACTGTGGGACTCGCTTCAGCATTACCGCTGACGACGTCATCTACACTCGGCAGCGCGGTCGATGGCACGCCGAGCGGATTCAACACCGCAGTCATTGCCTCGTTCCACATATTCAAAGCATAGGTACGAGGCTCTACTAACTGTCCCGCGGCGGTGCAATCCCATACACGCCCATACCCTTCTACCGGCTTCGCATAGGTACTTACATCATCTGAAAGCTCACCCGTTTCAGGATCAATCAGCCACTTGCCCTTCAGCGGCTTGTTGTGAATACCTGCCTCCGCAACGTCAGCATCATAGAATTCCGCCAACGCGACACTGGTCCATATTGGCTCTTGGGTACCGGCAGGACAGATCGCGTCGAACGGCGGACACGAGAGCTTGTTGATCATTCCGCCAAAGGGTGCGGCAAGTGGGACCGTGTTATTCGAGGACATGGCGAACATGTCATTTTCAAAAGCCTTGTAAACGTATCGTGCAAAGCTGCCGGCATCGTTGTGATTGCCACCGTAGACGATAGATATGCCAAACTCGCCAGCCTTGCGAATTGCCAGATCGGCCATCAGGTTCAGGCACCAGTATCCCGAGCTTCTCTTTCCATCGAACACGGCCCAACTGGGACCTTCACTGATAACCTCGGGCTCAGCAGTAATGTCCAGCAGCTCCATCTTCAGCGAAAGATCCAAAACCTCGAATACGCCTAAACCTTGATTCAGCTTTCCCTGCAGATGTGCAAAGCGAATCGCGTCGGCTACATAGTGCGCGTGCTGTTCTGATGCCCCCGCGGCCACCCAGACACGCTTGATCGCGTAGTAGATGAAGTCAGGGTTTTCTTTTCGTGTTGGCGTTGGCGAATTCACTGTCGAGACCCTCCGATTTGCTGTCCGCTGAAATGCTGAAGCGTACTGATTTCAATAGATTTGAGAATACCCAGATGTGGGCACGCCCCACGCAACAGCAAACGCCAGTCAGCTGGTATGCGGGAACGAGCCACCACCTCTGCACGATCAGTGAATCTAGAGCTTACGGCCCAGCCTCTTCTCGGCTACCTTTCGCTCAAAGTGCTGAAAAGGAAGGCGAATGACTTCGAAAGCCATCAGCCCTTGCACAATGAGGGCGAGCCCAACACCACCGAATACCCAATAAAGAATAGGCTCGTCGAAGCCTCTTATCGAAAAGAAGACGATCGCCAGAATAATATATGCGATCAACCCGCCGAAGAAATCCTTGACGCCTTTTGCGTACTCGAGCGCTTCAGCCTCCTCGGGCTCGAGGTTCTCGCTGGACGGCGTCGATTTCTGTTCTTCCAAGTCAGTCATTGTTTCGTGCTCCGTGATAAACGTTGTGACATCTACCTCGAACACCGCCGCCAGCGCTTTTGCTGTTTCCAGGCCAGGCTTATGACCGCGTTCGACTCGCTGAATTGTGCGGACTGATACATCGGCCAATTCGGCCAGCTGGTCCTGCGACCAACCGTTACGGAGTCGTAGCTTGCGAACAATCATTGCGCTTCCAGTAGCTTCGAGGTATCGACATCTTGAGACCGAAGTGAGCTTTTGAACACGACACGAACCCGAAATCTACCCGAAACATAGGTGACAGTGGAACAAATCCGCAGTCGACCCGGTTGGTGAATAGCTAACTATGCCGGGAACAAGGAGACCTTACCCACCTTCGTTTCGTCAGCAGATGGTGGATCGAGTGCGCCCTGTATAGTGTTGGAGTTGGTGTTAGCCAGACCGGCAATCGTTATCGATCGGCCTGCTCGTATCCTGGTAGAGCGAAATCCACTCGTCGGTTGAGCTGCCGGCCTTCTTCAGTTCCATTGTCAGCTATTGGCATCGAGGCACCATAGCCTTTACTCCGCATCCTGGCAGCAGGTATGCCATACAAAGCTAAAGCGGCTTTTACCGTATCGGCCCGGCTGGCTGAGAGTTCCTGGTTCCGAGCTAGCGTACCCGTGGAGTCCGTATGTCCCTGGATTTCGACGGATAGTGAAGGTTGTGCAATGAGTACTTGGCTGATTACATCGAGTGCGGCTCCGGAACCCGGGAGCAACTGATCCTGGTCGGTTGCGAAAAGGATTTCGTGGATCGACACTCGACCTTCTTCAAGCAACTGTTTCGTCAGCCCTTCAGCGTCGAATGTCACTGCCAACTCGAGCTGGGCTTCGTCAATAATCTCCAATTCGTAGATGCCGCGACTCTTTAGCACCAGTTTCAGCCAGCTTACTCCACCATCAACAGTGGGGATCCTGAAATTGGCTCGGGTGGCCCGATTCAGGCCATAGTGCTCTCCGCCTATCGCCTGGACAGCGCGGATGTAGTTGGCCTTGATTTCATCCCTGCTCATGGCGTCGATCTGATAGGCAAGCTTCCACTCGATGCCTTCGGCCAGCCGCTGCTCACCCAGCTGTCCTTTGTAGTCCACCCTCAGCTCCCCGAAATCTTCCCTGGAGGAGTTGTCAGCGAGGAGCTGGCTCCCTGCTATGGGTTTTACGACCGGGTGTTCCAGGTCGTCGTTGGCACGGACAATGTCAAATCCGAGCGGCAATACGAAAGCCAAGATTAGGAATGATTTTTTCATCGGCGAGTCCTCAGGATTGACCGTCCGTTAATTTCTTGGGCAATTTCTTTGCACCAATCTCAGTGTAACCGCAAGCCAAACATTTAGGCCAGCTGCACATTCGCTCTCTGGGCGCATGGGTTGGTGCTCTGCTACTGCACAGACGATATCTGCCGCGGGTTTTGTTCAGACGCGGCAGAGCGCGCGAATCAGAATGTGTAGGGCCCACCTTTTTCGTGTTCTTCGCCGGTCATATGCCTCTCCCCTATTTTCGCAATTCGGCACATACTAAGAGCACGAACAGGCGGTCGAATACATGAGTGAAAAGAACAGAGCTTTGTTGGAAACAGGGGTTATCTATCTGCTAACCGGTGTCCTGGGCTACGCTGTGGCAGAGATGGTCAACAGTACTTTGGTAATCAAAGCACTGATAGCCGACCTGGCCATGACTGTTTGGATATTTGTTTGTTCCTTAGCGAAGCGTAACAGTAGTGCCTACGATGCTTATTGGAGTGTGATTCCGAGCTTTTTCACCGTATGGCTCTATGTAAAAACCAATGGTTATGGCTGGCAACTGTGGCATTGGTCGGCAATGATGATGGTAAATATCTGGGCCTGGCGTCTGACGTTTAACTGGGCTCGTGGATGGACCGGTTGGGCCCACGAGGACTTTCGCTATATCGATCTGCGTTCTAAGAGCGGCGCTTTGTATCCGCTGGTCAACTTTTTTGGTATTCACTTGTTCCCCACCGCTATTGTGTTCCTGGCTTGCTTGGGGCTGTTTGAGGTAGCTAAGGGCGGGGCGGTAAATGATCTGTGGATGCTCCTGGGATTGCTCGTCGGTACGGTGGGAATCTGTTTGGAATGGATTGCGGATCGTCAACTTGCGGCCCACCAAGCATCAGCAGATCGCCAACCGGGCGAACTGCTAACCACCGGTCTGTGGGGCGTGATTCGTTATCCGAACTATCTCGGGGAAATGCTCTTTTGGTGGGGCGTCGGACTGTGCGGATTGGGCGCAGGTGGCAACAGCGCTTTGATGCTGGCGGGCGCCATCGCCATGGTTGCCATGTTCACCGGGGCAACCATCAGGATGAAGGACAAGCACATGGCCGGACGGTACCCCGATTTTGTCGAGCACGCGAGACAGGTCCCCGCATTGTGGCCCAAACTGCGCTAGCATGTGGTAAAGCAATACTTTGCGTGGCGCTTCGAGCATAGGATCTCTATCAATGGTCATCTCACCCGAGTTAGCGGCTTACTTCGACCAAGGTACTGAACGAGCCATGACCCTCGGCAACCGAGGTCCACTCCGGTTCGCCGACGACGGCTCGATTCACCCCGACATTCTGGATGCCTACTGGCGCTTCGGGTTTTATGTTCTGGAGGGTGTTCTCGATTCAGCAGAAGTGCAGCAACTTCAATCTGATTTTGCAGAGTTGCGTGATCGCGCACCCGCAGGCACCGATAGCGACACCGACCACCGAGGTCGGCCTTCAATCAAGGCCGAATTTCCCACCGCTCGATTCCAGTTCGCCAAGCCCCTGTCTGACCCCATGGGCGGTACGGGACGCTACCAGGTAAAGATGCAGGAACTAAAGAGTAGCGACGATGCTCCGGCTGAGACACTCCTGCAGGTCAACGGCGTTCTGCAACTGATGCCCTCCTGCCTGCATTTGTACGGTCACCCGGATCTATTGTCCATCGCAGCCGCGATCAATGGCGATGACTTCGTGCCTTTTACGGACGCGATCTGGGTTAAGGAACCCGGTCTCGGGCCAGCAGTCTCCTGGCACCAGGACGGCATGTCGCACTGGGCGAGTCCGACTCTGGACCGCGGCACACATGGGTTTAACTTCATGACCCAGCTCTACACCACCACACCGGCAAGTGCTCTGTGGATCGTTCCCGAAACACATGACAAGGGTCTTATCAATATTGCAGACAGAGTCGAGGCCAATGGCGGGTCTGATTTTTTGCCGGATGCGGTCCCCCTGCTGGCTGAACCGGGGGATGTTGCAGTTTGCAGCAGACAGATGTTGCATGGATCTTTCCCGAACCCATCACCCGACGCGCGTGTCACCTATGTTTTCGGCTTTCACCGTCGCGCATCGGTGGTCGGTGTGACCGCCTACAGCGCAATCAACAGATCGCATATTGTTTACGACGAGGACCGTGTCGCAGAGCGCTCCAAAGTGATTGCACTTGCGATAGATGCGCGCGCTCAGCAACACCCGGACGAGACACCCTATCGATATGCACCGCTAGCTGATCTGCCACAAGTGCACTTCACTCCGCAGAATGAGCGAGCGGTACTTCACGGGTATAATGCAAGAGACCTGTTTATCTGATCTGCTGGAGAGCCCGGCTCTCCACGAACTCCGATCTCTTAGCCCATACATGTCACCTGATTGAGAGGTTACAGTGACAAACAATGGTTCTGAGCTGATAGAAGTATCAAAACCGTCAGCCCGCCTGATATCTATAATATTTCTCGCGTTGCTAACGCTGCAGCACACGCTCGCGACCCCCACTACTACACAGGGCCAGTTTGCATCCCGCGAGGTTGGCTATCCTTGTTTTGTCAGCCCGCACACTTCGCCCATCGTCATCAGTGAACAACGCGTATTCGTAGTCAACACCCCCGCCGATTCCCTGGACGTCATTGATGCCCGAACACGCACGATCATTGCGCGGGTTAACGTCGGCATCGATCCCGTCAGCCTCGCCATCAGACCGGACGGTAAAGAACTCTGGGTATCCAATCACATATCCGATTCAGTCAGTGTGGTGGACATCGACGCTACGAGCGCCTCTTACCTCCATGTAATCGCCACCATTCAGGCATTCGATTCGGCTCGCAAGGCAACAAGCTTCGATGAACCCATGGGTATAGCGTTTGCGAACAACGACAAAGCCTATGTCGCGCTTTCATCAGACAATCAAATCGCAGTGATTGATGTGGCAACCCGCAAAGTCAGCAAACGCCTCACCATCACAGCCCAGGACCCACGCGCGATCGCGGTACACAACAATCGCCTTTTCGTATTGCCGTTTGAATCCAATAACAAGACACAGCTCTCAGGTGGCATGAAGCAAGACATCGATGGGGATCTCGTCACCTTCGATGTGATTGCTCACTCCATCCAGAACAACAGCAAACTTTCACTCGGTCACGTCCTCGACATTATCAAACACCCGGACTTCCCCGACCGGGATCTGTACATCTACGACACCGTCACCGATGAACTCATTGAAACCGTCGATACCCTGGGCACCCTCCTCTATGGACTGTCTATCGATTCACAAGGTCGCGTATTTATTGCGCAGACCGATGCGCGCAACGACGCCAATGGCCGAGCTGGCACGAAAAAGCATGGCATGGCCGAAATGGAGAACCGGGCTTTTTTAAATCAGATAACTCGAGTCGACTTTGGCGTCGGTGGCGCCGAACCTCCTACGTTTTTCGAACTGGAGCCGCTTCCGCCCCAACATCCGCAGCCGGGCATGGCGCTTGCGACTCCGTACGCTATCGCTGTCAGCGGCGATGATTCGACATTGGTCGTATCTATCGCAGGGTCAGACAAGGTGATCACTGTGGATGCGGAGAGCGGCACGGTCCTCGGCCGTGTTGAAGTAGATGCTGTTCCGCGCGGCGTTGCGCTGGTTGATGAAAGCAACGGCAACCCTTCCCAGGCATGGGTGCTGAACGCAGTGGAAAATACCGTTTCGATGCTCGACATCAGCAGGCCGGCTGACCCGAAGTTGGTCGAGACAATCGCCCTCGCCGATCCGACTCACCCCACACTCAAGCGCGGGCGCAAAGCATTTGAGACAGCGGCCGCCTCAACCACCGGCACTTTTGCATGCGCCAGTTGCCATCCAGACGGCCATACAGATCAACTTCTCTGGGTACTCGACACCCCCATAGTCACAGGAGGCGATCAGATCCAGCCACGTATTACCATGCCGATCCGGGGCTTGAGAGACACCGAGCCTTATCACTGGGACGGTATTCCCGGAGACCCCTACGGCGGTCCCAACGCTGCCAACATCGGCCACCACGTCCCTCCAAACAGTGATGCGCAAGACCAGACCACATCCACTCGTCACCTGATCGACGGTGGACTGGCAAGTACCATGCACATGATCGGCACCTCGGGCACGAATGATGAAAACAAACTGGGACGCCTGAGCGCAGCAGAGCGCAATGACCTGGCCGAATTCATTTTGAACGTGCCATACCCACCCGCCCAACGTCGTGCCTATGACAATGTGGTCAGCGACGTGGCCCGGGACGGATTCAGGCTTTTTCACATCGAGGGTGACGAGCAACCCGGGCGCAGAGGCATATGCGGTGACTGTCATCGCTTGCCGCATCTGGTTGGTACTAACCACCCGACCATCGGCATGGACGCACCCACATGGCGTGGCGCATACGATCGATACCTGATACTGCCCCAGGGCCGCATTAACCTGGTCACACTACCGCCATTTGCGGCACTTGCTGAACAGGGAATCCCTGAACGCGCACTCTGGCGCAACACGTGGGCGAACCGAGAGAGCTTCGACCCCGTCTGGGATATGGTTCTTGAGCACAGTACCGGATTCTCAGGCTCTTTCGCGCGACAGGTGACCATAAGTAAGACAACGGTCAGCGAAGCCCCAACCATTGACCTTCTCGATGCGCTGGAACAGTCAGACCGCGAACAGGCTGTTGTCCTCACCGTTGAAGGTGTTTTTTTCACGGACGAAGCTCCCAGGACCGCATCACTTCGTTTTAACAAGGACCACTACACGACTCCGGACGGTGATCGTTACTCGCGCGAGACACTGATCGAGCTGGCCCTCGAAGGCAAATTCATCGGCACCATGACCGCGCGACACGGCGTCAATGCAGACCACCGCCATCCGCAGCCCGCGATCTGGACAGCAGAACCCATTCAGAAACAAGGGCAACAACACTTTCCAAAACTGCACCCGGACCGCCAGCATATGACGATCAGCGCTCGCTACGTCGATGAATCCGCACACCTCATCGTCGACGGCAGGCGCGTGAACGGTTCGATCCAACGCCAGGACGGCGAACTGATCTCAGTCGCACTGGCAGAACTACCCCCTGTTGGCATGCATTTGTTACAACTGCAGTTCCCCAACGGCATGATCAGTAACGACTTCATTTTTCACGTCACTGAACGCCAGGAACCTCCGCCACCCGCTGATCTCGGAGATCTCGTGCGTAACGGCGGCTGGGAAAGTCTTCTGGGCACCTGGGTCGATATTGGTACCTTGGGCGAGTTCCGTGTGACCCTGGACTGGAAAATCGAAGGCCAGCTGCTCGAGATGACCAACGTCGACCAGGCCGGTCCCACCGTCGCAGTTATTCGAGTCAATCCGACAACGGGCACTGTCGATCACTCCGCCATCAATCACAGCGGCACGACCATTTCAGGACAGTGGGATTTCGAGTCAGATCAAGGCCCACTCATGACTGGCACATTCGCGACACCAGAGGGTGTCGAGGGCAAAATGAGCCTGCAGTTCAAACCTCAGAACGCTGATGCAATGGTCCTGGCGGTCAAGCTGCTCGACAACCCGGTGTCGAACATTCAGTTAGTACGGCAGACCTTGTGAGCGTCAGGCACTACCAACAGTTATTCGACTCCATTAACCAGGTAATCAACCAGCGACATCAGATCCCCATCTGTACAGGCGCTGCCACACCCGCCCCGTGCCGGCATCTCGCCGATTCCGTTGATCGTATTGTCATAGAGTGTCTGCAGACCTTTCTCGAGGCGAGGCTGCCAGGCCGCCGAGTCACCGAGTGGCGCGGCGCCTTTCACCGAGTTTTCATGGCAGCTGGCGCAAACCTGACCATAAAGCTGAGCAACGCGCAGTAGATCCGGGCGACGCAACTGATCCTCGACAGAGAGCGCTTCCTTATCTATTTCCACATTCCCACCAAGCGCCATGCTGATGACTTTGGCATCCGTGGAGCCGCCAATCGCCATACTGATGTACTGCTTACCGTTAACCATGTAGGTCATGGGAGCGCCACTGGAAGGCGCCGGCAGCACGATTTCTCTGACCAGGGCCCCCGTCTCTTTGTCCAGCGCACGCATGACCGGTTTGCCGTTATCTACCAGGGTAATGAAGAGCAACGACCTGGTGAGCAGTATGTTGGTGAATGTCGCATTGCCCAACGGACCCGGATCGGGAATGCCTGCTGCGACGACCCTCTCTCGTGGCCCCTCACCGTTCGGCACCATCCACCGATGCTCACCCGTATTCAGGTCGATCGCCGTAACCCGTCCGTACGGCGGCTTGATCAGCGGCAGGCCCTGTGGACCACCGAGAAAGGTCATGCTGGTGCGTTTGTAACTTGATCCGGGCTTCGACGCATCGAGCTTACCCAGCTTGAACATGGCCGGTAGTGTCATTGAGGGTATGTAAATGCGACCAGTCTCCGGATCCACCGCCGCACCAGTCCAATTCGCCGCACCCCCATCTGAGGGCAGTTGCGCAGCGCCGCGCACCGAGGGCGGCGTAAACAACGGCCCAATGTCGTAAGGTGCAATGATCTTCAACGCCTCCGCTTTCAGATCCGGCGTAAAGTCGATGAGTATGTCTTCGGAGATCCCCTGCCGATCAAAGGCTTTCGGCCTGGTTGGAAACGGCTGGGTGAGAGAGGTTTTTTCGCCTGGAACCGTGGACTGCGGCACCGGACGCTCCTCGATGGGCCAGACCGGTCGACCCGTCACCCGATCGAAGACGTAAGTGAAGCCCTGTTTGGACACCTGCGCCACGGCTTTTATCGGCTTGCCGTCGACCACGATATCGACAAGGTTTGGCGCCGCCGGCAAGTCGTAGTCCCACACCCCATGGTGGATCATCTGAAAGTGCCACATGCGCTTTCCGGTCCTGGCGTCCAGGCACACAAGACTTTCGCTGAAGAGGTTATCGCCCTCACGTTCGCCACCGTAAAAGTCGTTCTCCGCCGTACCGAAGGGCAGGTAGACGTACCCCAGTTCAGGATCAGCACTCATCATGGCCCAGACATTGGCGCCACCAAGATCCGTCCATTCCTCGTTCTTCCAGGTATCTGCGCCGAACTCACCGGCTTTAGGGATAGAGTTGAAGGTCCACAGCGTCTTTCCGGTTTTGACATCGAATCCGCGCACGTGCCCCGGCGGCACCTTAAAACCCTCGGGCGGGTAGTAGCCGTAAGCGGGCGCATCGCCAACCACTGATCCGATTACCACCACATCACCAACGATCATGGGCGCGGCTGTGGTCGAGTAGAAAGCACGGAGCACTGGCCTGCCGAGCCCCATGGTAAGGTCGATTTTGCCACCGACACCAAAAGCTGGATCCGGTTTTCCCGTCTTAGCATCTAACGACCACAAGTAGGCGTTGTTGGTGCTCATCAAGATCCGCTTGGTATCACCGTCTTCGTAGTAAGACACACCGCGATGGTTGAATCCCATATTCGCGGGACGTCCATCGGCCCAGGTTTTCGTATCAAACGCCCACAGCTGCCGCCCGGAAACCGCGTCCAACGCAACAACACTACCGAGTGAGGTGCTTGTGTAGAGCGTGTTGCCGATCTTGATCGGTGTGGACTTGTACCCCACAGGTACATAGTCAGGTCGCAGCTTCACCGCTTCGTTGTCAACCGAATCCCAGGCCCAACTGATACCCAGTTGGCCAATCGTGTCTTTGTTGATCTGTGCAAATGGCGCGTACTTGGTAGAAGCCTCAGAGCTTGCGTAGCGCGGCCAGTCACCGTTCGCGCCTTCGCTTGCACCCACCACAGGAACAATACCGTTGACTAACGCCACCAGCCACAAAGTCATTCTATTCATTTGATTCCGCCGTAACGCTCACTCCGATAAAGGAGTTTGCAATTGATTTTTTGCAGACAAGGATAGAATAGCCGATCGGACGTTACGGGGCGAAGGGTGCCTTTGGTCATCTTTTCGCGCTGGGCAGCGCAAATGCAGTTGCTGCGGCTTTGCGCGACGTGAATACTCAAACCACATTCATTCCCGGGGATACTATGGACGCAGAAGAACGAGACCTGTTTCTACGCGAACCTAATACGGCTGTCCTGGCCACGGTGGATGCCAAAGGCCGGCCCCATGCCGTGCCAGTCTGGTACCTGTGGACTGGTGAAGTTTTCGAGATGATCGGCGGCAAAGAATCCGCCAAGATGCGCCATATCGAAAACACAGGGCGGGCGGCATTGTGTGTAGATAAACGCGGGGGTGGTGGCGCCTTTCACGTCACAGCCGAGGGGCCGTGTAGATTAGCGGACACAGCAACAAAAGAGTGGCGATTAAAACTCCACACCCACTACCGGGGAGTGGCAGCCGCAGAACAGGTTGTTGCAGGCGATGGTCACCTCGGTCAGCGGTTCATGATACTGAAACCTGACCGTTGGTACGGGTGGACTTCGTCTCAGTTGAAGTGAAGCAACTCGAGGATGAAGTGTTTGATCGTGATGGCTATCTCGTACTCTTCGATACACTAGCGCAGTAGCTGTGATCGGCGTTATATTCGGGCGTGGGAGCAATAGGAGTCTTGCATGGCAGAAGCGCTCGAAAAAGCGTTGTTTGAGCTGGTACATCTAACGCCTCACATCGGTACAGAAGTACATGGCATCGATATCGGCGCTGAGCTCGAAGACGATGTCATTAACTATCTGTCTGACCTGCTCGTAGAGAGAAAGGTGATTTTCTTTCGGGATCAAGCGATTTCCATGGCACAGCACGTAGCCTTCGCGGCGCGGTTTGGTGAATTGGAAGTGCACCCCTTTATAACGAATAACGCTGCACACCCAGAAGTGATTCATCTCGTTAACGATGAAACGCGCCCACCACAAATCAATGTTTGGCACTCAGATGTGACATGGCGAGAGATGCCTTCGTTAGGCTCCATTTTGCGAGCGAGAGAAGTGCCTGAAGTTGGCGGTGACACCCTCTTTGCAAACATGGAAGCTGCGTACGATGGGCTGGACGATGAGACGAAAGCGCTGATTGACGGGCTGTACGCAGTGCACGACAACGAGACGTTTCTGCGCGCAATGAAACAAAGAGGTGCATCAGACGAAGAGGTGGAAGCCAAACGAGCGGAGTTCCCACCGGCAACGCACCCGGTCGTTCGCACTCATCCCGTGAGTGGCAGGAAATCACTTTATGTGAATAGAATTTTTACCCGCTGCATCGCAGATATGGATCCGGCGGAGTCAAGCGCATTGCTTGATAGACTCTATCTTCAAGCCTGGATACCTGACTACCAGTGCCGCTTTCGCTGGCGACCAGACAGTTTTGCGTTCTGGGATAATCGCGGTGCGCAACATTATGCGGCGGCGGATTACTGGCCCCATCGCCGCTCGATGGAACGCGTAACAATCATCGGTGATAAGCCCCAATAGGTAGCGCCAACAGTATGCAGGCAATGGGTGCCGACGGACTCAGACAGGATTACCCGTTTTCCCGCCATCTGACCGCCGCTATGGAAGCGGTGCAGCCCCGGAATGCGCCTGATCTCCCGGCACCCTGCGTGAGCCGAGATCCCCCAGTATCTTATATAAACAGGGCACAAGCACCAGGGTTATGACCGTCGCGAACAATATCCCGAATGCCAGGGACGCCGCCATCGGGATGACCATCTGAGCCTGCATGGAAGTTTCAGACAGGATCGGCAACAAGCCGAAAAAAGTAGTCAGGGACGTCAGGAGAATCGCTCTGAATCGAGCGCTGCCACCATCAACTGCGGCAGCGCTGGCGTCCATTCCCTGCTCAACGCGTTTGTTTACGTGATCAACCAGAATAAGACTGTCGTTCACGACAACCCCGGATAGCGCGATGATGCCGATCAGGGAAAGGCTGCTGACTGCAATCCCCAGCACCCAATGGCCGACAACGGCGCCTACGATCCCGAACGGAATCACGCTCATGATGATGAGTGGCTGCACATATGAGCGCAATGGGATAGCCATGAGCACATAGATACCAAACATTGCGGCAATGAATGCAATGCCAGCCTCCTCTAAGCCCAAGCGCTCATCTAGAGAACTGCCATCCAGGCCCGCGCTGACGCCGGGGTAGTCGTTCAGCAGGGTGGGAACATAATTCTCGACAATGTCCTGAACTATCCTTGCGGGCTCCACCACGGCGAGATCCGCATTCGCGGTCACGGTGACGGTGCGATTACCGTCAAGCCTGCGAATCACACTGAAGCCGGGCTGCATTTCGAATTCGGCGACAGCGCTGAAAGGCAATTCCCGACCGTCCGGCAACTTGATCCACATGCTTTCGAGGTTGCCGACACTGCGCCGCTCTTCCTTCGGAAAGCGCACCATGACCCGAAGATCCTGGTCGCCCCGCTGTATTCTTTGCGCTTCTGCGCCGTAGAACGCTTCACGGACCTGTCGGCCCAGATCTACCAGCGTGACGCCCAACGCCTCGGACTCGGGCTTTATGCTGAGTTTTATTTCCTCGGGGCCTGCGGTGGCTGACATCTCAACCTCATACAGTCCCTCGATACCACGCAGGTATTCGACCAGCTGGCCCGCGGCATTTTCGGTCAGTGTATAGTTCTTCCCCTGCAGTTTCAGGGCGATAGGCGGGCCACCGCCCATATGTGAACTCGAGGCGAAGCGCAGTTCCTTGGTACCGGCTAGCTCACCCACTTTTTCGCGCCAGCGCAATTCGATTTCCTTAGGGCTTACCTGGCGGTCTTCCTTGACCAGCTCCACTTGAAAACGCCCCGTCTTGCCGTTCGAGATAAAGGCGAATACATGCTCGACGAAATCCCTGGTATCGCCGTACTCGGCTTTCAAATCTTCATTGACCTCACGCAGGGCTGCGTCCATATGCTTGATGATGCCGACTGCCAGGCTTTCAGGCGCGCCGTCCTGCAATTCCAGAGTACCCATTACATAGTCGTTCTCCATTTCCGGAAAGAACACGAAGCGCACGAAACCGCCGCCCACCAGACCCATCGAAACGATGATGAGAGACAAAAACAAGGCTACAGTTGCATAGCGATATTCCATCGCTTTGATCAACAGCGGTTGGTATACGGTGGTGATAAACCGCTTCAACTGCCTGTCGACCCAATGGCTGGCGCCTTCTTTTTTCGTGTGCGAAGACTTCATGAGTGCCAGATGCGAAGGCAGAATCAGCTTGCTTTCGACCAATGAGAACAACAGGCAGAAAATAACCACCCAGCCCATGGCCGCGTTTATGTTCTGTGTGGGCCCGGTAACGAACAACTGCGGGGCAAAAGCCATTATCGTGGTCAGTACACCGAAGGTTGCCGGGATCGCCACCCGCTGAGCGCCGGCAACGATGCTCGGCAAGGTATAGCCGTTAGCTTCGGTTTCCGTATAGGCTGCTTCGGCGATGATAATGGCATCGTCCACGACAATACCCAACACCACGATGAACGCGAACAGCGACATGATGTTTATGGTTACCCCGACTACCGGCATCATCATCATGGCGCCGAGAAAGGCCACCGGCAGACCGAGAATCACCCAGGCGGCAAGCTTGATGTGCAGAAACAACCCGAGGATCACAAAGACCAGGACCGCGCCCATCATCATGTTGCTCAGCAACATGTCCACGCGACCTTCCAAATAATAGGTGGAGTCCGCCCAGGCGGTAAGCTGCACTTCGTCAGGCAGCGTTTCGTTACTCTCGGCGATGTACGCGTTTACCGCTCGACTGATCTCGATCTCGTTCTCGTTTTCAGTAGACGAAACGTTGATACCAAAGCTCGGTTTGCCGTCGAAAAACGCATAGCTTTCGACCTCCGCAAAGGCATCGTGGATGGTTGCAATGTCTCCGAGCCTGACGCGTGTACCGTCGGGATTGGTCAGCAGTACGATGCGCTCGAACTCGTGGCCACGAT
This sequence comes from uncultured Pseudomonadales bacterium, assembly GCA_964393625.1. Taxonomy (GTDB): domain Bacteria; phylum Pseudomonadota; class Gammaproteobacteria; order Pseudomonadales; family Azotimanducaceae; genus UBA4421. Next base: position 125,739 of record CAYMUT010000010.1, read on the forward strand.
ACGCCTGACCCAGGGCGCGCAGCCGAATGTCACCGGAGTCGGTGCGAATACTGCCGCCGGGCAGGTCGACCGACCAACGCCGGATTACTTCCGCAACCTGTCCGAGGGTCAAGCCGTACTCACGCAGCTTCATTTCCGGAATTTCGACGGCGATCTCGAAGGGCCGGCTGCCCCATACTTCTGCCGTCGACACGTCAGGCAGCGCCGTGATTTCATCACGAATGTCTTCCACCAGCGACTTCATCGTGGCCTCGTCGAGGTCACCGCTCAATTGTACGACGAGGGCGCCTTTGCGGAATTCCCGTTTGCTGATGATGGGGCGTTCGGCATCGAGCGGAAAGGTATTGATGCCATCCACGGCGAGTTTGACCTCGTCGGTGATCTCGCCGATATCGAACCCGTTCTTCACCTCAATCGTGACCCGGCCCGACCCTTCGCCGGCAAACCCCTGTATCTCGCGAACGCCCTCGATGTCTTCAACAGCCTGCTCGATTTTGACAACAATGCCTTCTTCCACTTCTTCCGGGCCGGCACCGGGATAGGGAACCACGACATTGACGATGTCGAAGCTGAAGTTGGGGAAGCTCTCTTTCTTGATGGAGAACACCGAGTACAGTCCGGCGCTGATGATGAAGATCATCAGAAGGTTTGCCGCCACATGGTTGGTGGCAAACCATCCAATGAGTCCACTGACCTGCTGTTGCGCTTGCATGGTGTCGAGTTACCTCTGGGAACTCGCGATACGGACCTGCATGCCCGGCAGTGGCTGGTCGATAGGGGTCAGGCAATACTTCTCGCCAGATTTCACGCCGCTGCCGATGTAGGCGAAGTTATTATCGCGTCTTACTACTTCCACATCGCGGGGATAGATGCGCATCTGCTCATCGAGCATCCACAGCGTTGAGCCTTTCTGCATGGCATGCCTGGGCACAAGAGCGAGATCGCCGGCGGCCTGGCCTTCGATTTCAGCTGTGACGAAGGTGCCCACCAACAGGGGGACGCGACCTGTCCCGGCCAGGTCGTAAGGGTCTTCGATCTGAGCGACCAGGTACAACACGCGGCTGTCGACGTCGAATACGCCTTCCGATCGATCAATGACACCGCGCCACCGGTAATCCGCACCCCCGAGATTTGCCCGCAGCGTCACCGACAGATCCTGACCTGTGCGAATCTTGACGATGTCAATATACTGCAGATCCTGCTGGGTAACCGGCAGACGAACCTCTGCAATATCCACCGCGAAGGTGGCGGCCAGCTGGGAACCGACGTTTACGTACTGACCGACGTCGGCGAGTTTGGTGCGCAGCAGGCCATGGTAAGGAGCGCGGATAACGGTACGGTCAAGGTCGCCTTCCGCCTGCTCCAGATCGGCTTCGGCGGACTGCAGTTCGGCTACGGCCTGGCGCATCTGGGGTTTGCGCAGCGCCAGGTCGGTTCCGGGACCCCTGGCCGGATCGAGACGGCGCAGACGCTGCCAATCGGCCTTGGCGTAGCCGGCCAGGCCGCGCTCCGTTTCCAGCTGCGTCGCTGCTCTGGCGACCGCTGCCCGGGCACGTTTCAAAGCACTGACGTAATTGCGCGGATCAATACGCACCAGCACATCGCCTTTGCGGAAAAAACCACCGCTGACGAATGAGGGTGAAACCTCAATAATCTGACCGGCAGCCTCGGCTACCAGGGTTGTCTGGGTGCGCGGAGCGATGGTTCCCTGGGAACGCACAGTATGCACGACGGGCTGGCGCTTGATTGTCGCGGCTTCGATCAGCAGTGTCGGGGGCGGCGGCGGATTGAATTTCGCCTCCGGACGCGCGGCAAACATGGCCATGGCAAGCGCACCTGCGGTTCCGAGGAACACAACGGGAAGCGAGATTTTCCAGATTTTGTTCATTGTACTTCGTCAGAACCCTTCGGAACGTTAGCCTGGTGAGCTGGGAGACACCTCAGCTTACCTGCGTGAGTGATTGCACTCGGTTACAGGTGTGCATCTTGCGACGCATGGCCAGGGTATTCAACTTGATCTGCTTCCTCTGTAGTCCCCCTGAAAAATGGCCGACCTTAAAAGTAGAGGATTTCTGTAAACTGAACACAGAAGTTCTCAATGAAAAAATCCCAATACCCAGACAACCACATCGAGTCTCAAAGTGAACACGGGAAGAATCGCAAACAAGCAAAAACGCTGAGAGCGCGCTATATCAAGGGGCATTGATTGGTAGCTAGGGGGAGACTTGAACTCCCGACCTCAGGATTATGAATCCTGCGCTCTAACCAGCTGAGCTACCTAGCCATAGTGTAAAGACTCACCTTCTCAGGCGGACGCGAATTGTCGATATCTAGTCGGTCGATGTCAACGCTCGAACCAGGGTTTCGCTGCGGCGACTCTTCCGCTGCCTATTGCTGACCCGAGATCGGTCAGTTGTCATTCCCAGCTTGAACCCTCTAAGATCCACCGGGGAATCATACTCGAGGGAAAGCCATGCGTTTAAGTGCCGCACTGTTTGCAGTTTTTCTGAGCGCCACGGTCGCGTCTGCCGAACCTGAAAAAACACCATGGGGCAAACCCAGCTTCGAAGGGACCTGGACTACGGCTACCCTCACGCCACTGGAGCGTCCCACGGAGAATACGGCGACCGCCCTGTCTAATGCACAGCGTCAGCAAGCCGAGGCAGAAGCAGAGGCCCGCATGGCCAGCATCGATGAAGCCCCGCCTCCACCCGGCAGCGTCGGCGGCTACAACCGCGCCTGGCTGGATCCGGGAATGAAAATGCTCGATGACGGCAGGACTTCGCTGATCACCGACCCTCCGGACGGCCGTATTCCCTGGCGGCCCGAAGCCAGGGCCGCCAGCGATGCCGAGCGAGCGCGTTACGGCGTCGGCCCATTCAACTCGCATACCGACCTCGATACCGGCGAGCGCTGTCTCTCGGACGGCGTGACCATGGCGCCGCTGCAGCCCTACAACATGAATTTCCGCTTCGTACAGACACCCGATTACCTGTTCATCCTGCAGGAGATGTATCACGAATTTCGAATCATTCCCCTTGGCGACGCGCCCCCGTCGGTGGGCGCACCCATGTGGCTGGGTGAACCGCATGCGCACTGGGATGGGGACACATTGGTGATAGTAAGTACTAACTTCCTGAATAAATCCGATTATTACTGGGCATGGCCCTGGAGAGCGGCCCGTAGCAGTCTGACCGTCACTGAACGCCTGACCCGCATAGATGAAACCACCATCGACTATGAGTTCACAATCGAAGATCCAGCCATGTTTAAACAGCCGTGGACGGCGTCGTCACCGCTGACCAGTGATCAGGCCTCGCGCGGCGTCACCGCCGGGCTGGTTTACGAATACGCCTGTCATGAAGGTAACTACGCTTTGCCAAATGTTTTGCGGGGCGCCAGGCTCGCAGAAAAGTAAGATCAGCCCCCGTCTTCCACAAACGGCGGCAGGCTTTCGCTCACTGTTTCCCAGGAATCACCATGGATTCTTTTGAATAATCCTGGGCGAATCACGGAACCCTTGGCGCTGCCGCCCCGCCACAGGTCGTAATTCTCATCAGAGTATTCAGCAAAGAACGCCATCAACTGGCGATCGAGATCTGCCACCAACCGTTCGTGCTCCGGCAGCTGCGCAAGGTTTTCGTGTTGTCCCGGATCATTGGCCATATCGAAGAGCTTGGGTTCAGCGAGATCGGCCAGGTGCTTCCAGTAAGCATACCGCTTCGTTCGTATGCCGCGGGTTTCTTCCTGCTCATAGAAGACCACATCGTCCCATTGCTGGCCCTCGCCCCGCAACATCGGTGCGAAGCTGCGGGCCGGGCTGTCGGCAAATGTCACATCTTTTATGCCGACATAATCTAGAGTCGTCTGGGGCAGATCATATTGCCCAATCAGGCTTTCCTCGGTAACGCCGGCGTGTATCTGCCCCGGGTGCCGTACGATCAGCGGGATGTTCATGGCGGCCTCATACAAACTGCTGGGAAAGGTCACTACTGCGTGTTGCCATAGCCCATGCTGGCCGTAGAAATTGCCCTGATCCGAGCTGTAGATGACCAGCGTGTTCTGCTCCAGCCCTGCCTCGGCAAGTGCTGCCAGCACACGGCCGACGCCATCGTCCACCACCGTATTCTGAGATGCGACGTTGGCCATGCTCTGCGGATCATTGTGGTGCAGAATCGACTCCCGGGGCTTGGTTTCGGCATGTACGTCAGCGAAAGCATCCGCGACCTGTTTGAGCGCCTGGCACGCTACGCCGCCATACTTTCCAGCGCGGTTGAGATTTCCGTTAGCGTCACCGCGCAAAGCGTCAGCTTGCAGTTCGTCGACAGGCGCGACGTACAGTCTTATCTCACCAACACCGTGGGGTTGCTGTATGTATTACGCATTTGCCGGGAACTGGCAGGACCATCGCTAGTGCCCCGGGAAATCAGAGCGCCCTGGCCCAATGAAGAGTACGCACCGGCTTTGCGCATATATGGAGTAGATCAGGTCAAACGACGGCACGATGAGATTACGCTGGTGTTCGAGCGCAGTGACGCAGAGCGGGCTCTTCCATCGGCCAATGCCCAACTCGCGGCCTATCAGGATCGGTTTTGCGAAGACTACATCAGCACCCTCGACGAACTGGCGCATCTACCGATGCGTGTGAAGCTGCGGGACTTAGGTACATGCTACCGCGAGATTCTTAAGGAAGTACGGCAGGAACTGGCGCTCGAGTACACCATTCACACGGAAATGTCGGCAACTCAAATCGCCTATCTGCTGGGATTCTCCCGATTGACGCAGCTTACCCAGGCTTACCGCAACTGGTTTGGAGGTACGCTGCGGGAGCGCCGGAGGGCCCTGCGATCGCCTTGATCCACGCGGTTGCAAGCAACCTGCTATCGGCGCAATATTGGCGCTTCGGGGGGCACTTCATCGCCATCACAGCAGAACAGAAAAAAAACAAAAATAAAGAGGCGATAGCCCAATTAAAGAAACGTAAGCAGGCTTAAGGCGCCCAAAGCCGGAAATTTCCGGGTTATTTTTGAACCTTCGAAACTCCACGCGTTACTCACGGATCGAGTGACAAGGAATTCGAGGCGTTTGAGCCATGCAAGCAGTACAGTTGGGCATCATGTCGGACCACAAACCGGCTCAACAAAGCCAGCGAGCAGACGAGGATGCGACCGAACGCAACCTCATTCTGCGTATTGGAGGCGGCGACCGCCGCGCTTTTGAAATCCTCTTCCATCAGTACGGTGAGCGCGTATTCCGCTACGCCTACCGCTTGATCAACGACACAACCAAAGCAGAAGAGGTAACCAACGACGTCATGCTGGAAGTGTGGAAAACCGCCACAAAGTTCGAAGGGCGCTCGAAAGTGAGCACCTGGCTGCTGGGCATTACCCGCAACCTGGCCCTCAACGCCGTGCGCCGCAAGCAACTCGACACGGTTGAGTTGGACAACGCGCCGGAGATTGCCGCGGACGAACCCTCTACCCCGGCGAGCGAGCACGATCAACGCAATCTGAAGAACGCGCTACGCGGTGCCCTCGCCCAACTGAAGCCGGAGCACCGGGACGTGGTCGAGCTCACCTTCTTCCACGGTTGTTCCTATCAGCAGATCGCCGAGATCGTGGAATGCCCGGAAAACACGGTTAAGACACGAATGTATCACGCCAAACAACAGCTCAAGGGCATCTTGAGCGCCACGGGTATCGACCCAAGCAGTGTGGAGCTGGCCTCATGAACAGACGCGAAGCAGAAGAACTGTTGCCGTGGTTCGTTGCCGGCACTTTGAGCGACGAAGAAACCCGCGCAGTGCAGGCATTCATCGACAGCGGCGAGATCGCAGCCACAGATGTTGACGAACTGGCGCTCTTTGCAGAAACCGTGTCGGAAAAAGCCGAAGACGAGCCCGACTACAACCAGCAGATTCTGCGCAACGTCATGGCGCAGTTGGATGATGTGCCTCAGGAGGCGCCGGAAGAGCCTGTGATCGTCCGAGAAACTACCGCTGCTGAAAGCAACGGACTGCTCGCCCGTATCAGCGAGGCCATCAGCTGGCAGCAAACGCCGACGTTCTCCAAGCTGGCCATGGGCGCGCAGTTCGCCGCGGTGCTGGCGCTCGCGCTGGTGGTTGCAATGCCGGGTGAGGACATTGCTGACACCACGTATGCCACTGTGTCCGGCACGGCGGTTGCGGCAAACGCCGACTTGAGTGTGGCATTCGCCGATGGTGTAACCGAAGCAGATCTGCGCGCACTGTTGCTCGACAGCGACGCCCGTATTGTGGACGGACCCAACAGTCTGGGCATGTATGGTGTGGCCCTTCCGGAAGGCGCTGATGTCGCCGCAATGCAGCAGACCCTGCAGGCCAGCCCGTTGACCGCCTTTGTGCAACCAGCGCCCAGGCCATGAATGTCCCGGTAGTGACCTGGCTGTTCGCATTAGGCCTCGCCCTGGCCGCAAGCCCGGTACACGCCGCATCGCCACCCAATGACCCACACTTCAGCGAAACTGGCTCGTGGGGGCAGGAGTTCGACGATCAATGGGCGCTGAAGCAGACCCGGGTCCATGCTGATATCGCACCCGCTGAACCCGGCGCCGAGATCGTGGTGGCCATCATCGACACCGGCCTCGACTACAAGCACGAAGACCTGGCGGCAGATCGGCTGTGGCACAACGAACAGGAAAAGGCCAACGGCCGTGATGACGACGGCAATGGATTTAAAGATGATCTGATCGGCTGGAACTTCGTCGACAACAGCAATAACCCCTGGGACCTGAGCGGCCACGGCACACACATCGCCGGGGTCATTGCTGCCTGCACCAATAACGGCATCGGCATCGCAGCGGTCAATCCCAACGCGCGCATCATGCCGCTCAAGGTGGCCAACTTCATCGGCCAGGCGAAAAGTACCAGCGTCGCTGCAGCTATCTACTACGCGGTGGATCATGGCGCACGCATCATCAATCTGAGCCTCGGTGGCGAACTGGTCACCGAACTGGAGAAAGAAGCGGCCCGCTATGCCCAGACGCGGGACGTGTTGATCATCGTAGCCGCCGGAAACAAAGGCACGGCTACCGATCGCCACGGTTACGCCGGTTTACCCGGGGTGCTGCTGGCAGGTGCCAGCGATCACACAGGAGGGCGTGCCGGGTTTTCGAATTTCGGCGGCGAGCTGGCACTGTTGGCGCCTGGCGTCGAAGTGCTTTCTCTACGCGCTCAAGACACCGATTTCATCGCACTCTCTGATCCAATCGACTACCCCGACGAAGCCGCCGTGGTCGGTACTGACAAGAACTACTACCGTGCCACAGGCACCTCGTTTGCTGCCGCCCTGGCGTCCGGCGTGGCATCGCGCTTGCTGAGTCTGCGCCCGGATCTCAGCCACGCGGAACTTAAGCAGATCATGGTGCAATCCGCCGCCGATGTCGCGCCACCCGGCATCGATCAACTGTCGGGTTATGGCGAATTGGATTACGTTGCCGCATTGAGCACCGAAGCCGGCCGCTACGTACACGCCCGTTTCGATACAGCCAGGTTGTCATTAGAAGACGCCCGCCTCTGGGTCGAACTGACAGGCACCGCTGCCGCCGCGCAGTTCGCCGGCGCAGAAGTGCATATGCGCGCCCAACCAGGATCTATTCCGGTCGCCGAGCCAGCCGAACAAGACAAGCGTAAACGCCGGAAGAAAACGCGTCGCGCAAAGAAAAAACGCGATCAGCAAGAAGCCAAACCCAACCATTATGCCTGGCAACCGTTACAGACGCTGAGCACGCCCGTGGAGGCCAACACCCTGGGACGTTTCGAGGTCGACCAACTCATACGGCTTGCAGGCGGGTCAACCATCTGGGAATTGCGCCTGCGGGTTACCGACACCCAGGGAGGCGCCCGGGAAGCCACTATGAACCTGAGCCTGCCACAACCGGAACAACCCGTTCCGGAGAGCCCCGATGCGCGCTGATTCTCTAATTCTGGGTCTGCTTACCGCCTGCACCGCGGCCGCCGGGTCCGTCTATGCCAATGATTACGCCGCCGAGTGGCGCAAGCCCCTGCGCCTGGAGCTGCCGGAAACGACCCGCAATATTATCTTGAGCGGCAACATCGACGCTGAGGCGTGGGCTGACCAGCATGGCATCACCGACGCCGCCTTTATCCGCCAGGGCAGACAGACCCTGGTGCAGTGCCCGATGAGTGACGAGATCTGGTCGGCCCGGGAGGATGCCCTGTGCAGTGCAGCCGGAGTGGTCAGCTGTTCTCGAAGCGTCTGCCAGAACATCCAGTTCGAAACCACTGCAGGCAACGTCCGCAATGAGGAAGCGGTGAAGGCCCGCATCGTGCGCAAACCACCGCCCTTGGAAGAAACCACCGCAGCGCTGAGCGAAGAAGGCGGCATGTGCCGCATGAATCGCTTGCTGCCGCGGTTGGATTCGTCCGACCCGGCACCGGGGCAGGATCTTGCCCTGCAACTGGATCTGCGCGAAGCGCCGGATGCAGGTCCGAGTCCTCCTGATTCCGCCGTCGCAGATGAGACAGCTCAGCCGAGCCTGACGGCGGAGCAGGCACCCGTTGCGCCCGATTTTGCCATGCAGGTACACAACAAGTTCGGCGACGCGCTGCGCTTATCCACCGATCAGATACCCGCTGACACCACGGACTACACCCTGATGGTGGGCGAAGGCTGCCGCGAAGTAGGCATTCCGTTAAACAATGTAGCGCCTGCTCACGTACCGAATCTGATCGTCGCCCTGGCTGGCACTTCCGCCCAGGTCATTGCCGGGCGCTGGGGACTTACGGTAATCAGCGAGACCACCCTGGGCAGCACCGGCGAAAATCTTGCCGTTTACTACAGTACACACCCCATTGCACAAACCATCTCACTGATGCGCCTCGACCCGGACGTGATCGGCGTGAGCCGGGAGCACATCTTCACTACCACCGCGGGCGTGGCAAGTTCACCGAGTTATTCCGACACCTACGCTCGTTTTAACTATGGGCCTGAACAATCCGGCGCACTGGCGCTACACGGCAGTTCCAACGGCGAAGGTCAGACCATCGCCATCATCGACACCGGCGTGGCGATTGAACATGACGAACTTGCCGGACGGGTGGAGATCCTCGATCTTACCGACAAAGGCTGGAGCGCCGACGCTCACGGTACGGCTGTAGCCGGCATTATCGCCGCCGCTGCGGACAATGCTCTGGGCGTTTACGGTGTTGCACCGGGAGCCAACCTCCTGGCGCTCAAAGCCTGCCAACCCGACAGCGAGGGTGGACTCAGCGCGCGCTGCTGGACCAGCACCCTCATCAAGGCCCTGGACGCTGCCATGGCGAAAGACGCCCGTATCATCAACATGAGCCTGGCGGGGCCGCCCGATGACCTGCTCGCCAGATACGTCGCATTGGCCGTGAGCCAGAATCGTCTGATCATTGCCGGCGCCGGCAATGGCGGTTCACAAGCACGCCCGGCGTTTCCGGCGGCCCTGCCCGGCGTGGTCGCAGTCACCGCTGTTGATGCGGGTTTTCGCCTGTACCGCGAAGCCAACCGGGGCGAGTACATTGACCTTGCCGCGCCGGGCGTAGACATCGTCACCCTGGCGCCGAATGGAGACTTTCCTTCTTCGTCGGGAACATCCTGGGCCGCCGCCCATGTCAGCGGTATTGCCGCATTGCTGTACCCGCTCATGCCCCTGTCTAATGCCAGCGACATCGCCTACTTTCTGACGAGTAATTCCACGGATCTGGGAGACCCCGGGCGCGACGGTCAGTTCGGCAACGGCGCGGTCGATGCATGCGCGGCGGCCGCTGCCGCTACCGCTGATGCGGTCGCCTGCCCTCAGCAAGGAGAGGTCGATGTATTGTTCTAAGCGACCCAAAGTGAGACGGCGTCTAATCAGTTTGAGCGCCGCGGCAATACTCGGTCTGACGTTGAGCACCGCTGCCGTTGCCGCAGACTTCATTCCCGCCAGTGACAAAGGCGGCTTTGGATATTCGGCGCCATCGGCTTACCCCGAGATCGAACTCGACCTGCAACCCATACAGCAGGAGGTTGCCCGCTCTGCCGCCACCCGCTGTGGCACATCCCTGGCGGCCTCACCCCTGGATCTCGGCAACGCTGAAAGCTTCATGGGCGAAATGCTCGGCAAAGCCGCCAATGCCGCCATCGGCCAGCTGGTCGGTGGTTTGCTGGGCGGCGGTGGGGGCAGCAGCAGGAAGAAACCGCGCATGGCCAAAGATCCGGTCAAAAAGAAGTACAAGGAAAAGATCGAGCATCCGAGCGGCGACGCGCGCATCAGAATCGGCGGACAGACTTATCAGAACGGCCTGCTCATCAGCGCCAGGGTCGACAAAGCAGCCGGCAAGGGCACCTTCCACACCATGTTTCTAGAGCAACCCGATTGCCGGCGCATCTGGCCGGAGCAATACGCCCAGTATGGACTGTGGGGCAGCTGGAGCCTGTCAGTTTCAGTCACCAAAACCACCAGTTCCTATCGCGACGGTCAACTGGTCGACCGCTCGGTGGAACGATCGGGCTGGTCGCGCTCTGGTGATTTCGACTTTTCCCGGGGCTTCAGCCTGTGGGATCAGTTGCCGGGTGAAGAACGACGCCTGATCCTCGACGCCGATCAGGCCTACCTGACCCAGTTGCGCAGGGAGATCAACATCCCCGCCTGGCAACAGATGGGCTATGCCAAGCCTACCGACGGCATCCGCGCTGCCGGCGGCATATTTCGCGTCGATCCAAGCGAGATCACGCCGGAAACCCTGGCTGTCGTGCACATTACTCATATAGACGACGGGCGCTATCGTACCGTAGGCTTCCCCATGCGAATGACTGGTGGCGAAAAAGGCGCCATCAGTTTCAGCCTAAATCCAGATTTCGAGTGAGAAAATTGATCAGACTTTGGGGCACTGGCACCAGCAGAACCATACGGCCGATCTGGGCAGCTGAAGAGATCGGCCTCGAATACGACCTCACGCCCATGGGACCGCGTACCGGCGAAACCAAAACCGCCGAATATACGCGCATGAATCCGAAGCAGAAGATTCCCATGATGACGGACGGAAATCTGGCTCTGTTCGAGAGCGTCTCCATCACCCGCTATCTGATTGAAAACTACTCGGGCGGCGAGGTCTTCCGCCCTGCCACCCCTGCCGAGCGCGCTCAGGTTGACGACTGGTGCTGCTACATTTTCGGTGAGCTGGATGAAACCAGCCTGTACGTCATGCGCCGCCATGGCGACCTGGGTGAGATCTACGGAGCATCTGAAGTCGTGGTCGACTCCGCGGGCGAATACGCAATGCGGCACCTCAATGTCATCGAGGAACTGCTCGGCGCGCGGGAATATCTCATGCCCCAGGGCTTTTCCATGGCCGACATGCTGTTGACCACCTGCCTGCAGTGGGCCGTAGCCTATGGATTAACACTGCCCGCCAGGCTGGCGGACTATCTGGCGCGTATTCGGGAGCGGCCTGCTTTGCAGCGCGCCCTCCAGATCAACTTTCAAAAAACCACAAGCTGAGGAATATTATGAAGCCTGTATGTCTCGTCATGGGGGCTGGCGCCGGTATCGGCGGCACTGCCGGCAAGCGTTTTGCCCGGGAAGGTTACCACTCGGTGCTGTGCCGCCGTTCCGATGAGGATGGTCTGAACAGCATGGTCGAACAGATCCGCAGCGATGGCGGCGACGCCAGCGGGTTTCTGATGAACGCAACCGAAGACTATGTCATCGAAGACCGCATCGCCCAGATCGAAGCCGAGATCGGGCCGATCGAAGTGGTCATCTACAACCTCGGCGCCCAGATCGGCAATCGCGCCCTTGGCGACACCAGTTACAAAGCCTTCGAACTCGGTTGGCGCATGGCCACGTTCGGCTTGTTTCGTGTGGCTTCCAGCGTCTGCCCGCTCATGGTGGAACGAGGCAGCGGCACGATCATTGCCACTTCGGCAACCGCCGCAGCGCGCGGCAATGCCGGCCAGCACTCCCACGCCGCCGCCATGGCCGGTCGCCGTATGCTGTGCCAGAGTCTGAATGCCGAGTTTTCTTCCCAGGGTATCCACATCGCCCACGTTCTGGTCGACGGCATGGTCGACGCGCCGGATACGGTGGGAAAGCTGCTCGGCGAAGAACGCTTCCAGCAACTGCGCGATTCACGCGGCGCCGCAGACGGGCTGATTCTGCCTGACAGGGTCGCTGAAATTTATCTGCAGTTGGTACAGCAACATCGCTCTACCTGGACGTTCGAGATGGATGTCCGTTCATTCAGTGATACACCCTGGTGGAATCACTCATAGCCCGGAACACCGCCTCCGTTTCAGGACACACATATGCCCAAGCACTTCCTCGTTCAACGTGGAAACCTGACCGCAACCCGCTCCGACGCCGCTGATGTGCTTCAGCCTCGCTCGGCAGAGGCCGTTATCGGCGTGGAACGGTTCGCACTGACTGCCAACAACATCACCTACGGCGTAGCCGGAGATATGATCGGCTACTGGAAGTTCTTTCCAGCGCCGGACGGATGGGGACGCATTCCAGTCTGGGGCATCGGCCGGGTACTACGCAGCGCGCATCCCGACGTCGCCGAGGGGGCGCGCTACTACGGCTACTTCCCCATGTCTGATGAAGTCTGCGTTAAGCCCGAAAAAGTGAACACGCGAGGATTCAAAGACGGCGCCACCCATCGCGCCGAGTTGCCGCCGGTGTACAACCAGTACACCACAGTCAGCCCGGACAATGGCTTCGAGCCCAGGTTCGAGAATCACGCCATAGTGTACCGCCCCCTGTTCACCACATCGTTCGTGCTGGATGATTATCTGGCGGACAATGACTTGTTTGGTGCGCAACAGACCGTTCTGGGCAGCGCGTCAAGCAAAACCGCGTTTGGACTGGCCTACATGCTGCGGCGGCGCTCCAACATCAATATCGTCGGTCTTACATCCCCGGCCAACCTGCGGTTTGTGCAAGGGCTTGGGCTATACGACAACGTACTGACCTATGATGCCGTCGAACAACTGGACGCCGTGCCCAGCGTTTACGTCGACATGGCCGGCAACCGGAAGGTGCTGGCGCGCGTTCATCACCACTTGCGCGACAACCTGACAAACAGCTGCGGCGTCGGTATTACTCACTGGGACGCGCGCGACGGCGAAGATCCCGCGGCACTGCCCGGGGCCAAACCAACCATGTTTTTCGCGCCCTCGCAGATCTTGAAGCGCAATGAAGAGTTGGGGCCCGCGCGTTATCAGGCGCTGCTGGGCGAAGCCACCCAGGCGTTTTTCAACGATGTGGATCGTTGGGTAACCATCGAGTCACGCCCGTTCAGCGAAGTTGAGCAGGTTTATCGCACGGTACTGAACGGCCCGCCGGCCGATCACGCTTACGTGGTCAGTGTCTGAGCAACCATGCAGGCGCCACAAAGAGGCTACAAATGGATTTTCTGAGTGAACTGTTTGTCTTTCTCGTTGCGGCCTTGATTGCCGTGCCTGTGCTCAATCGCCTGGGCCTGTCTTCAGTCATCGGCTACCTTGTAGCCGGAATCATTATCGGACCCAGTGGTCTACACCTCATCGCCGATACCGAAAGGGTACTGCACTTCTCAGAGATCGGCGTGGTGCTGCTTTTGTTCGTCATCGGTCTGGAACTGCAACCCCGCCGTTTGTGGGTCATGCGGCACCAGGTGTTCGGTCTCGGCTCAGCCCAGGTATTGGGCCTCTCGGTTATCCTCAGCGCCCTTCTATACCTGGTGGAGCTACCCCTGGGTACTGCCGCGACCATCGGTTTCGCGCTGGCGCTCTCCTCCACGGCGTTTGTCCTGCAGTTACTGGCTGAGAGAAAAGAGCTGAACCATGCCCATGGCCGGGCCGCATTCGGCGTGCTGTTACTGCAGGACGTGGTGGTCATTCCGGCCATCGTACTGCTGACCGCCGCCGGCGGATCCGACGCGGTACATGGAGACCTGAACTGGCTTTCATTCGGGCTGATTGTTGGACTGATCATCGCTGCCCGATACCTGCTGAAGCCGCTGCTGAAATTCATCGCCGCTAGCGGCATACACGAATTGTTCATTGCGGCAGGGTTGGCGGTAGTCTGCGGCGCTGCACTCGCCATGCAATCCGCTGGCTTGTCCATGGCTCTTGGCGCGTTCATCGCCGGCATGCTGGTGGCGGATTCGGAATTTCGCCATCAGCTCGAAACCGACATCATGCCTTTCAAGGGCCTGCTGCTCGGCCTGTTTTTCATTGCCGTGGGCATGTCGGCGAATGTTGGCCTGTTGCTGGAAAACCCCTTGCTGATCATCGGCCTTGCGCTGGCCCTGGTCGCAATCAAATTTTTCGTGTTCATCCCCATCGCCATGGCGTTCGGGCTGGATCGTGGCGACGCGATTAAAACCAGTGCGGTGCTGAGCCAGGGCGGAGAATTCGCTTTCGTTCTTCTCACCATCGCCGTCTCTTCATCTCTGATAGACGCGCAGATCATGGAGACCACCGTATTGGTGGTCACTCTGTCCATGGCCAGCACGCCATTTTTCATGATGGCGCTACAGAAGTTTACCGGCAAACTGGAGGACTCCCGAGAGTTTGACGAAATGGCACACGACGAGTCCCCCATCATCATCGCCGGCTTCGGCAGGTTCGGGCAGATTATCGGGCGTATTTTGTCGGCCACTGGCCAGGGGTTTACCGCGCTCGAAGCTAATCCCGGGCAGGTGGATTTCATACGGGACTTCGGCAATGAGGTCTATTACGGTGACGCAACCCGCCTCGATCTGCTGCAGAATGCAGGCGTCGCCAACGCACGGGCTGTAGTGCTCGCCCTGCGCGACATCGAAACCAGCAGCAAGATCGCCGCTACGCTGAGAGACCTCTACCCCGACGTGAAGATCTTTGCGCGTGCCTACAATCGCCACCACGAAATCACATTGCGCAATCTCGGCGTACACTACGTGATTCGCGAATCGCTACTTTCCAGCCTGGATCTGACCCGCCATCTGTTTACCAGCCTCGGGTTGGACCCGTCCGCGGTCGATGTGTTTCGAGATCACGACGCCGCGACCCTGGAGCGAC
The DNA here is from genome assembly GCA_964393625.1 of uncultured Pseudomonadales bacterium. GTDB lineage: Bacteria > Pseudomonadota > Gammaproteobacteria > Pseudomonadales > Azotimanducaceae > UBA4421. The sequence goes on from CAYMUT010000010.1 coordinate 140,792, forward strand.
AGGCGGCGGTTGCCCACGACGTCAAAGCATTTCGTCAAACAACCCGTGAAGCCCAGGACGAGTTGCGGAGCCTGTTCGCAGAGGATTGATCCCAGACTGGTTGCTCCATAGTCGACTGACTGTTAGCTCCTGACAGCTCCCGGGAATCGCGCCATATATCCATTTTCCGGGGTCGACGACCCCATTTTTCAGAGGATGTTGGGTCACACTTATCGTGTTACAACACAACTTTTCAGGCACATGATGAATGCTGCCGCAGGCTGCGTGGCCCTTGTGAGGCGCTTTAACTCGAAAATCCAGAAAGGCGTGTTCCACCAACTCGGGGGCAATTGAGCCAAACCCGGAGCACGCACATCATGGGTGCTAAGTTGACGTTCGCAAAGCCTAAAACGGCAGCAACCTGGTTGACGCTCGTTGGCCCCTCCCTGGGTGTTGCGCCGCAGCAGCAACCCTCCACCCCACCCATCCGCAAAAACCGAATTCTTTTTTGAACCCCATCGATCAAGCCCGTTACTCAATGAGTAAGGCAGAGCGCAGTCGCCGAAACTCAAAATCAGATTACGGAGATCGAAATGAAAAAAGTACTCACCCCCAGCCTCATCCTCGCCGGTATGATCGCAGCAGGCTCAGCCGCAGCCGACACGCCGTACACTTCATGGACCGACGCTTCGCGTCATGTCGATGTCGCTATTGAGGATTCCTTCAACCGCTCTTCAAGCTCAAGCTACAGCGAAGACAACGATGTGCGCACCGACGTACGCAGCTCCATCAGCGAAGATAACGATGTTTCCAGCGTCTACAGCCACACAGAAGACAACGACTACTCCAGCGTATGGACCAACACGGAAGACAATGACACCAGCACGGTAGTCGACTTCCAGATCGCTACCCCAACCCTGACCGGCTACAAAGTGCAGGACCAGCATGCTGGTCACCAGGCTGACCAGTCTGTTCTGGGCGCAGCGCGCGGACATGAAGTCGGCGTTGCAGGAGGAACCACGGTAGTCAGCGCCGGTAACGATGAGCAGGTCTTCTACGGCCCGGCCATGGTGAACAACAACACCAATCAGCTGCCGCAGAACAACCTCTTCGTACAGGGCAGCAACGGCGCGCCGATCAGCCAGTCAAACACCTTCGCAGGTCGCGACATGGGTCCGAAGGGCGTATTCGCCCCTATCGGCAACACTTCTGCCACGGTTTTCGGTGACACCTCTCAGCAGTCAGGCGCTCAGCTTGACCAGTACGGTGACTCCGGCAACTCCATCGCAGATCAGATGAACTCTGGCATCAGCAAATAAGCACTCCGCCAGCAACAAACGGGGGCTGTAAAGCCCCCCTTTTTTTCCGACGATTTTTCTCACGCACTACACAAAGCATCAACAGGAGACAGTCATGCAAGTCACAACCATCAGCACGCTGGCCCTGGCCACGGCTCTGAGCTTCAGCGCGCCATTCACTCATGCACAGCAGCGCAGCGCACCGGCCGCGCAGCAACTCCCACCCGAGCAACAACTGCTGCAGGGTATTTACCAGATGCGCATGCGCATCGACCAGGACCGCACCAGAGCCGAGAACGAAGCCAGAGCCAATGTACGGTTGGTCACGTCCAGCGGCGGCGCTTCCCGCCGTGGTATAGACAGCCCCACTGTGACAAGCCTGCGCCACGACACCAATCAGCAGCTTGCGCGCTTCGAAAACCAGTTCCGCTGTCTCGATGTAGACCTCGAAGGCACCACAGGCAACACCGTAGTGATCTGCGGCGACAACAGCGGCGACATCAGCGGCACCAACGTTTCCGCCGAGCGGGACATCGTTACCGTACAGGGAGGCACACCATGAAAAGCGTCAGAACCCTCATAGGTGCACTGGCGGTGGTAACCGCCCTCAGCAGCGCCACACTCAGCGCGGCAAATCCGCTGCTGCAACCCTATGGCCTACCCGGCTTCATTCTGTTGCCCGAGCAGCGCTTTCATCCCGCGGTGCAGCGGTTCATGGCGGAACAGGCGCTGCGCGCCATGCCGCTCCAGGACGGCCAGCTGTTTTACGTATATCCCCGAGATTCATCCAACGTCTATATCGAGCAGATGCAGATCAGATATCTCGAGGCGCTGCTGCAATCTCGTGCAAATGATCAGCAAGCGGACAATGAACCTCAATCCAGGCTGCCGTTACCTACCAGGTAACCGGATAAGATTCGACAAGGATACACATCATGACACGCACACATCGCCTCACCATTCTGACCATCGCCGGCCTGATCCTGCTGCTCGCAGCAGGTCTGGCCGACGCCCGGAGCAAGCGCAAAGAACAGCCTCTCAACGCAGACGAACTCGAACTGGCGCTGGACAACCTGACCTGCTCCGGCTTAAAACCCCGAGTCGCCATCTACGGCTTCTACGCCACCGGCAAGATGGCTTCTTACGAGGGTTACAACATCGGCGACGGCCTGGCCGCGCAGATGGCCACGGAGCTCACCCGCACCGACTGTTTTGTTGTACTGGATCGTACCGGTCTGTCTAACCTGCTGCGCGAACAGGAGCTCGGCCTGGCCGGTGTGGTCAATCGGCAAACCGCGCCGGGCGCAGGACGCCTGATCGGCGCAGAAGTCATCATCAAAGGTACGGTTACCGAGTTCGACCCGAACAAAAAAGGCGGCGGTCTGACGCTGGGCCTGGGGTTACCCAACACCCCGCTGGGGGTACGCCTGGGTCGCAACGGCAGCAAGGCCCATGTAGGCCTCGACATCAGCATCATCGACGCCACCAACGGTCAGACACGCTTTTCGCACAGAGTCGTTGCAGACTCCAAAACCGGCGGATGGACCATTGGTCTGGACTACAAGCGCGCCAGCCTGGGCGGCGACTCGTTCGCCAAATCCCCCCTGGGCATCGCTTCACGCAACGCGCTGGGTCAGGCCGTACTTAAGATTGCCGGAGATCTGAGCCGCTCTGTGCAACGCCGTTTCCAGATCGCCAGCACCGATGCCAACGAGGTGTACCTCAATGCCAATCTTGCATCCGGCGTAAAGAGCGGCGACCTGATGAAGGTCTCAACGATAGTGCGCAAGCTGGTGGACCCGGCAACGGGACTTCTGCTCGATACCATCGAGCGGGAGGTCGGCAAGGTACGGGTCACCCACGTCACCGAGCGCTACGCCGTCGCCGAGCTCGTCGAAGGTGAAGCTGTTCAACGAGGTGACTTCGTACACCTGTAAGATGCGGCCGGGCCGTTAGTCGATCTCCCAGAGTTTCGCCCGGGCGGCCTCCACGTCTTCCAGGCCAACCTCGGTAGCCTCGGTGCCCCATTTCTGCTGGATGTAATTGACGATTGCCGCAACATCAGCATCGGCAAGCTGACCCCAGGCGGGCATGATGGGAATGGTGTGGCCGTTGATATCGCCGCCCCGGCGGAAGCGCCCGGTCAACACCGTCTCGACCATGTGAGCCGGCTCAAGTAAACCCGCCAGTCGCTGCAGCGACGGGTACCAGGGCTCTGAGCCGGCTCCGGTTTCACCATGGCAGGTTGCACAGTGCTTGCTGAACACCCGCTCTCCTCGCGCGACGCCGGTATCCGTCGATGCAGCCGGAGTCGCGCAAGCGGAAGAAAACAGCACCGCCACCACAACCAACTTGCTCAGTTCTTTCATCAATCCTCACCGTTTTCCAGGTCAGCCTCAGTGGGCGATAGCTCACCAAATTGACCACCGGTTGGCAGCGCTGGCTTGAACTCGATATGGCAACCTTCACAGATCTCTACGATCCTGTCGCCGACCGCCGAGATCGCTTCAAGGTCTCTGGCGCGCACTGCAGTTACCGAGTCTGCACCAACCTGCTGCAGCTGGCCTGCCCAGTCCTGCCAGGCTGAGCTTCCGGCCCAGGCATCATCCAGCGGTCCGGTACCGGGTACTTGCAACAGCGCGCCGCCTACTTCGAGCTGAACAGCCCGCCGTTCCAGCTCCCGCCAGTCGCCCTCTCCGGAGGGGTTGTGCCAGGCAGCTACCCATATCGGATCGGCGGCCTGATTGACCATGGCTACCATGAGCGCATTCAAGCTGACCGGCAGACGCGCCACGGCAGCAGATTCGACAGCCTCGGCCACACTGTCTGCAGCTGGCGGCGCTGCAGGTTGATCTGCCGCCGAATTACAACCAAAGACCATTGTCAGCATCACGCAGGCCGTAAGAGCCCCGACTGCCCGATTCATTCGATTACCTTCCTGTGGCTTCGGCACAATCAAAACACAATGGTGTCGCTGGCAGAGCCTCGAGACGCCCTGCGCTGATATGGTCACCGCACTCGGCACACTCCCCGTAGCCGCCCTTGTCCAGGCGTGCCAGGGCATTATCAACATCACGCAGCTGATCGTGTAATTCCTGCTCCAGCGCCACCATGGTCTCGTCGTTTTCCAGCTCCACCGCCTGCTCGGCAAAATCCTGGGGCAGGGGCTCTTCCCGATGACTCACATGCCGGGCCAGCTTCTCGCGCCGCTCCACAATACTTTCCTTGTAGCTTTCCAGCCGGGCTTTAACTTGTTCCACGCTCATGCTCACCAGTGCTGACTTTGTTTCGTCAATTAGTTCCACAGGTTAGACCGACCCCGACCCCACCTATATCCGTAGTAGACGCAGCCGGCGCTGCGGAAACTACGTAGTGAAAAACTCCATTGGCGTCACCATTACTTTTTCGGGAAGCGGCAGCATTGCTTCCAATAACCAAACAGAACACGAAACGAGGAGCAGACATGAGTTCTCTGATCAGACCCACAGATATCTTTGACGACTTTTACCGCCCGTTTGGCAGCCTCTTTTCTCAAGGCTTTCCAACCAGGTTACTCAGCGATAACGAAAGCTGGCTGCCTGCCACCGATGTGCGCGAGGAAGACAACGGCTATATTCGTCGCGAACGCCGTTACGGCAGATTCACCCGACGTTTCACCCTGCCCGCTGCAACCAACGAGGAGGAAGTTGCCGCCCAGGTAAAAGACGGCGTACTCACGGTGAAGATTCCCGGTGCTGAAATCAGCTCGCCAAAGAAAATTGCAGTGGAGTAAAACCCGACATGACACAGCCGACTGACAACGAACGTGAAGGGAACAGTGCCTGGTAAACGGCTGGCACTCGCTACGCGACAAAGCCGTGAGTGCCATGACGTATTTCACGCCCGAGCGCGCCTTCGGCAGTTTCAAACGGGTCATCGCTCTGCCATGCAATGTGGCCAGCGACGGTACCAGAGCATCCTATATAGACGGTGTTCTGAGGGTCGACATGTCCAAGGAACAGGCAGATCGGGCGCGCAGCATTCCCATCAGGCAGGCGTGATACCCACCAGCGAGGTTCTGTTAATCGGCGACGTGCCGGTAAAGGGCCTCGTACCTGCCCAGTTGCAGTTTGAACAGCGGATCCTGTTGTTCGATCAGTACCTGGGCGACATCTGCCCAATCGTCATCATTAAGCAACCGCTCGGCTAACGGGAACAGGTGGCGGTGCTCGTTGTGCATGTGATTGCGTTGCATCTCCAGATAGCGCCTGCCGTGCTCCCGCAAGGCTGCCATGGGCACGACAATATCGTTGAGAATATCGCCGATCTCATCGGCGAGTCTCTGGGTCGAACTGATGATCTGTGCGTGCTGTGACAGGTTGAAATGGACCAGTTCCCGCTCTGCCGGAGTCAGGCCCTTGTCCAACACTTTGTCGAACAACTGATCCTCCAGGGGATGGTGCACGGCGTCCGGATATTCCTGCACATAGGCGATGATTTCCCCCATCAGGTTCCAGTCTACGTCTTCATCGTCTTTGCCCAGCTTGGCCAGCTGTGCGTCAAAAACGTCCATGACGCGGGAGAGGTGCTGATGATCCTGCTCCAATCGCTCCAGCACCGCGGCACCGCCGGCGTGGGCTTCAGTGGCCACTGGGTTCCACAGCCGCAAGGAACCGGGTAAGTCCGGTGTATTGCGTCAGCGGTTTCGGCAGCACGAAGTCAATACCGACTCTGTTGGCCGCGGCCGTCTCGACGGACAACGCCCTGCTCACCAGCAGAGCGAAAGGCACGTCTATACCGCGCTCTTTAAGTTGCAGGTATAGCTGAACACCGCTGACATCGGGCAGCTGTGCTTCACAGATCACGCATTTGGCGAACAGCGCGTCGACCTGGCGCAGCAAGGCGCTTGCAGTGGAAAACCCCTGCGCAACATGCCCATTGGACTGACACAGGTAGGCCAGGCTGTCTCTGATTGCCGGGTCTCCGTCAACCACACAGACAACAGAGTTCGGCGGCGCCACATTATGCAGTTTCATACAAGTTAGATTAGCCGCGGGACCGCCGCTCACCCATGCGGGAAACTACTTAATCTGATGTTTTTGTGGTTTGTGCAGTTGTAGTTGCATGTAAGCCAGAGCCGGCGCCAGCGCCCAGCACCATGCCAGTTCCGTGGCCTCGTCAAATTCCTCATCGAACTGGCCGGCCGTGTCGATGAGCGCGCGCATCCACGCGTCGAACAGTTCCGGAGGCAATCTCAACTGGGCATGCAGCTCCGCGAGTCGATCGAGTTCGGGGGTTGGTCTACCGATCGCATAATAGGAAACCAGGTGAAACAACGATTTTTTCAACATCTGCGCCTGACGGACCATATCTGTGGACGCAAACATGACATTGATCGCGGGGGCTTTGGTAAAGCGCTCATAAAACGCTTCGAAAAATGCATCGGCCCGATCATTCATACCGATCTCATGCCCGAAGATCCGGGCAAAACTGGCTTCAAACCTTGGATTCGGCAGCGCCACCAACCACTCCTTCAATCGTGTCTTTGAAAAGTTAACGAACACAGACCAGTTGGCTATAGGGGAAATCCCCGAGCAGGGCCTGGTCAACTACTCATTCCTCGAATCAAATCGAGCAACTATGCTGCAGTTATAGTTCTTACCAGGTTGAGGAATGGGAAACGTGTCATACGAGAACATACTAGTAGCAGTCGATCTCACCGACGAAGCCGAAGAAGTGCTCAGCGCGGCCCACAATGCCGCCCAGGCGCAAAGATCCGCCAACATAGCTGCCGTTACGGTCGTACGACCACTGGCACGCACCTATGGGGGCCTGGACATGGCAAACGTTGTGGCCGGCGTTCCATTCGAGGAAGAAATGCGGCAACAGGCAAAATCTAAACTCGCCGCGCTGGCGTCAGAATTCAAAATTTCAGCCAGCGACACCTACGTGAAAATGGGCACGCCCGCGTACGAGATCCGCGCGCTGGCGGAAGAACTCAATACTGATCTGATCGTCATAGGTACCCATGGCCGCCACGGCCTCGGCCTGCTGCTCGGCTCCACTGCTAACGCGGTACTGCACGGAGTGGCATGCGATGTGCTGGTGGTGAAAATCCACCCTACAGAGTCCTGACAGATACCATCAATGGGCCCTGCTAATAAGGGGGCTGCAAAAGTCCCCTTCCTTTTTTCTTATCGCTAATTACCAATACGCCAGATCCGTTGGCATGACTACCATGCACGCGGAACTGAGAACCTACAAAACCAAGAGACTAAGGATAGACAGTGGCATCGTCTGAAGAACCCGTTTACGACCTTGGCGTCGTAAGATATTTTGCGATCGCGACGGTTATCTGGGGTATTGTCGGCATGGCCGTTGGCCTGTTGCTGGCTGCCCAGCTTGCCTGGCCCGCGCTGAATTTTGACCTCCCCTGGCTCAGTTACGGTCGCATAAGGCCATTGCACACCAACGCCGTGATTTTCGCCTTCGGCGGGTGCGCGTTGATGGCCAGCGCCTTTTACGTAGCCCAGAAAACCGGACGCACACCCCTGATTTCCAGGCCATTGGCCTGGTTTGTTTTCTGGGGCTGGAACCTGGTCATTCTTTCTGCAGCGATCACGCTGCCGTTGGGCATCACCACATCGAAAGAATACGCGGAGCTGGAATGGCCCATAGACATCCTCATCACACTGGTGTGGGTGGCGTTTGCCATTGTGTTCTTCGGTACATTGGCGATTCGAAAGATCGAACACATATACGTGGCCAACTGGTTTTTCGGCGCGTTGATCATCGGGGTGGCGATACTGCACATATTCAACAGCCTGGCGCTACCGGTATCCCTCACAAAAAGCTATTCGGCTTACGCGGGTTCCATCGACGCCATGGTGCAATGGTGGTACGGGCACAACGCGGTGGGCTTTTTCCTGACTGCCGGTTTCCTGGGCATCATGTACTACTTCGTGCCGAAGCAGGCCGGACGACCGGTTTATTCCTACCGTCTGTCGATCGTGCACTTCTGGGCGCTGATCGCAATATATGTGTGGGCCGGTCCCCACCACCTGCATTACACCTCGCTGCCTGACTGGGCACAGAGCCTGGGTATGGTGATGTCACTGGTACTGCTGGCACCTTCCTGGGGCGGTATGATCAACGGCATCATGACGTTGTCCGGCGCGTGGGACAAACTGCGCACCGACCCGATCATCAAGTTCCTGATCGTATCGATCTCTTTTTACGGCATGTCCACCTTCGAGGGCCCGATGATGTCTATCAAGACCGTCAACGCCCTGTCACACAACACCGACTGGACCATCGGCCACGTTCACTCAGGTGCGCTGGGCTGGGTGGCCATGGTGAGCATCGGCGCCATGTACCACCTGATTCCGTCGCTGTTCGGCCGCAAGCCGGGCGAGATGTACAGCGTCAAGCTGATCAACCTGCACTTCTGGCTCGCTACTCTGGGCACAGTTATCTACATCGCTTCGATGTGGGTCAACGGTCTGCTGCAGGGTCTGATGTGGCGTGCGACAAGCATCGACGGCACGCTGACCTACAACTTCGCGGAAGCCGTAGAGGCCAGTTACCCGGGCTATTACGCACGCTTCATCGGTGGCGCCATCTTCCTGGCCGGCATGCTGATCATGGCATACAACGTGTACATGACCACCAGGGGCAAGACCCGCACGGAAGCCGCCGCACCGGCGACACCGCTGGTACGAGACGAGCCCACCACTGCAGGAGGAGCGCAGGCATGAGTCATGACAAGATTGAAACTCGAGTCGGGCTGCTGATCGGTCTGATCCTCTTCGCAGTGAGCATAGGCGGCATCGTCGAGATCTTCCCCCTGGTTTTCGATCAGGCCGGCGTCAAGCCGATCCCGGAGTTGAAGCCCTACGAGCCTGTTGCCCTGGAAGGCCGGGACATCTACATACGCGAAGGTTGCGTAGGGTGTCATACCCAGATGGTACGCACACTGCGGTCAGAATCGGCCCGCTACGGTCACTTCTCAGTGGCTGGCGAAGACGCGTACGAACGCCCTTTCCTGTGGGGCTCCAAGCGCACCGGCCCTGATCTGGCCCGGATAGGCGGGCGCTACAGTGACGACTGGCATCGCGCGCATCTGCTCGATCCGCGCAGTGTGGTGCCGGTCTCCAACATGCCGGCATACCCATGGCTGTTCGACAATACGCTCTCCGGCGACGATACCGCCGCCAAGATGAGTGCGCTGCGTACCCTGGGCGTGCCCTATACCGATGCCGACATCGAAGGCGCGCAGGCGTCGGTCGCCGGGGTCAGTGAGGCAGAAGCGCTCATTGCCTATCTGCAGACCCTGGGTCTCGACATGCGCAACTACGACGCATCAGCAGCAGCGGGGCACTAACCATGGACACCCGCATACTCGCACTGATGATCGTTGTGATCGGCTTCGCCGTGCTCGGGGCCTGGGTCTTCTGGCCCAACAACCGCGAGCGCCTGGAAGCCCATGGCAGAATCGTTCTCGATTCCGAACCGAACAATAACGATGAAGGAGAACACCAATGATGGAATCAGGTTGGCATTGGTTTGTCATCGCAGGCATAGTCATCAGCCTCGCTGCCATGCTGTGGTTACTGCTGGCCAATCGATCCATCTCAGGCAACGAGACCACCGGTCACGACTGGGATGGTATTCAGGAACTCGATAATCCACTGCCCATGTGGTGGGTCGGCATGTTTGTCGCGACTATCGTCTTCACCATCATTTACCTGGTCGTCTACCCCGGTGCCGGCAACGTCACCGGAGCGCTCAACTGGACCTCCACGGGCCAGCACCAGGCTGAAGTAGAAGCCCACGAAGCCCGTTTTGCTCCACTGTACACGAGGCTGGCCCAGATGGACGAAGCAGCCCTCGTGGCTGATCGTCAGGCAATGCAGGTAGGTCGCAGACTGTTCCTCAACAACTGCTCCACATGTCACGGAGTCAACGCCAATGGTTCCTTCGGCTTTCCCAACCTCACCGACGAGGAATGGCTGTGGGGGAGCGATTTTGACGCGATCAAAACCACGCTGGCCCATGGCCGCGTGGCGCAGATGGCACCCTGGGGCGCGGCACTGGGTGAGCAAGGCGTTACCAACGTGGCCAGCTATGTGCTGAAACTGGCTGGCAAGCCCCACGACGACGCAGCTGCCAAGGCCGGCATTACTCAGTTCAATACCATGTGCGTGGTCTGTCACGGCGCCAACGGCAAGGGCAACAAGGTGTTCGGCGCGCCGGATCTGACCAATGACATCTGGCTGTACGGCGGCGATATCGATCAACTGACCTTCACCATCGCTAATGGCCGGCAGGGCAACATGCCCGCACAGAAGGACATTCTGAGCGATGAGAAGATACACATCCTGTCAGCCTATGTGCGGAGCCTCAGTCAGTGAATGGACAACCCTCAGATCCCATAAAGCTGGAAGGCTTCAGCCAGCAGGATCTGTACCAGAAGCGTGAGAAGATCTTTACACGCTATATTGGCGGCACATACCAGAAGCTGCGGTTTTATACCGGCTGGCCGCTGCTGCTCGGGTATTTCCTGACACCCTGGCTCATGTGGGGTGATCGGCAGATGGTGCTGTTTGATCTGCCCCAGCAGCAGTTTCACATCCTCGGCCTGACCATGTGGCCTCAGGACTTCTGGCTGCTCGGCTGGCTGCTGATGATTTCGGCGTTCGGCCTGTTTACCATCACCAATCTCGTGGGCCGTTTGTGGTGCGGTTACACCTGTCCGCAAACCGTGTGGACATCCATATTCATGTGGGTGGAACAGATCACCGAAGGTGAACGCCATCAGCGCATCCGTCTCGACAAAGCCCCATGGAGCTGGAACAAGCTGCGCCGCCGCGGCGCCAAGCACATTCTGTGGCTCGGCTGGGCGGGGCTTACCGGCCTGACCTTCGTCGGCTATTTTACGCCCATTCGCGAACTGACCCTGTCCGTGTTCTCCCTGGACGTCGGGGGCTGGGCTGCGTTCTGGACACTGTTCTTCGCCGGCGCCACCTACGTCAATGCCGGATGGATGCGTGAACAGGTCTGCCTGTACATGTGTCCTTATGCCCGTTTTCAGTCGGCCATGATCGACAAAGACACCCTGATCGTTTCCTACGACGCAACCCGCGGCGAACCGCGCGGCTCCCGCAAACGCAACGCCGAGGCCGGCGAGCTGGGCGACTGTATCGACTGCCAGCTGTGTGTGCAGGTCTGCCCCACCGGCATCGATATCAGAGACGGTCTGCAGTATGAATGCATCGGCTGCGCACATTGTGTCGATGCCTGCGACCAGGTCATGGCTAAGATGGGCTATGCGCCCGGCCTGGTGAAATACACCACCGAACGGGAATTACAGGGCAGGCCGCTGCGCTGGCTGCGGCCCCGCAGCGTGGGCTACGCAGCGGTGTGCGGCACGCTGATCGTGTTCTTCATCGTCGCCATGGTCAACCGCAATCCGTTTGCCTTCGATCTGCTGCGTGAGCGGGCCCAGCTCTACAATGTCATGAGCAGTGGCGAAGTGCGCAACGACTACCAGCTCAAGCTGATGAACAAAACTCAGCAGCCTGCGGAGTATGCAGTCAGTGTACGTTCGCCTGATACCATCAGCCTGAGCACCGCGGCCAGCTTTGACGTGGAAGCCGGCGAAGTACTCGATGTTTCCTTGCAGCTGACTACCGATCAGCCTGAACCGGGCAGCAACCCCGTAGAGATCGAGGTGTGCCAGAGCGAAAGGGGCAGATGCGTGGTCGAAACCACCACATTCCTGGCGCCGGGTGGGGCCGCGCGATGAAAAACCGTATGTTGCTGCTGGTGGCAGGCATTCCAATGGCCAGCATTCTGCTGGGCATGGTGATGTTGTATTTCGCAATGACGGGGAACGACTCGGTGGTCTCAACCGATGAGACAGCGCTGTCCAAAACAAGCTGGCAGACCCGGACGGACACCGCCCCCGGAGAGCAGCCGCAATGACGGTCACGACCATCAATGTTACCGACATGCACTGCTCAGCCTGCACAAATAAGATCCGCAGCGCCCTGCAGCAACTTGGCGAAGTGCGTGAACTGCAGTTCAATCCGGTCAAGCGTCAGGTGTTCGTCACCCACGATAAGCCGCTGAGCAACACGCGCCTGCTCACACAGATAGAGCAGGTTGGCTTCGCGCCGCAGCTGGTCGCAGACACACGTCTGGAACAGCAGGCCGACAAGGCCCTGCTCAAGCGCCTGGGTGTCGCCGGCATCGGCATGATGCAGGTAATGATGGTGCAGATCGCCCTCTACGCCGGCGCATTTCAGGGCATCGACGAGTCTATCCGCCGGCTGCTGGAGTACACCGCCCTGCTGTTCTGCATCCCCGTGGTCACCTATTCGGCGGTGCCGTTTTTCAGCAGTGCGCTGGCGTCGGTGCGCAAAGGTCTGAATATGGACGCGCCCATCGCGCTGGCCATCGCCATCGCGTTTACCACGAGTCTCGTCAGCACCCTGCGAGGTGTCGGGGAGGTGTACTACGATTCCGTGGTGATGTTCAGTTTTCTGATGCTCGGCGCCCGTTTCTGGGAAGCACGCATCAGGCATCGGCTGAGCATTGAAGACTCGCTGCAGGCGGCGCTGCCCCGGTCCGTCACACGTATCGAAGCCGGCCGCCACATCGAAACCTCCATTGATCAAATACAGCCCGGCGATCACCTGTGGATCGCGGAAGGCGCCCAGGTGCCCGCGGACGGCATGCTCGACACCGATCACGCCCGACTCGAAGAAGCCTGGCTGACCGGCGAAAGCGACTGGCGCATGGCGCGGCGCGGAGAACGCGTTTTTGCCGGCACGCTCAACCGCGGCGCAGGATTCACGCTGCAGGTCATGGCCCGACCTGCTGACTCCCGGATAGCGCAGATCGACGAGCTGGCCAATACGGCGATGGACAGCAAGCACAATCTGGCGCGCCTGGCCGACCGGGTGGCACGGGTATTTATTCCATCGATCCTCACCATCGCCACAGTAACCTTCGGCGCGTGGTGGTTGATCGACCCGGCAAACGCTTTTCCGGCCGCGCTGGCCGTGCTGGTGGTGTCCTGCCCCTGTGCGCTGTCACTGGCTACCCCTGCGGCACTCACCGCGGCACTGACACGACTGCGTCAGGCAGGCGTGCTGGTCAAGAACAGC